>CAWBGW010000091.1:0-36079 GCA_963788345.1 uncultured Acidobacteriota bacterium | reverse complement strand
CACAACCACGTATTGCTGTTTTCGTGGCCCACGGGCATAGAAAGCCAAGTTCCAAGCAATCATAGCAGAGCGAAGGAGGAGCCGCACATTTCCCATTGCGGCCGAGGAATGCTGCGTCCCCTTTCTGTTTAGGCTGTATAATTCGACATTAAGCGGGAGAAAGTCCTATGGGCCATGAACTTGCCTACCTGAGCCTCGCACTCTACGCAGCCAGCTTTCTGTGCTACGCGCGGATTCTGTATGCTCCTCAGCTCTGGCTTGGCCGGTTCGCCACACTCCTGCTCGCGGGTGGAATCGTGGCCCAGTACTTTGCTCTGCTGGAGCGCTCGCACTGGACTCACACGGTTCCGTACGATGACCTGTACGGCTCCATGTCATTGTTCGCATGGCTCCTGGGCGTCACCTACCTGGGGCTGGAGCTTTTCCATCGCCAGCGGTCAGTCGGAGCCTTCGTTACGCTGGTTCTCGTCGCGTGGACGATTCTGATCACCCTGATTGTGCCCCAGGCGCCGTCGGCGACTCCCCCCGCTCGGGGGCTGCTATTCACTCTCCATGTCACGCTAAATACTTGGGCTTATGCGGCTTTTGCGCTGTCTTTTGTTATCAGCGTAATCTACCTCGTCCAGGATTGGGTGCTTGCGCTCGCGCAAGATGAGCGTCGCCTTCTGGCGCTTCCCGGCGCTCGACGTGCTCGACCGCATGGCTCGCAGCAGCGTCTACGTCGGTCTCGCGGCCTTGAGCATGGGTGTCGTGATGGGACTAATCTGGGAGCATCGCCTGAGCGGGTCTTATTCCTGGGCCGACCCGAAGGTAGTTGTCACGCTCGCGATTCTGGCTGTTTACGCCGCGTATCTCAGGCTGTCGCGCAGCACGAACTGGCGGGGCGCTCGCGCGTCTGTTCTCTGCGCTGCGAATTTCCTGATCGTGCTGTTCAGCTATACGTTCGTGAATCTCTATCTGACGAGGTTTCACCGCTTCCTATAATTCAATGGCGACTTCTTCCACCACGCCGCGCACGCACTCATCGCGAATTCAGGTCGCGCTGATCGGCTGCAACCACCGCACTGCGCCTGTCGAGTTCCGCGAACGCGTAGCGTTCACACCGGAGCAGGCTCTGCACGCGGCCGACGAGCTCCGCCGCCAGGGAATCCTCGAAGAAGCGGTCGTCCTCTCCACCTGCAACCGCAGCGAATTGTACGGAGTCACTTCGGAAGTTGCGTCCAACGACATAACCGACGCGATGGAAGTCTTCTTGACCTCGTTCCATCGAATCCCGCGCGGCGAAGTCAACGGTCGTCTTTACCGTTGTATGGGTCCCGAGGCGGTGCGCCATCTCTTTCGCGTCGCTGCCGGACTCGATTCCATGCTGCTCGGCGAAGCGGAAATTCTCGGCCAACTGAAAACCGCCTACGGGCAAGCGCTCGACCACGGCGCCACCGGCCCGGTCCTAAACAAGGCATTTCAGAGCGCCCTCGAAGTGGGGAAGCGCGTTCGCTCCGAAACCGAAGTTGGCGCGCGTCCCATGTCGGTTGCGTTTGCGGGCGTGAAACTCGCGGAACGCGTCTTCGGAAATTTGAAAGGGCGCACGGCTTTGGTCCTCGGTGCGGGCACTGTGGCCGAGCAGGTGGTGGAACATCTGCGGAATCGCGGAATCGGCAGCGTGCGCGTGGTGAATCGCTCTTACGAGCGCGCTCAGGATTTGGCGCAGCGTGTGAGTGGAGAGGCGGTGCCCTGGGATTCCCTGGATCGCGTGCTGAGTACGCCGGACATTTTGGTCACGTCTGTGAGCGGTTCCGGCCCGGTCCTGAGCCGCGAATCGCTGGATGGTGCAATCGCGGCGCGCGGCGGAAAGCCCGTGTTTGTGGTCGACCTGGGCGTTCCGCGGAATGTCGCGCCGGAGGCCGCTGGCCTTTACAATCTGTATCTCTACAACATCGACGACCTGGGCGAAATCGTCGAGCAGAATAAAAAGGCGCGCGAAGCGGAAATTCCTCGCGCGGAAGCCATCGTTACCGAACACATCGCGAAATTCGAATCGTGGCGCGCGGCGCTGGAGGCCGGCTCGATCGTTGACGACTTGCGCGGCCGCCTTCACCAGCATCGCGAAATGCTTCTGCGCGAAAAGCTGGCGGAAATGCCCGAGGTTTCGCCGGAAGAGCGCGCAGCGAATTGCTCACATCACCGAGGAATTGATCGAACGTGTTCTCGACCAGCCCGCGAAGCGTCTCAGCCACAGCGGCGCGATGCGTGGCCGGCTCGGCGCGATCGAAGCCCTCCGCCATCTGTTCGGCCTCGACGAGGAAGAGGGCGGCCTTGAAGGGGAAGAAAAACCCGGCCGCGAAGAGGACGAAAGGAAGTGAAGTCTTTGCGGATTGGAACGCGCGGCAGCGCGCTCGCTCTTTGGCAAGCGAATCACGTCAGCGCGCGGCTGGCCGAATTGCACGGCAATCAGTCGGAGTTGGTGCGCATCCGCACCTCGGGCGACCATTTTCAGACGGGCTCCGTCGCCTTGGTTGGAACCAAAGGAGTGTTCATCAAGGAGCTGGAGGACGCGCTCCTCGCCGGGACCATCGATCTCGCCGTTCACAGCATGAAAGACGTTCCCACCGAAGTCCCCAGCGGCCTCGCGTTTCCGGCGATCACGAAACGCGAAGATCCGCGCGATTGTCTCGTTTCGCATTCCGGCTTTGCCGCTGAGCGATCTTCCAGCCGGAGCGCGCGTCGGTACGAGCAGCCTTCGCCGGCAGGCGCAGCTCCGCCATTATCGTCCTGACTTGCAGTTGCTGGACTTGCGCGGCAACGTCGACACGCGCCTGAAAAAAGTCGCGGCAGGAGAATTCGACGCAATCGTCCTTGCGCTTGGCCGGGGTGAAGCGGCTCGGCGCGAGCGACAAAGTGACGGAAGTACTCGCCACGGAAATGATGCTGCCCGCGGTAGGACAGGGCGCACTCGGAATCGAAACACGGTCGGACGATCGCGAAACGACGAAACTTGTGGCGTCGCTCGATGATGCCGAAACCCGTTCGTGCGTCACCGCGGAGCGCGGCCTTATGCGCGAGCTCGAAGGCGGCTGCCAGGTGCCGCTCGGCGCGCTGGCACGCCTTGAACGCGATGAGTTGTTCCTCGAAGCCTGCGTGTTTTCGCCCGACGGAAAAGATTTCGTCCGCCGCGAACTTCGCGGTTCGTCGGACGACGCCGCGGCACTCGGGAAGCGCCTGGGCCAGGTTCTCATCGGCGCGGGCGCAGACAGGATTCTGCGTCTCGTGGGCAGGCCCGCATGAAGCTTGCCGAGCGCCCACTTGCCGGGAAACGAATTGTGATCACCCGTTCTCCCGAACAATCCGGCGTTCTCACGCATGAGTTGAAGGGAAGCGGCGCTACTGTAATTAGTTTGCCGTTCGTCGAGTTTCGCCTTCCGAGCGACACCGGGGCGCTGGATTCGGCGCTAGCCCGGCTAAGCGAGTTCGACTGGGTGGCTTTCACGAGCCCAAACGGCGTGCGTTTCTTCTGCCAGCGCCTCCGTGAATTGGGGCGCGAACCGAGCGAGCTTCCGGCGCCATTGCCGCTGGTCGCTGCAATTGGCGCAGCGACGGCCGGTGCCGCGACGAAAGAAGGGCTCGCAGTTGCGTTTGCGCACACCGACATTCGCAGCGGACGTGAATTCGCTCAGCGCTTTTCCTCGGCGGCGATCCATGGCAAGAAAATCCTGCTTCCGCAAAGCGATCTTGCCGACGGGCACGTCGCGAGAAGCATTGAAGGAATCAGGAGCGGCCGTCATCGAAGTTGTAGCGTACCGGACCTGTATGCCAGAATCCCTTCACGGCCACGAACTGGAGCAGGTCAAGCGCGATGGCGCGGACGTTTTCGTGTTTGCGAGCCCTTCGGCCTTTCGAAATTTCGCCAAGACGGTGGGACCGGAGGAACTGAAGCGCTTTGCCGATCGTTCCGCCTTCGCAGCAATCGGGCCGACCACCGCAGAGGCAATCCGGGGTGCAGGCGTGCAGGTAAAGATTGAAGCAGCGAAGCCCAGTTCGTCTGAAATCGTTCAGGCAATCGTCGAATACTTCGCCGCAAAACCTTCGGAGGCCGTTCGTCGATGACGTTTCCCGTTCATCGCCCGCGTCGCTTGCGCCGCACAGAAGCCCTGCGAGGACTCGTGCGCGAGACTCGGCTCACGACAAGCGGCCTCGTCTATCCGATGTTCGCGTGCCCGGGAACCAAGGTTCGCAATGAAGTCAGTTCCATGCCGGGCGTATTTCAGCAGTCGGTGGACCAAATCGTCGAGGAGTGCCGCGAAGTCGCGGACCTCGGCATTCCGGGCGTGATTCTGTTTGGTTTGCCCGAGCCACAAGGATGAAACCGGTTCGGAAGCAGCCTCAGCGGACGGCGCCGTGCAGCGTTCGATCGAAGCGATTCGGAAGGCGAAACTCAACCTCATCGTCATCACCGACGTTTGCCTCTGCGAGTACACCAGTCACGGGCATTGCGGCGTAATCAAAGACGGTGAAGTAGCCAACGATCCCACGCTCGAACTTCTGGCCAATGCCGCGCTCTCCCACGCGCGCGCCGGTGCCGACATCGTCGCGCCGTCCGACATGATGGACGGTCGCGTGGCGGCGATTCGCGGCAAACTGGATGAGCATGGGTTCCAGGACGTCGCGATCCTTTCCTACGCGGCGAAATACTGTTCGGGCTTCTACGGCCCGTTCCGCGAAGCCGCTCAATCGGCCCCGCAGTTCGGCGACCGCCGCAGCTACCAGATGGATCCTGCGAACGCCCGCGAAGCGTTGCGAGAAGTGGCGCTCGACCTCGAGGAAGGCGCGGACATGATTATGGTGAAGCCCGCGCTGCCGTATCTCGACGTGATTCAGCGAGTGCGCGAGCGTTTCGACGTTCCGATCGCCGCATACAATGTGAGCGGAGAGTTCTCGATGGTGAAGGCCGCGGCGAAGAATGGCTGGATCGACGAGAAGCGCGTCGTCCTCGAGATTCTCACGGGCATTCAGCGGGCCGGCGCGGACATGATTCTCACGTATCACGCAAAGGACGTCGCCCGCTGGCTTAAGGCTTGTTAGTTAGCGACCGGAATTGCGTTGGGTCGTTGTTCCTTGTAGGGGCGGGTCTCAGACCGCCCAAAGGACAAGATGGCGTCAGGCACAACACGAAGTCAGGGTGACGCGAAAGCGCCTCACGCGGGTTCTCGCTCGGCCGAAATCTTCGAGCGCGCTAAGAAAATCCTCGTCGGTGGCGTGGACAGTCCCGTTCGCGCGTTTCGCGCCGTGGGTGGCACGCCGCTCATCATCGATCGCGGCCAAGGCGCGCGTCTGTGGGACGTCGACGGCCGCGAATACCTCGACTTCGTTTGCTCCTGGGGCGCGCTAATTCTGGGTCACGCGCATCCGGACGTGGTTTCCGCTGTGGCCGATCAAGCGGCGCGCGGCACGAGCTACGGCATGACCTCGCCGCTCGAAATCGATCTCGCCGAACAAATCGCGCGCGCGCTGCCTTCCGTCGAACGCATCCGGTTCGTCAGCTCCGGCACGGAAGCGACGATGTCCGCGATTCGCGCCGCGCGCGGATTCACGAAGCGCGACCTTATTTTGAAATTCGAGGGCGGCTATCACGGCCACTCCGACAGCTTTCTCGTTGAGGCCGGTTCAGGGCCTCGCGACGCTGGGCATTTCCTCGTCGGCGGGCGTTCCAGACGCGTTCGCGAAACTCACTTTGAACGCGCCGTACAACGACCTCGCCACCGTCGAGACCATTTTTCGCAAGCACGCGGGGAAAATCGCGGCGGTGATTGTCGAGCCGGTGGCGGCGAACATGGGCGTCGTCCCGCCTCTCGCTGGATTCCTTCAAGGAGCTTCGCGAGATCACGCGCCGCGAGGGCGCGCTCCTGATTTTCGACGAAGTAATCACCGGGTTCCGCATGGCGTACGGCGGCGCGCAGAATCTGTACGAGATTGAGCCCGACCTGACCACCCTGGGGAAGATTATTGGCGGGGGACTGCCGGTGGCAGCCTATGGCGGCCGCCGTGACATCATGGAGATGATTGCGCCGCTGGGACCTGTGTATCAGGCGGGAACGCTTTCGGGGAATCCGCTCGCGATGCGCGCGGGCCTTGCCACATTGCCGAAACTTGCAGCTCCCGGCTTCTACGATTCGCTCAACGAGAAATCACAGCGGCTGGCCGACGGACTGCGCTCGGCGCTAAGCGAGGCCAAGGTTCCCGGCCGCGTGAACGTGGCCGGTTCCTTGCTCACCCTGTTCTTTACCGCCGATCCGGTGCGCGATTACGCGGACGCGAAAAAGTCGGACACGGCGCGATTCGCGGCGTTCTTCCGCGAGATGCTCGAACGCGGAATTTTTCTCCCGCCCTCGCAATTCGAAGCCCTGTTCGTCTCCGCCGCTCACACCGACGCCGACATCGACCACGCCATCGCTGCTGCCCGCGAAAGCCTCAGCCGCCATATCGGTGTCGTGAACCGCCGCAACCCGCTAGACGCCACTGATGCCTCGACTCGACTCGCGCTCGTCACGCTCACTGTCGTTGCAAATGGCAGCCAACGCGCATAGGCTATCGCGGTCCTGGGGGCGGGATAATTCACGAAGGAGATTGTTTATGAAGACTGCCCGAGGCTCGTTGTTCTTGTTTGTGCTGCTTGCGAGCGCCATGCTCGCATCTTCCGTGAAGGCCCAGGAGGGCGCGCCGCAGAAGCAGCGCACTCCAAGTGAAGCCATGCTTGCCAATTGGAATGACATTGGCAACCGGCTGATCGCGATGGCGCAAGACTGGCCCGAAGACAAATACACGTATCGGCCGAACGCCGACGTCAGAACCTTCCAGCAGGTTCTGTTGCATATCGCCGGCTCGAACTACGACATGCTGAATCACGCCACCGGGACCAAGGCAGGTGACGCGCGCAACGATCCTGCTGTGGCCGATTACAAGACCAAAGAGCAAACCGTCGCGTTCCTGAAAAAATCGGTTGCCGACGGCGCCGCCGAAATCCAGAAGGAAGGCGACGCAGGCGTGGTAAAGAACCTGTACTACTGGGTCGGGTATGACGAGCACATGGGCGAGCACTATGGTCAGCTGGTCGCCTACTACCGCAACAACGGCGTGGTTCCACCGGAGTCGCGTCCGAAGAAATAAGTGTGTCGAAACTGACCAACCAAACTAAGTGCCACGACTCATCAAACTCGCTGCCATCTTCCTGTCAGGCTCCGCTGCGATGACGTTCATCGTCGCAGGGGCGGGAGCGCAAGACCGCTCGCAAGGGCGGTCGATGGTAGTCAGCCAGGGCGGAATTGTCGCCGCAGAAAGTCCGTTGGCCGCGCAGGCTGGCGCGACAATCCTCGCCCATGGCGGCAACGCGATTGACGCGGCCGTGGCCACGAATGCCGTCATGGGCGTGGTCGAGCCGATGATGAACGGCATCGGCGGCGACCTCTTCGCCATCGTGTACGACGCGAAAACCGGAAAACTCTACGGATTGAACGCCAGCGGCTGGGCGCCCGCGAAGCTCTCCATCGAATTCCTCAAGAGCAAGGGCATCGGCGAGATGCCGCAAGTGGGAATTCATTCGGTCACGGTGCCCGGCGCGGTGGATGGCTGGTCGAAGCTGCTTTCACGCTTCGGCAGGAAACAATTTTCCGAGGTCCTCGCGCCGGCCATTCACTACGCTCGCGAGGGGTTTCCGGTTCCCGAATGGGACGCCGCCTATTGGGCTACCGAAGAGGCGTTCCTGAAGGAGGACAAGAATCTCGCGGCGACATATCTTGATTGATGGCCGCGCGCCGCGTGTCGGCGACGTCTTCCGCAATCCCGACTTGGCCCATTCGCTCGAGCTCATCGCTTCCGGCGGACGCGACGCGTTCTACAAGGGCGAGCCTGCCGCCCGGATCGTTGCGTTCTCCTCCAAGGGTTGGCGGCACAATGACCGCGGAGGATTTGGCCGCCTATTCCAGCGAATGGGTTGAGCCGATTTCGACCACGTATCACGGCTGGACCGTATACGAGATTCCGCCGAACGGGCAGGGAATTGCCGCGTTGATAATGCTCAACATCATGGAATCGTTCCCGCTGGCGCAGTTCGGGCACAATTCCGCGGACGCACTGCACGCGATGATCGAAGCGAAGAAACTCGCGTATGCCGACATGCACCGCTACGTCGCCGATCCGAAATTCAGCCGCGTGCCGGTGGAAGGCATGCTCGCGAAGGACTACGCGGCCGCAACGCGCGAAGCTGATCGATATGTCGAAAGCGAATTGCGACGTTTCGCCGGGCGAGCCGGCGTTCCCGACGGCGGGCGACACAACATATCTCACGGTCGTCGACCGCGACGGCAACATGGTCTCGCTGATTCAGAGCAACTATTCCGGCTTTGGTTCCAGGCTGGTTGCTGACGGAACCGGCTTCGCGCTGCAGAATCGCGGCGGCCTTTTCAGCCTTGATCCGTCATCGCCGAACGCGCTCGCGGGACACAAGCGGCCGCTGCACACGATCATTCCCGCGTTCATGACCCGAGGTGACGAGCGAATCGCTTTCGGTATCATGGGCGGCTTCAATCAAGCCCAGGCGCACGCGCAATTCGTGTCCAATATCGTCGATTTTGGGATGAACATTCAGGACTCGCTCGAAGCCGCGCGCTTCACGAAGCCCACTTTCGCGGGATGCGACGTCCAGATGGAAGACCGCATCCCGGCCCCGGTGCGCGACGCGCTCGCCGGACGCGGCCACAAGATTGAAGTTCGCGGAAACTACTCCGCGAATATGGGCGGCGGCCAGGCCGTCCGGCGCGATTTCGCGAAAGGTGTCAACTACGGAGCCTCCGACCCCCGAAAAGACGGCGCCGCCGTCCCCGAGCCCCCACCGTTGAAGTAGACGCGACTCCGGCCCCGACTGTCTTCGCGTAATCCTCTATCCAGTAACCTCGACACTACGGATATTTGTGACTTTCGAGCCCAAGTGTTCCCAGAAGGTTACGTAAGTCTAATAAAATCTGTCCTTTAGTACGAACGTACCATTGTGACACGCTGGCCCGGACCCTACCATAAAGTTCAGTGCGGGCGATCCTTGGTCGTTCGTCGTCTGCTCAAACCCTGGGGCAAAAGTCCGAAAAATGTCGAGTCGAACTTCTACGCTTCGTCCCAAGCGCAAGGCCGCAGGTCGCTCTTCCGGGGACGCAAAACACGCATCCCAGGCAGATGATTCCGCTCGTTCTGACGCGTCTGGCCCGGGCAGCATCGCGGCCCACGCCGCCTACCTGCAGGCGCTTTCGGAAAACAATCCGCTCGGCATCGTCGTTCTCGACGTGAACGGTACCGTCCAGATGTGCAATCCCGCCTTTGAACGTCTTTTCGGCTATCAAATGTCCGAAATTGCGGGTGTAAAGCTCGATTCCGTGCTGGCTCCGCCCGATCGAGCGACGGAGGCCGCTGAATTCACAGCCCGCACGGCCGGAGAAGTGACTCGTGCCACGACGCAGCGCCGCCGTCGGGACGGTCTTCTGTTGGACGTCCACATTATCGGGGTGCCCCTGGCGGTAGGCGGAAAGCGATTTGGCAGCTTCGCGATGTACGAGGATATCAGCGAACGCCGCCGTGCGGAGCAAGCCCGGCGTCAGGCAGAAGAGAAGTTTCGCAGTCTCTTCGAAAACGCGGTGGAGGGAATATTTCAGACCACCGTCGACGGCCGCTATCTGAGCGTGAATCCGGCACTTTCCAGAATGTGCGGGTACTCGTCGCCCGAGGAGATGATGGCCCAGGTGCGAGACGTCGGCCGGACGGTCTACGCCGATCCGCAATGCCGGGACGAATTCAAGCGTTTGATCGAGGAACGCGGCGTCATCGAAGGCTTCGAGTACCAGATTCGCCGAAAGGATGGCGCGAAGATCTGGATTTCAGAGAACGCGCACGCCGTTCGCGACGTCCGGCGGCAAGATCGTCAGCTACGAAGGAACGGTGGAAGACATTTCGGAGCGCAAGCGATCCGAACTCGAGAGGCAGGTCACCACCGAGATCATCCACAGCGTCAACGTTACGGACAACCTCGACGATCTGCTGAAGATGATTCACAGCGCGCTGAGGAACGTCTTGTACGCCGAGAATTGCTTCGTCGCGCTGTATGAGCCTTCCACGTCCATGTTTCACTTTCCGTTTTTCGTGGACCGGTACGACGTTGCGCCCGCGCCGCAGAAAGTGGGCCGGAGCTGCACGGCGTACGTCTATCACACCGGCCGCGCGATGCTGATTCCGCAGACTGTGTTCGACAAACTGGTCGAGGACGGTGACGTTGAACTCGTCGGTACTCCTTCGCCCTCGTGGCTCGGCGTTCCGCTGAGGACTCCCGCGGCGACGATAGGCGTTCTCGTCGTTCAGCACTACGAGGACGCGAATGCCTTTACGCGAACGCGACCTTGAGTTTTTGACCTCGGTGGGCGGCCAGATCGCGCTTGCCATCGACCGCAAGCGCGCGGACGCGCGCGTGCGTGAGAGCGAGGCGCGCTTGCGCGTCCTCGTCGAACAATTGCCGGCGGTGCTCTGGACTGTGGACAAGGATCTCCGATTTACTTCATGCGTGGGCGCGGGACTGACCCGGCTCGGCCTGAAGCCGAACGAAGTCAACGGCATGTCGCTTTTCGAATACTTCGAGACGGCGGACCAAACGTTCCTCCCCGTCGCAGCTCACCGCCGCGCCGTGACGGGAGAGCCCGTCACATTCCACATCGAGTGGAAGGGCGGCTCCTACGCGTGCCACGCGGAGCCTCTGCGGGACGCCGAGGGCCACGTGCACGGCGCGATTTGCATGTCGCTCGACGTTACGGACCGCAAGCAGCTCGAAGAGCAGCTACGCCAAGCGCAGAAAATGGAAGCGGTGGGGCGGCTGGCGGGCGGAATCGCGCATGACTTCAATAACCTGCTGATGGTGATTCAGGGTTATGCCGACCTGCTTTTGGACCGTTTGCCCGAAGGCGACGGGTTGCGGCGAAACGCCGAGCAGATTCAAATGGCCGGGCAGCGCGCCACGGCGCTGACCCGCCAACTGCTCGCGTTCAGCCGAAAACAAATGCTGGCGCCGAAGATTTTGAACGTTCACAGCGTCGTCTCCGACATGGAGACGATTTTGCGGCGCTTGATCGGCGAAGACATTCAACTGGAAACTTCGTCGCCGGCGGACCTGTGGCTCGTGAAAGCCGATCGCAGCCAGATCGAACAAGTAATCATGAACCTCGCGGTGAACGCGCGCGACGCCATGCCCCAGGGCGGAAGGCTCACCATCGAGACCGCCAACGTGGAACTCGATTCCTCGTTTACCCACCACTCCGTCGTCCTCGCGCCGGGAAAGTACGTGATGCTCGCCGTTACGGACAACGGCTGCGGCATGGACGCGAAAACCCAGGCGCACATCTTCGAGCCGTTCTTCACGACGAAGGAAAAGGGGAAGGGCACCGGGCTTGGCCTTGCCACCGTGTACGGAATCGTGAAGCAGAGCGGCGGATACGTGTGGGTGTACAGCGAACCCGGCCGCGGTACCAGTTTCAAAATCTACTTGCCGCGGATCGAGGAAGAAGCCTATCAACCCGTCAAAGAGCGCCGGCCGGAGTCGAAAGCAGTACTGCGGGGTTCCGAGACCGTCCTGCTGGTCGAAGATGAAGATGGAGTCCGCCAACTTGCGCGCGAATATCTGGAAGCGAGCGGCTATACGGTGATGGAAGCCGCGGACGGCCGCAAGGCGCTCGAAATGGCCGAGACGAATGCGGGCCCGATCCACTTGCTGATGACCGACGTCGTCATGCCGGGCGTCAGTGGGCGCGAACTGGCCGAGCGCATTGAAAAACTGCGTCCGGGAATCAAGGTCCTCTACATGTCGGGTTACACCGACCAAGCCGTGGTGCACCACGGGATTCTCGAAAATGACGCCGTACTCCTGCAAAAGCCGTTCACGCTCGCGACGCTCGCCGAAAAACTGCGAGAGATTCTCGCAGTTGAAGTCGTGCAGTAAGCCCTGCCCTTTTTTGACCTCGTGGTTTTCGCTGTGCCATTCGCGAACGGCTGCGCATAGCGAACACCCTTCTCCCTAAAGTTCCCTTCACGCGCCCCCGACATTAGCGCTTCTAACTCGAGCGCAAGTTGCTGTGCCCTAGGCAGTTACGAAGCTTCCAGCAAACGGCATGCAGACGCGTCACCGCTTGGCCAGTCGAATGCAATTCTAAGTCTCAGAGCGCAGGCATGGCGCTCGGAACCGAAGAAGTAGATAGGGGGAACAGATGGAAAGCACGACGCAAATACATGTAGTAAGCAGCGATTCAGTGACGGAAGAATTCATCGGCGAGCGCCGCCTTTGGACGGCTGTCATCGTAAATGCTATCGAGGAGTGGAAGGCGGGCACCCTGCGAGCACGCCGCGCCGCGCAGCATTTCTTGTTCGAAAGCGATGAAGATTTCAACAGCGTTTGCGCCTGCGCCGGACTCGATCCAGAGCAACTTGCGTTCGAAGCTGTTGAAGATCGGGCACCGCGTCGAGATGCAAGGGCCGTTGGCGCGTCCGCTTGCGGCATAGTCCCGGGCAATCTGCATCGCCGCAGGTGCGACCTCCGATTTTTTCCCCTGCGCGGATCGCCCGCATGTCTCGTGCCCGGAGGGCACTTTTCGCGTTCACCCCCCTCAAAGAACTAGCCGGTAAGCTCGTTCGATGACGTAGAATTCATCTGGACGCGAACGTTGCTCGTCGAATGCCCCCTTCCTCCAACGGCGGCGTGTCTCCGGAAAAGCAGTTGCTCGTCTGCTGCGCGCGCACCGAACGTGGCTCCTCACGTCGCGCAGAAGATCCGCCACCTCCTTGCGCGAGGCGCTCGACTGGAATTTCATTCTCGCCGAGGCTCACGAACATTCGATTTTCCCGCTTCTTGACCGCCAGTTGCGGAACGTTGCGCCCGATTTGGTTCCAGCGGCGTCTGCGGAACGCCTGAAAAGTGAAACCCGGGCGAATGCCGTCCGCTGCCTCGCGTTTTCCGCTGAATTGATTCGCATCATGGACGCGCTCGATTCGCGCGGCATTCCCGCGATTCCGTACAAAGGTTCCGTCATCGCCGCGCAGGCTTACGCCGATATCACTCTGCGCGAATTCGAGGACTTGGATATCGTTCTGCGCCAGCGCGATCTGGAAGGCGCGCATGACGCGATCCAGGCTCTGGGTTACGAGCCGAGATTCCCGTGGATTCACACGCGCGGCGTGCAGGCCAGCCTGATTCCCGGGGAGTACAACTACTCCAGCGCCGAGCGGCGCACGATGCTCGAGCTTCACACCGAGTTCACCTTGAGGCATTTTCCCTCGAAGCCCGACCTCGATGATTTTCTTCGGCGCACCGTGAAGGTCGACGTGGGCGGGCATCCGGTTCGCACATTTTCGCCCGAGGACGCGCTGGTGGTCCTGTGCGTTCACGGAGCGAAGGATTTTTGGCAGAAGCTGATTTGGGTCGCCGATATTGCCGAGCTCGTTCGGTCGTATCCTGAGCTCGACTGGAATCAAGTGGCGCGGCGAGCCGGTCGAGTTGCGCGCCCAGCGGATGCTGTATTTCGGCCTCGCCCTTGCCAGGGACTTGCTCGACGCCAAGCTGCCTCCGGAAGTTGTGGCGCGCGTGGAGGCCGACTCAGCCGTGGCCTCACTTGTCGCTTGCGTGAAAGAGAATCTGCTCGGGCGGAACTCGCGCCCGTTCAACGCGGGCGCCCGATTCAATTTTCGGCGTCGTATGGTACCCGGACTGGCCGCGGGGTGGCGCTATTCCTTGCGGTTGACATTGGCTCCGGCAGAAGAGGACTGGTTAACGTTGCGATTGCCGCGTCCCCTGACGCCTCTTTACATCGTGCTGCGCCCCTTGCGATTGCTCCGTAAGTACGGCTGGGCCGAACGGCAGGCTTAGTCACCCCTAAAGTCCCGCGTCACCTCATTCGGAGAATGAACTAATGGCGTTCACAGCACAGCCTCCAAATCGCGCGTGGAAAGGCGCCGCCTCTCTCGCTAGCATCAAATTTCACAGGTGGCGAATCTCTCTAGAGGCATGCCGGATCTTATGAGCGCTATAAGCAACATTTCTCCGATAAGTACCCACTCTCCGGCTGTCCGAAAGAGACCCGAGCAAACAATTTCGGAAAAAGTCAGGACCTGTGGTTCCACCTGCTTTCACGTTTTCGATTCGAATATGTTCCCATGGATTCGTCGCGGCGACCTCGCTTTCGTGCGGCGGTTCGACTTCCGGAACTTGTCGGAAGGCAACGTCATTCTGGTCGAGCGAGAAGGCCGACTGCGCCTGACGACGGTGATTGCAGCCGTTGCGAGACGCCCGGCGGCCGGCCAGAGTCCTTTTGTCATTACTCAGGGGAGTTTCTCAGAGGTGGACGGACCTGAAGTCTCCGAGGATCAGTTTGTTGGTAAGGTTATTCGAATCCACCGTCGCCGCAGGCACATCGACCTCGAGTCCGCCAGCCGTTTATTCCTCGGCCAGCTACTGGCCCGGACGGCCCCACTGGTAGAACTTGTCCTAGCTCCGCTGCGGCTCTTTACGCGGCCCTCCCTAGCTCGACGCTGACCTCGACGTTCTTGCCGATTCATTGCCGTCAAAAGCCAGCCTTTGATTTACCGAGCTGCGGGAACAAATCCATACTTCTTGAAAACGGCAGAGGCTTTTGAGCCGAGTAGGAATTCTTCAAACGCTTTGGCAGCGGCCACATTCTTCGAGCCCGCGATAATTGCCACCGGATAGACCACCGGCGAATGCGAGTCTTCCGGCGCTGTCGTTATCACCGAGACTCGCGCCGACGTCCGAGCATCCGTGGCGTACACGATTCCAGCGTCGGCGTTGCCCGTTTCGACGTAAGTGAGCACCTGCCGCACATCTTTCGCCAGAACGAATTTCGGCTTGAGCTTGTCGTAGAGGTCGAAATGAGTGAGCACTTCCTGCGCGTATTTTCCGGCGGGAACCGTCTGCGGATCCCCGATCGCGATCACCTTTACTTCCGGGCGAACCAAGTCCTGAAACCCGGTAATTGCTGCTCGTCCTTCTGGCGCGATCAGCACGATGCTGTTTTTTACGAGGTCCTTCCGTGAGTCAGCAAGAATCAGCGTGTGCGATGCCAGCGAGTCCATCTGATTCGAGGACGCGGAAATGAACAGGTCCACGGGCGCGCCTTCTTCGATCTGCCTTTGCAGTGTTCCCGATGCGCCCAGATTGAAATGAATCGTGACTCCGGGATTGTCAGCGCGATACAGGCCGCTGATTTCGTCCAGGACGTCCTTGAGGCTGATCGCCGCCGAAACGGTGACTTCAGCGCCCGCCGCCCAGAGCCGCGGGGTCGCTTGGCCCACCGCGCCGGAAAACAGCACCGCCAGAACTAACAAATGAAGAGCAGTTCGCTTGAATGTCCGATTCAACGGTTGACTCCTTGGCTCGAAAGATCCATCAGCCGCCCGTGCCGCCGCGGCAACGATCAGAAGGCGAAACGAACACCGATTGTCGGAGCAACGTTGCTCGGGTAGTTATAGGGGACGCCGGGACCATGAGGAATGGCTATGGCCAGACCGCCGGTCACGTAGGAATACGCAACTCCCACAAAACCGTCGAGACGCTTGGTGAAGTGATGATCCAGATAGAGCGACGTCTCATTGAGGGTGCCTGCGCAAGAACTGCGGAAACTCGCGGGCGTGCAGGTCGACGGAACACGGAAGTCGTTCTGTCGCTGTTGATACCAGGACCAGGTGATGTCGGTTTTGGTGCGGTAGGTGTACTTCACGCCCGTCCACCAGATGTTCACCAACTTTTCAGAATCAAGATTGTTGTCTTCCACTCCGCTCATGATGTATCCGCCCTGGTCCGAGGCGCCAACGCCCAACGGGTTCGACGGGTTGTTCTGCCAGATGTATTCGTAGCCGGCATAAAATTTGACAGGGTCCCACGTGTACTTGGCAGTGACCATAATTGCGTTGTTGTCGGTCACGATGCCATATACGGTGTCGTTCGTGTCGATCAGATTGGGCCCCAAACCAGCCCCACCGTTGATAGGGTTTGTATTGATGCTGTCCGTGGTCGACTGATATGACGCCGACAGGCTCTGAGGCCCCAGCAAGGGATTCAATACGCTGATCGCCTGGTTGTAATGTTGGAAGACGAAGTCGGAGGAGAACTTGCCCAAGCTTCCGCCGAGGTTGAATCCATAAGCGTTGTTATGCGCCTCTTCTGGCGTACAGGTGAGGGAAGTCCAGCCTGCGACGGCCGAGTAGCACCCGGCAGAACCATTCGCGAATTTATACATCGCGCCGAAATGGACCGGGCCATAGGTGAGGCGATACTTCAGGGCGTCGTCCCAACGGCTGTCATCGGTGTCGCCGCCGCCGGCCATCGTGCCGTTATACCCGATGTAGGAAAATGCATAGCCTCCTCCGGCCGGATCGTAAAGGAGCATCGCATCGGTGCCGAGAGAGCGCTGACGACCGAAGGTCAGCGTGCCGAAATGCTCGGACGATATACCGCCATAGAATTCGTCATTGAAGGGTTGGCCCGCGCGGGCGCCGTCGATTGCTTCGGAATAGCTGGCCCTGGGAAGTCCGTTGTTGACGGTGTTGGTGGCTGGCGCGTTGGCGAGCAGGCCGGACTGCGGATTGATGCCAGTGGAAGCGTTGAAAACAATGGACCAGCCGGGCAGAAACTCTTCCTTGCCCCTGATGCCCAGACCTGTCTGCTGCAGGTTATTCGGCGCGACGAGGAATCGCGATTGATAGCCGTTTCGGTTCACCAGAGATTCGCCCTCATAGTTGTAGCCGTTTACAGGCAAGCCGTGGCTGACCCAGCCGACGCCGACGTCATACGCACCGTACAACGTGACGCCGTGCCACGTCAGCGTGCAATCGGTGGTCGCGAACTCGTGGCCGCTCGTGCAAGAGTCTGGGGCCTTCTGCTGCATCTTAACGTCGACCTTGGCATCCTGGCCGACCGCCAGGCTGAGTCCCGGGTGCGTTTCATCGGCGAACCCTTGTTTTGCCGTTCGAATCTCGAAGGGCCCCGCAGGTAGGCCGGAAGCCTGAAAGTGCCCCACGCCGTCGGTTGCGATCGTGCGCGTTGCACCTGTGTCGACGTTCTTGATAGTGACCACGACATCGCGAAGGCCTGCGCCGGTTTGGTCCGTCACCACGCCGGAAAGGCTCGCTGCCATTTGCGCCGACGCGCTGGGCGCGGCGCATGAGAGCAAAAACAAAAGGATCGAGGCAAGACGGCGAATGGTCACTTGTTCCTCCCGAGAAGGCGGATGGCGAATATATGTGACCTAAATCGATATGTCAAACCGACTGTATACGATTATAGGAGAGTCCAGTCTGAGGCGACACTTACAAACAGAGGATCATCACTTCCGTGGATTTGATCAGGGCGGCCACTGTTTGGCCCTTCTGGAGGCGCATTTCGCGAACCGCGTCGGCGGTAATGATCGAAGTGATGTGCTGACCGCCGATTGAGACGGTGACTTGCGCCATCAGGCCGCTGACTTTGATCTCCGTCACGCGTCCTACCAGCTGATTTCGCCCGCTCACGCGTCGGAAGTTCGTTCGACGTTCAGCTGGCTCTTTGCCTTCCGACGCGCGGTACAGGAATCTGTCGATTTCCTTCTCGGGAACGCGATGGTGCCCTCCGGCGGTTTGAATCGTGCGGATCTTTCGTTTGTAAATCCACTGCTTGAGGGCGGGGTAGCTAACGCCCAAAACTTGCGCGGCCTCGCGCGGCGTGAATAGTTTTTCGATCTTGGCCATTTTACTAGGTAGAAGCGCGACTCTGTCATTTTCGACGCGGATTGTAAAGCGACGCCTTCCAAGGTTGATGGGGCCTGCAGGGAAAACTTTCGCGAGCCTCCGGTAAACACCCTATTTTCACATCGCGCCGTCTCCTTCATGCTTATCGAGGAGAAACGACAACCACAAGCCAAGAAAGGCGGGCATTCCTGATGAGCGCCGCGAATACTCTCCGCCCAAAAGCTGACACACCTGATAATGACCAAGCATCGAGCAAATATGGCCCGTCCGCTGCGTGCCGCACATCCGAACAGACTGGGCGACAGTCATGGCGAGACGAACACTCGTTGATTCGGCGCGCCATGGAAGGCGATTCGGAAGCCCAAGACCAACTCTTTGCGTGCTATCGGACGCGCCTGTATCGACTTGCCTTCCGCCTGCTGCGTTGCAGAGAAGAGGCAGAAGATGCCGTGCAGGACGGGTTGCTGCTCGCCTACAAGAATCTCGCGTCATTCCAGGGTCGGTCGTTGTTCTCCACTTGGCTTACGCGCATTGTCGTCAACGCAGCACTCGTGCGGATGCGCCGCCAGCGGGCGCGGCCTGAATTCTTCCTGCAAGAAACCACCTCCGAGGAGCGCTGTCCGATTCGGAATGTCGTTGATTCGCATCCCGACCCGGAGCAGGCGTGCGCATATTCAGAGACGCGCCGGCTTGTAAAGGGCGCGCTGGCGGAATTGTCGCCTTCGATTCGGTCAGCGTTTCAGCTCCGGGAGCTGCAAGATCTGTCGAACTCCGAGGCCGCCGAAATCTCGGGAGTTCAGGTCGGCGCTTTCAAATCCAGAATAAGCCGTGCGCGGAGCCAGCTTGCCGAGCGCCTTTCGCCCGAGACGCTGGCGCCGCTTCAGAAACCTCTCTCTATCCCAATTGCCGTGCTGCATCCTGCCAGGCGTCCAGAACTCAGGCAGGCTCACGCTGGATAGGCCAACCAAGAGCCAGCGAATCCCGCCGCACGAGGCAATTCCATAAAGTCTGCCCGCGCCGCGCGGCTCCTGCGGTAGAATCTAGCCTCGGACGCGACGCATGTTTGCGGCTCGCGTGGCTCTATTAACGTCCTGGGCGCGAAGCTCGTTGGCAAGAGCCACGGGCTCGAAATCATCCCAACGAATCCGTTATCTTATTAA
Source organism: uncultured Acidobacteriota bacterium (assembly GCA_963788345.1). Classification (GTDB taxonomy): domain Bacteria; phylum Acidobacteriota; class Terriglobia; order Acidiferrales; family UBA7541; genus Palsa-295. The sequence continues at coordinate 17,120 of CAWBGW010000091.1, read as the reverse complement.
TCGATGGCTGCACCCATCCCATAGGGCTCGCATCCAAACCGTGGTAGTTGCAGATCGACCTTAACAACCGGAGGTAAGCCATGAGCCTGTCCGCCAAGACCACTCCCGCCCCGCAGGAAGACGCTTCGTCCCCGAATCCGTTGAAACAATTGCAGACCTGTGGGCAGTCCGTTTGGCTCGACTACATCCGTCGCAGTTTGATCGCGACCGGCGAGCTGGCGCGCTTGATTCGCGAAGATGGCTTGCGCGGTCTCACGTCGAATCCCACTATATTCGAGAAGGCAATCTCGGGCAGTACTGACTACGCAACCGCGCTCGAAGATCTCAGAAAGCAAAACCTCAGCCCCGCCGCGATATATGAGCGCCTCGCCGTGAAGGATATTCAGGACGCGGCCGACGCCTTCCGGCCGGTTTACGAGGCAACGAAGCGTCGCGATGGATACGTCAGCCTGGAAGTGTCGCCCTATCTCGCGAACAAAACGCAGGAAACGCTCGACGAAGCGCGGCGGCTCTGGAAGTTGGTGGGGCGCGAGAACCTGATGGTGAAAGTGCCTGGGACGCCTGCGGGAATTCCAGCGTTCCGGCAGCTCATCAGCGAAGGAATCAACGTCAACGTGACTCTGCTCTTTGCGCAGGAAGTGTACGAGCAGGTCGCCGAAGCGTATATCGCCGGCCTGGAAGAGCTGGCAAAGCGCGGCGGCGACGTCAGCCGCATCGGCAGCGTCGCGAGTTTCTTCATCAGCCGTATTGATACGCTGGCGGACTCACAGATCGCCGCTCGCATCAAGACCGCTACAACTCCCGAAGAGCAGGCGACGCTTCGAGGCTTGCAAGGCAAGGTAGCCATCGCTAACGGCAAGCTGACGTATCAGCGATATGAGCAAATCTTCAGCGGGCCGCGCTGGCAAGCGCTGGCGAATCGCGGCGCGCAGACGCAGCGCGTGCTTTGGGCCAGCACGAGCACGAAGAATCCAGCGTACTCCGACGTGTACTACGTGGAAGAGCTGATCGGACCCGATACCGTCGATACCATCCCCCCGGCAACGTACGACGCGTTTCGCAATCATGGCCACGTGCGGCCCAGCCTCCAGGACAAAATCGCCGACGCCAAAGCTACGATGGAGACCCTGGCTCGCGTCGGAATTTCCATGAAAGCCATCACCGATCAGCTCACCGAAGAGGGCGTCAAGCTGTTTGCGAGCTCTTTTGACACACTGCTCGCAGCGGTGGGCAAGCGTTCGGCAAAAAATGTCGCGCCGCCAACCGCGAACCTAACCTATAAGCTGCCGGATGATTTTTCGAAAGCGGTGCAATCCACAATCGAGGACTGGAAGCAGAACAACAAAGTGCAGCGCCTCTGGGCGGGCGACGCTTCGCTGTGGACCAACACGGATGAGAGCAAGTGGCTCGGCTGGCTATCGATCACCGAAGATCAAATTACGCATCGCGATCAGTTCGCAAAGATCGCCGACGAGATTCGCAGCGCCGGATTCACTCACCTGGTTCTGCTCGGCATGGGCGGCTCGAGCCTCTGCGTTGAGGTTTTGGAAAAGACGTTCGGCGGCATTCAGGGCTTCCCCAAGGTTTTGGTGCTCGACTCGACCGACCCGGCGCAGATTCGCGCCATCGAAAGCCAGCTCAACATCGCGAAGACTCTTTTCATCGTATCGAGCAAATCTGGAAGCACGCTCGAGCCCAATATCTTCAAGCAATATTTCTTCGAGCGTGTGAAGCAGGCGGTAGGCGCGTCGAATGCCGGAAAACAGTTCATCGCCATCACGGATCCGGGATCGCAAATGCAGAAAGTGGCGGAGGCCGATCATTTTCGGCATATTTTCTTCGGTCTTCCGAGCATCGGAGGACGTTATTCGGCTCTCTCTGATTTCGGGATGGTTCCCGGCGCCATCCAGGGAGTCGACATTCCGAAATTGCTCGATCGCGCGGAGGAAATGGTTCACGCATGCGCATCCGTGGTGCCGGCCGACGTGAATCCCGGCGCGATTCTTGGCGCGATTCTTGGCACAGGGCAGAAATTGGGGCGCGATAAGGTGACGATTTTCGCGTCGCCGGGAATCGGCGACCTCGGCGCATGGCTCGAGCAGCTTCTGGCGGAATCGACGGGCAAGCAAGGGAAGGGGCTGATTCCAGTCGATCGCGAAACAATTGGTTCGCCTGACGTCTACGGCAAAGACCGCGTTTTCGCTTACCTGCGGCTCGAAACCGCACCCGATCCGAAGCAGGACGCAGCAGTGGCCGCGCTCGCAACAAGCGGGCCACCCAGTCGTGCGAATCGCCGTGCCGGACGTGTACGAGCTCGGCCAGGAATTTTTCTGCTGGGAGTTCGCCACCGCCGTGGCAGGTTCCGTGATCGGCATCAATGCGTTCAACCAGCCCGACGTGGAAGCCGCCAAAATCGAAACGCGTAAGCTGACCGAGCAATACGAGAAAGCGGGTTCGCTGCCGTCACAATCGCCGTTTTTTGAGGACAAAGACGTGAAGCTGTTCTCCGACGACCGCAACGCGGCAGACCTGAAAAAAACGGCCGGCGGCGACGCCACGCTCGCAGGCTACATTCGAGCGCATCTCAATCGCCTGGGCGCGGGAGACTACTTCGCAATGCTCGCTTACATCCAGATGAACGAGCCGCACCAGAATCAGCTTCAGTCGATTCGCCTCGCGGTGCGCGACAAAAAACGCGTCGCGACATGCCTCGGCTTCGGGCCTCGGTTCCAGCATTCCACCGGCCAGGCCTATAAAGGCGGTCCGAACACCGGTGTTTTTCTGCAGATCACGTGCGATGACGCGGCGGACCTGCCGGTTCCCGGGCAGAAGTACACGTTTGGCGTGGTGAAGGCGGCGCAGGCGCGTGGCGATTTCCAGGTTCTCGCGGACCGCGGCCGGCGCGCTTTGAGGATTCATCTCGGCAAGGATGTCGCCGCGGGGCTCGCGAAACTCGAGCAGGCCGTTCGGCAGGCGCTATCTTAGACTTCACCGATTCACGTCAGTGCTGCACAATTCTGCGGCGGCTTCAATCTGAACATGCCAGAGGAGTAGGAATGAGTTCCAGCGATTCCGGACACGCTACACAAGAAAAACTCGGACTCCCCGGCGATCCCTTCGCGATGGTCATATTTCGGAGCGGGCGGGGACCTCACGAAGCGCAAATTGATGCCGGCTCTTTACAATCTCTATCAGGGCAAGCTGCTGCCCGCCGACTTCGCGATCATTGGGATTTCGATTGAGTCCTACTCCGACGACGAGTTTCGCCAGTACATGACGAAGGATATTGCCGAGTACTCGGAGGAAAGCGTCGATCTGTCGTTGTGGGAAGCGTTCGTCAAGCATCTCTACTACCTGCGCGGCGACTTCAACGATCCCGAGCTGTTCAAACAACTCGGCGAGACGCTTGTCCGCGTTGGAAAAAGACGCAGGCACCGCGGGCAATGTGCTCTTTTATCTCGCCACCGCGCCGTCTTTTTTCCCGATTGTCGTAAACCACCTCGGCGCCGCGGGTCTGGCGAAGCAAGAAAACGGGCATTGGCGCCGCGTCGTGATCGAAAAGCCATTCGGCCACGATCTCGCCTCGGCCGTCGACCTGAATCACCAGCTCCGCCAGGTCCTGGAAGAAAAGCAGATCTACCGGATCGATCATTATCTCGGCAAAGAGACCGTCCAAAATATTCTGGCCTTCCGCTTCGCCAACGGAATCATTGAACCTGTCTGGAACCGGCGCTACGTGGACCACGTTCAGGTGACCGTCGCCGAAGAGCTCGGCGTCGAGATGCGGGGCTCATACTATGAGACGGCGGGCGCCTTGCGCGACATGGTGCCCAACCACATCTTCCAGTTGATCACGCTCACCGCGATGGAGCCGCCCATCTCGTTCGACGCGGACGCCGTGCACGACGAGCAGACGAAAGTCCTGCGCGCCATTCAGATCCTCACTCCCGAACGCGTGCTCGACCAGGCTGTGCGCGGCCAATACGACGCGGGAATAATCAACGGAAAGCACGTTCCTGCCTATCGCTCCGGAGCCGAACGTCTCGCCGGAGTCGAATACGCCCACTTTCGTGGCCCTGGCGTTGCATATCGACAACTGGCGCTGGGCCGGCGTGCCCTTTTATCTTCGCACTGGCAAGCGGATGCAAAAGCGCGTGACGCAGGTCGTGATTCGCTATCGGCGCCCGCCTTTCGTCCTGTTCCGGAAAACTTCTGTCGACAAACTCGCTCCCAACGAGTTCGTTCTCAATATTCAGCCGAACGAAGGCATTTGCTTGAGTTTCGAGGCGAAGGTGCCCGGGCCGGTGGTCCGCCTTGGCGCCGTGAACATGGATTTTCAATATTCGGACTATTTCGGCACAAAGCCTTCCACGGGCTACGAAACGCTGCTTTACGATTGCATGATGGGCGATCCCACTCTCTTCCAGCGCGCCGACATGGTGGAAGCGGCTTGGACGGTGGTGCAGCCGATTCTCGATGTGTGGAAGGCTCTGCCACCGCGCGATTTTCCGAACTATGCCGCCGGCAGTTGGGGACCGGCCCAAGCGGACGAGCTTTTGCGGCGCGACGGCCACGAGTGGCGCGACCTTACCTGTTTCCCCGACCATCCCGCGCGGCCAGTGGGTCCGGCGAAAGATCAAGTTTCTGCTCCGGCCAAGCCCTAATCCCCCTGATCTTTCGATAATCGCGGCTCTCGCAAGTCCCATAGCGTGAATATCTTCGCTTTTTCACCGCTGAGTCTCGGTGCCAGCAAACCCTTCTGCCTGCCTCGCAAATCCTATTGGTTGCATCGAAATTGGTGATTGTACATACGCGCGCGGCCTGGGTTACTTATCTAAGATGCGCCAATCTGCGCGACGCGCCGACGTCGACCATGACGCTTGCGGAGTTGGATTTGTAGCTCGCCTCGGAGCGCCCCCCTCGCGTGAAGTTATCGACCGGTCTCTCACGGCGCTAGCTCGTCTTGCCCATCGCGGCGGCGTGGACGCGGACGGATTGAGCGGCGACGGCGCAGGCCTGTTGCTCCCCATTCCCAAACAGTTTTTCGCGGGTTCCGCGCGGCAACGCGGGATCGATCTGCCGCCGGACTTCGGGCTCGGTATGGCCTTCGTTACGAACGGCCGCGAGACCGAAGCGCGGGCCGCCGTCGAGAAATGCGCGCGCGAGGCCGGGCTTCATTGTCTGGGCTGGCGCAGCGTTCCCACGCAGCCTTCCATTCTTGGACCCCGCGCTGCATCCACCCTCCCTCTGATTCGCCAATGTTTTTTCGCTCCCTCCCATCCAGCTTCTGATTTCGAGCGCGATCTCTTCCTGCTGCGCAAGCGCATCGAAGCGGAGAATTCGCGCGACATCTATTTTTGTTCGCTTTCGTCGCGGACAGTCGTTTACAAAGGCCTCCTCGCGCCTCTCCAGCTTCGCGAGTTTTATCCCGACATCGATTGCCCCGACTTCCGGGCGTCCTTCGCCGTTTTTCACCAGCGCTATTCCACCAACACTCGGCCTACCTGGATGCTGGCGCAGCCTTTTCGATTCGTCGCGCACAATGGCGAGATCAATACGATCGGAGCCAACCGCCGGTGGATGCGCGCGCGCGAGCAGCGCATTCGAGATGAGTTTGCGGTGGAGAATTGGTTCCACGCGCTGGAAGAGGGCGTCAGCGACTCGGCGAGCTTTGATAATGCGCTCGAGGTTCTGTTGCAGCGCGGCCACAGCGTTGCTGCCGCCATGCTGCGGCTTGTTCCGCCCGCTTGGGAATCGCGAGAAGCACGTCGACCCGGCATTGCGAAGATTCCTGCAGATCGGAGCGTCCGAGCAGGAACCCTGGGACGGCCCCGCCGCGTTGGTCTTCAGCGACGGCAATTTCGTCGGCGCGAAGCTCGACCGCAACGGTTTGCGGCCCTTGCGTTACACGCTGACGAAGAACGGCCTGCTTGTTCTGGGATCAGAAGTGGGCTTGGCTGACTTTGCGGGCGAGCAAATCGCCGAAAGGCAGCGGCTCGGCCCCGGCGAAATGCTCCTGGCGGACGCGTCTACGGGAGCCATTTACCGCGGGAACGAAATCAGCGCCCTGCTGAAGTTCCATTCTGGCGCCGTCGCTGCGCCGGATGTTGCCCGCGCGAAACCGTCGAAACGAAATTCCGCGGTCTCGAATCCCACGGCGGACCCCAGGCGCGTTGCAGCCGCTCTGGGCTGGAGCGAAGATCAATTTCGATTGTTGTTCCAACCGCTCGGCATCGAGGGCAAAGAAGCTATTTGGAGCATGGGCGACGACGCCCCGCCGGCGTTCATCTCGGCCGGACGCAGACCGCTCTGGGATTACTGCAAGCAGCGTTTCGCGCAGGTCACGAATCCGCCGATCGACCCGCTCCGCGAGGCGCACGTGATGTCTCTGAACGTGTATCTCGGCGGCAACGCGACGCTCGACTCGCCCGTTCTGGACGCTGCGAGAATGCGGCAACTGGAAGCAAGGTTCGGGGACGCTTGTCGCATCGATTTCACGTTCGAGGCCGCAGGTGGAGTAAGCGCCGCTTTTGAGGCGCTCGATCGTGTGCGCGCCGAAGCTGCCGATGCCGGGGCAGGGAAGCCCTGCTGTTTTGCTGCTCACCGACCGTGGAGTCGGCCCGGATCGTGCCGCCTTGCCCGCCTTGCTCGCTTGCGCGGCGGTTTGGAAGGAACTTGTTCGTGCGGGCGCGTGCGACGTGCCGCTCTTGGTGGAAAGCGGGCAGGTGATCGAGACGCATCACATCGCGCTGCTGATCGCCGTTGGCGCCAGCGCCGTATTTCCCTACCTGGCGATGGAACTGTCGGAAGGCCTGAAATCCGGCGGAGCGGAACGATATCGACTCGCCGTCGAAACCGGATTCCGCAAAGTTCTCGCCAGGATGGGAATCTCCACGGTTGCGAGCTATCGCAATAGCCATCTCTTCGAGACGATCGGGCTCGACCCGGAATTCCATTCGCAATTCTTCGAGGACGCTTCCGCTGTCCTGGAAGGAAAGACCCTCGCCGGGATCATGGCGGACGCGATCTCCTATCATGCAAGCGCGTTTGCGCCCGGCGCTCCGGAGCTGCAGGACGCCGGCCTGTACCGCTTCCGGCAGACAGGCGAGCGCCACTCGAATTCGCCCGAACTCGTTCGGCGAATGCATCGCTACATCAAGGCGCCGACGCCCGAAGGCTACCGCGCTTTTGCCGAGCTTGTGGACACGCGCGAGCCTGTGGCGATACGCGACTTGCTCGACACCGTTTCGGGAACCACAGTTCCGCTCGAGGCAGTTCAGTCCGAGGCGGAAATCGTCACGCATTTTTCGGCGCAGGCGATGTCGCTGGGCGCGTTGAGTCCCGAGGCGCACCGCACGATCGCGATTGCGATGAACCGTCTGGGCGCGCGCAGCAACACTGGCGAGGGAGGCGAAGACCCGGACATTTATCGCCTCGAACCCGAGGCCAACAATCGCGTGAAACAGGTCGCATCCGCGCGGTTCGGCGTCACTGCCGAGTATCTCGTCCGGGCCGACGAGCTCGAAATCAAGATGGCGCAGGGATCGAAGCCCGGCGAAGGCGGCCAGCTTCCCGCGGCCAAAGTGAACTCGTATATCGCGCGGCTTCGCCACGCAGTTGCGGGCATGTCCTTGATTTCGCCGCCGCCGCACCACGACATTTACAGCATCGAGGACCTCGCTCAGTTGATCTACGACCTGCGCGCCGTCAATCCATCGGCGCGAATCGGTGTGAAACTCGTCTCCGGCGCCGGAGTGGGCATCATCGCCGCGGGCGTGGCCAAGGCAGGCGCCGACGTCATCACGATTGCAGGCTTCGATGGCGGCACGGGAGCTTCGCCGCTTACCTCGATCAAGAACACGGGTCTGCCCTGGGAAGTTGGACTTCGCGAGGCGCACAACGCCCTCGTGCTCACCGGCTTCCGGCGCCGGGTGCGTCTGCGTGTCGACGGCGGATTCAAATCCGGACGCGACGTGATTATTGCGGCGTTGCTCGGAGCCGACGAATTCGGCTTCGGCACCGCGGCGCTGCTCGCAGTGGGCTGCGTGATGGCGCGCCAATGTCATCTGAACACGTGTCCTGCGGGAATCGCCACGCAGGATGAAACGATGCGCACGCGATTCGTCGGTCGGCCGGAAATGGTGATGGCTTATTTTCGGGGCGTTGCAGGCGAAGTCCGCGAAAGGCTCGCTGCGCTCGGCGCGCGCTCGTTGAGTGAAATCGTGGGTTCGGTCGGGAAACTTCAGCCCAAGAACGCAGCCGCGGGCCACATCTTCGGCTCTTTGCTCGAACCCGTTCCTGAGCCCGAGACGAACGCTTCGGAGTCTTCGCGAGATGCCGTGGGCGTTCACGGCGAGTTGATTCGCAGCGTGGGACAATTGCAATCTTCCTCCTCGCATCCCACGGTGCTCTCGATTGCGAATTCAGATCGCACCGTCGGCGCTCACCTGAGCGGCCAGATTCTGCGCCGCACGAGCTTCGAAGGGTTGCGCGATGAGGTGATCGATTGCGAGTTCCGCGGCGTCGCGGGACAGAGTTTCGGCGCGTTCCTGATTTCGGGTCTGCGCTTTCGCCTTCGTGGGGAAGCCAACGACTACGTCGGCAAGAGCCTGAGCGGCGGAACGATTGCGATAGGCGCGGGAGCGGAGGCATCCCGGCGAGGCGATGTGCTCGCGGGGAACACCGTGCTCTACGGCGCCACCAGCGGCGAACTCTACATCGCCGGACGCGCCGGCGAGCGCTTCGCCGTTCGCAATAGCGGCGCGCTGGCGGTGGTCGAGGGCGTCGGCCAGCACGGTTGCGAGTACATGACCTCCGGCGTCGTCATCATTCTCGGGCCCGCGGGACACAATCTTGGTTCCGGCATGACCGGCGGCCTCGTTTATGCGCTGCGCAGCTCGCTCTCCGGCGGAAACTACAATCGCGAATTCGTCCGCTGCGAAGCGGTTGACAACAAGACCGACGACAAAACCCAGGACTGGCTCGTCGACGAGCAGGAGGAAGTTTGGTTGCGGCGCGTCCTCTCCGAGCACGTTCGGCTCACCGGCAGCCCTCGCGCGCAACGCCTCCTCAAGGCCGACGCACAGTTGCCGCTGGTCCGTCTCGAGCCGGTGCATTTGCCCTGCTCGATCGCGCAAACGTGGGCGCCAATTCTGGCCGGGCTTGAGCAGCAGGAAATCAGTGACGCGCGCCTGCCCAGTTCGTCTCCGGCTCCCGATGTTGATCCGCTGCTTGATACTGTCAGTACCCCGGTTCGAGCCCAAGTTCACGATTCGCATTCAATCGCCAAGCCTGCTTGTTGAATGTTCCTCGGCGATCTAATTTTGCGCATGTGAGTGCGTTCGCGCCAGCCCACGTTCCGTTTGCTATAATCTTGGCGCCAAGGACCGGGTTTCAGTGTTTCAGGGTTTGTACTTGCAAACCCTGACAAGGACAGGGTTTCGGGGTCTGTGCCTGCAACTCTGAGTGTGAAATGGACTTCGACCATATAATCACTTTCGTCGAAATTGCCAAGCAAGGCAGCTTCTCTCGCGCCGGGCAGAAATTGTTTCGCTCGCAACCCGCCGTCAGCGCCCAAATTCGCCAGCTCGAACAGGAATACGGTGAGAAACTTTTCGACCGCGTCGGGAAATCCGTGCAGCTGACCGCGGCCGGCGAGGTGCTCCTTGAGTATGCCGGGAAACTTCTCACCCTTCGCAACGAATCTCTGCGCGCCGTCGCCGACCAGGCCAGCACGCCGCGCGGCACCCTGGCCGTGGGCGCCAACGAGGCCACTTGCCTCTACGTTCTGCCCGATATCTTCGCGCAGTACAACCAGCACTACCCGCACGTCCAGATCAGCATCTACAGGAATTTCAGCCACAAAGTGATCGAGAAGATCGAAGATGGCACGGTCGACGTGGGCATCGTCACCCTGCCTGTCAAGTCGCCCAGCCTTCGCGTGCACTCGATTTTTCGCGATCGAATCATGCTGATGACCAGTGTCACGAATCCTCTCGCGAAGCACAAAACGGTGACCACCGCCGAGATTGCCGAGCAGCCCCAGATTTTCCCGAAGACCGGTTTCATGCGCCAAGTGCTCGACAAGCAATTCCGGCCCTACCGTTCGCGTTTGCGTATTTCCATGGAGTTGCCGAGCGTCGGAATGATCAAGCGCTTTGTCGTGGCCGGCCTCGGAGTGTCTCTGATCAGCGAAAGTTTCGTGCGCGATGAGATTCGTGCGGGCAAAGCGAAGTTGATTCCCGTGTCCGACATGGACGTGTGGCGCGAGCTGGGGCTGGTCTATCGCCGCGACCGCACGCTGCCCCGTTCCGCCTCCGCGTTTGTGGCTATGATTCGCCAGGGCGTGGACGGCTTGTCGGACGCCCATGCTGCCAACAAAAAATAAGTCTCGTGGGCAGTAGGCAGCCGCATTTCAGTATTCACGCGTCGTTCATCGTTTGTTCACAATCCGCCGATAGTGTGCGTCGGCACGTCGCATTCCAAGGGGATAACTATGGCCGAAACCACCGCAACCCCGGTCGGGACACTCACGCCCCCACCGGCCCTGATACAGGAAAAACTGAAAAAGTCGCCGGGGAAGCTCGGCAAGCTGGCATTCGGCCTGATTCTGGTCGGCGGTCTGGTCTACATCGCGACGCGGCTCCTCTCCGATATTTCCGGGGTGCACGTGACTTCGGCGTGGCCTTACGTCCTCTTGGTCTTGGCCTTGCTCACGGCCCTCGGATTCGAATTCGTAAACGGATTTCACGACACCGCCAACGCCGTGGCCACCGTCATCTACACCCACTCTCTCGAGCCGCATGTCGCGGTGGTGTGGTCGGGTTTTTGCAACCTCGTTGGCGTGCTCCTTTCGTCGGGCGCGGTCGCATTCACAATCGTTTCGTTGCTGCCTGTCGAGTTGATTCTCCAGGTCAGCAAGGGCGCCGGCTTCGCGATGGTGTTTGCGTTGCTTGTGTCCGCAATCATCTGGAACCTCGCTACGTGGTCGCTGGGACTTCCAGCCTCGAGCTCGCACACCCTGATCGGTTCGATCATCGGAGTGGGCCTGGCTAACCAGCTCATGGCGTTGAAGACCAACACGAGCGGCGTCGATTGGGGTCAGGCCGGGAACGTATTTCGCTCCCTCCTCATATCCCCGGTGGTGGGCTTTGTGTGCGCTGGACTGCTTCTGATGCTGATGAAGGTCCTAATTCGCGACCCGCGCCTCTATCGCGCGCCTGAAGGCACGGACCCGCCCCCATTCTGGATCCGGTGCTTGCTGATTCTCACTTGCACGGGCGTCAGCTTCGGCCACGGCTCAAACGACGGGCAAAAGGGCATGGGATTGATCATGCTCATTCTGATCGGCACGGTCCCCACTGCTTACGCCTTGAATCACGCCGTCGGAATCAACCAGGTGCAGGATTTTGCGGCTGTGTCCGAGCAGGCAATCACCGCAGTGAATCACTATGTGGACCCGCAGGCGATCGTGGGCGACACGCGTGACGAAGTGACGGATTACATCCGGACGCGGCAGTTCACGCCGAACACAATGCTTGCGATGCGGCAGCTCATCGGCGACATCGAGCACGAAACCGTGCTCTACAAGGCCTTGGCCAGCGTTCCGGCCGACCAGCAGGCCAACGTCCGCAACGACATGTACATAATCAGCGAAGCGCTGCGCCTGATGCAAAAGTCCGGCAAGCCCGTCATTTCGGCCGCCGATACCGCCACGCTGAAGAACTACAAGACGCACCTCGACCAGGCGACGAAATTCATTCCGTCCTGGGTAAAGGTAGCCGTAGCGCTCGCGCTGGGGCTCGGGACGATGGTGGGATGGAAGCGAATCGTCGTTACCGTCGGCGAGAAGATCGGGAAAGCGCACCTGACGTACGGTCAAGGCGCTGCGGCGGAACTCGTCACAGCGGCCACAATTCTCGCGGCGGACAGGTTCGGCTTACCCGTGAGTACCACGCACGTGCTCTCATCGGGCATAGGCGGCACGATGGCGGCAAACCATAGCGGCTTGCAATGGTCCACGGTTCGCAATATCGCGCTTGCCTGGGTCCTCACTCTGCCGTCATCGGCTTTGCTGGCGGGCTGCCTCTTCTGGCTGTTCCGGCGGTGGTCTTAGTGCCATCGAGTCCACAACGCATTTCCGACGTGCTCGAGGCGCTAACTCTGGGATTTCTGTTGCTCCTTGTGGAGCGCCTCGAAAAGGCTGTTCGCGGCTCGAAACTCTTCCTCAAGCTCTTTGCTTGAAAGGTTCGTTCGCAGGTGGTCGATGGCTTGCGCGAGCCGTTCGAGCGCGTGCGTGACGTTCTCGCGATTCGTCAGGAAAATGTCGCGCCACACATCGTAGGGACTTCCCGCCAGCCGCAGCATGTCCTGCAAACCCTTGCCCGCCAGACTCAGCGGCAATCCTGTCTCGTCGGTCTCATCCTGCACGACGCGCGCCAGCGCGAGAGCTACCAGTTGGGGCATGTGCGAAACGATGCTCACCGCCCAGTCGTGCGTCTCGGCGTCGCACCAAACCGGCCTCGCGCCAATTCGGCGGACAAGCTCGGCAAAACTGCGCGTCCGCGGGTCCGCGTCTGTCTCCGAGCCGGATTCCGAACCGATCAGAGCATACGGCGCACCGGCGAATATCTCGGAATGGGCGTTCTCGATTCCCGACTTTTCCTTCCCGGCCATGGGATGCCCGCCAAGGAACAGCGCCGGGCTCTGGACAGAATATCGCGCGACCCGGCAGACCAGGGTCTTCGTGCTGCACGCGTCAGTGACGAGAGCTTTGGGATACTGGCGGCGGAGATTGCGCGCAACGCTTCGATCGTCGCGCCAATCGGCAGCGCCACGTAGATCAGATCGGCCCCGCGAACCGCATCTCGGATTGTCGTCGCGGTTTCTTGCACGGCGCCGCGCGCGACGGCGCGTGCCGCAACCTCGTTATGGTCGAAGCCTACGACGGAAATTGCAGGGAACTGTTTCCGCAGCGCAAGGCCAAACGATCCGCCAATCAACCCCGTCCCGATGATTGCCACCCGGCGAAACGGGATTTCGTTCGACATGGCTCAGAGAGCGCCGATGCCCGCGAAAGCGTTCACGAAGAACCGCGCAGCCTTCACTTGCTTCCTCGCGCCGCGTTCGAAGTTTCGGGCTTCAGCCACGACATCTGCGCCCGCAGCTCCTCGCCCACTTTCTCGATGGGATGATTCTTGTCGCGTTCGAGCAGCCTCGAGTACTCCGGCCGCCCGGCCTGATTTTCGAGGATCCATTCCTTCGCGAACTTCCCGGATTGGATTTCCTCCAGAATCTTTCGCATGTTCTCGCGCACGTGCTCGTCGATTACGCGCGGGCCCGCGCGTGATGTCGCCGTATTTCGCGGTTTCGCTCACGAACTGGTGCATCTTCGCGATGCCGCCTTCGTAGATCAAGTCCACGATCAGCTTCAGCTCGTGCAGGCACTCGAAGTAAGCCGCCTCGGGCTGATAACCCGCCTTCACCAGGGTCTCCCAGCCAGCCTGAATCAGTTCGCGTGCGCCGCCGCACAGCACGGCTTGCTCGCCGAACAAATCCGTCTCGGTTTCTTCCGCGAACGTGGTCTGAATCACGCCTGCGCGCGTGCCGCCGATCGCACCGGCGTAGGCCAGCGTGCGGTCGAACGCGTGTCCGGACGCATCCTGATGCACGGCCACCAAACACGGCACGCCGCGGCCGGCTTCGTATTGACGCCGAACCAGATTGCCCGGTCCCTTCGGCGCGACCATGGTCACGTCAACATTTTTCGGCGGCGTGATCTGGCCGTAGTGAATATTGAAGCCGTGCGAAAAGAGAATCATCGCGCCATCCTTCAAATTCGGCGCAACGTCGTTTCGATAGAGCGGCGGCTGCGCCATATCGGGCGCGAGCATCACGATCACATCCGCGCCCTTAGCGGCGTCCGAAGGCGACACCGGCGTCCAACCGTCCTGCTCCGCCTGCTTCCACGAAGGTCCGCCGCGGCGCAAGCCCACCACTACATTCAGATGGCTGTCGCGAAGGTTCAGCGCGTGCGCGCGGCCCTGGCTGCCGTATCCGAGCACCGCAATGCGCTTGCCTTCCAGCGCTCGCGGGTTTGCATCGTCTTCCCAGATACATTTTTGCCATGTTGTTATCTCCCTTTCAAAACTCAAATCGTCAGAATCTAAGCCGTAGCGCTCGTGATCGCGCCTTCCGAAGCCGAGGAAACCAGCCTCGCGTATTTCGCCATCACCCCGGTCGTGTAACGTGGCTTCGGGCGGTTTCCACTCTTTGCGGCGCGGTTCCAGATCGGTTTCAACGTCGAGCCGCCGGGTACGAACATCGAGCCTGATAATATCTCCGTCGCGCAAAAACGCGATCGGACCTCCGCGCGCCGCTTCCGGCGACACATGTCCCACCATGAGGCCGTGCGTCGCGCCGCTGAATCGTCCGTCGGTAATCAGCGCGATCGATTCACCCAAACCCTGACCCACCAGCGCTCCGGTTACGCCGAGCATTTCCCGCATGCCCGGGCCGCCCTTGGGCCCTTCGTAGCGGATCACCACCACGTCTCCCGGCTGGATCTCGCGTTTCTGCACCGCCTCGAACGCTTCTTCCTCCGAGTCGAAAACGCGCGCCGGCCCGATGTGCTTCAGCCGCTCGTGTCCCGCCAGTTTCACCACGCAGCCTTCCGGAGCAAGCGTCCCGCGCAGGATTGCGAGGCCGCCTTCCTTCTTGATCGGATTCAAAAGGGTGCGCAGCACTTCCTGGCCCGGCGTTTCGCTAGCCCCTTGAATTTCCTCAAAAAGGCTTTTCCCCGAAGCGGTAATCCCGTCCTGGAGCAGCTCCGCTTCCTGGAGGCGTTTCCCAAGAAGCCGCATGCCGCCCGCGCGAAACATGTCCGGCGCAGTGAAGCGGCCTCCGGGTTTCAGATCGGCCAGCAGAGGAGTTTTCGCGGAGATGGTGTCGAATTCATCCAGCTTCAGCGGCACCTCGGCGTCGCGCGCAATCGCCAGCAGATGCAGCACGGCGTTTGTCGACCCTCCCGTCGCCGCCACCGACACGATCGCATTTTGCAGCGACGCCGGAGTAATGATTTGCCTCGGGCGAATATCGTCCTTCAGCAGCTTCATCACCGTCTTGCCGCAATCGAACGCAGCCTTGCCCTTGCGCGGATCGGTAGCCGGGATTTCGTTCGCGCCCATGGGCGAAATCCCCAGAAAACGTGATGGCCGTCGCCATCGTGTTCGCCGTGAACTGCCCGCCGCACGCGCCCGCGCCCGGGCACGCCCTGTCTTCGAGTTCGCCGAGTTCCTTAACACTCATCGTGCCGGCCGCGCACGCGCCCACGGCTTCGAAAACGTCTTGAATCGTCACTTCTTTCCCGCGAAAATTCCCCGCCAGTATCGAGCCGCCATAAAGCGCCAGCCCCGGAATGTTCAGCCGCGCCAGCGCCATCACCACGCCGGGAATGGTCTTGTCGCAGCCGCAGATGGCCACCACTGCGTCGAAGGCATGCGCGCGCACGAACAGCTCGATCGAGTCTGCGATCACTTCGCGCGACACAAGCGAAGCCTTCATTCCCTCGGTACCCATCGTGATTCCGTCCGAGATCGTGATCGTGTCGAATTCGATCGGCGTGCCGCCTGCCGCGCGAATGCCTTCCTTCACTCTTTCCGCCAGCGTTCGAAGGTGAAAATTGCAGGGAGTCACTTCCGTCCAGGTATTGGCCACCGCGACAAGCGGACGCGCCAAGTCAGCGTCCGTCAGGCCCGTGGCCTTGAGCATGGCCCGCGCCGGCGCTCGTGAGATTCCTTTTTTGATTGCGTCGCTCTGCATGTTCAACCAGCCCCTATACCCTGAACTGACTCTATATCCTAACCAGTTCCGCAAACTAAAAAGCCCCGCCGCCTGCGTTCAGGTGCGGGGCGCATGTCCAGGCTCGGCCTAGACGGGTGGCCCCGGCCACAGATAAGTTCTACTACAGGGCGGCTAATAAGTCGCGTCGCAATCCGTGCCTGCTGCTGGTCAGGCAGCGAAATCCCCGCACCCAGTAGGCAGGACCTCCCAGAATAAGTCAAATTTCTATTTGTTGCGAAAGTCATAAATCTCGCTTATGTGATTTTCACCTTGACCCTTTCGCCACTTCCGTATAGTGTCGTTTCGACTTCGGCATTTTCGCGAATCGAAACCGAAACGCAGGCCACGACATGCATCCGTTCTATTACAATTTCGCCTTTACGTACCGCTACTCCTTTACGGAGCAGCGGGCGGGCGAAACGCGCGCGGTGAAACCGAAGAGCTAAAGCCGCACAAAGTTTCGAAGAACCGGCCGCGAACCTCCAGCGAGGAACGCGGCCTTTTTTTTGCTTTCGGCAGCACGATCGGCGACAGGGTCAACGACGCGGAGGCACCGATGAAGATCGACGATTGGCGCAGGAAAATTGACGCAATTGACACCGCGATGCTTCACCTGCTGAACCTTCGCACGGAGCTGGCCCTCGAAGTGGGCAGACTGAAGGGTCAGGCGGGCCTCGTCCTTCGCGTCCCGGAGCGCGAGCGCGAAATCCTCAACCGCATGAAGGGTTTGAATCCAGGTCCGCTCGACGGCAAAGCCATCGGCAAAATCTACCAGGTGATTTTGGACGAGTCCATCCGCACGCAGGTGCTGAACGGCTACGGAGTCGCCGCGCGAACCAAGGTCAGTGGCCGCACGAAGTTCCAAACGCCGCAAGCTGGCAACCGTATGAACGTCGAGCCCAACGCGCGCGTCGCCTTCCAGGGTGAACGGGGAGCCTTCAGCGAACAAGCTATCGTCGAGCTTCTCGGCGAACAGGTCCGGCTTGTCCCGCGCCCCACTTTCGAGGCCATGTTCGCGGCCATTCGCGACGGCGTCGCAGACTATGCGCTCGCGCCGATCGAAAACAGTCTAGCCGGCTCCGTGCATCGCTCGTTCGATCTCCTCGTTGAGAGCCGCCTGACAATCGTCGCGGAAGTGATTATTCCCATCGCGCACAATTTAATTGCATGTCCCGGCGCATCGTTCGACCAGATCGCCGTCGTTGAATCGCATCCTGTCGCCCTCGCGCAATGCGAAAAGTTTTTCACCGCCCATCCGCGCCTCAAACGAGCCGTCGCGG
>CAWBGW010000090.1:0-45160 GCA_963788345.1 uncultured Acidobacteriota bacterium | reverse complement strand
ACGCGCGTCGACCCGATGGTTGCCCTTCGCCATGAGTGACGAAAATGTTGGCTAAGTTCGCGAGTCTGTTTCGGCATTTCGCGCGGAAGCGCCAACGCGATGAAGACCTCGACGCCGAGGTGCGCGGCTACGCCGAAATGCTCGCGGAGGAAAAGATGCGCGACGGAATGAAACCCGATGAAGCGCGGCGCGCTGCGCGAATCGAGCTCGGCGGCGTCGAACAGGTGAAGGAGCAAGTCCGCGAAGCCCGCGCCGGCGCGTGGCTCGATTGGCTGCTGCAGGACCTGCGCTACGGCGCGCGCATGTTGCGCCGCAATCCCGGATTCACGCTGGTCGCGATCGTCACGCTCGCCCTCGGCATCGGCGTCAACACCGCCATGTTCACCATCGTGAACGGGTTTCTGCTTCGCCCGCTGCCCGTGCACGACGCCGCGCAAATCACCGCGATCCCGGTCGAGGAAAAGGGATTCCCCATCGGCGCGCGCGGCTTTTCCTACCCCGAATTCGCGGATGTGCGGCAGCAAGCGAGCCCAGTGGTCGACGTCTTCGCGAACGTCCTGGGTCAAGTCGAGTTGAGCGTGGACGACCAGGCGGACTCGACGACCATCAGCTACGTTTCGTCGAATTGTTTCACCGCGCTCGGGCTCAAGCCCGCTGCCGGCCGCCTCATTCTGCCTGAGGAAGCGGAGCGGTCAGGGACGCAACCCGTCGTAGTTCTTGGTTACGCGTACTGGCAAAATCGGTTTGGCGGCGCGCCCGTCGTCGGAAAGCAAGTGCTCATCAACGGACACTCCGCCACCATCGTCGGCGTCACTCCGAAAGATTTCCACGGCATGTTCGCCGCCTTTCAGATGGATGCATACCTGCCGATCAGCGCGCTCGAACTCGAGGCATCGAATCGCTTTTGGACTAATCGCGATCTGCGGCGCCTCCTCGTTTTCGGCAGGCTCCGCGACGGCGTTAGCATCCCGCAAGCGCAGAGCGCCATCGACGTCATCGCCCAGCGCCTGGCGCATCAGTATCCCTCGACCGACGGCACGATTTCCTTTCGCGTCATTCCCGAGAGATTTGCGCGGCCGATACCTTACGCGAACAATTTCTTCGTCACTGCGGGCGCCATCTTTCTCGGTCTCGCCGCCTTTGTCTTCCTGCTTGCATGCATCAACGTCGAGAATCTTCTCCTGACGCGGAGTATGTCGCGTCAGCGCGAGATGGGAGTTCGCTCCGCCCTCGGAGCAGGCCGCGGCCGCCTGATTCGGCAGATGGTCACCGAGAGCAGCTTGCTCGCGCTTCTCGGCGGCTTGGCCGGCGCTGCGGTTGGGCTGTTGGCCAACCGTCTCCTCGGCTCGATCCACCTTCACAATTTTCCGCTGCAACTCGACACGACGTTCGATTGGCGCATTTTCGCCTACGCGCTCGCGTCAGCCCTTCTCGCGGGAATCGCGGTTAGCCTGTTCCCGGCGTTTCGCGTGTCACGCACCGATGTGAACGCCGTGCTAGCCCATCGGCAATCGGACGCAGACCCGTTTTCCAACGTCCTGCGCGGGCGCAACCTGCTGGTCGTCGCGCAAATCGCTGGGTCAATGACGCTCCTGATTGTTGCCGCGCTTCTGGTCCGAAGCCTTCGCGAGGCGCACAACACCAGCCTCGGCTTCGACGCGGGCCACGTCCTTAACGCGACCCTCGATCCCAGCCACTCGGCCTATGACCGCACGCGCACCGTCGATTTCTATCGCCAACTCCAGGCGCGCGTCGCCGCGCTTCCCGGCGTGCAATCCGCCACTCTGACCTCGAACCCGCCGATGGCTGGCTTCCCCTGCAAGTCCGACGTCTACGTCCAAGGTCACCCAATTCCTCCGGGACAAAGCCCGCCAAATGTCATGTGCAACAGCGTCGATCCGTCCTATTTCGAAACCCTGCGGATTCCACTTTTGCTCGGGCGCGACTTCAGGCTTTCTGACGACGAAAGTGCAACCGCGGTCGCCATCATCAACCAAACGATGGCGCGGCAGTTCTGGCCCCATGAAGATCCAATTGGAAAGCAATTCAGCGACTCGCCCTCCGGGCCATTGATCCAGGTGGTGGGCGTCGCGGCAAACGCGAAATATCTGACGATCGTCGAAGATCCGCAGCCCTGCCTTTACCTGCCGTTGACGCAGGATTTCTCGGCGAGGCGAACTCTGCTCGTGCGGACCTTTGCCGCTCCGGAATCTCTCGCCGGCGCGATCAAACAGGAAATCGGCGCACTCGCGCCGGGCTTGCCGATTCTCGATTTCGCAGACGATGCAGCAGGCGCTCGATGGCGCCTTCGGATTCTTCACGTTCCGCCTCGCGGCGGCGTTGGCGGCCGTCATGGGAGGAGTGGGATTCGTTCTCGCGGTAATCGGAGTCTACGGCGTGGTTTCCTTCTCGCTGGCCCAGCGCACTCGCGAGTTCGGTGTGCGGATGGCGCTCGGCGCAGAACCAACGGACATCCTGCGCCTCGTGTTGCGCCAGGGAATCACGCTTGCGGCGGGCGGCGCACTGCTCGGCTTCGTCGCCACTCGCGCTTTGTCCGGCGCGGTCGCCCATCTGCTGCTCGGCGTAAGCGCCACCGACCCCGTCACCTATGCGGCTGCGGGATTGCTCCTGAGCACCATCCTTCTGCTGGCTTGCTACGTCCCCGCCCGCCGCGCCATGCGTGCCGACCCCATGATTGCGCTGCGCCATGAGTGAACGCCATGGGTACGGAGGTAAGGCCGAGTGACTAGTGGTCAGTGGCAGTGACGGTGGCTAGAAACAAACCCGCAGTCCAGCGTCGACAGGTGAGAGTTGATAGGTGAATCAGGGGGAAGACCCGGGCTCGACAAACCGGAGCAAGGGGCACCCCGCCGGGTGGAGTTATTGGTATCGGTGGTCTGTTCGTCGAAGCCTTACACTAACCATGTGCTGGGCGCGAGAACGTGATCCAGCGCCGCTTTCAGAGGACGGCTATTAGGCGCGCCGATTCCTCTTGGTTTCGACTTCTCGTTCGGCCCTGCGGAAGGCCCAGAAGTCGAGCATCTGCTCCTGCGTTTCTTCGATCGATAGGCACGATTCTTCGATCATGTAACCTTCCGGAAAGTCGGCGATGACCTCTCCCCCGATTTCACTGATCCATTCCCTATCGTCGGCCGTTATTTCGTCGGACATGTAAGCCCTCACAATCACGATGTTTCCCCTGAACCCGCACGTAACGGAGACTAACCTACACGTAACCTCACCTAGAAGGGCGGCCTGAATAGAAAGTTTGAGCGTAACCAACGGTCTAAATGGTTGAGGTGTAGTCATGGACGTACTGGATAGACGTGAATTCCTTTCGTTGAGTAAGCAAGAATTCCCTTCGTTGTAGGTGTGCTTACGCCCGTGTCTTTGTCCACGTAGTTTCCAATTACTTTA
Organism: uncultured Acidobacteriota bacterium; assembly: GCA_963788345.1. Lineage (GTDB taxonomy): Bacteria > Acidobacteriota > Terriglobia > Acidiferrales > UBA7541 > Palsa-295. The sequence continues at coordinate 41,743 of CAWBGW010000090.1, read as the reverse complement.
CCAAAATCGACTCGCTCCTTAAAGCCGGGCTGGCCCGCTTCCCAAGCTTCCCCATTTCAGTCATCCGCACGAGTGCTAACGGTGGCGGCGTCACCGCGTCCAAGAAGTACGAAGATTTTCGTTGACAATACGAAAGGCTTCGTAGTAAGGTGCCGCCCATGACGAATCCAGCGAATTCAGCTCTTCAAAAGCCGACGGCCTCGGAGCTCGAAATCCTGCGCGTGCTTTGGACGCGCGGGCCTTCGACCGTTCGCGACGTCTACGAAACTTTGAGCGAGAAAAAAACGGTCGGCTACACCAGCGTCCTGAAATTCCTGCAAATCATGACCGAAAAGGGCCTCGTCCGCCGCAATGAAGAACAGCGCGCGCACGTCTACGAAGCCTGCGAGCCTGCCGAGAAAACCAAGCGGCAGATCGCCGGCGACGTGCTGCAGCGCGTTTTCGAAGGCTCGGCGCGCGACCTGATGGTGCACGCGCTCGCGGGCCGGCACACGTCGAAACGGGAAATCGAAGAACTGCGAGAGATGCTGGATGAGCACGAAAGGAAACAGCGATGACACACTTCGCAAGCTGGGTTTCGCCTGACGTGATGCGCACGCTCGGCTGGGCGCTCGTGCACTTCCTCTGGCAGGGATTGGCGCTCGCTGCGTTGCTCTCCGCGGCGATGGCGATGTGCCGTAGCGCCGCGGCGCGCTATGCGCTGGGAGTCGGCGCCCTCGTCTTGATGCTCGCGGCGCCCGTGGTCACTTTCGGCATCCTCTGGCAAGGCCGCGCCGACGTAAACGGTTCCCTGGCGCCGTCGATTTCGCTCTCGGCTTTGCCGCGCATTCTCGCGCAAAGCCCCGCAGTTCCCGCACCGGGGGGCATGATCGCCGCGCCCAATTCAGCGCCACGCGCCGATGCCCTGCTCTGGTTCGTCGAGCTGTGGTTCGCGGGCGTGATTATTTTGAGTCTGCGGACGGCCGGCGGCGTACTGCTGATCGAACGGATGCGCCGCAAGGACGCAAAACCGGTCAGCGCGAAACTGCATGATCTCTGCGTCGCGGTGCAGCGGCAATTGGGTCTCGCTCGCGCCATTCGATACTGCGAGTCGAGCCTGCTCGACGCGCCAGCAGTGATTGGCTGGTTCCGTCCCGCAGTGTTGGTGCCGCTCACGGCGCTAACAGGGCTTTCCGACGAGCAATTGCAAGCCGTGATTGCGCACGAACTCGCGCATATCCGGCGGCTCGACAATCTCGTCAATCTCTTCCAAATCGTGGTCGAGACGCTCCTTTTCTACCATCCCGCAGTTTGGTGGGTGAGCAAGCGAATCCGCGCCGAACGCGAGAATTGCTGCGACGACGCCGCGATTTCCGTTTGCAGCGACGCGGTGGAGTACGCCCGCGCACTGGCGCTGATGGCGGAGTGGCGCTCGGCCCCGGCCCTCGCGATGGCCGTGAATCGCGGACCTCTTGCTGCGCGCGTCGCGCGGCTGGTCGGCGTTGGACGCAGCCGCAACGGAGTTCGCAGTGCCGGAATTGCCGTCAGCTTCGTTTGCCTGGCGGGAGCCGTGCTCGCCGCGAACGCCTTCGTGGGCGTCGCGCATACTGCCTTCGCTTCCGCGCTGCCCGCGCACGCTTACAATTTCAACCAGCCTGTCAACTCGAATTCGCAACAGGACGCAAGAACCGCGGCATGGTCGGTAGCCACAGCGGCCCGCGGCGCGGTATCGACTGCGCGGGCGCGGCTCACGCGAACGCGGAGACGGCGGCATCGACCGCGCGGGCGATGGTTCACGCAAGCGCGCAGTCGATGGTCCACTCGATGGTTACGGCCGTCGCGTCCGTAATGTCGCCTGAGCAGGATCAGGCGCCCACGACTCAAACGCAGACTCCGAAAACCTCGTACATCGAGGCGATGAAGGCGGCGGGGTTTGACAATCTCACCGCGGATCAATTGATCGCGCTCAAGGTTCAGGGCGTGACGCCCGAATACGTGAAGGGGCTGCACGACCTCGGCCTCAAGCCCGACGTCGACGAGCTGATTGGTCTGCGCGTGCAAGGCGTCACGCCGGAATACATTCGCGGCATGCACGACGCGGGAGTGAGCATCGACACCGACAAACTCATTGGCATGAAGGTGCAAGGCATCACGCCGGACTACGTGCGCGAGATGCACCAGTTCGGAGTCGATCCGAACGCCGACGAGCTCATCGGCATGAAAGTGCAGGGCGTGACGCCGGACTACATCAAGGCGATGCGCGCCGCGGGCGTGAACCGTCACCCCCGACACAGTGATCGGCATGAAGGTGCAGGGAATCACGCCGGAGTACGTCGAGCAGATGCATCAACTCGGAATCGACTCGAAGGCCGACGAGTTGATCGGAATGAGGGTTCAGGGCGTCACGCCTGAGTACATCAAGGAAATGCGCGCCGCCGGCCTCGAGGTCAATGCCGACAGCGCGATCGGAATGAGAGTTCAAGGCGTAACTCCAGCAGTATGTGAAAGAGATGCATGACCTCGGACTCAAAGACGGACACCGACGAGCTAATCGGCATGCGTGTGCAAGGAGTAACACCCGAATACATTCGCGATATCCGCGCCACTGGGACTTAATCCGAAGGGCGACGAGATCATCGGCATGCGCGTGCAGGGCGTGACGGCGGACTACATCAAGGGATTGCAGGCGGCCGGATTCAAGAATCTGACGGTCGGCGCGGTAATCGGCGCGAAGATTGAGGGAATGACGCCGGAATTTATCGATGACGCGCGCAAGCACGGTTTTCAGAATCTCGACCTCGAGAAGCTGATCGAGCTCAAGCGCGCCGGAGTCTTTTAGCCGAGTTCTCTAGACGGGGGCACGTCCATGAAATTGCGCGACATGAAATTGCTTGAAGCGTTCGCAGTCATCCTGGTTTTCGCCTGCACCTCATCGCCGTGCGCTCCGGGCACGCGTCGCTGACCCTCAGACCGGCAACTGGACGATCGCCCGCAGCGACGAGCCGGGCAAAGTCGAGTTCGGGCTGATCATTTCCCGCGAGGGTTACCACTCCCAGCACGAATCCGACTGGCCGCTGACCGCGTTTCAGGGCCTCGACGTTTCGAAGCCGGGCAAGCAGGACGTGCACTTCACGATTGCGCGCGACGCCGGAAAATTCGACTGCGAAGGCTTCCTCGAAAACGGCGAAGGCGCGGGCCTGTTCCACTTTTCCGCCGACCCGAACTACCGCCGCGAGATGGATTCGCTCGGCTTCGGCGACATCGACTCCGAAAAGCAATTCAGCATGGCGGCGATGGACGTGAACCTCGATTTCGCCAAGCAGATGAAAAACGAGCACCTCGAAGGCCTCGACACCGACAAGCTGATCGCCTTCAAGATTCACGGCGTGACGCCCGAATTCATTCACGGAATACATGCCGCGGGCGTAAAAGAAACCGACGCGGACAAGCTCATCGCCTTCCGCATCCACGGAGTCTCGCCGGAATTCGTCTCCGGAATGCGCGCCGCGGGACTGAATGAAACCGACAGCGACAAGCTGATTGCGTTTCGCATTCACGGCGTCTCACCGGAATTCATCGCCGGAATGCGCGCCGCGGGCTTGCCCGAAACCGACGGCGACAAACTGGTCGCTTTCCGCATCCACGGCGTCTCGCCCGAAATGGTGACCGAACTGCAGAAGTCCGGCTACACTCCGGACGCGGATTCCCTGATCGCCATGCGCATCCACGGCGCGTCGCCCGAATGGATCAGCCAATTGCGAGGCGTTGGCTACGACCACGTCGAGATGGACCAGCTGATCGCCTTTCGCATTCACGGCGTCTCGCCCGATTTCATTCAGCAGCTCCAGGGACTCGGCTACAAGCATCCCGAACCCGACCAACTGATCGCCATGCGAATTCATGGCGTCACACCGGAATGGATTTCCGGCCTGAAATCGCACGGCATGCAGAATCTGAGCATCGACCAGCTCGTCAGCCTCCGAATCCACGGTATCGAGTGACTTGCCGAAGAACAATGAGGAAGATGAATATGCGGTCCCTGATTCTCTTGGCGGCACTGATGTTCCCTGCTTGCCTCGCGGCGCAAGCCACGGCCGGCCAAGCCGCTGCGACGCCGGATGACTCCGAAGTCCGGCCGCCCGTAACCAAAGCGGATCTCCAAATTGTGAAGCGGGCTCGCAAGATCCTCGATTCGCCGGCGAAGTGGAACCGGGCCGATAACCGCGTCTGCCCGGCGGACGCCAAAACATTCAGCCTTTATTGCGCGCTGGAAAAAGCCACCGATGACGTGACCGGTAGCTTTGAACACCGTGGCGCGGCGATGCAGGAGGCACGGTTTGTCATCGACGACATCGCTCCAAACCATAACAGCTACCAGCACCGCCTGATGGGCTACAACAACGACCCCACAACGACGTTCGCCGACATCCAAAAGGTGTTCCGCCTCATGGAGGCTCGTATCACGAAGCGGTTGGCGGACGAACCCCCGCCTAGTAAGTGACGCCGGGCTCGCTCCCACCCAGTCTCCACTTCCGCGACATCCACTGAAGCGACCTTTCTTGGCTTTGTCGTCGCCGCCACCGTTTCCGACTCGTGGTACGATTCGGCGCCATGACAACCATCCTGCTTCTTATCTGCTCGAACGTTTTCATGACGATCGCCTGGTACGGCCACTTGAAATATCGCCAGGCTCCGCTTTTTCTGGCGATCGTCGTGAGTTGGCTGATCGCTTTCGCCGAGTACTGCTTTCAAGTCCCCGCAAACCGCATCGGCTACGGCACATTTACCGCGTTTCAATTGAAAGTGATCCAGGAAGTGATCACCCTTTGCGTGTTTGTGGTTTTCGCATGGGCGTATCTCGGCGAAGGCATCAAGTGGAACCACGCTGTTTCGTTCCTGTTTCTGGTCGGTGCGGTAACGTTCGCGTTCTGGGGAAAACTGTAACCGGCGGAGCCAATCGATTACGCAACGAATCCTTATTGCGATCGCGTGCCTGTTGCCCCTTGCGGCGGCGCAGTCCACTGGACCTGCGGAACGCGCACGGGCGTTGCGCGACCCTAAGGATTCGCTTTGGACGCAGCCCGCACCAGACGTCTACCGCGTTCTCATCAAAACGACAAAGGGCAATATCACCCTTGAAGTGACGCGCGCGCTGGCGCCGCGGGGCGCGGACCGCTTCTACCATCTCGTCGAAGTCGGCTTCTACGACGACACCCGCTTCTACCGCGTGATCACCGGCCGTTTCGCGCAATTCGGCATCGCCGGACGATCCTGCGATCGCGAAGATTTGGCAGAACGAGCGCTTCCCCGACGATCCTGTGAAGACGAGCAACATCCGAGGGACGTTCGCGTACGCGATGACGGGCCCCGACGCGCGCACCACGCAGATCTACATCAACACGGGCGATCAATCGCGGCAGGACGCCATGGGCTTCGCTCCGTTCGGCAAAGTCGTCGAGGGCATGGACATGGTCGACAGTCTCTATGCACGCTACGCCGAGCAGTCAGGCGGCGGCATGCGCGCTGGCCACCAGGGCAAGCTATTCGAAGAAGGCAACGCCTATCTCGACCGCAACTTCCCTCTCCTTGACAAGCTTTTGCGCGCCGAAATCGTGCCGCAGCACTGAAGTCTGTGCAGCGATGCCGCCAACGAAATCACGGCTCGCCAGGATTCTCGATGCGCTCGAGAAACGCTACGGCAAGCCGAAGCCACCGCATCCCACCGACCCATACGAAATGCTCGTGTACGTGATTTGCGGTTATCCGGCGAGCGACGCCGCCTGCATCAAGGGATATGAGGCGCTTCGCAAAGAGGTGGGACTTCAGCCCGACGAACTGCTCGCCGCACCCGAAGCAAAGCTCGCGGAAATCATGCGGCTCGGCGGAATCGTTCCGGAGCTGCGAGCGCAACGCCTGAAGGAAGTGGCGGGCCTCGTCAAACACGTTTTCGGCGGCAGCCTTCGCGCCGTCATGAAGAAGCCGCTGCCCGAAGTCCGCAAAGCCCTGAAGCAATTCCCCACCATCGGCGATCCGGTTGCGGACAAGATCATCCTGTTCTCAGGCACCGCACCCATCGCCGCCGTGCCGTCAAATTGCGTGCACGTCCCCACGCGCCTGGGCTTTGGTGAGGAGAAGAAGAATTACGCGGTGAGTTACAAGTCCGCGCAAGAAGCCATTCGCGCCGAGCTGCCGCCGGAGCATGCTCCGCTTCTCCGCGCCTATCTGCTCCTCAAACAGCACGGACAGGAAACCTGCAAAAGCAATCGTCCGCGCTGCGAAGAGTGCGTCGTCTCCGCAGATTGCTCCTACTACGCCACTATACGAGGGAAATCTACGCAGTGAGCCGTTCTCGGAGCGGATGTTCGAGCCGTCTTTGAGTGCCGCGTACTACTCGCAGGTGTCGCTGGATTCCGCGCGGGCAGTTTTCACTGAGAAACCCAACTCGACGTCATGCGTGATCTTCACGGGAACCACCACGACGGCCCTCATCAGTTCTGAAGGATTGTTCGGAACGTACCAGGAAGGCTTCGCGAGAGTGGCGATCGTTTGCGTATGCGTTAGCGGCGAAGTGACCACGACGGTCTGCCCGCCCTTGGTCGTAGTGAACTTGACCAGCATTCCGTCCTTGAAATTCGTTCCTTGCAGCATGATGGTCTGGACCGGTTCCTTCGAGTCATCGCCTCTTGTGTGCTTGATGAACCCGTCCTCAGAAGTGATGCCCACTTCCCCGGCGTTGAACTGCCTTATGGACTCAGCCTCATCGCGGTCCACACCCGGCTGAATTGTCGCAATCGGCTGATCGGATTCTTCGCGGTCATCGCCAGCGGGCTTCGCGGCGGGCCTTGGCTTTGGCGGAGGGACGGCATTTTCGCTGTTCAGCACCCAGTTGTCGTCCGGTATTTCCGACCCGTCCGGTCGAATCATGCTCAGAGAGAAAATCTCGGATGAGGAGTTCATATGCAGCCCCGACGGAATCGTCACAGTCTGAACTCCCGCGTGCAGATCGCCGATGGGAATGGCGCTTTTCTGCTCGTCATCTTCGATGTAGATGATCTCGCCGCCCTTGAGACCGTCGGCTTGGCCTTGAGCCTCGATCGTCATGCGGATGGGCTCCGTGGTGGTTCCAGAGTCATCCGTCTGTACCACCGACGGGACCATTTTTCGAATCACGATACAGGCCTTCGGGCTCTCGGCCTTGGCTTGCGGTCGCCCGCAGCCCGCGACACCCGGCGCAAGGCCCATGGTGAGCAAAGCCACCGCGCAACCTTTGGCGCGTCTGCTGGCTTTTGGCAACGTGACCATGACCAATCTTCTCAGCGATTGCGGACTCCCGCCAGCACTCGACTTCGCGAACATGGCCGATGCGTCAACCCTTGGCGCCCGCCCCACCGTTACGAACTCACATGAATACGTCATCCCTTCGTCCGGAGTAGACTATGATTCTCACCACGTGAGTATCGCCGGGCTTATGAGCGTCAAACTGCGATGGGGCATCGAGCTATGCGCGAGGTTTCACATTGCCCGAGGTTCCAATGATTGAGCCGCGGGCCGAGTATACGGCGCGCCTCGAACATCACCTGAAAATTGCCGCCGCCAAAGAGCGCCTCCACCTCCGCTGCGGCAATCTCAAGCTGCTGACGATCGTTCTCGCGATCGTGGTGGGCCTGCTCGCGCTCTATAAGACCGTTTCGCCCTACTGGATTCTCTTGCCGGTCGTGGCGTTCGCCGTGCTCGTTGTCATTCACGAGCGCATTTTGCAGGCGCGAGATCATGCGCAAACCGTGGTCGCCCTCTATCGCCGCGGTATCGCTCGAATCGACGACAACTGGGCCGGAACCGGCGCGACTGGCGAGCGCTTCCGCGACCCGAAGCACGTCTATGCGGACGATCTTGATCTCTTCGGCCGCGGCTGCCTCTTCGAGCTGCTCTCCACCGCGCGGCTTCCGATGGGCGAAGATCGGCTCGCGGCCTGGCTTTGCGCCGCCTCTCCCACAGACGAGATCATCGAGCGCCAGAAACTTGTCGCAGAATTGCGCGACCGCCTCGACCTCCGCGAAGACATCGCCGTCACCGGCGAAGATTTGCGGGCCCGCCTCGACGCCGCGTCGCTGATCGCCTGGGCGGAAGGCAAACCGCTCCCGGCCACCGCCGGACTGCGCGTCGTTTTTGCGATCCTCGCCGTCGCCGCCCTCACTGCCTTGATCTATTGGTTCGCTGGCGGGAGGATCTGGCCGCTGATCCTCGTGCTGGCCATCGAGCTGGGCTTCTACTCGAAGTGGCGGCGTCCCACCGAAGCGGTCATGGACAGCCTCCATTGCAACGCCGAAGGCCTGACGCTGTTTTCGCAGATTCTCGAACGCATCGAGCGAGAGCAATTCGCGTCACCGCGCTTGCAGAAGGAAACCGCGGCCCTCACCACCGGCGATCATCAAGCCTCGCGGGCGATTCGCAATTTCGCGCGCATCGTCTTCTGGATGGACGCTCGCGAAGGAATGATCGTCCGCATCATCGAGCTGCCCGTGCTGTACTCGCTGCAGGTGGCGTTCGCGGCAGACGCATGGCGCATGCGCTGGGGCTCGAAGGTCCGCGCATGGCTCGACACCGTGGGTGAAATCGAGGCCCTGCTCTCGCTCGCCACCTATTCGTTCGAGCATCCCGCCGACCCGTTTCCGGAGTTCGTTGCGCACGAACCTGCGGCCGGGAACGCAAGGCCCGCGCTTCCGATCTTCGAGGGCCAGGAGCTTGGCCACCCGCTGATTGCGGCGGCGAAGTGCGTGCGCAACAGCGTGCGCCTCGATGACCACACGCGAGTGATGCTCATCAGCGGTTCCAACATGTCCGGCAAGAGCACGCTACTCAGGACCGTGGGAATCAACACGGTGCTCGCGAACGCGGGAGCGCCCGTGCGCGCACAATCCTTGCGCCTCTCGCCGGTCGCTTTGGGGACGCGCATTCGCAGCACGGATTCGCTCCAGGAAGGCCGCTCCAATTTCTACACCGAGATTCTCCACATCCGCCAGGTATTCGAGCTGATGGGCGGCGGCAAGCCGCTGCTCTTCCTCTTCGACGAACTGCTCGAAGGCACGAATTCGAAGGACCGCCGAATCGGCGCCGAGGGATTGCTCCGCGCGCTGATCGATCACGGCTCGATCGGCATCGTCACCACCCACGATCTGGCGCTCACCGCAGTCACTGCGGTGGTGGGCAACGTGATTCGCAATTTCCATTTTCAGGATTACGTCGAAGACGGCCAGATGCGCTTCGACTACACTCTGCGCGAAGGCGTCGTCGCCAAGAGCAACGCCATCGAACTCATGCGCTTGATCGGCCTGAAGGTGTAAACTCGCCTGCGCAACCTCAACGGCGCGCGTGAGAAAGTACACCAATAGCCAAGTAGCCCGTCTAGCAGCCTTGGCCGTTTTTTTGCCCTTGTTGTTTTTTGCCCGACGGGAAAACCCGCAAGACGCCCGGCCCGCACTCCAGCATCGCGACGATAGTCGCGTCGTCCTGAGTCGACAGCGGCTCGATCCCCCGTTGCGCAGTGGCAACCGCCGCGTGCGGTTCAGTCCCGACGGCAAATACATTTTGCTTCAGGATGATTCCGGAATCCGCGTCTTCAGTCGGGAGCCGCTCGAGGAAAAATCATATGTATCTGCCACACGGGTACTCCCTGCTGTATTCACGGCTGATTCTCAAAGCGTTGTTATCTCAGACGCGAACCTGCAGGTTGCAATCGTCAGCGTGAACCAAAACGGCAAAGCCGATGCAAAGCCGCAGAGTTCTTCCTTGAAGTCTTGTCTGGCCGCGGTTCTGTCGCCGATAGGAAATGCGATGGGCTGCTTTGACAACACTTTCAAGCTTCACCTGCTGCGTCTTCCAGACGGGCAGGAACTGGCTTCCTCGCAGCTTTTCAACCTTCCCAAGGGGTTGTTCTCACTACAACGACTTCCCAGCGGGTCGGCATTTTCGGAACCCTTCGGCTATGTCGTCACGAACTCGCCCGCGTTTGTGGTTAACAGAAACCCTTCCACGGGCACTCTCGTATTCTCGCCGGACGGACGCTACTTGATCACCGAGGGCTTCGGCGGAGAGTTGATCGCTTTCGACGCGACGAACGGCCAGAAATTCAATCTGGCGGGTTCGTTGCGGCATCGACGCGCCACGACCTTGCATTTTTCGGGAGCCGACCAGGTGGCGATCCTCGATCCGCAGAGGCCCGATGACTCCGTATTATTGAGTTTCCCCGATGGCAAAATGCTCAAAAGGATTGGGCTCTCCGGCCAAGCCCGCGACACGAGTGCGGCTGGGTACTTGGTATACAGCACCTCGGACGCCTCAGACTCGGGGATATTTGATCTTCAGGCGGAAAAGTCGGTAGTGAAGCTCTCTGACCCCGCCGCTGACGTCTACGGTCGCGACGTCGCCACGTTTACGTCCGAAGGAAACCTCGTATTGTCGCATCTGGACAATTCACCGCCTCAAACGGTTGGCGCAACGGCGGGCGTGCTTCCCATGCTGCAGGTCGCCGCGGTTTCACCCGATGTTGCTTCGTTAGTGGTCAGCACTGGTGGCGAAGGAGCCGTTTACCGGGCAGCGGATGGAAAGCGGATCAGCACGTTCGAAAATATCGAAGGAGGCTGGTGTGACGACTCCTCGTGTTACCTGTGGACTGACAATCGTGCCTCGCGCGATTTCGACCTGCAGACCTTCAGCCTTTCGTCTCGCGAAGCCAGCAGAACGTGGTCACGGCCGCGACCCGATAATAAACAGGGCCTTCACACGGCGCACGCTGAGTATTTTCCGTCCGCAGCGGTGTTATTCCAGCAGTCGATGAGCACGGACCCAGAGTCATTCCTGCCGGCGTTTCTCGCAAGTCAGGCATCTTCGCTCGCATCTGCTCACATGTCCGGATTTTCGTTGCGTGCCTTGGACACGCGCTCAGGCAACGAGCTGTGGAAGCGAGGTTTCGAATCTGACCCCGCCGTCCCTTTCTCCGATCCACAGGGAGACCGGTTTGTTCTCGGGTGGAAAGCTGCTTCTCCCGGCGGGCGTCGGGCCATGAAGGACAATCCAGTCGCAGTGGAGGCTTTCAAGCACGACAAGCAGGCGAACAAGGATTCCTATTTCGAGGTGCTCGATCCGCGAACGGGAAAATCCCTGGGCGGCGTTCTCGCACAGATTGACTCGCCTCCCGAGGAGTTCGATTCCGCGTTTTCCGAAGGCGATTGGCTCGCCCTCGCAAAGGACGGTCAACGAGTTTTCGTGTTTTCCCTCTCTCCAAAACAGGAAGTTCTGAAGCTCTTCGGTTGGCGGCCCACGCTCACCGCAGCCACTGCCACATTGTGCCTAAGCACACAGATGAATCGGCTGACGACGTATGATTTGAAAACCGGAGAAAAATTGCACGACTACACCTTCGCAGGCGCCATCGTCTATGCGCACTTCTCAGCCGACGGTAAGAAGCTCCTCGCTTTGACCCAGGACCAGATGCTCTACGTGCTCGATGCACGCAGCGCCACAACCGCGTCAAAAAACAATTAGACCGACGGACAGAGGCCTCCGCGACCGCCATTGAAACGTGCTAACAAAATGGGTCGCGCGGTGTCTATAACGCTGGAGGAGTGCGAATGAACGGGGTCAAGCGCGTTGCCCAGAAATGTATGCGCGCGTCTCGGTGCGCATTTTGCGCTTCCCTGCTCATCACCATTACCGCGTTCTTGCCGAAGGCGACGCGCGCGCAAGTTACGACTTCGCAGTACGACAACGCGCGAACGGGCGCGGACGTGCACGAAACCATTCTCACGCCGCGCAACGTCAACGCAAACCAATTCGGAAAACTGTTCGCGCTTCACGTGGACGGCGACGTCTACGCCCAGCCGCTGTATCTTCCGCACGTTGCGATACCAGGCAAAGGGACACACAACGTCCTGTTCCTGGCCACTGAGTACGACAGCGTGTATGCGTTCGATGCCGACGCACCATCGCAGGAGCCGCTCTGGCACGCGCGTTTTTACGATCCTGGCAAAGCGATCGAACCGCTGACGCCGGAGGAAGTCGCCTGTCCGTTCATCGTGCCGACGATCGGAATCACGTCGACGCCCGTCATCGACGCCGCCGCGGGAACAATCTACGTCCTCGCGCGCACGAGTGAGCACGGCGCGTACTTTCAAAAGCTGCACGCCCTCGACGTCACCACAGGAGCCGAACGCCCCGGCAGCCCGGTAACCATCAAAGCGTCTGTGCCGCACAAGACGCTCGGACTCGTGTCGAACCCCGTCGATTTCGATCCCGTCCGCGAAAATCCCCGCGCAGCGCTGCTGCTTTCGCAGCGGCACGGTCTACCTTTCATGGGCTTCCTCGTGCGACGTCGGGCCGTATCATGGCTGGATGATCGCGTACGACGCGCGCACGCTCCAGCAAGTCGGCGTCTTCAACACCTCGCCCGATAGTGAGGAAGGCGGAATCTGGGCCGGGGACGCGGGTCCGGCCGCCGACTCCAGCGGCAATGTGTTCGTCGCGACGGGAAACGGCACATTCGACGCGGCGTCGAAGGGCGGGCGCGACTACGGCGACAGCGTCCTGAAACTGGCGCTGACGCCGTCCGGTTTGACCGTGGCCGACTATTTCACTCCGTTCGATCAGGACAAACTGAACGCGGCGGACAACGATCTCGGCTCCGGCGGTCCCGTCCTGCTGCCGGATCAACCAGGACCGCATCCGCACGTTCTGGTCGTCGGAGGCAAGGGCGCGACGATCTACGTCATCGACCGCGACCACATGGGCAAGATTCCACGCGGGCGACGATAGCTCACGCCGTGCAAACGCTTCCAGCAAAGACATGATTTTCGGCGCCGCCGCGTACTGGAATGGCCACGTCTACTATCTGGTGAGCCACGACGTTTTGCGCGATTACCGCGTGCAGGACGGAAAGCTTGCGCTCGCTGCGCAGGGCACCGTGCCGTTCGCCGATCCCGGCGCAACCCCAACTGTCTCCGCGAATGGAACGAAAGACGGCATCGTCTGGGTGATCGAAACGAAGGGCTTTCAGGCTCCCGATAGACGATCCATTCTCCACGCGTTCGAGGCTGCGAACGTCGCCCACGAACTTTACAACAACGCCCAAAACAACGATCGCGATTGGGCCGGGCGGACCCTCCGCTTCACGATTCCCACGGTCGCGAACGGCCGCGTATACATCGGCACCAAAAACGAAGTGGATGTGTACGGCCTGGTGCCCGCAACGAAGAAGCAAAAATAAGTCGCCCGGCTACTCAAACTGCAACAGGACAATTTCCGGGTCGGTGCCGGTGCCGACGCGCATCGGCGGTCCCCACGTTCCCGCGCCGCACGACGTGTAAACCATCATGTTGCCGAAGCGGTGCAGCCCATAGGCGAACGGCCCGAAAATTCGGTCCACAATCCACGTAAATGGAATCATCTGCCCATGATGCGTGTGGCCTGAAAGCTGCAGCGAAATCCCCGCGCGCTCCGGAATTTCCAGGCGGTGCGGAGCGTGACTCAACAAAATACTCGCGCGGTTCCGATCGATGCGGGCTTCGGCAAGCGCGGACGAAAAGGCCTCCGAGTTCACCGTCGCGTGATACGGCACGCCGACGATTTGCATTCCGTCCACAATCGCCTTCTCATTGTTCAGCACGCGCACACCTGCGCGAGCCACCGCAGCCAGATACTTCGCGCGATCCGTAAACTCCTCGTGATTCCCCGCCACAAAGAAAACCCCAAGCGGCGCAGATAATTCCGACAACGGCTTGGCTAATCCAACCAGGTCTGCAGCCCCGCCGTCGTACAAATCGCCCGCGATAAAAACCACGTCGGGCCGCAGCTGCGACACCATGGCCACGATCTTGCGCGCGAATCCAAAGCTCCGCACATGGCCCAGATGTGTGTCGCTCACGAGCACCGCCGTGCGCCCGCGCCACGACTCGGGCAGACTTGCCAGCTTCACCGCAAAGCGTTTCACGCGCGTGCGTGCAGCGTTGACGATGCCGTAGACCCCGGTGAGAATCGCCGCGCCGAAAAGCGTCGCCACAATCGCGCGCCCCTCGCCCCGCCAGCCAACCACCCACGCTGCGCCATAAACGATCCAGCACAGACCGCTCGCGAAAAACAGGAACCCCATGAAACCCAGCCAGCCTGCCGCCACTCGATAGAAGGCCCGAACCGCCGCATTCGAGTAGCGAAACCCGACAAGCGACGCGGCAATGAAGCTCAGCGAGAGGATACCTAACACGATTCGCAGCCACAGCGCCGTCCGCGGCTCGGGCGCGCCCCACAGCTCAATCCAGGTTTCGTAAATTACGAAGTGGCCGAAAAGAAGAATCGACTGCACGATGGCGACAAAGATCCCGATTTGGGTTCGCACTCGGATGGGTCCTCGACAGAACGACGCAGAGAGCGGGAAGCGGGCTCACCGTACACCTGTTGGGATAGCACGGCACAAATTCCTGCCCCCAGCATTGGATGCCGGCCCCTTTCGTCAGGCTCGGCCTGTCGAAAGTAGGGCGCAACTAATTCTGGGCTGCCGTGTTAAATCAAGCGTGGACTCGTGTGTCAGGACAGGGACGGACCCGGGTAACCCCTGAGGCCATGGTCGCCGGTTTTGTGCAACCAACCCTGTCCACGGCGAGTCAAAAGTATTAGGATGAGACACCGAAGGATTCGCGCCATGGCGAGCTCCGGTGGTAATTGTCGGCGGAGGGTACATATATGAGCCGATCCACCTGCCTGAAAGCCTTCTTTTCAATCTTTGCTGTAGCCGCATTGGTGTTAGCGCCTCTGCCCACGTTTGCACAACGGGGCGGCGGCGGTCACGGCGGCGGGGGCGGTTTCCATGGGGGCGGTGGAGGCGGCGGTTTCCACAGTGGTGGCGGCGGCAGCGTCCATAGCGGAGGCTCCAGCGGCAGCCATGCATCATCTGCCCCAGCGCGTTCCAGTGGAGGCGGTTACGGTGGTGGCTACGCGGCTCGGCCCTCGACACGAGCATATGGAAGACCCGGATTCGGCGGCGCATATGGCCGGCAGGGGTACAACGCTTCGCGCTCCGGCGGCTTCGGTGGTCGGCCCGGAGCAGCGCCACCGTCCAACGCTCACTTTGGCAGGTCAGCGATCGCCGACGGGCAATGGCATGGCTTTGGCGGCGCGGCGGGAGGCACCGCGGCAGCGCGAGGTAGCATAGCCGCATCAGGAACGGGCTCGGCAGGATACCGCGGTTTCGGCGGAACATCCGCCGCGCGCGGAAGTGCGTCCACCTCGGGTCGCTCCTCCGCCATGGCGCCATCGAGCGGACTTTCGGCTTCGCGCAGCGCAGGGATGAGTTCGGCCCGCGCGATGAACTCGGCCATATCTCCATCCCGAGCGGCGTCAAACTTCGCCGGTCGGACGTCGGCTTTCGGCAACTCAGCGCTCACGGGCTCTCGGTTCGGCAACACCTCCCTCGGCAGCACAGCAAGCTCGAGTTCGCGATTCAGCCACTTGAGTCTCGGCAATTCGACCATGTTCGGAGGAGCTGGCGGCCGCTTTGGTACCAACTCGGCCTTCCGTCCAGGGTTAGGCTTCGGCGGATACGGCTACCGCGGCTTCGGCGGCGGATACGGATTCCGCGGACGCGGTTTCGGTTGCTGCGGCTTCGGCTGGGGACTCGGTTTTGGCTGGGGCTTTGGTTGGGGCCTTGGATTCGGATGGGGCGGCCCGTGGTGGTACAGCCCCTGGTACAACCCCTACTGGTACGGCGCGTGGGGCTGGCCCGGATACTACGACTACGACGCCTACCCGCCCTACGAGCCGTCAGGCCCAGTCACCTATCCGCCGCCATACGGCCCTGGCGATGACAATTCAGGCGCAAATCCAGATCAGTCTCAGAGCTACGCCGCGCCGCAATCCGACATCGCTCCGCAAATGTACTCAAACCCCGGCGCGGACATTGGCTCCAACATCGGTGCAGACGTTACCCCGGATCTCGGCCCAGACACAGGCAACGTCGCGGAGTCCGCTCCCACCGTCCTGCTTTACCTGAAGGACGGCACCACGTTCCCGGCGACGGATTACTGGGTCGCAAACGGCAAGCTCCACTACCGTATCAGCTACGGCGGCGAGAGCGCGATCGAAATGAACCAACTCGATTTGCAGCGCACGGTGGACGAAAACGCGAAGCGCGGCGTCCGCTTCACCCTGAAGCCGCAGCCGGTGCCTTCAACACCTGCGCCAGCCCAGACCGGCGCCACGACTACCTCAACGACAATCTAGCGCCGATCCGCGCAACATCTAGCTCGAGCAGTTTAGCGTGTCGGAGTCTTTAGCTCCCGCATTACCATTGCCTCTTCCTCAGAGGTTGGGGCGCGAGCCACCTGAAGTCGAACTCTTTTCGCCGTGTTTTCAATAATTTCTGAGAATGGTTGCCTGTCGGGCCGAAATTTATTTTGTCCGCCACGTCTCGGAGCCGGAATCCCACAAGATTCATTCCTCGTCAAATAGAGTGGAAGCAATGGATGGATCGAGGCAACTGCTATGAAACAAGAGAACGAGCATTCGGGAGACGAACAACGCGTCCATCACCCCGCAACGCTGAATGAAATACAAATTCGCGCGTATCGCGTCCACTGGGAGCACGGCGGAACCAACGGCGGGTATACTCTAGACGACTGGCTCGAAGCCGAGCGCAAACTCGACACCGATACCGGCTCCGATTCGAACCCGGACGGCAATGAATAACTGACCCGTCAAAACTCTGGGGCACACGTTCCGCGGAATACGATGCGGAGCGGGAAATCGTCGGGAAGGCTACCAGCACCCGGCGATCTGACCTTGAATCTCCAGGTGCGCACCGCCCGCTCCGCCGTCTTGTCGAGGGTTGGCGATAGCGATTTCACGACTCGGACCCTCACCACTTTGCCCTTCTTGCTTATCCTGACCGATAGCACCATCTCCCCAGCTACGCCGGCCTTTCTCTCTTCCGCAGGATAATACGGCAGTCCCCAACCGGAAGCATCATCCACGATATCGAGAACCATGCCTCTTTCGTTCGTGACGGGGCCCGAAGCGATGACCTCTCCATGATCCGATACAGGTGCCGGACATTCCTTGAGATAGCCGAATGTGACTTCAGCCTTCGTTGTCACCGGTGCGCGAGCAGGTGGAGCGAATTCCCACTGCTTCACATTGTCGATGGCCGCCTGGAATAGTTCGGGCGGCCCGCTCAGGACGGTTGTGTCAATCACTTTGCCATTTCCGTCAACCACGATGCTCAACACAACTTTGCCTTCGATGTTTTTCTTTACCGCTTCTTCAGGAAACGACGCCGGCGGCGACTTGATCAGCTTGAGTGAACTCGCTTCCTTGTCAGGGTTGGTCTGTTGCGGTGCCGAGGTTTCGCTTTGCGCCAGCGCAACGGAGGGCAAACTGGCAACCAGCAAGGTAGTCTGGAGGAGAAAGAACAAACAGCACTTCATCTCGACCTCCTACGGTACCTGGAATTCTGCCGCCAGACTCCTCACGTATTGTGTAGATGCAGTTTCAATGAAAAAGGGCATCAAGCCCCGTAGGCGCGACACAGTCTCCAAGTCCCTGAAGCGGCCAGGGGTCGCCGCATCGGTTTCTCGAATGACACCCATTGGAACTTTGACGCCCGCGCGGGTTGCGTCCCATGCCAAGCTGAAGACATCTAACACAAGGACTCGCTACTGGTGCACTTACACACTGATTTTCACCTGTCATTAAGGCAGCGGAATCTAAAGCAGAGGGAACGAAGACGCATGACTGAAAAGCCCTTAAAGCACTACCTGTTCGCGAGCGATTTCGACCAGACGCTCACGTTCAACGACTCCGGCTACGTCCTGAGCGAGATCATTGGCATCCCCACGGAGGAGTTCAAGCGCCGCGCGACGGGCATGGCCAAGATCAACCTGGTCCAGCAAGGGGCGGAGCTTGCCTACCTGCTTCTGCACGATCCCGAGTTTCGCAGCCGCGTCCGCCGCGAGCATCTCTACGAAACGGGCAAGAAGATTCGCCTGAAGGAGAACATCGGCCTGCTCTACGACATTCTCGACCACGGCATCGAAGGCTATCACTTCGATTTTTCGATTGTCTCCGCCGCGCCCGTCGAAGTGATCCAGTCTGCGCTCGAAGGTATCGTACCCCCGGAGCGTATCTACGGAACGCAGTTCCAATACAAAAGCTCGGGCGAGATCGAAACCATCATCCGCGCAACAGCTGGTTACGGAAAGGTCGCGGTGATCGACGAGTTGCAGGCCAGTTTGCAGATCGGTCCCGACCACATCGTCTACGCCGGCGACGGCAGCTCCGACATCAACGTGATGCTCCACGTCAACGCGCGCGACGGCTTCACCATCGCCGTCTCCGAAACCAAGCAGGTGGCGCACGTCGCCAGCCGCACGGTGCTCGGCAACAGCGCCATCGTCGTCCTCGCGCCCATTCTCGAGAACATCGCCGGATGGTCGCGCCCGCGCATCCGCGAATTCCTCGAATCCTACGGCTTCCTCATCCAGGAGTGGGACACGGTGCGCACCGACTGGCTCACGCTCCGCGCCGTCGACGAATCCCAGCCGGAGACCCGCGAACCCGAGCCTGCCCACGTCGAAAAAAGCTCCGCTTAGAATGTCGAGGAATTTCTCGTTAGAGCCGCGAGAGAATGATCTTCGCAAGGGCGTGCAACTGATTCTGAGTCAGAAGCAGCTCAGGTAGGATCGAGATATTGCCACCGTTGCTTGCTGCACCAACTCGTGGGGGCTCCCGGAACGTAGAGCAATCCGTGGCCACGGGTGCAGATGAGTTCAGTGCCGTACGATCCGAGAATAGTCTGCGTAGGGCTGCCGATTCTCGTGGCGTTGGTGAGCAAACGGAGGCAGACCGGGCATCGCTGCCGCTGATCCGCCAAGGCCCAGCGAAGTCCGAAGATCAAGCCAAAGAATAGTATCGACGGCGCGGCGCGGAAATATCGGCATAAGGGTGAGACACGCGAACAGTGATGATCGGCGCGAGCAAGGTGATTTTGACCGCGAGAAAGACCCATCGACGGAGTCTGATCATGAGCGACGGCGCATAGCGATTTGCGCGGATACTCGCCAAGTGTCCAGCGGGTTAAGCGTCAACAGAACCAGCAAAGACAGAAGGTACATCCAGAGGAGGCCGAGTAGCGAACTGCCCTGCCCCCGGCGGCGACCATGACGGCAGCCACAGTCTGCGAGAAGGTAGGGCGCAGGATCGGTTAATAGCTGGCAAACCGACAAGGAAAAGCGCGCATCGCAACGGTGAATCCAAACTAAACGTACGCCGTACGCTAAAGCTCTTGAGCCTGAGCCACAGTGCATCGCGAAAAGAGCCGAAGCAAAAAGCCGTGGCGTCGTGTTCAACGTACCAAAGTTCCGCCCTCCATTCGGCCAGCCATTCCGCTCTCGCTCCGGAGCGGGCACAAGCAGCGCCGCGTTGCGAAGGATGGCGATATGCAGCGCGCGAGGCATCACGCCTTTCCCCCGGCGTGGACCGGAAACAATCGAACCAGAAGTGGATAGCGCTTCTGCGAAGCCTCGAGTGTAAGCTTGCCGGAACGCGTGATTTTGTAGTATTTCCGGGCGGGCCGCTGGTCGGCATCGGCAACCGTCTGTGATTCCCACTGCGAACGGATCAGCCCATCTCGCTCTAGGCGCCGAAGCGCCGGATACACGGTTCCGCTGGGCAGGCCCGTCTCTTCCATCACACTGAAGCCATACACGTGTCCCGCCTCGATGGCCTGCAAGATGATCGCCGCGGTGTGCGAAAGCTTTCGCCTCGGATGCCATGGCCGGAATTGTACCTATGTAGCATGCTACTTGACAAGCGCCTAGATAGATTGCTACATAGGGTATCGGCTAGGAGCGTGCATGCTCGAACTGCGCCACGTTTGCAAGCGATTCAAACGGAGTCCCGCCGTCGACGACGTCAGCTTCTCGGCGCGCGCCGGCGAAATCACTGGCTACCTGGGGCCGAACGGCTCCGGCAAATCCACCACCATGAAAATGATCACCGGCCTGATGGAAACCGACCTCGGGCGAGATCCTGTTCCAGGGCGAGCCCATCGAGCGCGACTTGATCGCCTACAAGCAGCGCATGGGCTACGTCCCCGAAGAGCCGCACCTTTATTCGCATCTGAGCGGTCTCGAGTATCTGACGATGGTCGGCTCAATTGCGCAATCTGCCCGCAAAATCGACGCGCCGACCGCATCGACGGGCTGCTGCGCCTTTTCTCGCTGCACGGCGATCGCCACGCTGCGATCTGCGGCCTACTCGAAAGGCATGCGCCAGAAAGTTCTGCTCTCGGCGGCGCTGCTGCACAATCCCGACCTTACTCTTGCTGGACGAGCCTTTTTCCGGCCTCGACGTGGGTACCGGCGCTGGTGCTGCGCAGCTTGATTCAGGAACTGGCGTCGCGCGGCAAGGTAGTCCTGTTCAGCTCGCATGAACTGGAAACGGTCGAGCGCGTCTGCTCGCACGTCGTGATTCTGAACCGCGGCAAAATCGTCGCCGACGATTCCATCGAGCGCCTGCGCACGCTGATGGCCGCTGCCCACGCTCGAAGGCATCTTCTCGCAGCTTGCCGTGGAACAGGACACCGCGGCGATTTCGCGCGAGATTGCGGATCTGATTCAGGCATGAGGAGCGCAGCCATGACGAAGCTGCAGTTTCGTGTGCTCTACCGCCAGTTTCTGTTCCGCATGGTCGATCTCGAAGTGCTGTCCGCTCACGCCCTGGGCGACGCCAATAAACTGCTCGGGCAATTCGCGGCGTCCTGCTTATCTCGTCAAGCCTGCTGATCTCGCTTCCGGTGCGTTCAGCTTCATCGACGCGAATATGCCGCTCAGGCGTCTGTTCAATCTCACGCCTGTCACGGAGCATTTCCTGATTGCCACCACCATGCTGGCGGTGGGCATATTCGCCGTGCTGAGTTGGGATTCCATTTTTCCAGATCGCCGCGACGTTCTGGTGCTGGTGCCTCTGCCGGTGCGTGCGCGTACGATGTTTCTCGCAAAGGTGGCGGCGACAGCCACGGCGTTGGGCTTAGTGGTGGTTTTGCTGAACTGCGGGACGGGGCTGACTTGGCCATTGGCGTTCTTTGTGAGTGGCACTGGGTTTGTTGGCCTCGTGCGGTCGTTTGCAGCCTATTGGTTCACAATGTTTGTTGCCGGCGCGTTTATCTACTGCGGCACGCTGGTGATCCAAGGTTTGGCCACGCAACTCCTGTCGCGACGCCTGTTCCTCCGCGCCTCAGGATTTTTCCAAATGTCCGCCTTTTGTTTGTTTGTGTGCGCGTACTTTCTGGAGCCGCCAGTCGATGCGCTGACGATGTTAATCGCGCCGCAAAATCGCCATCTGCTCCTCTGGTTGCCGTCGTATTGGTTTCTAGGTCTCTTTCACCAACTGAATGGCTCGATGCTTCCGGCACTCGCTCCGCTAGCTCGGCGAGCGTGGATGGGGCTGGCAGTTACCGCGCTCACCGCAACCTTGGCATATGCACTGTCCTATATGCGAACAATCCGCCAGATCGTCGAGGAGCCGGATATTACCTCCGGTCCGCACGGCATCAGGTGGCTGCCGCGCTTTGGGAACCCGGTGCAAACTGCCATCGGGCAATTCTGCGTTCGCACGCTGGCTCGCAGTCGGCAGCATCGTTTGGTTCTGGCGTTTTACTTGGGGATAGGTTTGGCTTTCACCGTTCTCCTCCTCCCGCTCCTTATCACGACACCGCAACGTCCCGGTGGTCCTGCCACCAATCTGTGGCACGAGGCCGATACGCCGCTGCTCACAGCGAGCATCATGATGATGGCGCTGGCTGTGGTGGGAGCGCGCGTAGTCTTCGCTTTTCCGCTGGAACTGCGAGCCAACTGGATATTCCGTGCTGTGGGAGTGCATGACACGGGGAAAATCCTGATCGCAAGCCGGCGCGCGCTACTCTTGCTCTCCGTGGCACCCGTCTGGCTCATTTCGGCGGCCGTATGTTTTTGGCTCTGGCCATGGCGTCAGGCAGCGGCCCATCTGGCAGTTCTCGGTTTATTGGGAATGATCCTTGCCGCCGTCTGCCTGTGGAGCTTTCGGAAGATTCCTTTTACCTGCTCGTATCTGCCGGGCAAGTCGCAAGTGCATATGGTCGTCGTGGCCGCCGTCATCCTAATCTTGCTCGTGGCGCAGAGCGTGGTTTGGGAGCAGGAAGCACTTCAGAAGCCGGGAATGATGGCCGCAATCCTAGCGCTGCTTGGCGTTGCGGCGGTCGGAATCAGATGGCGCACGACGGCATTAGCAAGATCCGACGAAGAAGGACTGCAGTTTGAGGAGGAAGGGACTCCTGCCGTGCTGGAACTGGGGCTATACCGCGATGGAGTGGTGCTCGGAAGCCGTCCGCCCGATCCGCCTTCGATCTCCTGAACTGTGTGCGGCAGTAATTGTTTCTGAATGGTGCCCGAGTGACGGGCTACTCGGAAATAATCCAACTGTCTTGTAAGTCGAGTAATCGGAAACCAACCCACTGCCCCCGCGCGCCAGTTCTATACGTACTACGTAGTTTTGCGAATTTCGCGAAATCTTTTTCTGTGCTAGCGTGAATTATTTTCGCGCTCGCGGAAAACGAGCGCAGAGAGGAGGTCGTCGCTGTTGCGTGCTATCGACGACCGGCGCCCGAGGCGCGTCGAGCCACTCAAATTTCTCTGCGAACTCCGCGCCTCTGCGGTAAGATTCTTCCCTATCTCAAAGCACCTGCTTTCTGCCGGACAGGAGGAAATCCGCAATGCGCCACCAATTTTCTAATCGCGACAACCCCATATTCAAAAATCGCCGCAAGCCGTTGCCAACAAACGACATCACATTTTCTAACCGCGACAAAACTGCCTCTTCCGCTTCTCTTTGCCTTCGCCCCTTGTTCCTCGTGATGGCGCTGCTCCTGGCCACGCCACGAGCCCACGCCCAACCGGCTCCCCTGCGTGTCGCCGTCGCCGGACTAGCCCACGGCCACATCTTCGGATTCTTGCAGACCTACCAGCACGATCCGCGAATTCAAATTGTCGGTATCGCCGAACCCGACCAAGCCTTTGCCTCCCGCGTGGCCGATCAATACAAACTCGACAAAACCTTGCTCTACGCCGACCTCGACGACATGCTCGCCAAAACTCATCCGCAGGTGGTTCTCGCCTACACCACCACATTCGACCATCGCCGCGTCGTCGAAATCTGCGCTCGCCACAAAATCGACGTGATGATGGAAAAGCCGCTCGCCGTCACCGTGGCCGACGCTCGCGCC
The DNA here is from genome assembly GCA_963788345.1 of uncultured Acidobacteriota bacterium. Classification (GTDB taxonomy): domain Bacteria; phylum Acidobacteriota; class Terriglobia; order Acidiferrales; family UBA7541; genus Palsa-295. The sequence continues at coordinate 18,468 of CAWBGW010000090.1, read as the reverse complement.
ATCGAAAAGGCCGCCCGCGAAGCTCCCATCAAAGTCATGGTCAACTACGAAACGACGTGGTACGCGAGCAATCGCGCCGCCTACGACCTGCTGCACCAGCACGCCATCGGCGATATGCGCAAGTTCGTCGCGCGCGACGGCCACCAGGGACCCAAGGAGATCGGCGTCGGCCCCGAGTTTCTCTCCTGGCTCATCGATCCCAAGCTCGACGGTGGCGGCGCTCTCTTCGATTTCGGCTGTTACGGCGCGGACCTCATGACGTGGCTGATGGACAACCAGCGCCCGCTCACCGTCACGGCCGTGACGCAGCAAGTCAAACCCGACCTGTATCCGCGTGTCGATGACGAAGCGACTATCGTCCTCACCTACCAGAAAGCACAAGCCATCATCCAGGCTTCGTGGAACTGGCCATTTAGCGTAAAGGACATTCAAGTCTACGGTCAGACCGGATACGTCAAAACCGTCGAGCGCGACAACGTTCTCGTCCGGCGCCAGGGAGAACGTCAGGAGCAGCAGGTCGCGGCCACTCCCCTTCCCGCGCCCGACAACGATCCCATTGCCTATCTCCGAGCAGTCATTCTCGAAGGGAAAAAGATCGAAGGCCCGACGTCGCTCGAGACGAACGTGATCGTCACCGAAATTCTCGACGCCGCGCGCGAATCCGCCGCCACCGGCAAAACAGTTCGATTGCCCAGCGAAAAATGACCAAGGCGGCCCGACAAGATGCCGAACGAGCACAACTCGAAAAACGATTTGAAGGCTCAGATGGAGCGCGTCGCTCTTGAACTGGTCGAAGGCCGGGGCGCGCACCTGGATCCGGTCGGCTGCATCGAAGACCTCGGCGCGGACATGACGCGCCGCAAGCCCGCCGGCTTCGAGCACTCCATTTGCGAGATTGTCGCTCACCTCAATTACTGGATGGAATACGACATGAAGCGCATGCGCGGAACTCCCGACGGGTATCCGGCTCACGCGCCCGAGAGCTGGCCGTCGTCCGAAGATCTTCGAGAGGCCGACTGGAAGAAAATAGTCGATAGGTTTCGCGAACTTTTGCGCGATCTCGAATCGGTTTGCCGATCGGATACGTCGGCCTGGACGAAGCAGGCTCCCGCGGCGCACCCGAGCCATGAGAAAAACGCTTCCACCGTCGGCGCGATGATTTTCCAGCTCATCGCGCACAACAGCTATCACATCGGACAGATCGTCGACCTGCGCCGCGCTCTCGGCGCGTGGCCGCCGGCAAAAGGCGGCGACACATGGTAAGCAATGGAGACAGCTTTGTCGGGGGATCAGTAGGCGCGGGTTTCAAACCCGCCCGTCGTCCGCAAACACAAAGAGCGGGCTCCGCTGGCGCGGTCCCGCTCTTGTGCAATCGAGAGATTGCGATGGAGAGATTGTCCCGATCGACTGCGCGATGTTAGTTGGAGACGCCGGCCAATACCGGTTCGGCGCTGGCGTCGGAAGTCGAGGACTGCTTCGTGCGCTCGATCTCGATGCGGCCCTTGAAGTAGGCGCCATCCTCGACGCTGATTCGCGCCGTGGTGATATCGCCCGTTACCGAGCCGTCCTTCTTGATCTCGACGCGGTCGGTGGCGTGGATGTTGCCGGTCAAGTTGCCATAAACGATCAATTCGCGGGCCCACACTTCCGAGTTCAATTTGCCGGTGCGTCCCACGGTGAGCCGCTGCCCGTTCAGCGCAACCGAGCCTTCCACTTTGCCGTCGATTTGCAAATCTTCGTCGCCGGAAATCTTGCCCTTGATTTCCAGGCTCGCGCCCAGGCACGAAAGGCTGCGGGCGGCCGCATTGCTAACGCTCGGGCTCGTGCGGATGCCGGCAGAAGTCGGGGCGGGCGCCGGTTGCGGCGGCTGCCACTGAGAGGTCGATGGTGCGGGCGCGTCGGACTGCTTGTTCCACATGGTTCCTCCTCATTCCGTCAAACGGGTCTTTGCTGCAGATGACATTCACTCTAGGCGCGCAAGTCCCACGCGGCAACGCCAACGTGAGGTAGGCTTGCTCACTTCGGAACCTGACCTAACGGACAGGTGCACTCAGTCCGCTGAGACTATGTTCGCCGAACGCGCTCAACAGCGGTACCCGCGACAGTGTGTCGAGGATCACTCGAACTAGTGACGCAGCTCACTGCAAGTCGTGGCGCGAAGGTGCAAATACATTCAACCAGGGGACGGATTGAACTCCGGGCCTACGGCCTCTCGGGTAGAAACGCAGGCGCGCCAGCGGCATCGCCCCCTCCTTACTATAAGAAGGAGACATCATATGTTTGCACGGCACATCAAGCTCGAGCTGAAGAACAACGTTACGAAGGAATTCCCGGTCGTGTTCGAGAAGGAGATTCTTCCGATTCTCCGCAGGCAGAAGGGCTTTCTCGAGGAATTGATCCTGGCAACGCCGTCAAAGACGGAAATGGTTGCAATCAGTCTCTGGGAGGAGAAGGAATTCGCCGAGGCCTACAATCGTCAGGTGTATCCGGAAGTCGCGAAGATCATTGCGCGGTTCGTCGAAGAGACCCCGAGTCGTGAAGAACTTCGAAGTGGAGTATGCAACCTACCGGAAGTACGCCACCGTGACGGTCTAAGACCAAGCCGTACTTCCATCAACGGGGGCGACCGGTGTCGCCCCCCTTTTCATTTCTGGCTGGAGCGAGTCTTAGGCGTTGTCGATCTGCGCGCGCTGAAGGCGATCCGAATAATCGATGTAAAGCGTCTTCCATTCGGAATAGAAGTCGAGCGCGGCATCGCCCGATTCGCGATGACCGTTGCCCGTATTCTTGATTCCGCCGAACGGCAGATGCGTTTCCGCGCCAATCGTGGGCGCATTCACGTAAACGATCCCAGTTTCGAGGTCTCTCTCCGCACGAAACGCATCATTTACGTTGCGCGTGTAGATCGAAGCCGACAATCCGTAGTTCACTCCGTTCGCCACTGCGAGACCTTCTTCGAACGTCTCGAACGGAATCACCGAGACCACGGGACCGAAGATTTCTTCCTGGCAGATTCGCATCTTCGGATCGCAATCGACGAACACAGTCGGCTCGTGAAACCACCCGCTCGCATATTTTCCCTCTGTCAACCGATGGCCGCCCGTCGCAAGCTTCGCGCCTTCATCCTTGCCGATTTCCACGTATTTCGTGACGGTATTGAGCTGCTGTTCGTTGATGCACGGGCCCATATCGGTAGCGGGATCCAGGCCGTCGCCCACCTTTAACGCCTCCGCCCTCGCAACGAATTTCTCAACGAACTTCGAGTAAATCTTCTTGTGCACGGCAACGCGGCTCGCGGCCGTGCAGCGCTGGCCGGTAGTGCCGAAACCGCCCCAGATCGCGCCGTCGACGGCGAGATCAAGATTCGCGTCGTCCATCACCACGATGATGTTCTTGCCGCCCATCTCGAGATGGCACTTCTTGAACGTTGGCGCGCAAGCCTCGCTGACGATCCGGCCAACTTCCGTCGAACCCGTGAAACTCACAAGGTTTACGTCCGAACTCTGCAGAATTGCTTTCCCGACGACCGTTCCCTTGCCGAACACGACGTTCACTACTCCGCGCGGCAGGCCCGCCTCTTCCAGAACCTCGATAAGGTTGTGCGTCGAAAGCGGAGTATCTTCGGCAGGCTTGATCACGACGGTGTTTCCGCAAACGAGCGCCGGCATGATCTTCCACGACGGAATCGCCATAGGGAAGTTCCACGGCGTAATCAAGCCGGAAACTCCGATCGGCGAGCGCACCGACATCGCAAATTTGTTTGGAAGCTCGGACGGCGTGGTGTGGCCGTACAGGCGGCGCCCTTCACCCGCCATGAAGAAAGTCATGTCGATGGCTTCTTGAACATCGCCGCGCGTCTCGTCGAGCACTTTGCCCATTTCGCGCGTCATGTCGCGAGCGTAGTCTTCCTTGCGCTCGATCAGGATCTTCGCGGCGCGAAACAGAATCTCGGCGCGTTTCGGCGCGGGGGTAAGCCGCCAGTCCTTGTAAGCCGCGCGGGCGGCCACAACAGCGGCATTCACATCCTCTTCAGACGACGACGGGAAAATGCCGATCAGCTCGTTTGTGTTCGCAGGATTGCGGTCCTCGATCGTTCCCGAGCTGCGCGATTCCACCCATTCGCCATTGATGTAGTTCTTGTAGGTCTTCAGCGCGTAGGACGTGGCCATGCGTAATCCTCCCCGGCGATTAATTCAATTGTCGCTGTTCGTTAGGCTAGTTAGATGATGCGGCGGAACACGAAGCTTCAGAGTAACAAGCGGGCACCAGGTGCGTCAACGACGTGGTCCTCGGACCTTCCACCCTAGTCTTCGTGGGGCTGTCCCCTTTTGAACAGTCCGGTCCCGGATGCGCTTGTTACTCTGCTGCGGCAGCCGGAGGGAGTCCAGCTTTGAAGCTGACCGCGGGATACGATTATCCGACGATGAAACGAATCTTCATCGAAACCTTGCTCGCATGTTGGTCATCTAAGTCGTTAGAAGCCTCGAGAAGGCTGTCAGGCTTTGGCCCGTAGCTTTGGGATGGGAACGCTGAGCAGGCGAAGACGCGCAGGAGGTTCAAGAACATGATCATTTTCGGTGATACCACACGGTTCTCAATGCCTCGATTGGTCAAACAGATCTCGGTTTCAGTATTGTCGTTGGCTCTGGTGTTCGCCACTTGTCCTCTCAGCCTGTCGGCTGGTCAGGACGCGCAGGCCACCGCGCCGCCCCCCCAAGACCAACCACCGGCCGCGCAGGCGCCTCCATACACGCAACAGACACCCGAAGAGTTGCAACGCTTAGTGGCGCCGATTGCGCTGTATCCGGATTCGCTTGTGGCGCAGATCCTGGCAGCGTCCACATTTCCAGACCAAGTGGTCGAAGCGGATAGGTGGGTGCAAGCAAATCCTGATTTGAAGGGCGACGCTCTGGCTCAAGCTGTCGACCAGCAACCCTGGGACCCGAGTGTCAAGGCGCTCGCCGCATTTCCGTCGGTCCTTGGAAATATGGATAAGAATCTCTCTTGGACGTCATCGCTCGGCGATGCCTACTACAACCAGCAGCAGGATGTGATGGATGCCGTACAGTTCATGCGCCAGAAAGCGGAGCAAGCCGGAAACCTCAAGAGCACGCCGCAGCAAACGGTGCAAAACGAAGGATCGACAGTGGAAATACAACCTGCCAACCCAGATGTCGTGTACGTTCCAGCCTACGATCCGTGGCTTGTTTACGGATATCCCGTCGTGGCCTGGCCGGGATGGTATCCCTATCCCGGAATCTGGTTTGGTGGCCCGTACCTGTCGTTTGGAGTCGGTTTCGGAATCGGCTTCTTTGGAGGTTTCGGATGGGGTTGGGGTCATTGGGGATTCGATTGGCACAACCACTACGCGGTTTACAACCACAACAGGTACTACTCCCGGAGCAACACGTTCTACAACCGCGGCAACTACTATCGAGGCGGAGGCGAGCGGGGCGTTGAAAGAAACGTGCAGCGCGGCGAGAGCGCCTACCGCGGCGGCAGCACCAGGCCGTTCAATGGAAACACGAGGGCTGCTCGAGGATTCGCTCCGCCTCGCGGTCAAAGCGGCGTCCGGTCAGGCGCCTTCAGTGGCTACGATCGCGGCGGCCAGACGAGAAGCTATTCGGCGCGCGGAAGCGCCAGCTTCGGTGGCGGAGCCCGCGGCGGTGGAGGATTTCACGGCGGCGGTGGCAGGCCTCGGTAATCGATATTTCTTGATTCCCCCAATGGATCGTGAAATTTAGAAATGGAGGAGCTATATGCGGCGAGCAAAACTGAACTTCGACACTTCCGTTTGGGCCAGTATCGCTGAACTGATCGCGGTCGCAATCCTTTTGACGGGACTTTTTCCCGCGCGTTCCGCGGCGCAGCAACGCGGCCAGAAAACATTTGCATCGCCGGAAGACGCGAGCAACGCGCTCGTCACGGCGGCGCAAAATAATGACGAAAAGGCGATGCTCGAGATCCTGGGACCAGAAGGAAAGCGAATCGTCTCGTCGGGAGACGATGCCGAGGATGCCCAGAGCCGCGCCAATTTCGTGCAGAAGTACCAGGAAATGCACCGTCTGGTGAAGGAGCCGGATGGAACCGTGTGCTTGTATATCGGAGCGGAGAATTGGCCGAACCCCATACCGCTCGTGAGCAATGGTGGCTCGTGGTATTTCGACACCGAGGCAGGCAAGAAGGAAATTCTATACCGGCGAGTTGGCCGGAACGAGATGTCCGCCATTCGCGTTTGCCAGGAGCTCGTGGCGGCGCAAAAGGAATACTATTCCGCCCGGAACAACGAGTACGCTCAGAAACTCTTCAGCGACGAAGGGCAGCACAATGGCCTCTATTGGAAGGCTGCCGATGGCGAACCGCAGAGCCCTATCGGACCGCTAGTGGCGTGGGCTGCTGCTGATACTGTTTCCAAAAGCCAAGACGGCGAACCGGCCCCTTACCGCGGCTACTACTACCGCATCCTGAAAAGTCAGGGCGCAGGCGCCACGGGCGGTGCGAAAACCTACATCGTGAATGGGAAAATGACGGAGGGCTTCGCTTTCGTGGCATATCCCGCGGAATACAGGTCGTCGGGAGTGATGACATTCATCGTCGGCGCCGATGGAGTTGTGTATCAGAAGGATCTTGGCAAGAAGAGTGAACTCCTCGCCAAAGCGATGAAGGAATACAACCCCAATTCCAGTTGGGAAAAAGTGGACGACCAGCCGGAAGAAACTGCAACCGAGCAGAAAACCCAGTAGGGCGGTTGCCGCACTCGTTCTGGCAAGCCCGAGGCCCGTTTCCCCAAAACGCGACACACAAAACTATTGGACTTTGGCTTGTTGCTGGGGTTTGGCGGACGGTGGATTTGTCTGACTCGGGATCGAAGACGAGGATGCCGGCGTGATCGGACGGGGCGCGGATACGCCAGCGATGTCTGACCCGAGGCCTAGCTTCTGCAGACTCAGCGCATCAAGCTTGCCGGTGGCATCGAGGCCGTGGTCGGACTGAAACTTCTGCATTGCGCCGATTGTGTTCGAGTCCCACTTCCCATTCGGCTCACCCTGGTAGTACCCGTTGCGCGCCAGCGCAGACTGAATTTCCGAAATGCGCTCGGGTGTAGGAGCCTTCTGCTTCGGCTCGCGCCGCGCGGAGTGACGCTTCTTCTTGACGGGAGGCTTAGTGGATGTGCTGGGCGATGCTGCAGGCGACGTGGCAGCAGGGGAAGTGCCCTGTTGCTCGTGCCCAGGGGTTCGTGCGAAGGAACTAGGGACGCACCCGAGTGCAACCGACGCGATGACAGCCAGCCACTTCATTAGTCTTTCCTTAATTGAGACGCACGCCCCGGAAGATTCGATGCCAGGCGGATTCGTTGATTATGAGCTTTCTCCGGGGACACTCAAGCATTTAGGAAGCAACCGGTGCGAATGGGATACGGGTCGCGTCAAAAAAGCCACGACGATAAAAGCTATCTGGCCGCCTCACCTTAAAGCCAGACTGCCCCTGCGCCGTCCGACGCGGACTACTGCGCAGTTATGGCCGGAACCGCGCCGGCAAGGAACGTCGTCAAGATGCGGTCGCTATCCGATCGTCGCGCAACCTTAAAGAGCACGTCCTGCCCGGGATGGAGCTTGGCCACTTCACGACGGTAGTCGCCCATGGCGCTGACAGAGACATGATTTACTTCGGTGATCACGTCTCCGCGTGTGAAGCCGAGATCCTCCGCGAAGCTTGCCGGATCAACTTCCGTGACCACCACTCCAGTCAGCTTCGGCATGCCGAGCTTCCGCGCGAGATCGGGAGTGAGGTCCTCGACGTGCAGACCGAATTGGCCGGGTTCTTCGCTCTCTCCCGGCTGCTCGTCGGAATTCTCCGCGGTCTGCGGGAAAATCTTCGAGCGATCGGCGACGGTGAGCGTGGCGTCCTTCGCTTGCTTATCGCGGACGTACTGAACCTTCACCGACTGGCCGATCGGAGTTTCCGCAATTGGATTCACGAGATCAGCACCGTTGTGGACGGCCTGCCCATTTATGTGAGTGATCACGTCACCCGGCTTGATTCCCACTTTCTCGGCGGGGCTCCCGGGCGCAACGTCCTCTACGACAATTCCGTAAGGCGCGCCGAGTTCCTTCATCAGGACAGGATTGTTGCTGTTAGCTTCCTGGAAGGTCACGCCTATCGACCCGCGAATCACTTTTCCGCCGGTTACAAGCTGGTTGTAGACAGTAATTGCAGTGTTTGACGGGAGCGCGAACCCCACACCTTCGAAGCCGCGGCTGCCCGTATAAATCGCGGTGTTAATTCCGATCACTTCCCCGGCCATGTTGACCAGCGGGCCACCCGAATTCCCTGGATTGATGGCGGCGTCCGTTTGGATGAATCGCTGGAACTGCTTGCCGACCGTTGAACGATCCTTCGCGCTCACGATGCCAGCCGTAACCGTCGAGTTCAGGCCGAACGGGCTGCCGAATGCCAGAACCCAGTCCCCAACCTGCACGCCGTCCGAATTACCGAGCTTCGCCACACTCAGCTCATGATCGGTTTCGATCTTGATCACCGCGAGGTCCGTATCCTTATCCGTGCCGATCACCTTCGCGCTGTAGTGCGTCGGATCGCCATCCAATTCAACTTGGATTTTCGTGGCTTGGTCGATTACGTGATCGTTCGTCAGAATGAAACCCTTCTTGTCGACTAGTACACCGGAACCCAGACTGCGTTCGGCATCAGGACCATTGTCTGGCGAATCGAAAAACCGGTCGAAGAAATCCTGAAACGGATCGTTGTAACGCTTGTTGCTTTTGCCGCTGGCTTTTGGTTTTTCAATTACCTGTGTTGTGGAGATATTCACCACGGCCGGCCCGAGCCTCTTCGAGATACCGGAAAACCCGTTCGACAGCGTCACGGGATCGGGAATCGCCAGGAGCGCAGCGCCGCTAGGCGCCGTTTGTTCGTGAGTTGCGAGCGCACGGCCGGAAATGACAGTGCCGATAATGATGCCGATTGCCAGTGTTAGGGTTACGAGGAGAGACGCAAAGACCTTGCGGCGCCTTGCCCAGCTCAGTACCTCTTGAAACTGTATTCCCATCCTCGTGCTCCTTTGGGTCGGCCCACAGATGCGGAATGGTAAGTATAACATCCCTTCCAAGACCGCCAAGCTCCGACAGTCAGCCCTTGCCCAGGTAAGCAAGTCTGGTGCCTTAGATGGTCTGAAAGCCCCGAACGTTTCCTCGAAGATTTCTTGAGAAAGGAGTTGGCAAGAAAATCATCCGGCGGGCCTTCTCTGTGTAACGTTCGAACATGGGTTCTGAACTAGCTTCCTTCGGGACGCATCATCTTTGCGGCCATCTTTGCGACGAAGCGGCGGGGCGCCAGGCGCTCGGATTCCATCATCAGACGGTTCATGGCGCCGGAAATGACGTAGCTCTTCCCTTTCGCCAAGCCTTCGAGGCCCACCCGCGCGACCTTCTCCGCGGTTTCGGCCACCTTAAACGTTCGGTTTGGCTGCTGAGCCACCTGCTGGAACTCGGTGGTGGTGGGGCCCGGACAGAGCGCGCAGACATTCACCCCTAGGGGGCGAAGCTCTTCGGAAATTCCTTCGGCGAAAATGCAGGTCAAACGCTTTGGTGGCGGCATATACGGAATTGAACGGCACAGCCTGAAACGCGGCCGTCGAGGCAACGATCAGGACGTCGCCATGTCGCCGCTGGACCATCGCCGGAACATAGAGGCGCGTCAGGTGAACCACCGCCGAACAGTTCACCTGGACCATTTCGAGCAGGCGATCCTCGGGTATTTCATGGTTGTAGCCGAACGCGCCAAAACCCGCGTTGTTGATGAGCAGCTCGATCTCGAGGTTCTTTCGGCTGAGTGAAAGCGTAGATTTCGCCGGGTGCGTCGGGACGGGTCAGATCGGCAGTGAAGACCTCGACGCTGAACGCCGTGCTTGGCCGAAAGGTCTGCCGCGAGCTTCTGGAGCCGGTCGGTTCGCCTCGCGGTGAGAACCAGATGGGCGCCAGCGGCCGCTAACTGCTCGGCGAGCTCCCAGCCGATGCCGGCGCTGGCGCCGGTTATAAGAGCCCACTTCCCGGACCATCGATTTCTGGGCTGACTCTTGGGCTTGTCAGGCACAAATGCCTCCGTCTCGAGGGCGCAGAGAACGGGCTACTTCAAGCGCCGCCGAGCTTTTCTCGCGTATTTTGAGTCGCTCGTACGAACGGGCACGGTGCTCGAAGGCATGAAACCACAGTTAGAAAGGGTTCGGAAGCGAGAAAATCCAGGGAGGCGAAGGGCGAAACTAGGCTCGATCAGCGGGCTGTCGAACGAAGACGGCGTCGCGAAGCCGCATTCCCTGCTCTTTGAGGCGGTCGAGCAGCGTTCGCGCCCAAACAAATTCGGCGGCGAGGACTCCGAGGCCCAGGATGATCGTGAGCCAGCCAGGTCCGGGAGTGACGATCATAACCACGCCCAGGGCGAGCAGCGTAAAGCCAAACAGGATCTTTACCCACCGTTTCGCCTGCTGCATGGTCTTTATCAACATTGACGCGATCCGATCAATCCAATCCCGTCGTGCACTAACTTAGATGCAACAACTCGACGACACGATTTAGGAGAGCACGTGAATTTCCAAACACACCGGCGCTTGCACCGTCTCAGAATCGCTGCCGATAATGAGATTTCGACAAAAAACGGCGATCGGTCGCGATTGAGCGATTCCATTTGTGGGAACTTTTTACCGAATGAGGGATAAACATGGAACTTTTGGCCGTCCGGCTGGAAATCCCCGAAGATGCGAATCTCATCCTGGGGCAAGCCCACTTCATCAAAACTGCGGAAGACCTGTACGAGGTCGTTGTAAACACTGTACCCGGCGCGAAACTTGGGGTGGCATTCTGCGAGGCTTCCGGGCAATTTGCTCAGCCGGGTGCGGGACTGCTTCGAGGTGTGCGCGATTTATTGCTCGACGACCAATCCAGTCGAAGTATTTTTGGCGCAAACGGAGCAAGGCCGCGCAATTCTGGGCGTTGTCGACGGCAGTTCTCCGAAGGGCGTCGAAGGCTCGGATGAGACCAAACATCGGCGGAAGTTCGTTCGCAAGATCGGCTACAAACTCGCGGAGTGATGGCGCTGCTGGACAAACCTGTTGGCCATGAGTCAGGCTCCGCTTCCCCTCAAACCTAACGCAACAGCGTTCGAATTGACATGGTCCCATAAATATGGGAGCATGTCACTATGAAGACGACGTTGGAAATTCCCGACGCCATTTTTCGACGCGCCAAGTCCGCGGCCGCCGAACGCGGCATTCCTTTCCGGGCTCTCGTCTCCGAGGCTCTGGCAGATAAGCTCCGCTCGCAAGCAACAGGCTCCGATCCAAAGCCCTGGATGAAGTCATTCGGGAAGCTTCGCCACCTGCGCAACGAAACAGCAAGAATCAATCGCATCGTTGAGGACGAGTTTGATCAGGTCGAGGCTGAAGATCGGCAGTGATCCTCGACACAAACGGGTTCTCGGCAGTTGCCGATGGCGAACGGTCGTTGGAGCCTATCCTTCGCGAAGCGTCGGAGCTCGCGGTACCCGTCATCGTACTGGGCGAGTATGGCTACGGAATCCGGCAATCGCGTGATCAGGAACGCTACGAACAGTGGTTGGCGGAATTCCTTCCCACCTACCGGGTTCTTGACGTAGACCAAGATACGGCGACGTCCTATGCAGCCGTCCGGAGCGAGCTCAAGAGAGCCGGAACGCCGATTCCTTCCAACGACGCTTGGATTGCGGCGCTTTGCCGCCAACATTCCCTTCCTCTGTTAAGCCGCAACCGCCATTTCGACCTCGTTCGTGGGCTCCGACGGATCGATTGGTAACCGCAACTTGAAGAAACGGCGCAGCTAGGGCGTCACTCGGCTTGCGGTTTCTTCGGCGCTCGCGGGTCCTCGGCTTTTGCTGGGGACTTGGCGGACGACTCATCGGGTTGCGAGGGTGTTGGCGCGGCAGGCGAAGCAGGGCTTGCCGTAGGTGGTTGCCTTTCTGCAACGGCCTGCGCAAGGTTGTCAGGCTGGGGATGTCGGAGGCGAACCCGGTCCATGGGGTAAACGTCGGGATCGAAAACTACAGAGTACAGGTGCCATATGAGAATCGAAAACGTCGCGAGGATCGCTTCGTAATAGTGAAGCGCCGTGGAAGCGTCCAGCACCCACTTCGGGAAGTACCGCAGCGCCAGCGTGTTGAACCACAGAATGAAGCCGGTTGTGGCCATCACAATCGTGCCCCACATGTAGGCAAGATACTCGAGCTTCTCGACGTATGTGAATTCACTGAGCAGCGGACGCGCCGCATTTAGCCCGAGGTCATAGCGCACCACATCCCGCAAGTCGCGGAAGTCTTTCAGCTGGGGAGTCATGTGGCGGATGATAAGCCACGCGCGGTGATCCAGAATCAAGTGGACCACGTGATAACCGAGCGACACCACCAGGACAACCGCAGCGACGCGGTGGATCGTGCCGCGAAAGGCGAAATGGCTTTCCCACACGAGCAGCGGTTGCGCCCACCACGACTCTGGGAACTTAAGGGCGAATCCCGTCACCACGAGCACCGGAAAACTGATCAGCGTCAGCCAATGGGCGATACGGAAGTGCGGATTCAGGCGGAACGCGGCATCGGCCGGGGAGATGAAACGTTCCTTGCGGAGGAGTTTCCGCAGGAAATCGAGGAAATGGTGCAGGAACATGAAACCGATCGCCAACGGGATCAGCACCCAGTAGATGTGCCGGATCCCGCGCACCACGGGATGTTCGCTGCGCGTTTCCGCCGGACGTGCACTGGTCCGATTGCAAATCGCTGCCCGGCGCCAGGATGGCAGGCACCGCAGGTGTGAGCGAGGTTCGCGGCGTTGACCGTGGAACGAGGGTCGGCCGACGCAAAGATGTTGTGCACGCCATGGCACGAAGCGCAATTCGCCACCGTTTGCGAACCCGCACGCGCCGCCAGCCCGTGAAAGCTGTCCGCGAACGTCGGGACGCGGTCTGCCGGGAGGTTGTAGCGGGCGTCGAGACGTTCGTCGCCATGACAACGGCCGCAAGTGACGCTCGAGACGCGCGCCGGATTGACGAGCGATTGGGCTTCGCTCGGCGCCAGAATGATGTGCTCTCCGTGACAATCCGTGCATACCGGAGCATCGCTGACGCCGTGGAGCACAGCCTGCCCGTGAACGCTCTCCGCGTAGGTCTTCTCGATGGCGCTGTGGCACGCGCCGCATGTGGCAGGAACGTTCCAGTGATTGATCTTCGAGCGCGGGTCGCGCGGCGCGTAAATTTCGTGGCTCCCATGGCAATCCGAACATGCGGCGGCGTTTTGATTGCCCGCTGCCACCGCACGGCCATGAACGCTCAGCTTGTAGGCTTCGACCGGATGTGCAAAGGGAATCTGGTGGCTGGCGAGAAACACCGGATTCGAGTGGCACGAACCGCAGGTATCCGGAAGGTTTTTCTTCGCCGCTGGTGAAGCCGGATCCTGCGCGGCCAGTATCTTGTGAACCGGTCCGTGGCACGTCTGGCACGATGGAGCTTGCGCGTCGCCTTTCTTCGCGGCGATGCCATGGACGCTCGAGAGAAAGCCCTTCACCTCGTCGCTGTGGCAGGAAGCGCACAATTGCGGAACGAGTCCCGCCGCGGGCTGGGCGTTGTGCGCCGAACCATGGCAGCTCGTACATGCGTCCGCCCCCAACAGCGAGTGCACGCTTTTCGGCACATCGGCGGCTTCGTCCGCGTGGCAGGTGGCGCAACTTACTTTCGCAATCCGCGCCGGATGAGGGAATTCCTTGATATTCGTGTGGCAATCGGTGCAACTCAGGATCGAGTGCGCGCCCGCCGCATGTTTCGCTTCGTCGACATAGACACTGCGGCCTGACTCTGCCTTCAAATCTTTTTGGCTGTGGCACGCAAGGCAATCGGCGTCGGGCTTTGGCGAGGCTTTCGTCTGGGCATGCGCCGAGAAGGAAAAGAATAGGATAGCGATTGCGATTGCGACCGGAACCAGCAGTATCCAGCGCGGGAAGTTCCGGATTCGATCGCTCACAGCTGACCTGCTCGCTCGTCGAGACGCTACTTCAAACCCAAATCGGTCAGGACCTTTGGATTCTGCTCTTCCATAGCGAGCATTGTGTGGCAAGTGTCGCAATCATTCGGGATGGTGCGGCCGTCAGCGCTTGTATGGCTTCCATCGTGGCACCGGAAGCATCCAGGAAAGTCCATGTGACCCAGGTTGTTCGGATAACTTCCCCAGGTGACTTTCATCGCGGGAAATATATTGCGTGAGTAGACGGCTTGCACCTGACCGATCGCTGTTTCCAAAATGGCGTGCTTTTCGCGGTAAACATCCGGGTAGGACTTGCGATAGAAAGTCATCCAAGCTAGCGGCGATTTGCCGCGAGGCTGTGTCGCGGTCTGGATAGTTCACTTTCAGCACTTCAACAGCCTTCTTTCCTGATGAAAGGCAGCTCGGAGCTAATGCGCCCTTGTGCCATGGCCTGGTCGACGGCGCGATCCGGCAACTGAAATATGTGGGTGGGCCGATTATGGCAGTCCACGCAATCCATCGTCCTGTGCTCGCCAGCGGTCGAGTTGCTCGGGCGTGGGCTTCGTGTCAGTGGAAGTGTACACGATCTGTTTTCCTGAATTGTCCGTGTAACTGACCTGAGCGATCGTTTGCCGCTGATGATCCGTGGCGATGTACTCAATCGGTGACTTCGTGTCCAGATGGCGCCCGTGGATTCCTACTTCACCGTCCCAAGTGCGGCCGCCGATCTTCAGCAGCAGGGCCGTGGTCAGTTCGGTGTTCTTCTCATCCTCGGAGAATTTCCTGATCAAGACGAGCTTGTTCCCGTGAACATCTGCGGCCAATGGCACTGCTCGCAGGTTTCCCGCGCGGGGCGGAGGTGCTCAACCGGCGAGGGAATCGGCCGATCGTAGGTGTGAAATGTGACCGCGAAAACTTGCCGGACTCCCGAGAGTTTCGAGCGCACGAACCATCCCGCGCCAGGACCGATATGGCATTCCACGCACTCCACTCGCTGATGCGGTGAACTCAGGTAAGCGGTGTACTCCGGCTGCATGACGGTATGGCAGGTCTGCCCGCAGAATTGAGGCGTGTCCATATAGGAGACGCTCTGGTAGGAAGCCACGCTGAGGATGATGACATTTGCGACCGTCAGGCCGCCGACCCAGGCGAACGCCCGCCGTAACAGCGGCTCCGAGAAATCCACTTTCGGGTAAACAGCTGGAAGTTCGCCGGCGCTGATCAGGCGCCGACGCTGCAGGATCGCCCCGATCGGGATCAGCACAAGCCCCAGCACGAAGATCCCCGGAAGGATCAGGAAGCAAATGATCCCCATGTACGGGTCCACCGACCGGGCCATGAGAACATTGAATACCCAGAATGCGACCAGCGTGACGGCCGAGCTGGTGGTGAGAACCGCCCCAGTTAATGTGAGCGTGTTGCGGCCGAGATAAACTGCGGGACGAAGCCAGGAACGGATGCGTTCAGGAGAAGCCATTGTAAGAAAGAGCGAAGAACCTCCTGGTCAAAGGAGAAGCGCAAATGCGCCGACTGGTTCCGAAGACTGAGCGCGAGATCGGATCGCCTCAAGTTGCCCCTGCTCTGCGCTGAAGCTACTTCTTTTTCAAAGAACGGATGTAGCCGACGAGTTGCTTGATCTGGTCGTCCGTGAGCTTGCCTTTGTAGGCCGGCATCTTGCCTTTGCCGTTCGCCGTAATCTCCGTCAGCTCGGCGTCGGTTTGCTTTTGCACGTCGTCCGAGCCGAGATCACGAAGCTTCATAGCTTTCCCCATGGACGTGTCGCCCTTGCCGTCCGCGCCGTGGCAGGCCGCGCACTTTGCCTTGAAGAGGCTCGCGCCGTCACCTTGCGCCCACGCCGGCACGCTGAAAAAAAGCAGGACGCCGAAAACCCAGAACGTGCTGCGAAGGCTCTGACTTACGATTCGATCCATTTCGTTTCTCCTTCGAAGATTAGATACTCTCGCACTCTTTGAAAATGGACACCGAATCCGATATCGAACCGCAGCGTCGTAATTGTAATCGAGCGTGCCCAAGGGTGCGAGTGGAATTGAGACAAAGTAGTGCTGGCGCAGAGGAAACTCCCTCAGTACCCGAGGGCGATGGTACCACGCTTCAACGGACTTCCAGATCAGGGCCGCGTGAGCAGGTTGATCGGTGCTGGCGTTGACACGATAGCGCAGAAGGGCTAGGCTCTCGGGCGAAAGGCAATTCTTAGAATGGGAAATTCGCGTGCCGCTCTCATGGGCCGCGTATCCTGAGCCGTGTCAGGATTCCTGTGCGCATTGCCCCGAGCATGACGGCGAGCGAACTTTGGTAGGCGAAAAGCCGAACCGGGCAGATCAGCCGGAACGGCGTCGATTCGTAGAAGTCTTCCTGGGCAGCGGCATCGTTGCGTCACTTGCCTCATTTCTTTATCCCGTCTTGCGCTACGTGATTCCTCCTCAATCGGCCGAACTCGCGAGCGATACGGTGCTCGCTGGAAAAGTCGGCGATCTCAAGCCAAATACGGGCAAGATCTTCCGGTTCGGCAATCGTCCCGGCTTGCTGATCATGTTGCCGGACGGGAAGTATCGCGCGCTGTCCGCAGTCTGCACGCACCTCGGCTGCACGGTTCAATACCGCGCCGATCTCGACAACGTCTGGTGCGCGTGCCATAACGGCATGTACGACGTGAACGGCCGGAATCTCAGCGGTCCCCCGCCGAGGCCGCTCGATTCCTACGACGTCTTCATCAAAGGCGACGAGATTTACGCGCAACGCCAGCGGAACGCATAGATGAGCGCGCCCGACAAGACCAGCGGCTGGCTCGACGAGCATTTCCGTTACGGCGAAATCCTTGCTTTGCTCCGCAAGAAGACGGTCCCCGTGCATCGTTTCTCGTACTTCTACTTTCTCGGCGGAATGACGTTGTTTCTGTTCGTAATTCAAGTCTTGACGGGTATCTTGCTTCTCCTGTACTACCGCCCGACCCCCAACGACGCGTTCGAGAGCATTCAGTACATCATGACGCAGGTTCGCTTCGGTTGGCTGATTCGCTCGATCCACTCCTGGAGCGCGAACCTGATGATCCTGACTGCGTTCGCGCACATGTTCAGCGTCTTTTTCCTGAAATCGTATCGCAAGCCACGTGAACTCACGTGGCTAAGCGGCATTGCGCTGCTGGCGATTGTGCTCGGGTTCGGATTCAGTGGATATCCTGCTGCCGTGGAACACGCTTTCGTTTTTCGCGACCAAAGTCGGCACCGATATTCCAGGCCAGATTCCCGGGATTGGCAACTGGATCATGACGTTCCTGCGCGGCGGCGAAGACGTCACCGCTGCCACTCTAACGCGCTTCTTTGGTTTTCATGTTGCCTTGCTTCCCGGCCTCGCAACGCTGTTCGTGGGTTTGCACCTGCTTCTCGTGCAGCGATTCGGCATGAGCGTTCCGCCGTCGCTCGAAGCGGAATGGAGCGCCAAGCCTGCGGCACAGCGCGAAGTACCATTCTTCCCCAATTTTTTACTGCGCGAACTTATGGCCTGGTACATCGTCCTCGCCGTCTTGGGGGCGCTCGCGGCGTTCCTGCCCTGGGAACTGGGCGTGAAAGCTGACCCGTTCGCGTCCGCGCCGGCGGGTATTCGTCCCGAATGGTATTTCATGTTCATGTTTCAGACGCTCAAGCTGCTGCCCGCCAAGATCGGTCCCATTAACGGTGAGTTGCTCGGCGTGATCGGATTCGGATTGGCAGGGCTTGTGTGGATGTTGCTTCCGTTTTTCGATCGCGAGAGCCGAGGTCGCACGACGCGATGGGTAGCCGGAGCCGGAGTTTTTGCGCTGGTCTACATCATTGCGATGACCGTGTACGGGTATCTCGCGAAATGATGAGCCCGGGTCCAATTGGGCCCAGTGGAGGGCGTTTCGTCTTGCCGCGGTTTCACGAATATCAAACAAAACGTGAGGGTGGGGCGGGAATGCTTCGGGGGCTTTCTCCCGGCATCCTTCCGCTCGTCCTCTTGCTTTTCGGCATTTTGATTTCCGCCAGCGGCACTAACGCGCAGACCAAGAATACCTGCCTCGAATGCCACTCGCAGCTCGATCCGCCTTTATTAGTTTCCGCGGGCGATTACACGGACAGCATCCACGCGCAGAAAGGTATTACGTGCGTCACCTGTCACGGCGGCGATTCTTCCAGTGATGACCCGACCAGCGCCATGAGCAAGGCTGCCGGATTTCGTGGCGAGCCCGAACGCAAGCTAATTCCCGAATTCTGCAGCAAGTGCCATTCCGACGCCGCCTATATGCGCGGGTTCAATCCGTCGTTGCGCACCGATCAGTACAGCCAGTATCAGACCAGCGTGCACGGCAAACTGCACGCGAAGGGAGACGCAAAAACGGCCGTTTGCATCGATTGTCACGGTGTCCACGATATCCAACCGCCG
>CAWBGW010000089.1:0-22188 GCA_963788345.1 uncultured Acidobacteriota bacterium | reverse complement strand
GCCCAGCGACCCTTATTTGGTTCACTCGGTCTGGAGGAATTCGGTTGAATTGCGTGCAGTCGACGGTCGCGCCCTGATAAATGAGTCCCGATTGATCGCTGAAAACGGAAAGACCGCAGCCGTTGGCTTTCATATCGTGAAGTGACACGGAATATGCCTTGCCCTCGTGCCGGCTTATGAGCAACGTCAAGCGATAGCCAGGAATTACCTCTTCGCTCCACCATGGATGGGGGAACAGAGTTATCTGTGTACCTGGGTGTAACCAGCCTGAAGTTGCGGACCTCATACCAGAAGGCAAAGCGAACCGTGGGCTGTGCGATAGTCACACTCAGCCGCGTTGATGGCGCGTACGACCTCGATGGCTCTTTCGCGGTCAATCTGCGCTTGGTTCGGCGGCTGGGGTTCTTGCGCGCGAACTGCGGCCACTAGAATCACGAGCACAACCATCAAGCAAAGGCCTACGGGTCGGATGAATGAACGTAGCATTGTTTCCTCCTTCTCGGGTGCTTTGGGCCTGGACCCCGACAATATGCGAATTCCAGACCCCGGCAAGGCAGCCTAACTCTCGGTGTACGTGTAACCGGAAACCGGCCCACTTCCTGAGGCGTCGACTTGACGGAGTGCGGCCGTTGCAATTAAACTAACCGGTTAGTTAACGAATGTCGTGCCGGTGTTATTCCCACACCTACAGCACTCTGAGTCCGCACAGGCTTTAGAAGCGAAGCTCGCGATGGCTTAAACCGGAACGACCAGCATCCGACAGCGAGTAACAAACGATGACGCGAGGACGTAAGAGAGTTCAGAATCCGGCAACCGCGCAGCGCATCTTAGCCGCGGCGAGCCGCATTTGCGGCTCAGGGAATGGCCGGGGCGCGCACCGATGAAATCGCTACGGCTGCGCACGCGAACAAGGCGATGCTTTACTACTATTTCGGCAACAAACGCCGCCTGCATCGAGCCGTGCTGAAAACTATTTTCGGGCAATTACGGAGCGATGTCTATCGTCCCCGCAGAGAGACGCCGCGCCGCGACAACGGCTTCGCGCGTTCATTCTGGGTTACTTCGATTTTCTGGCGACGCATCCCAACTACCCGCGCCTGGTCCAACGCGAAGCGATGGAGAAAACCCGCAATTTCGATTGGATCGTCCGCCAATACCTGCGTCCGTTTCATACACTCAGCTTGTGCGCACGATCGAGAGGGCGATTGCAGCCGGCGAGCTTCGCGAGGTGGATCCGCATCACACGGCATTCACGATTCTCGGCATGATCACTTCCTACTTCGCGGCCGCGCCAATCCTGAGCGAAGTCGTCGGCACAATCTGCTGGCTCCGAATGCGATAGCGGACAGAAAGTCCGCTGTGCTGGACTTTATCGATCACAGTCTAACTCCTGAACATGCGAGGTCGCGATGAGCGGTGCAAAATTCTTTCGCTTTGTCGGAATCGTGTTCGTAATTGCGCTCATCGTCTACTATTTCTCGACGCCTCACGGCAAAGACATTCCGCTGATCGGCGTCATCGACGGCAACGAAGTCATCGTGAGTCCTCAGGTCACCGGCCGGATCGTCACCCTTACGGTGGATGAAGGCTCCGAGGTCAAACAGGGCGACTTGATCGCGCAACTCGATCCGAAAGAACTGGAAGCGAGTCTCCAGGCGGCAAAGGCAAATGTCGGGACACTCGAGTCATCTGTGCGTGAGGCCGAGCACAACTACTCGTGGACCGACGACCAAACGGGGGCCTCCATCGAGCAGGCAGGCGCCACCGTCACGGCAACCGACGCTCAGCTAGAGCAGGCCCGCGCGCAGCTCTGGCGCGACCAGTCCGATCTCGATCGGATGCAAAAGCTCTTCGATAAGGGCGAAGTCTCGGCGCAAGAGCGGGATCATGCCGAGGCCGCGGTCCGGATGTCCCAGGCGAATTTACACTCGATTACCCAATCGGTGAAGGCGCTGCAAGCCGCGCTGAGCGTCGCCCAGGCGAACCGCAAGCAGGTGGACATGCGGAAGAGTGCGCTTGCCACCACGATTGCGCAACTCGAACAGGCCCGCGCGAACGAGGCAGCCACCTCCACCCAGCTCGGCTACACGCGCATTTACGCGCCAATCAGCGGAATCGTCTCCGTGCGTGTGGCAAAACAGGGCGAAGTAGTCGCCGAGGGATCTCCCATCGTGGTGGTGGTTGACATCGACCATCTCTGGGTGCACGCGGACGTGGAAGAGACGTACATCGATCAGATCGTGATGGGCCAGAAGATGCGCGTGAGACTTCCCTCCGGCGACATTATCGAGGGCCAGGTTTTCTTCAAGGGAGTGGAAGGCGATTTCGCGACCCAGCGTGACGTGAGCAGAACCAAGCGCGACATCAAGACGTTTGCAATCAAGATATCCGTTCCGAATCCGGGGCGCAGGCTGTTCACGGGAATGACCGCAACCGCGCTGCTGCCGCCGCCGGAGAAAAAGAGCTGGTTCGCCCGGCTCTGATGCCGCGAGGAACTTGAGATGCACGCGATTGAAGTGGACCATCTCGTGAAGAAGTTCGGCGATCTCGTCGCCGTCAACGACATCAGCTTCTACGTCGAGGACGGAGAGATTTTCGGCCTTCTGGGCCCGAATGGCGCGGGCAAGACCACGTTGATTCGCATGATGACCACGCTCACTCCGCCCACTTCCGGAACCGCGCGAATCGCGGGACACGACATTCGCACCGATCCCGACGGCGTTCGAAACGTGCTGGGCGTAATTCCGCAGGCGTTCACTTCGGATCCGGAACTCACCGCAGCACGAAAACATGCTAATTCACGCCAAGCTCTATGGCGTTCCCTCGAGCCAGCGCGAAAAGCTGATCAGCAATTTGCTGGATTCGGTGGACTTGGCGAAATTCAAGAATGCACTCGTGCGCACGTTTTCTGGCGGCATGAGGCGGAGGCTCGAGATTGCGCGCGGGCTGGTTCATTCACCCAAAATTCTTTTCCTGGACGAGCCAACGACGGGACTGGATCCGGTTTCCCGCTCGAACGTGTGGGAAATGATTCGCGGCCTTCGCGACAACTCGAAGCTGACGATCCTCCTGACCACGCACTACATGGACGAAGCGGACAAGCTCTGC
Source organism: uncultured Acidobacteriota bacterium (assembly GCA_963788345.1). Classification (GTDB taxonomy): domain Bacteria; phylum Acidobacteriota; class Terriglobia; order Acidiferrales; family UBA7541; genus Palsa-295. The sequence goes on along the minus strand of CAWBGW010000089.1, from coordinate 19,080 downwards.
GAGCGCATCGCGATCGTCGATCATGGAAAGCTCGTGGCCCTCGATACGCCGACAGAACTCAAAGACAGCATCCCAGGTACGGACACCGTCGAAGCCGAATTCGAAAACCCGCCGAGCGACTGGATCGAACAGTTGAAAAAGACTCCCGCAAGCGGCCGATGTGACAGAGCGTGACGGGGTGGTTCACATCGCTTCGCACGACGGGCCGACGACCGTTGCCTCGCTCATGGATCTTGGCGCGCGCGAAAAACGTGCGGGTAAAAAAGGTGACGGTGCAGAGCACCACGCTCGACGACGTGTTCCTGTATTACACGGGACGAGAACTGCGCGATGAGGCCCACGGAGCCGCTACCTATGACATCAGCCATCTCTATCGCTGACGCATTATCGAGAGCGAGCGCGTTGCCAAGTCGGGAGGATTCGGGGCGATGAAGCTCTACCGCATCATGGCCCTTATCGAACGCGACATGCGGAAGTTTTTCCGCAGCCCCGCGCTGATGACCGCCTCGATGATCTTCCCGCTCGTGCAACTCGTCATTCTGGGCTATGCCTTCGGCGGCAAGATCAGCGGCGCTAGCATCGGGCTCGTGGATCAGGATCATTCCGTCGAGTCGCGGCAGATCCAGGAGATGTTCAACGGGATCGCCGCCGGGGCCAAGACTTTGCACGTGATCGACTACGATTCGCAGCAGCGCGCGATCGACGACCTTCGCGCCGGGGCCATCCACGCCGTCGTGGAAGTTCCCGACGATTTTTCGCGCCGCTATTACCAGCACGATCGTCCGCGCATCGCTCTGGTGGAGGACAACACGGATCAATTCGTCTCCAGTTCGATCGCCGAGCGATTGCAGCAGATGGTGAACGAACTCAACGCGCCGTCAACCGAGCCGCGTCTGGATCAGGCCGTGCAACTCAACGTGGTCGAGGTGTATCCGTACATTGAGTACATCAAGTATCTTCTCGCCGGGTCGATTGCGATGGCCATTTTCATCGTGGCGATGATCGGCGGCGGAATCACTTTCATTGACGACAAGTCGCGCGGGTTGCACGAAGGATATCTGCTCACCCCCATTCACAAGACGGAGCTCGTGCTGGGGCTGATCGGTGCGGGCGCGCTCAAGGGCTTGATGGCGGGCATGATTCTCACGATCGTCGGCGGCCTGATTGCGGGCATTCCTCACATCTGGGATCCGGTGAGACTTTTTTATCTTGCAGCGGTCGTTCTGGTCGCGTCGCTGGGCATGATCAGTTTCATGTTCCTGGTGATGGTGCGCGTGGACGACCCCCTGGTGCCCCGCGCGATTTTCGGCGTCTTGAACACGCTGCTTTTCTTTCCGTCGGCGCCGTGTGATTTTCCGCTAAACGCTGCTTTCCGCGCGTGTATCCGATCGAGGCATTTCCGAAGTGGTTGCGGTGGTTCGCCGTGGTGGATCCCTTCACCTACACGGTGCACGCGCTGCGAAACCTCACCGTCAAAGACACCGGCATTGAAGGAATTTACATGGACGTGCTAGTTTTATTGGGCTTCTCGGCCGTCATGATCGCGGCCAGCATCGCGCTGTTCAAGCGCCAGCTATAGACTCCAGCGCAAAGGAGCATTCGTGGGCATTTTCGATTCCGGCGAAGAACATCCGCCTGCCAAGGTCCGCCGCTACATCATCACCGTTGTCGCGTTTGTCGTCGTCGTGTTTCTGTTCGCCTGGTATTGGATGGGCCTGCGCTTTTACAAGGAGAGGGGCACCGTTCGGCATTTCCTGACGGACGTCGACCACCGGCAATACAGAAGAAGCCTATCGGATCTGGAAACCGTCGCCGACATACTCGCTCAAGGACTTTCTCGACGACTGGGGCCCGAACGGCTACTACGGGCCGATAAAGAGCTTCAAAGTCGGCACGCCACAGAGCGTAAAGAACGGGCCGAGCGTTGCTATCGTCATCGAGGTCAGCCCCGACCAACCGTTCCCCGCTGAACATGACGAAGCCAAGCAGAACAAGACTCAGAAAATAACGCTCTGGGTTGACCGCGCGGACGAGTCGATCAGCTTCCCGCCGTATTAACCTGGCGGAAGATTCTTCTTTTCCCCACCGATCCACATCATCGTCGTCCACTCGTTTTCTATATCCAGGACTTCAAGCCCGAGTGAGCGGCACTTTGCTGAGGCCTCGGGGTGCGGGATCGATCGTCCTTGCCAGGTATCGAGATACCGCACGCGAACGAGAGGAAGCCGCGTGAACGATTTTCGCGTTCCTCGGTCCGCGTTCGAGAACCCCGCCTCCACCATCAGGCGACCCAGCGGAAGCGTCCACAAACCTTTCATGTGGAGGCGAAAAATTCCGCCTGGCCGCAGCACACGGGCGGTTTCGGCAAAATAATTGAAGATCGCTTCCTTGTCCGGAACGTGTTGGAACACCGCAAACGAGAAAACGAAATCCACGCTTTCGCTGGGGATTCCGGAGAGGTCGCCGCCGGATACGGCTTGAAAGCGGGCCCGCGGAATCCCGTACGATGAGGCCTTGCGAACCATTTCAGGAGAGACGTCCACGCCGATATACTGCTCAAAATCCTGCGACATCCAGCGGCCGATTCGGCCGATTCCACAGCCAATTTCAAGAGCCGTCTTGCCGCGAGGATCGAAATTCATTTTCGCGAGGAACGGTTTCGCGTAGCGCTCGTAGTCTTCGCGTCCGGACGCAAAAAAGGCTTCTTCGTCGTTCGCGACGTCCGGCCAATTGATGTAGGCGCGAGCATCCTCGCGCGCGCGCGCATCCCAGTCGCGGCGAATCACGTCCAGCCAGTTCTTGGTCGAGGAGTTCGGTTCAGGCCATCGTCAGATATGTTCCTCAGTTGTTGGCGGCGGTCGGCTTTAGGCCGGCGGACTTCGGCCCTGCGGGAGCTGTCAACAAAGCCTCGCAGGCGCGGCTGACTTCCTCGAACGTGATCGAATCGATTCGAACGCGGCTCGCTTTCGGCCATGCTCTTGTCTCCCCGCCGCGGATTGAATGTGGCGCCCGTGTGAATCGCGCGATACTCACTCTGCCACGGGTGCCACTGCGCGGGATTGGTCGGGCCGTAGATTACCACCGCAGGGCACGCGCTGGCCGCCGCCAGATGCGCGGGGCCGGAATCATTCCCGACGAAGAGTTTCGCTCCGGCAATCAACGCGATCAATTCGCGCAGGCTGAGCGCCTCGAGAATGACGGCTGAGTCGTGCATTTCACGCCGAACATCCGCGGCAACCTCGGCGTCGCCACTCGCCAAGATTCACGACGCTCGAGATTCCTCGCTCGCTTCGCAGCCAGCGCGCGAGTTCAGCAAATTTCGTCGCAGGCCAGCGCATTCTTGGCAAGCGCGCTCCCGGCTGCAAAACCGCGTATGGCGCTTCCGCAGCAATTCCCTTCTCCGCAAGCGCATGAGCCACGGATGCGACCGCGTCTGGCTGCGGAAACACGTGGGCACGTGGAATCGGCCCGCGAGGCAATCCCAGTCCAATAAAATTGCGAAATCCGATGCTCCACGGTGTGAACGATGGGAGTTCCGTAAAACTCCTTCGCGTCTGGCACTGGCACGTTATAGAGAGAAGAAAACTGAAATCCCTTCCAGCCGACGCGCGTGCGGCGCCCCTGAAGCGGCAGTGAGAAGCGCGCTGCGCGGTCCGCCGTGCTGATTGAACGCAATCGGGAAACCGTGCCGCCGCAATTCGCGAGCCGTCTCCAAAAATCCTCGCGAAAGAATCAAGTCGGAAACAGCAGGGTTACCTTCGAAGACTGCGGCGAATCGAGGCTCTGCCAAAATGCTGATTTGCAGATCGGGCCGCCAGTCGTGAAGGGCCGCAATGACCGGCGTTTCCAGCACCAGATCGCCGAGCGATCGCAGCCGCACGATCAGGATTTTCGAGCCCGGCGGAAGGTCCGCGAGCAACCGCGACGGATCATTGAGCTTCAATGCGAGCTTCGTCCACGAGCATTACAGGAATGTCGTCGCGAATGGGGTAAACACGGTGGCAAGTGGGGCACTTCAGCCCCTGCTGGTCCGGCGTCAACTTGACCGGGGTCTTGTCCAGGGGGCAAACCAGGATGTCGAGCAGTTCCTGCGAAACAGCCATTCATTCCTCCGCGCGAGACTGTAACAAAGCCTCGAACGCGACTGCAACCTCAGTTCGCACGACGAGTTCGCGCGGCGAGTTCGCGCGAGCTTAAAGATCGCGGCTTTGCGCTCATGCGCCGATACGCGCAACCTTGAATGCCAGCCTGCCTTTCCATTCGCCTCCGCGCGACAATTCCACAGGCCACACGGCCACGATCTTGGAGCCTTGATAGATTCGTTCGAAGCCGTCCTCGGATTCAGAAACCGTTTCGATCGGAAGCACCCAGAACTCGCTCGCGTCAGACGCAGTGAGCGTGACGCTCACCTTCTGCCATTCGTCCACAACCCGCAACGGCGATGCGGGAACCGCAGCCGACCATCGCAACGGAAATCGCTGCCCTGAAGATTCGAAATAGCGATCGGGAGCCGACGGAGCCAGGAAATTGACCACGACTTTCGATTCCGACGTTCACCGACGCAGTGCCCTCGGCGGTGCGCTTCACGATGACGTCGCAGATGATCTCGAAGCCTTCCGGTGTCGACTCAAGCGCAAAATGTTTCTCCGCGAGCCAATCGGCGCCCGCTGGCGACGCGAGAGATACGAGCTCCGGCGACGTTTGCGTGATTGAATAGGGGCCTCCCGCAAGCTCGGGATCTTCGTTCAGTCGAACGCTCGCACAGTCCTGGTAATTCTTGTCGCGCCCGAAAAGAAGAAGCCGAAAAGAATTTTGCGAGCCAGCGATCGTAGTTCAGCCAGCGGTCGAGCCCTGCCTCCTTCGTGCGAGTTTGCTCGTGAATCGACTGCACGCCTTGCGTGTTCTGTGTCGGAGATTTCGCAGTTTCGCGTGGTACGCCTCAGGTCGCCTCATCAGCGAGTTGATCAACGTCGCGTTGGACGAACGGCAGTCGATATCGCAGATCGTGCCGCCGTCGTGCGGTTGGAACAGCACGGCGTAGCGATCCGAAGTCAGATAGATTTCGTCGTGCCCGTCGGCAGTCGAAGTCGAGCTCTGCAGCGTCCGCATACTGGCGCGATTTGTGCGACAGGGCGTCGGCAATCGCCTCAGCCTCCACCAGCGAGCGCCACGGAGCGCGTGCGGAGATGCGGGGCGTAGAGCCCGCCAAACACTCCATGCCAGTACGGGTCGTTGCACTGGCTTCGCAGCACGAGCGTGGTTGCTTTCTCCAGCGCTTCAGAAAAAGCCTTCGTCGCCGCGGCGGCTGCTCGCGAGACGCCGCACCTTTGCGGAAACGTGCAGCATCTTCTTGTGCAACAGGTTCGATTCGTCGTATTTCGTGAAGAAATTCGCGCCAAATTCCGCCGCGAAGAAAGGGCAAGTCGTTAGGTCGCGACGAAAACTCCTCCGTCAGCGCGTGGTAGCGGTTTCGCGCGGGCGTCGGCAACGACCATTCCATCATCTCGGTGTAAGACGCGGTCGGGAAGATCGGCGCGGCCCAGCGGTGCATGCGACGAAATTGCATTCGACGGAGTTGACGTTTCCAGCCAGTCCGAGCTGCGCTCCAGCGAATTGAAGAAGCTCTCCAGCCAGCCATTCTTGTAACAGAGGTCGTACGTTCCCGGCCAAACGCCGAATTTCTCCAGATCGTCGCCCATCGCCGCGAAACCGCCGGGATGCTCCACGCTCGTTTTCTTCAAGAATTGAGCAATCTCGTCGACACCTCGGAATGGAATCAGGTACCGCAACGATTTCAATCCCGGCAACATCTTCACCTTGTGGCCCTGATCTTCCGCGATGTAGTAGCCGTGCAGTTGTTCCAGGTCAAATCCTGCGCCAAGAAAATGGTTGTCGTCCACGAGCGTGTATTCGACGCCCGCTGGCGCGAGCGTGGAAGGCAGCTGCGGCTCCCAGACCCGCTCCGCGAGCCAGGCGCCGGTGGGTCGCCGCTCGAAATGCTTCTCGATGTAGTCTGCGAGACGATGTGATCTGTTCGTGACGATCCTCGGCACGGAATGGCGATCAGAATCGGCTCGTAAAATCCGCCGCCGACGATTTCCACTTGCCCGCGGCGCACCAACTCGCGCAAACGTTCGAAATATTCGGGGTGCGCCCGCTCAATCCATTCCAGAAGCGAACCGGAATAGTGCAGTCCCATGCGAACGGACGGGTGCCGCGCAAGAGTTTCGAGAAACGGAAGGTACGATTTCGCGTAGGAGCTCTCGAAAACATCCTCAAAATTTCCTACGGGTTGATGCGCGTGAATCAGCAGGACGAGCTGAAATTTCTGCACCGAATAGCCTCACGAGGGAAGCGACCTTACAGCATAACCCGACTTCGAATGGCAGGACAAACGCAGGGTCGCCCTCCAGCTGTTTAGAAGAAGGGCGCAGGCCCGGCAAAGACAGGCGTGGCAGCCTTATAGTCGCGATAGACTGAGCGAAGTCTGCGGAATCCCAACGTCTTGGGAATGGCCCGGCTCATCCGGATGACGAGGTGCCATGGCATGAGAAAGTTATCCATACTTCTCTTGGTGATACTGGCGGGCTCTCTGGTTCCCTGCAGCCGCGCACAAGGCCTTAGCGCCGTTGAGTTAAGGGAGCTGGCGAAGGAAAACGAGATCAAGCAAGACGAGCTGATCAATCTTGAAAAAGAGACGGCCCGTGCTCTGCAAACGAACAACGTGGGGCTGTTCCGCCAAATCTACGGTGACGACTTCGTGGGAATATTGCCGTCCGGACGAACCGTGGACAAAGCGGGGTGGATGGCCACAATCGAAACCTCCGACATCAAGTACACTTCGTTTGTTGCGACGGATATCCATGTGCGCGTCTTCGAGGAAACGGCCGTGGTCACTTGTCTCTGGAGCTCACGCGGAACCGAGAACGGACATCCTTTTTCCCGGCAGTTGCGCGTTACGCATGTGTATGTGTACGGCCAACGCGGCTGGCAAGCCATCGCGGGCCAAGAAACACTCTTGCCCGGTTAGGACTACCTCGCGTTGAGATCCATAACCTGGGACAAACAAACCCATTCCAGTAGGCTCTTCCACCAGCTACGCTGTTGGTGCTAATCTCCACCCCAGCGGAAGGGCCGCCCGATATCCGGCTACAAAATACAACGGCAGAACTTGAAGTGCGGAGGAAATGAAACCATGACGAAACAGGGAATTGGTGTTCTGGTTGTGTGCTTGGTGCTGGTAGCGGTGGGAGTGGCGCAGACGCCGCCTGCTAAGCAGACGGCTGCCGAAAAAAAGAGTGGGGGTGCGGGGCGCGGCATGGTGGTGATGCCGGGCTCAGAACAATGGATGGACATTCCCGCGGCAGCGCTGGTAGGGACGCCGTCGGTGGAGATGGGCGGAACGATCAAGATTGCGGTCCTGCAGGGCGACCCGATGACGGCTGGCCGTTCGTACACGCTTCGGCTTTCCTGCACAGACGGGACAAAGATTGCACCGCACTGGCATCCGACGACGGAAAATGTGACGGTGATTAAAGGCACATTTCTGCTGGGAATGGGCGCGAAGTGGGATGACGCCGCAATGAAGGAGATCCCCGAGGGAGGCTTCACGTCCGCAGCTCCGCAAATGCGGCACTATGCCCAGTGCAAGGGGGATTGCGTATTCCAGGTGAATGGAATTGCGCCTTTTGTCGTGAATTTCGTCGGGCCAGATGACCCGGGTCCTGGGAAGAAGATCAATTAGTTCTTCTCCAGGCGAGCCTGCTAAAACGGCCAGCGCCTCAACGGTACGGAAGCTGGGGAGGCAGAAACCGGGACGTGGGAATGACGAGACAAATGGGAAAATTCCGGGCGTATCGTCGGCAAACAGGAAGTAATTCGGTTACTTCTGGCTTGCCCGTAATCCAGGAGTCATCCACTTCAGCGCCTGCCGCGTGGTAGTATGACGCCTATCCTGGGAAGGTAATTCAGAGCCTCAGCGGGAGGCTAAGAATGGCGAGATCGGAATCGGTTGGGGTGCCGCTGGGAGCTTCGCTCCCACGGTCCGCCTCGGCCGTCCCAGCCACAACAGTTACTTCGCGACACTCTGCCCTCGTCCGCGTCACTCACTGGATTACCACGCTGTGCTTTTTTGCCCTGCTCGTCACGGGAGTTGAAATTCTGATTTCTCATCCACGCTTCTATTGGGGTGAAACGGGCAATGTATTGACGACACCGTTGTTCCGATTGCCGATCCCTTCCTCGAGGAATTTGGTGCAGACCGGTTACGGATACGTGCTGCCGGACCAGAATGGCTGGAGCCGGTACCTCCACTTTCAAGCTGCCTGGATTCTGATTTTGACCGGCTTGCTGTACGCAATCTACGGCTTCCTTACAGGGCATTTCCGGAAAAATCTGCTCCCGGATAAGGCCGATCTATCGTGGCGGGCGCTCTCACGCACAATCACCAGCCATCTGCGCTTCGCGCGGCCGACTGAAGCAGAGGCTTGGTCGTATAACGTGCTCCAGCGGCTTAGTTACCTGCTCGTGATTTTCGTTCTCTTTCCGTTGGTAATCTGGACGGGCTTGGCGATGTCCCCCGCGTTTGTTTCCGCGTTTCCGGCAACCGTCAATGTGCTGGGCGGCCAGCAATCCGCGCGCACGCTTCACTTCTTCGTCTCGCTGGCTCTCGTGCTCTTCCTATTTGTCCACGTCGTGATGGTTTGCGTGGCCGGATTCAGGAGCCGCATGCGAGCAATGATTACAGGCCGCGTCGGCAGACATTAAGGAGGTCGCATGGCAGATATCTCACGCCGCAAGCTGATCGTAGGAGGACTCGCCACTGCGGCGGGCGTATTAGGGCTGGGCGTGGCCGCGCGCCTTGCGCAAAAGTATGGACTGGTCCCGCCCGATCACCGTGGAATCTACGGCCTGGGCGAAACGCTGACCTATGCCTCCCAACGGCTGCTGACGAGGCACTCGCTAGCCCGCGAGTTTTCCCGGAGCCAGATTTCCAAGCGCCCGCTCGAGAACGAACTCGCGCCACCGAGTGAAGCGTTCAAGCGCCTTCAGGCTGGAGGATTCGCTGACTGGCGGCTTACCGTCGACGGCATGGTTGACCGGCCCCGCTCATTTTCGCTTGCCCAGCTTAAGAGCTACCCGTCTCGCAGCCAGATCACTATGGTGCAGTGCGAAGAGGGCTGGTCGTATATAGCGGAGTGGATCGGCGTGCCACTTTTCCACGTCCTGGATGCCGTGGGAATCCAGCCGCAAGCCAGATACGTTGCCTACTTCTCGATCGAACCGGACTGGTGGGACAGCATCGACATGGCCGATGCATTGCATCCGCAGACTTTTCTCACCTATGGGATGAATGGCGATGAACTACCCGTGGGCAACGGCGGGCCGCTTCGCTTGCGGGTTCCGCGCCAGCTCGGCTACAAGAGCGTGAAATTCATCACTCATATGACGGTCACCGACAGTCTGAAAAAGTTCGGCAAGGGTCTGGGCTCCGCGTCTCCGGAAGGAGGGTACGCATGGTACGCCGGCATCTGACCCGCTCGTTTCAGGCGTTGGCTAACCGGAAGTAATCGCCGCGAGGATCGTTTCCACTTCGACGACCCGTCGGCTTACAGGAAACTTGGGCGCGCTGGAAAAATCATTCCGAGCGCAGCGCTTGTATGACGTCGACGCGGGCGGCGCGTACCGCTGGAAGCATCGACGCGACCACTGCAGCACCGAGAAGCACGAACGCGGAAACGATCACGGGCAAGGCGCCGGGCATCTTAATGTCGACGAAATAGCTGCCCGCCAGTCGCGCCGCGACGAATCCAAACGCCGCTCCCGCTAGAACCCCGACCGCAGCTATGACCGCACCTTCCGCGACAACACGCCTCAGGAGACTCTCTGGTTGCGACCCGAGCGCCAGCCGGATGCCGAATTCCCGCGTCCGCGCGCTGACAGAAAACGCCAGTACACCTGCGACGCCAACGACGGCAATCAGCAACGCGACCGCGGCGAACACGCCAAACACCTGAGAGTTCAAACGGTCTGGCGCAAGCACATCCGCGCGGATGTCTTCCAGTGTAGCGGCGTGCTCAACCGGTTCATCGGCGGACATTTGCCGAATAATTTTCGTCACCGGCGTTACAAGCGAGTAAGGGTTTGCGGTGGTGTGGATGAAGAGGTGACCGCCAAACATAGGAGCGTCCGCAAAGGTGCCATAAATGGTGGAGATGGGCGCGGGGACGATGTGTAAGTCATCAACGTCGGCGACGACGCCAATGATTCGGTGCGGGCCCTTGAATCGCGCCTTTTCCGGTTCGGCGCCAGGGAGGAACTCCAGCACGGGATCCGTCCAATACACATGGCGGCCGATTGCATCCTCGCCAGGGAACATCCGCCGTGCAAGAGTCTCACTGACGATAGTGACCGGCTCTCGAGTCTGGTCATCGAGCGAATTGAAATCGCGTCCTTCGAGAATGGGAACGCCAAGCGCGGCGAAAAATCCGGGAGAGATGGTACGCCACATTGCGCGAGGATCGTCTTTGCCATGGACGTGACCGTCGGCAGAGAATTGCAGACCTATGCCCACCGTGTCCGCATCGCGCCACGGTGCAAGCGTACTGAAAGCGGCGGTCGTGACGCCAGGCAGTGCATCGATTTGTCGCATCGATTCCTTGTAGAAATCCAGCACTTGTTGAGGCGTTTTCCCGTACGACAATGCTGGCACGTCAACCGTCAGGACGTGGCGCGTATCGATGCCGGTCTGCGTCGCTTGCAGCGCGATCAGCGTGGTCACGAGCATGCTTGCTCCCGCCAGCAGAACGAAAGACGCTGCGATTTGCGTCACGGCGAAAATACGCTGGCGCCGGCTAGTGCTGCTGGTAATACGAACGCTGCCGCTCGCCAGGTTCATACCATTCGCCGCAGTGGCCGAGGGCAGGCGCGGCACAAAGGCCAGAATCACCGCGGCCACCACTGCCAGGGCTGCCCCCACCCATAGCATGCTGGAGTCGACCGTCAAATCCAACGCGCGGACAGAGAAACGTGAGGCGTACCGAGCCAGGATACTCACCAGCGGCTGCGCGCTCATCACGCCAAGAGCCGCGCCCGCTCCGCAGAGCAGAAGGCTTTCAGCTAACAGCATCCGGCGCAGCGCCCCAGTGCTTGCGCCCAGCGCCGCGCGGATCGAGAGTTCGCCCTCGCGGCGAACCGTACGCGCGAGAATCAGATTGGCAACGTTCGAGCACGCAATAATGAAGACGAGGCCCGAGGCAGCCAGAAGGACGAGGAGCACGGTACGTGCGCCGGAGGTAATTTGGTCGCGCAGCATCCTCGCGTCAATGCGGAAGCCGCCGTTATCGGGGTAGGCTTCGGCGTGGTCCTTTTGCATTGAGGCATAGACCGTGCGTAACTCTGTGCGAGCCTGGTCGAGTGTCGCTCCGGGAGCGAGCTTGCCAAAAAGCTCGGTCATGCGATGGACGCGCCCGGTGACCATCGTGGCGGAAAGATGATGCGGGCTGGTAACGACGTTCCCGATAATTTCCGTATCCGCTGGATACGGCACGCAGGGTTCAAGCACGCCGATGACCGTGGCCGAACGATCACCGATGCTGCTGAGGCGGACTGTCTTGCCGATCAGATTGGGATCTTTTTTGTAAACGGTGGACCAGAAACGATACGTGAGGACGATGACGCCGGCCGCATTCTGCCCGTCGTCTTGAGGTCCGATGAGACGCCCGAGGACGGGATGCAGACCCATCACTTCGAAATAGGTGCCACCGACGACTCCACCTTGGACTTCACGAGGCTCACCGAGGCCGATCATCGTAAAGCCCATCGTTGAGAAGTCACCGAACTCGCTGACGGAATGAATGTCGGCTTCGAGATCCTTGAGTTCGGGCACGGAAAACGTCGTGTTCTCGTCTCCTATGCCCGGGGCGCTCTGGCGGATGTAGATGAGCCGATTCTCGTCGCGGTTAACGAGCGGCTTCAGCAGCACGCCCCGCACCAGCGTAAATATCGCGGCGTTCGCCCCAATCCCCAGCGCCAGCGTCGCGATCACGATGGCCACAAGGCCTTTGCTACGCATCAGCGAGTGGAACGCAACTCTTAGATCGCGAAGAAATGACATAGCACACCTCCAAACGGCGGATACCAGCAGCACGGGTTCCAACGAGCAACGCACATTATAAATCACTTACCGTGGGGTTGGATCGCAGGAGATGCTCGTTTTCGGAGGCCAATGTCCAAATTCGGACACCGACTCGGTGCCTGGGAATCGCGCGACTTGTGGCGTTGAGTTTATTGGGAGACTCCGAAGCGAACGGCGGCCGCGCTCGCGAACAGGGTAAGCCGCTCGGCAGCCTTCGCTGTCGCCGATTCCAAAGCCGCGTCCGATGCACTTGCCGGAGCATAAATCACGATGAGGGCTTCGTGGGTGAACTCCGTAATCATGCTGCGTGTCGAGTCGCTGATGGGACTGCCGAAAGGGCCTTCGGCATCGGCGAGAACCGGCCTCCCCTCCAGATGCCACATCTCTTTGCCGACTCGCTCATAGCGCTCACCCGCCGCGCCGTGACGAAACACAATCGGCGGCTGGATCTGGGAACAGTCGTAGGAACCAAAAGGCCACCCGGTCTCGATCGAACCGAGATTCCCGATGTCCACAATATTCGAAACACGATAAAGCCCCTTGCCTTGAACGACCCGCCGCAGGAGAGCCTCGGACGAAGGCCGGTATTTCGAAGGGTCCATGCCCCATTCGCGAAACATGGCGCGAACGCTCCCAACCGGCTCGGCGTCCGGCAAGCTCTCCACGGAAAATTCCCGCCGCTTTTGCTCGCAGACGCGATCCATCAACTGGGCGAGTTCGGGATGGACCAGAACGACGCGCACATCGTCCGCTTCGACGGTTCCGAGCTTTACTCCCGGTAAATCAATTCGAATCTCCACGCGAAAAGTGTCCCCCCGGGCAAAAAAACAAGACGAAAAACAAAAGCGCGGCGGAACCGCTGCTCCGCCGCGCTTACGATACCATCCTCGGGGGCGCGAGCCGTTAGCTCGGCGCCCAAACCACCTACGCCTTCTTGTTCTTGTACCAGTCGGCATTGATGGGCGTGAAACTGTTCCACTTTTCCGGCAGGTCCTCGAGGGCAAAAATGGCCGTGACGGGGCAAACCGGAACGCACGCTCCGCAATCGATGCATTCATCCGGGCTGATGTAGAGCATCTTCTCCGCCGCGAAATCAGGTTCGTCTTTTCGCGGGTGGATGCAGTCCACGGGGCAGACATCCACGCAGGCGGTGTCCTTGGTTCCGATGCACGGCTCGGCAATCACATAAGCCATTAGGGTTTCTCCTCAAAAACGGGCTGTGTTCCTGGGGTCCAGCAATCTTTATCGTACAACCCCGAAGCCGTTTTATATATCACCAAATTCTAGCATGGACAAGCCGTCGCCGCGCACCCGTGAAGTTGCTGGAAACCGGGAAAGACCGATAGAATGACGTCGTCATGAAATCTAACGCATTGATTCCCCGCAACGGTTACATAGCGCTTTTGGCCGGGATAGTTCTGGCCCTCGCCACCGCGAGCAGTCCGCTTGCTCAGACAAACTCCGCGAAGGCCGGACCAGCCGCTCATAAGACCGCGACTCCGGTGGATCCACCGCTGATCGACTTGGCCGGCTACAACCAGGTCCTCGCGAAATACCGCGGGAAACCGCTGTTGGTCACTTTCTGGGCGACTTGGTGCGAACCGTGCCGCGACGAATTCCCGATGGTTGTCGACCTCGCGAAGCAGTATGCGCCTCAGGGCCTCGCTGTGTTCGGCGTGAGCCTGGACGACGACGCGGAGACTCACCTCATGCGCCGGTTTCTGGTCAAGTATCAGCCCGGATTCCCGAACTACCGGCAGAAGCCTGGGATCGACGTCGATTCGTTCTACCGTGGCGTTAACCCCGACTGGTCCGGGACCATGCCGGAAACCGTCTTCTACGGCCGCGATGGGCGCATCGCCGGCCACTTCGTCGGTGAGCAGCCGCGCGCCGCATTCGAGCAAGGAATCCGTGTGATTCTCGGGACTTCGGGCTCGCCTACCGGTTCGCCATAACAAGCCGCTCTTACTCATTCTGCTCGGAGGCAAAGCGATCGTGCTACACACTCGAAGGAACAAGCTGACGTGGTTCGGCCACGCCACATTTCGCATTACGACGCCCAGCGGCAACGTCACCATCGTCGATCCCTGGGTGAAATCAAACCCGGCGTGCCCTGAATCGCTCAAGAACATCGAAAGACTCGACACGCTCCTCATCACCCACGGGCACTTCGACCACATCGCCGATGCTGTCGAGCTTGGCAAGAAGTTCAAGCCTCAGATTGTTGCCATTCCCGAGACGTGCGCGTGGCTGGAATCAAAGGGTGTGGAAAACACGAGCTCCATGAACAAAGGCGGCACGCAAAAAGTCGGCGAGATCGAAGTCACGATGGTCAACGCCGTCCATTCCTGCGGCATTACGGATGGCGACAAGATCGTCTACGGCGGCGAAGCTTGCGGTTACATCATTCGCCTGCCCGGCGGATTGACTCTCTATCACGCCGGAGACACGGCCGTGTTCGGAGACATGAAGCTCATCGGCGATTTGTACTCGCCTGACTTGGCGATGCTGCCCATCGGCGACCACTACACGATGGGACCGCGTGAAGCGGCGTTAGCGATTCGCCTTCTCGGCGCGCATCACGTGGTCCCGATGCACTTCGGCACATTCCCGATGCTGACTGGCCGGCCGGATCGGCTGCGCGAGACTGACGCAGGACATTTCCGGCCTCGAAATCCACACGCTCAAGCCCGGCGACACGATCGGATAGCCTCGCGCTGCGAAGGAGAAGCGATGCCCGGAATCCTCGACAAGAAAGTGGAATCCTACCTCGATGAACTGCTGCCGAAGCGCGACGCCGTGCTCGCCTCCATGGAGCGCTACGCGAAGCAGCAGCGACGTGCCCATCATCGGACCCGCCTGCGGAAGGCTGCTCTATCTCCTGACGCAGATCTCAGGCGCAAAGCGCATCTTTGAGATGGGCTCGGCGATCGGCTACTCGACGCTCTGGTTTGCGAGCGCCGCAGGCCCGAGTTCCGAGGTTTACTACACGGATGGCGATCCCGCCAACGCCGCGTTGGCGCGAACGCATTTCGGAACGCGCGGGCGTGCAAGATCGCGTTCATGTGCTCACGGGCAACGCCCTCGAACTGATCGACACAATTCCCGGCGAGTTTGATCTGATCCTGATCGACATCGACAAACATCAGTATCCGGCCGCGCTTCGAAAGGCAGTTCCCCGTTTGCGGAGCGGAGGGCTGCTCGTCACGGACAATGTGCTCTGGTCGGGACACGTGACCAAGCCCGCGAAAGACGCAAACACGCGCAGCATCCAGAAGTTCAACAAACAGATTTACTCGTCGGAAGAGCTGTTCCCCGTTATCGTGCCCTTGCGCGACGGGGTAGCCGTTTGCCGCAAAGCCTGAGCTGGCGCGGCGATCGCACAGGCCTCATGAAGATCTAGGCAGAAGGCTGCGCAGGAAAAACGTCAGGTTGGCCGGCCGTTCGGCCAGCCGGCGCATGAAGTAAGGAAACCAATCCGAGCCGTACGGAATGTAGATTCGCAGGCGATATCCTTCGCGGACGAGTCGCTTCTGCAGATCGGTCCGGATGCCGTACAGCATTTGAAACTCGAATTGCTCGCGCGTGATGTTTTTCTCTCGCGCAAAGTTCTTCGTGGCTTCGATCATCGCCGGATCGTGCGTCGCAATTCCGTGGTAGATCCCACTGGGCAGCAGGATTTTCATCACCTTCACGTAATTTGCGTCGACGTCCGCCTTTTTCGGAAACGCAACCTCGGGAGGCTCGTTGTAAGCGCCCTTGCAAAGCCTAATTCGGCAGCCCGCTCCCAGCAGCTCGCGAACGTCCTGCTCCGTGCGATAGAGATACGCCTGCATGACGATTCCCACGTTCGCGCGTTTTGCGCGCACGCGCTTCACGATATCGATCGTCCGCTGCGTGTAGGCCGATCCTTCCATGTCGACGCGAACGAAATTGGAGCGGCTGGCCGCGCGAGCGACAATCGCTTCGAGCAGCCCCTCGCAGAGCGGAACGCCCAAGTCCAAGCCGAGCTGCGTGAGCTTCAGCGAAACGTTCGCATCCAGCTTTTCCTGTGCGATGCGATCGAAGACGCTGAGATAGCCCTCCGCGGTTCGGCGGGCTCCCGCCTCGTCATCGACGTTCTCCCCGAGATGATCGAGGCTCGCCAATTGCAGGTCACGATTCACGGCGCGCGCCGCTTCAAACGCATCTTCGAGCGTTTCGCCGGCGACGAATCGCCGCGCCACCCGGCGGCTCACGCCGAGATTCATGATGACGGGCGCGAGGCGCTTGCTCTCGGAAAGATGCAAGAGCAGCGAGCGCATCGGCTGGAATTGTGGGCGGGCAGGCGGGGCGACGGGCTCAGTGGGCATGCATACCGGATTATGCCGCGAGGCGGCTTCTCGCGCTACTGTTAGCCGCCGCACGCGGAGTCATTTTGTTTGGCGCTCGAGATATTTTTCGGCATCCATCGCCGCCATGCAGCCGGAACCGGCGGCCGTGATTGCCTGGCGATAGTGATGGTCCTGAACGTCGCCGGCCGCGAAAACGCCGGGAACGCTTGTTTTGGGCCCGTCGTGCGTGAGGAGGTATCCGGCTTCGTCCATTTCGAGGTGGCCCTTGAACACTTTGGTATTCGGGTCGTGTCCGATGGCGACGAACACGCCCTCCACGGCGATCGTCTCGGTTGCATTCGTCTCCGTATTGCGAAGCGTCACCATCTCGACGGACTTCTTGTCCACGTCGTCGATGGAATCCACGACGAAGGGCGTCTTGAAGAGTAATCTTCGGATTCGCGCGCGCTCGATCGAGCATGATTTTGGTGGCGCGAAAATCGTTTCTGCGGTGAACGATCGTGACGCGCTTCGCAAACTTCGTCAGGAAGGTGGCTTCTTCCATCGCCGTGTCGCCGCCGCCGACGACGAGAATCTGGCGATCGCGGAAAAAATATCCGTCGCAGGTAGCGCAGGTGGAAACGCCAAAACCCAGCAAAGGCTTTTCCGTTGCGATGCCGAGCATCCGCGCGGAGGCCCCCGCGGCAACGATCAGCGCCTCGCACTCGAAGCTCTCTTTGCCGGCGACAATCTTGAATGGCGGCCCGCTCAGATCCACCGACGTGACCGCTCCGGTGCGAAACTCCGCGCCAAACCGCTGCGCCTGCTTTCGGGCGTTCTCGATGAGCTGCGGCCCCAGGATTCCGTCCGGAAAGCCGGGGAAATTCTCGACCATCGTCGTAAGCGCCAGCTGGCCGCCGGGCTCGTAGCCGTCAAGGACGAGCGGCTTCAGGTCGGCGCGCGCCGCGTAAATGGCAGCGGTCAATCCCGCGCATCCGCTGCCGATGATGATGACTTTTTCCAATTGTGTCTCCTCAACGATTCAATCGCTTGCTATTGGATGACGCCGCGCGAACGAAGTTTCTGCCCCGAAAAGCACGCTATTGTAACACTCCACTTCGCAGACGCCAGCCTCGGCCGCGTTCGCGCGGGCTGGCAGTTTGCGCCGCCTGCGCTTCCTGATGGATAATCCGCCGGGGAAGGCCGCGATGCCCACAACGGCGAACCTTTTTGGCTTACTCACCGAATTCATCATTCTGTTGCTCGGCGCGCTGCTGATCTTGATTGCGTTGACGCGGCCGGTTGTGGTTCCATCGCGGCCTGTTGCGGTGATTCTGTTGGGTGCGGTTTTCATCTTTTGGGCCGCGCGAGCATGGTCGCGAGCGGCGCCGAACGCAGGACGCCTCGAGGCGAGT
Organism: uncultured Acidobacteriota bacterium; assembly: GCA_963788345.1. Lineage (GTDB taxonomy): Bacteria > Acidobacteriota > Terriglobia > Acidiferrales > UBA7541 > Palsa-295. The sequence goes on along the minus strand of CAWBGW010000089.1, from coordinate 1,216 downwards.
GTGCGCGCCGGCTCGATGGCGATCGTGGGAATCCTGCTCATAGCGATTCCGCTCCTTTCGCTGCGGCACGCGAATCGTGCTGTTCGCGATCGCCGGCGGCGTGCTCGCGATTCGCGGGATCGTCGGAGCCGCGTTGTCTCTTCGCGCGACGTGAAAGCGCGCGATATTTTGCGCCGAGCAGAGGCGTTGCTCGGCGACTGAAATTCAAATCCACGGAGGCGCAAAACATGTTCAAAGAATTCAAGGAATTCGCGATGCGGGGAAGCGTGCTCGACATGGCGGTGGGCATCATCATCGGCGCGGCGTTTGGAAAAATCATCACGTCGCTGGTGGGCGACATCCTGATGCCGCCTTTCGGACGCATTCTCGGAAAGGTGGATTTCTCGAGTCTCTTCATCAATATTTCGGGGAAGCCATACGCCTCTTTGGCGGCAGGCGAAAGCCGCGGGGGCCGCCACCATCAACTACGGAATGTTTCTGAACAACATCATCGACTTCCTGATCGTGGCGTTCGCGATCTTCCTGCTGGTCCGCATGGTTAACCACTGGAAGCCCAAGCCGGTGGCCGCTCCCTCGACCAAGGAATGCGCCTATTGCGCCACGCAGATTCCGCTGGCCGCCACGCGGTGCCCGAATTGCACCTCGGAGATTCGATAGTCTAGAACCAGTGGCGAGTGACGAGTGACCCGAAGCCTCGGGAGTGGCGAGCGTCAGGCGGCGAAAGTCGCGATCCTTAGGGGCGGCTCCGAGTAGGGCGACAGGATTCAGGAGCGCACCGCAGAGGCCCGCCCACCAGATGGCGGGCAGGCGCTGAGGACGCGGAGAGTATTCGCCTTGGCTTCGCTTTCGCGAAAATATACCCCCCTCCCTATTGCTTATTAGAATGGGTCGCTGGTGAATGTTTTCAATCATTTGCGTCGATTTCTAATCGCGGATTCGTTATTAGAATTTTGTCCCTGGGGAGAAAATGCGGCGAACCCGCCTTCGCCTGAAGGCTTCGGCGCGGCAAGTGGTGAGGGGTGGTACTGTGCTCTGAAGCGTCGAATGTAGCCCGCTTTGCCGGTCATTTCCCAAGCCTCTGGCTGCAGGATACCACATAGTTACTAAATTGTCAAGACCTAGTACTGTCAAATTTGGGATTGAGCGCGGAAAATTCGAACCGGAATCAGAGGCTAGACGCGCACCCTTCAGAAATCGAAGGGATGCGGCACCCCTC
>CAWBGW010000088.1:0-20160 GCA_963788345.1 uncultured Acidobacteriota bacterium | reverse complement strand
GATCGCCATTTGCCTGGCGGCCCACGCAATGCAGTAGGCTATGCCCCTGCACCCTCTTGCCGCTCTCGAGTTCGGCGAAAACGCGGTCGCGGCCGGCATTCGAATCCTACTCCTGGCGTAACCTTCTCGCCCAAACGGAACGTCGCACCCATCTGGCGCAAGTGGTACGCGAGGGCCTCGACGATTTCGCGATCGACAAAATCGAGAATCGTGGGCCGCTGGTCGATCAGCGTAATCTCGGAGCCCAGCGCGGCGAGGAACGAAGCGTACTCGAGCCCCACCACTCCCGCCCCAACCACGATGAGTTCTTTCGGCACTCCATCCATGCCCGAAATATCGTCGGTATCGACGATGCGCTTGCCGTCAAAAGGAATTTCGGGATTGTGGGCCGGGCGCGTGCCGCAGGCGACGAGAATATTGTCAGCGCGAAGAAGCGTCTTCTGGGTGTCGCCTTGCACTTCGATCGTATGAGGGTCCACGAACTGGGCCATGCCCTGAAAAATCACGACGCCGTTGCGTTTCAGTTGCGCGCGAATCACATCGGTCTCACGCGCGATAATGGTTCGCACGCGCGTAGCCAGATCCTGAACGGAGATGTCGCCGCTGCCGCGGCAGTATGTTTTCACGGCGAAACCGGTCAGTTGAAAAATAGCTTCGCGGACGGTCTTGCTCGGGATGGTGCCCGTGTGAACGCACACGCCGCCCATCATCAATGTGCGGTCAACCACGGCGACGCGCTTGCGCAGTTTTGCCGCACAAATTGCGCCTTTTTGACCGGCAGGACCCGTGCCGATCACGACCAAATCAAATTGTTGTTCTGTCATTTCCGAGGGCTAGCCTATCTTCGATTGGAAGCGCGCACAATCTGACACAGCAATCTTACAGGAATGTGAATTCCCGCGCTCGCCTCGCGCTGGCCTGTGTGACCTAATGTCTCAGGATTGCGTGCGTGCTGGGGCGGTGCTGCTGCTGTATTTCTGCGTGGCGTAACCGACGATCAGGCCGACCAAGCCTCCGGGAAGCATGATCTGGAAGTAATAGTGCTGTCCGTTAGGGTCAGGCATCGCCGCGACCGCAAACGCGAGCGCCAATCCGATCGCCAGTCCAAACACGATGCCCAACGGAAGCGAGTTTACCTTCTTCGCGAAAAAGCCGATCAGTACACCCGCGATAATGCCTTTGATGGTCGAGCCCACCACAATCATCAAGAGCTGCGGGCGCACCGCCTGGCGTGAACCAGGCCGTGAGGCCGTCGAAAATCCCCAGAATTCCGCCGAGGATCAATCCGTAGACGATTTTGTTCATGACATCCTCCCGAGCCGAACCGCTTCTCGGCCCTCAGACGTTCCTTTAAACGTTCCGATGAATTCCTTTAGCGCCGGAACCACAAAAGCAGAAGAGCCCGAACAATGAGGTATGTAAGTATCAGAACGATCGCCACTCGATACCGCGCCGCCCACCGCGCGGCCCGACGCCAGATGTTTTCAGGGTACGCCGAGACGGGCAGCCCATCGAGGTAACGCGAGACATCCAGACTCAGTTCACCCGCGGAAGTATAGCGATCGGAGGGTTTCGAAGCCATCGCCTTGCGAGCGATCGCTGCCAGTGGCCGCGGCGCGCTTGCCGTGGAGTCGGGGCCCGGCTTCAGCAGATATTGCAGAATCGCGCCGAGCGAATACACATCGCTTCGTTCGTCGAGGCTCCCCACTTCTCCGCGCGCCTGCTCAGGAGCCATGTACCCCGGCGTGCCTAGAATTGCTCCGTGCGCCGTAATCGCGGCGTCGCTCGCGTCACGCGCGAGGCAGGCTTCGTTGGGCTGCCTCGTGCCCTCGAGGCCGCCGGCATCGCGCAGACTCTTCGCGATGCCCCAATCCATCACCAACACTTCCCCGAACGGGCCGACCATGATGTTTTCCGGCTTCAGGTCGCGATGGAGAACTCTCCGCGCATGAGCAAAGGCTACAGCGTCGCAGATTCGCTGAAATAACCGCAGTCGATTCGGCAACAATTCTCCGCGCGAGCCCAGCTGGTCGAGCCGCTGGCCTTCCACCAATTTCATCGCATAGAAAACGCGTCCGTCCGCCAAAGTGCCCGCATCGTGAACCGGAACGATGCCGGGATGTTCCAGGCGGGCGAGGATTTTCGCTTCGCGCAACAGTCGCGCGACAAGCTCCCCACTCGCGTCAGGAACGTCAAGGATCTTCAATGCCACGCGCCGCCCGAGCACGGAATCTTCCGCAAGGTAAACGGTGCCCATGCCGCCGCTGGCAATGCGTTTCACGATGCGATAGCGCGTCGCGGACAAGTCGGGCAGCGCGCTCGCGGTTTGCAGACGGAAAATCGCGTCGTCGGAGAGCCAGCTCATTCGGGAGTTACTCCCAGCAGGGCGCGAGCCTCGCGCCGAAATTCTTCCTCCGATGCTGTCATCTCGCGAAGCCTTTCGAGCGAAATGCGGCGGAACTCGCGGCGCGCGAAAGCCAGGTAGTTGGTGACGTCGGTGGTCGCGATGCCGAACTGCTTGGCCAGGTCGGCGTATTTTGGGCGCTTCGCGCCCCTGTCCTCGACATCGTGGATCTCGAACACCCGGAAATGCGTCTGCTTTCCATGGGCATTGCAGAATTGCCGAAGGCCTTCGAGTGACAAGCCGAACAGGCTGCGAAGAAATTCCTTTTCGAGGAAATCGTCCATGGATTCGGGCGACGCGCCTCTGGCACTCTCGGCAAACGACTGGCTCGCCCGCCCGAGTTCGGCTTCGGCTGCGTCGAAATCGAGCGAAATATGCTGAGCGGCTCCGCCTCGTTTCAATCGCGTGGCTGCTTTCGCCTCGTTTGCCAGAAAATGGTCCACGCACACGCGAAGAAATGTTCGCAAACGCGCTTTGCGCGGATCGAAATCGTCCAGATAGTTCTTTTCGATCAAGCGAGAGAAGAATTCCTGCGTCAGATCTTTGGCGTCTTCGTTTGACTTGCTCCAGCGAATGCGCACGTATTTGTAAATCGGTTTCCAGTAGAACTCCACCACTGTTTCCAAAGCGCGCGTGCGTTCGGCAGAATCGGGGCTGCGCGCTGCGACGATCGCCGACCAGCGCGTCGCTGGAAACCTTGCGCCGAGGCCGCCGATTTTCGTATCTTCCATCGTTCAGCGCTCTGCCACTGACAATCACGCCAGGGCGATCAAGTCGATTTCCACGCGAACGTCTCGTGGCAAGCGCGCGACCTCCACTGTGGCTCGCGCCGGCGGGTCATGCGGAAAATACCGCGCATAGACGTCGTTCATCGCGACGAAATCGTTCATGTCCTTCAGGAACACAGTCGCTTTCACGGCCTTGCCCAACGACGAACCCGCGGCCTCCGCGATCGCTTTCAAATTGTCGAGCACGCGGGCCGTCTGCTGGGCCACGTCGCCGCCCACAAGCTGCCCGGTGGCGGGATCAAAAGCCACTTGGCCGGAAATGAAAACGAAACCGTTGGCGCGAATTGCCTGTGAATAGGGCCCGATGGCTTTTGGCCCCTTTTCAGTTGCTATTACGTCTTTCACAAAGCCTCCCTGTGAGCGCAAATGCGAGGTGGAATCTTAGCAGACTCGACATCGAAGCGAGATTCCCCTCCTTCCGAAGGAACAAGTGGCACGCAGACGCAGTCGAAAGCCTCACTTTACCGTTGCAGCGCTTGTTTCGTAGCGGGCCCGAAAATCTGCCGGGAGTCCCTTCGCGTAGAGCCACACGCGAAAGAACTCACCAAGGTCTTTCCCGCACGTGTGCTCGATCGCCGAGCGCATGTCGTTAATGCCTACTTCTTGTCCGCGCAGCAGCGTCACGAGATGCTTCAGCCCGTTCCGAACGGGCGCTTCGCCGCAACGATCCTCGAGCGCCGCGTACATAAGCGGCGCCTTCGCGAGCGCGATGTTGCGTTGCTCCGAAGGGTCCGTCAACTGCGTCACGCCGAGCGGCGTTTCGGCGGCGCGGCTGGTTGCTTCGTCGTATCGCTGCAGGTAATCCAGGATGCGGCGGCGCCGTGTTTCCGGCCCGTTGCGAGCTTCGTCGACGACGATCGTCGCGTAATCAGGTAGACCCTCACCCATCGCGATGGCAGCTTCGCTCGTCGGGTACATTTCGTCTCCGAACCAATTGTGCGCGAGCGCATGCGTCACGTGCTCCACAAACGCGTCGCCCGAGACCCCCAGCGCGAGTAGTTCCCGGTTGACGAGCGCTCCCCCGGGAAACGACGCAGCCGCCGGACCCGAATCGCCCGCAATGTGCCCGCGCAGTTCCGGCGACTCGACGATGTGCGGGACATGGATGTTCGGATCAAGCGCGCCAAAGTCGCTTTCGAGAGTTGCCCAGGCATTGGCGATTCGCTCCGGAGTTGCCCCCGGATCGTCCTTCAAAGGCTCGAGCGTCCAGAATACGACCGTACCGGAGCCGCGAGGGAACGCCTGTTCTTTATAGACTCCACCTACCGCGAAAGCAGACAGGTCCTGGCCGCGAAGCCGGAATCGATATTCGATCTCGTTCCCTGCGCGTTTGCGACCGAGCATTTTTCCGCGCGCCAGGACCAGGGAATCCGCCGGAACGCGAATGGAGTAGACAGTCTTATCCGGACGCTTGGGATACGCCGCCAGGAAGTGGCCTGGTGGCTGAGGCAGCGCAATCCAACCGCGCGAGCCGAGATGAAAATCGTTTTCCCCGATCGTGATACGCGAGCCGGAATCTTCCGGCGAACTGAGTTCGTATTCGATAGTCAGTTCGTGAGTTTGGCCGCGCGTCCACGGCGAGTCGAACGCGACGCGAAGCGTATTCGGATGGTCCGGCTGCTCCTCTTCGGGAAGCGCTGACAGTGTCACCTCGTGGCCGTTCCACTCGGCGCGTAGATTCTTCCGGCCGAACCTTTTCTCGCCGGGGAATTCGACGTCGATGAACGCCAGATTCGCGGTCCCATTATTTTGCAGCGTGCGGCGAGAATGAATCTCAAGCTTGCCGGGCTGACCGGCGACGAATTCGCACTTCCCGTGTTTCCTTGACAATCTTGTAGCCCGGCGCGAGCGGCACAGCGCATGCGCACGTCACGAGCAGAAGCGCGAGCGCGAAGAAGCCTGCGGCGAGCGGGCGCGTACCAGTGCGGTTCAAGATGCGGAGATTCTACCGGATTGGAAACTCGAAAAGGGAGAGGAGAAATTGCAAGCGAGCCTAGGAGCCCGCAAAGTGATGGAGCAGTTGCGCGTCGCTGGCGCCGTGGCGCCGCGAGGAAATGAGCGCGTTCGCCTCCGAATCGGGCACGCCGCGGCGCACGAGTTCGAGCAGCGTTGAGCCGCGCACGCCGGCATTCTTCAATCCCGCGAGCGACGCGCCCGAGAGAACCGGCTTTCCTTCCGCTCGATGACGCGCCACTTCGAGAACCACCGCATCCGAAAGTCCGGCCAGGTGCATGGCCTCAAGCTCGCCCGCATTTTTCCCGAAATCGTTGAGGCCGGCGAGCTCGAAAATCATCTGCTCGCTCATCCCGGCCTGGCTCAGACCGATGATATCGTCCGCCCGGAACACCTGTCCGCGATTGTGAAACACCTGCACCGCCTGAACGCAGGTGGCATCCGGAAATCCGGCGTCGTGCATTTTCAGTACTTCGGCCACTTCGGGAGTCGTCACGTTCAGCGCCCTGCAGTTGCTGAACGCTGTCGTAACTCATCCCGGAGCGGTCGAGCTGCTGCGTGTTGGCCACGGGAGGAGCGTGATGGCAGCCCGCGACAAAAGACGTGAGAACAAGCGTGAGAACGGCGTCGCAAAGCGCACCGCGTGCGCGCGAGCCCGATTTTCCGCCGCCGCTCGCACAAATTCGGATCGAAGGAATCGCCGCGATAGTTCCCCATAAGTTCATTGTAGTCGAGTGCGGACTGCGCGCGGCGCGATGTCGCGGAAGGATAACGGGCCATGGTCCGCGCAGCGACTCGATTCGTGAAACCAAAAATTGGAATTGCCCCCGTTTCGCAACGAGCGCAGAATCTACCGGTCTCGCCCACAGGAGCCGCATGTCCATCCCGAATTTTCGTGTCGTGAGAGCCGCCGGCTGTAATTTGCGTTATCACCGTCGTCTCGACAGTAGCGATATTCCCGCGAGCCGCGTTCATTCGCGCCGCTGCTGCTCATCAGGCTGCCGGGGCCCCCGAATCGGTGAAGCACGACGACCAGCCACCTCCCTGGACCCTCTGCCCAGAGCGTTGACGCTGCCGCACTGGCAAAAGAGCTCGCCGATTCGAAGGCGGCGAATCAGCCAAAGATCGTCTGCGTGGGCTTCCACACTCTGTACAACGGCGCGCACATCGCCGACGCATCGTTCCATGGACCCGCTTCCACTCCCCAGGGCCTCGACGACTTGAAGAACTGGGCAAAGCCGCTGCCGCGCTCGGCGAACGTCGTCATCTATTGTGGATGCTGCCCGCTCGCGCATTGCCCCAACGTCCGTCCCGCGTTCGCCGCGCTGCGCGAAATGGGCTTCACGCACCTTCGCGTCCTGATTCTCCCTCACGACTTCGCCACCGACTGGGTCGGCCCAGGCTACCCGGTAGCGAAAGGCCAGTGACAATCCCCGCCGCTCGCCGAAGCCCAATTTCCCGGTTAGAATAGATTTCGATAACCCATGGAGCCCGCGGCCAAATCCACCATCCGCCCCGAAGCGCGCCGTGCCGTCGACCTGCGCTTTGTCGAGTTGACCGACAAAGTTCGCCGCAACCGTCCCGGCGACGACCTCGAACTCCTTCGCCGCGCCTACGATTTCGCCGCCGAGCAGCACAAAACGCAGACGCGCCTTTCCGGCGAGCCGTTCCTCTCGCATCCTGTCGAAGTCGCCCACCTGCTGGCGGACATGAAGCTCGACGTAACCTCGCTCTGCGCCGCGCTGCTCCACGACGTGGTCGAAGACACGAAAATCCCGCTCGAGCAAATCTCCGAAACATTTGGGCCCGACGTCGCGCGCCTGGTGGAAGGCGCCACGAAAATCAGCCGCCTCGATTTGCTGGCTCCCGAAACGCGCCAGGCCGAAAACGTCCGCAAGATGCTGCTGGCGATGGTCAACGACGTTCGCGTCGTGATGGTCAAGCTCGCCGACCGCCTGCACAACATGCGCACGCTCGAATATCTCGATTCCGAGAAGCAGCAGCGCATCGCCCGCGAGACGCTGGATATTTACGCGCCCGTCGCCAACCGCCTCGGCATGGGCCTCATCCGCGGCGAGCTCGAAGACCTCGCGTTCCGCTATCTCGAGCCCGAAGCCTTCTTCGAACTCCAGAAGAAACTCAGCACCAAGCAGAAAGTCTTCGACCGCTTCCTGCACGAAGTTCAGGACGCGATTCGCGACAAAATGGTGGAAAGCGGAATCCCCGCCGAAGTTCAGGCGCGCGTGAAGCGCATCTACTCGCTGCACCTCAAGAGTCAGAAGCAGCAGCGCACCCTCGACCAGGTCTTCGATCTTCTCGCCGTCCGCGTCATCACCGACACGATCAAGAATTGCTACGCCGCTCTCGGCGTGATCCACCAGATCTGGCCCCCAGTTCCCGGCCGTTTCAAGGACTACATCGCCATGCCGCGGCCGAACCTCTATCAGTCGCTGCACACCAGCGTGATTCATGCCGGCCAGCCCTTCGAAGTTCAGATCCGCACGCAGGAAATGCACCGCATCGCCGAGCAGGGCGTCGCAGCGCACTGGAAATACAAGGGCGGGCACGGCGCCAGCACCGCCGACGACCAGCGCATCGTCTGGATGCGCCAACTCATCGAGTGGGTGCAGGAAATGCAGGAGCCCAGCGAATTCCTCTCCACGCTGCGCGTCGACCTGTATCCCGAAGAGGTTTACACATTCACGCCCAAGGGCCGCGTCGTCGTCCTGCCGCGCGGCGCCACTCCGATCGATTTCGCCTACGCGGTGCACACCGAAGTGGGCCATCAATGCGTGGGCGCGAAAGTGAATGGCGCGATGGTTCCGCTGCGCCACGCGCTCGCGAACGGCGACGTCGTCGAGATCGTCACGCAAAAGGGCCACGAGCCTTCGCGCGACTGGCTCTCGTTCGTTCACACCTCGCGCGCGCGCAGCAAGATTCGCCAGTGGATCAATCTCCACGAGCGCGAACAGGCCACCGACGTCGGCCGCCGCTTGCTCGAAAAAGAAGCGCGCCACGCCGGCGTCAGCTTGAAGAAAATTTCCGACGAAGATTGGCAGCGCGTCGCCTCCGAGTACGGCTGTTCGCGCATCGACGATCTCTACGCCGACCTGGGCTACGGCAAATGGTCGGCGCGGCAAGTGCTCGCGAAAGCGACGGGCCAGCCCGCGTCGGACACCGCGGAAGAAGAGCAGCCGAAGATCGTCTCCACCGTCAAGCGCATGCTCGGCATGCAGGACGCCACGATCGTCGTGCGCGGCCACGACGACCTCATGGTCTACCGCTCGAAATGCTGCAATCCGATTCCGGGTGACGACATCATCGGCTACGTCACGCGCGGCCGCGGCATCGCCGTCCACAGCAAGAATTGCCCCAACGTCGAAAATCTCCTGTACGAAGCCGAGCGCCGCATTCCCGTCGAGTGGGCCGGCGGCGACGCAGGCCACGTTTCCGGTGCGCCTGCGCATTTTCACCGAAGACCGCCCCGGCATGCTCGCCGCGATCACCGGCGTGATCAGCGGAGAGAAAGCCAACATCCGCACCTTCGAAAGCGGCGGCGAAGATTTGCGCGCGCGCATCGAAGTCGCCCTCGACGTCAACGACCGCAAGCAGCTCGAGCGCATCGTCAGCGGCGTCAAACGCATCCCCGGCGTCTTCGACATCGAGCGCGTCTACAACGTCTAGGGTGGAAGCCCCCGACTTCAGTCCGGGGCTTCCACCACAACAGCTCAACCGCCGCGACCGGGCGTTCGGGGCTTCCACCCTCAACTAAGCTGCGCTATTTACGCGCGGATTCCACCTCGTCGGCGATGCGGGTGAGGTGGTAAACCGTGCGCAAGCCTGCGAGGAGCGCGCGGCTATCGACGGCGACGGAGCGATTCTTCGCGGCGTCGTAGCCATAGTTACCGCCGAGCGAGAAGATGTTTCCGTCGAAGATCAAGCCGACGATTTCGGCGTTCTTGTTGATCATGGGGCTGCCCGAATTGCCGCCGATGATGTCGTTGGTGGAGGAAAGGTTCATGGGCGTGGCCAAATCGAGCGACGATTTCGCGGAGAGCCAGCTTGGCGGCAGCACGTAGGGGTCGGCGCCCGAGGCGCGATCGAAAAGGCCGCCGATAGTCGTGTACGGCGCGACGGATTGGCCCTGCGCGTCGGTGAAGCCTTTCACCGCGCCGTAGCTGAGCCGCAGAGTAAACGTCGCGTCGGGATCAACGCTGGTGCCGTAGATGGCGAAACGCGCCTTCGCGATTCGTTCGGCCGCGGCGCGCGTGGGCGCGTCCACCTTGGCCTCGTAGTCCTTGCGCACCGCGCGCAAGTCGGGGTCGATCGACGCGATGAAAACGATCATCGGATCCGTGGACGCGGCGACGGCGGCTTGACCTCCGGTGTACAACGCCTCGCGAACCTTCACGTCGTCGAGATGCGTTCCAGTGACCAGCCGATGCGCGAGCTGTTCCGGCGACTCCTGGCCCAGCACCTTGCGGACGAAGGGATCGTCCGCGCCCAAGTTGCGCCGCATCGACGTGAACACCCACGCGATCCCCAGCTCCTCCATATCCTTATAAACCGGAATGGGTGCGGAGATGCGTCGCTCGACGCGGACCAGCCCCTGATCCGTGTACTCGGGCAAGCGCTCGCCGTTGGGCTTGGCGCGCTCGGCCGACGCGCGCACCAGCGTGATTGCATAATTGAACAGGCTCGACCGGAGAAAGGCGTTCGTCGCTCCGCGTCGAGCGAAAAGCTGCGCGCGCACCACCTGAATCTGCGCAATGTCGTCCCATGCCGATGCGTATGCCGCGAGCTTTGGGTCGGCCGCAACCGCCTGGCGAAGGTGCTGCTCTTCCTTCACCTTGGTGCCGAAAAATTCCGGATCCATCAGCGCCCCCTGGCGGCCGAAAAGCGCCTTGAACGTATTCGCAATGGAGAACACCGTATCGCCCACCTCGCGCGCCTGCTCGGGACCTTCCGTAGCGAACCGCTCCAGGAGTCCCCGATACTCCGCGATGTCGGGCATAGTCTCCGGATAGAGCGTGTCGCGATCGAACGCCAATTGCGAGATGGTGAGTTCGCGGCTGGTGCCGCCGGGATTGCCGGGTACGAAGACGAGATCGCCGTCTTTCGAGCCGCTGCTGCTCCACTTCAGGTAATCGGGGCTAGCGGCCGGATGATCGTTTTCGTACGCGCGCACGATGCCGATGTCGAAGTCGAAGCGCGGGAAGTTGAAGTTATCGGGATCGCCGCCGAACTGAGCCACGGCCATTTCCGGCGCGAAGACGAGACGCACGTCGTTGTAACGCTTGTAGCGGTAGAGATCGTAGACGCCGCCCTCATAGAGCGAGACGACCTGGCAAAGTACGGCGGGATCGGAGCCGCAGCTCTGCTGCAGTTCAGCCTCTTTGGCGTGCAGCGCGGCATTGGCGGCGCTGCCGGTCTTGCCGGCGAGCGCTTGCAGCACGTCTGCGGTCACGTCGCGGATCTGGGTGAGCTGATTCAGCTCGAACGCCGGACACTTCCGCTCATCGGCCACTGTTTGCGCGGCGAAACCGGTTTCGACGAAGTTTTGCTGCGCCGTCGACAACTGCTGGACGCAGTCGAGCACGCAGTGGTGGTTGGTCATCACCAGGCCCTGCGGAGAGATGAACGACGCCGAACAGTTTGAGCGTGCGCAACGACGAAGCGCGCACGTGGTCGAGCCATGCTTGCGAGGGCGCGAAGCCGTATTTCGTCGCCACCGTCTTCGACGGGAAATTGTCGAATGTCCACATGCCTTCGTCGGCTCGCAACATCAGCGGCGAGGCCAGGCACGCCACAAGCAAGCCCACGAGCAACGCCGCGAACGTCGATCTGCAATTCGTCTTCATCGGAGAGTTCCCTTCGGAGTGCGAGCCGGAATTTCCTTTTGATTTAGGAGGCGGCCAGATTGTACACCCGGTTTGACTCTGCGTGCGCCGCTCGAAGGATTTGGTACCGCCGGAAACAAGAAAGGCCCGATTCCCGAGCGGAGTCCCGCGCCTTTAGGTTTAAACGTAGCGCCGCGCTTCAGCGCGGCATCTTCGCTTTGCGTCTGGGTTTCAGAGTTCAAGCGCCGGAGGCGCGATTGTACTTAGCCCGGCCGGGTTCCAGGGTTTGATGATTCAAACCCTGGCATCGGAAAGACCGAAGCGGAATGCCGGGAAGCACATAGAAACGAAGAACGAGTCCCGGAGGGACGATTGTATGCAACGTCGCCAATTAGATTGATATCATACAAGCTGGCCTCGCGCGGTGTTTCCGATTCTGTGGTCGCACCAATTCCAGGCGTGGCCGAAATTCGCTCCAGAGAACCGCGCCATGGGCGCCAAGGGACCCGGCCACAAATCGCCGCGCGCTCGCCAGGCGCGCCTGATCAACATCCAAAAAGCTCGTGCCGCGCGTCGCCGCGCGCCGCTTCCCTGGCGCAGCGGCCTCGAATCCCGCGTCATCGAGCAGCTCGTCTGGCAGTGGTGGCAGTCTCCCGCACCCAAATGGGCCGCCGTCCGCGTTGCCCGGCTTCTCGGCGTCAGCCACACTTGGGTCAACAAACTCGCCAAGCGCTTCCGGTCCGACCCGGCTCGCTTTCACCGCCGTTACTTTCCCTTCGCACCCGCCACTCTCGAAAAGCTCGAGCACGCCCGTCAGGAAACTCTCTGGCACCGCCAGCACGGCCGGCTTCGCGAGCCCATTCGCCTGCGCCGCGTCCGTTATACCCTCGACGACGGCAGAACTCGCACCGCGCGCCTCCCCACCAAAGCCAGCCTCCGCGCGCAGCGCCAATCTGACGACCGTTCCCGCGCCGCCGACAATCCTTTGCTACCGCCCGCCGCCTTCCGCGACATCCCTCCCTGGGCCTCAGGCGTTGCTTGCTCAAACCCACACACGAAAAAGCCGCACGGCATTTAGGATTTTAGCGCCCACAAAAAATGTTGTCATTCCGAGCGGAGTCCCGCGCGCCTTGGCACTTCGTCCCGCTGGGTCTCAGGGTTTGTACTTGCAAACCCTGACATGGAAATTGTGTTTACCGGGACGCGCGGGACGTAGAGAGGAACCTCTCTTCCGCCCCTCATCCTCAACAACGTCTGCCTGCCCGCCATCTTGTTGGGCGGTGCCTGCCCGCCATCTTGTTGGGCGGTGCCTGCCCGCCGTCTTGTTGGGCGGTGCCTGCCCGCCGTCTTGTTGGGCGGGTCATCCCGTCTGTCCTGCCTGCCCTGAGCGAAGCCGAAGGGAGCGCAGCCGAAGGGTCGCCCTAACCCCTCGCCCCTCGCCCCTCACCCCTCGCCTAACCAAGCGCCGGAGGCGCGATTGTACTTAGCCCGGCCGGGTTTCAGGGTTTGATGATTCAAACCCTGACATATTGAAAGAGCGAAGCGGAATGCCGGGAAGCGAGTAATAGAGAGAAGAAAGAGTCCCGGAGGGACGATTGACAGTTCCGCTCTCGTCGTCGAGCAGCCCGCGCGCCCGCCTTTAGAATTTTCTTTAGCCTTAAACGTAGCGCCGCGCTTCAGCGCGGCATCTTCGCTTTGTGTCAGCCCCGGACCTGGGTCTCAGGGTTCAAGCGCCGGAGGCGCGATTGTACCTAGCCCGGCATACAGCGAAGCGGAATGCCGGGAAGCAAGTGATAGAGAGAAGAAAGAGTCCCGGAGGGACGATTGACACAGTTCCGCTCTCGTCGTCGAGCAGCCGGTGGCGCCCTTGCATTTCGTCCCGCTTTTGCTTTAGCCCTCGCCCCCATGGCGCGCCAAAGCGCTCCGCGCGAAGGCGGCTCACCCCTGTGCTCTTCACCCTCGCCCTCACCCCTCACCCTAACCCCTCACCGTGGAAGCCGGGAAACGCGGAGGGATCAGAATCCAAGGCGCGCACCCTTCAAATGCCGAAGGGATGCGGCACCCCTCTATGACGTTGTCGGCTCTGTCAAGAGACACCTAGAGTTTGCGAACCACGGATGGTTCGTTTTTTTCCTAACCAGGGTCTTTCTCTCATCTTGACCAAGGCTCGCTTCGTGAATCTAACGGTGGACTCTGGTTCCACCAACCATCTATTCGGTCACGGCACTTCCGACCATGATTCGTTCTTCAGACGCCCCGATCTCTCGGGGGAGCAAGACGCCCAATCAGAAAATCGGTGAAGGGTTGCTCACCAGGGTGCCGCTCGGGCTGCCTTGCATGCGAACCAGCCGCGCGTAATCTGCTCCACTCCGCAGCATCCAATACATCCGCACGGCCAACTTGCGCGCGATGGCCACCTTCGCCACCGCGCTCCCTCGACGGAACTTCAACCGCTGATAGTCCTGCCGCAACTCCGGATCGAACCGAGCCGCGTGTTGCGCGGCTTCTACCAACAACCAGCGCACCATCTTGTTTCCCTGCTTGCTGATTGCTCCCAGACGCTGGCGGCCGCCGCTGGAATGCTCGCTCGGATTCAAGCCGAGATAACTCACCACCTGTTTGCTTCGACGAAAGCGTGTGACCGGACCGATGGTGAGCACAAAGGCCAGAGCATTCACCGGACCGATGCCAGGGTGGGACATTAAACGAGCGGCATCCTCTCGTTGTTTTGCTTGCTCCAGAACCGCGCGATCCAGCTCGGCAATCGGAGGATCGAGTTGATCGAGCAATCCGAGAAGTTCCTCGCGTCGGCGACTAGCCCACGGCCCGAGAGCAAGACTCGATAGCTCTGCCCGCCCCTTCTTCGTGAACAGCTTCTTCTTCCGGCATAGTCCCTGTCCCATTGCCAGCGCATGCAGTTGGTTACTTACCATCGAGCGCATGCGAACCAGTTTGTGCCGATGCCACAGCAGTTGTCGGGTGTCCCGTTCAGCCAGGGAAGCCACCCAGATCCGAGGGAAACGATTCGTGAGGAGCAAATCAAGAATCAGCGCCGCATCACGCTGATCCGTTTTCTGCAACCGCACGGCACTGGCCCGAATCTGGGCCGAATCCCCCACCCATAATTCGTGCCCCAACTGAGTCAGCAGGCGCTCGAACCATGGGAAGGGCCTGGTTGCTTCGATCCCCACGCGCACCGGCTTCGGCAGACTGCGATAGAACGTTTCGGCCTCACCGCTCGTGTGGTCCAGTCGTCGCTCGATCAACTCCCCGGTGGATTCTTCCGCCATGGCGATCTGCTGGTAGCGTGCGTGAATATCACATCCTATAATCAACATTGCTCGGCTCCTTTCTTCCGAGCCTTGGTCGTCTACAGCTACCGAGTTTACTCGGGAGAAGGAGCCGACAACGTCATCCCATCAGAAAATTCAAATGCGGGGCCAACTGCGCGGGGTGCGCCACCGTTAACTTCCGGCTCGCCCCTTATTCGCCCGGAGTTTCCGTCCGCGGTTCAACGCGATTCTGAGTTGCTGCGGTGGGCGTTAGCAAAGATCAATTTTGGTCTTGACAGGCAATAGAGTACTAGCGTACTCTTACGTCATGCGATATTCGCTAGAACACAAAGCGCGGAACCGCGAGAAGATTCTTGCCATGGCTGCTCGCTCGATCCGGGAGCACGGCGGGGACACGAGTGGCATCGGAACGGTCATGAAGAAGGTAGGCCTGACAAAAGGGGGCTTCTATCGGCATTTTGCAAGCAAGGATGATCTTTTCGTTGAAGCGGTAGCGCGAGCGTTCGATGGGATGGGAAATGGCATGCTGGAGGCCGCAAAGTCGGCGCCCGAAGGCCGAGCCCTGCGGGCGATCATCGAACGCTATCTGAGCACAGGCCACGCGAACTCGCCGGGAATGGGTTGTGTGCTGGCCGCCCTCGGGCCAGAGCTTGCGAGAAAGCCGTTGTCGGTGCGAAAACGGATTGAGGCAGTGCGAGAAGCGTATCGTGAGCGTCTGTTGCCGTTTGTGCCTGGCCGGACGCGAGAGGAAAAGCTGAAGCAGTTTCAGTTGTTGTTCCCCAGCATGGCTGGGGTGTTGACGAGTGTCCGAATGACTTTGTCGCCTGAAAAGCGCGAGGAGTTGTTGACGGAAGCGAGGAGCTTTTTCATAAAGCTCTTCGCTCCAGAGTAAATTTTTTTCCCCATAAAGAGTACGACCATACTCTTTATGGGTGGACGGGCCAAATAGACAGACTGAATCGAAAGGATAAGGAGATGAAATTTATGATCCCGTTTCTTATGGCAGCAGTGCTTCCCGCGGCGGCACTAGCTCAATCACAAGCCGGAACGCAATCACCGTCCGGGGCGCAAACACAGCCCGCGGGCGGCTCAGGCGTGCCCAGCATCGCTATACCGAAAACCACCGAGGTCATCGTCGTCGAGACTCCAAAGCAGGGCGTAGCGCCCCAACAAGTCATGGCGTTTATACCGGAAGAGATTAAGGCGACGGTAAAGCTTTACCTCGACGGGAAAATCCGCCAGTGGTATTCGCGCGGCGATGGCAAAGGTGTCGTTTTCGTAGTCGACGCGAAAACCGAGGACGAGGCGCGAGTGATTATGGAAACGCTGCCGCTCGCGAAGGAGCATTTGATGGATCACCAATACATTCCCGTCGGACCGTTGATGCCGCTGAGGGCACTGAACCCAGGGGCGTTTCAGTGAGTCACGCCTCGACAGCGATGCTGTACGAAGTGGGCGCTTAGAAGGAGATGAACATGATCAAGCCAAAGATTAGCGCGACTGGCGGGACCGGAAAAACCGGGGGCTCCAACCTGGCGGGCGGCTTCGCCATGTTCGCCACCCACGGTGACTGCGCAGCAGGGGCCCATACAGCCAAAACAGAAGACCCGATGATGCCCGAGCCCGTGAGAGCAGTTACCGACAAGGCCATGCAGGCGGGCCGGACGCCGTCTGCCGAAGGTTGGTTCGCAGGCGGAGAGCGCGTCGGCTACGACCCGAATGCCCGAGCCATCGTTTCGCCGGCAGGCGCGCCCATCAACATATTCTTGAAGCGGGAGGGAGAGCTTGCGCACGCCGTCTCGTTCCTGCCGGGATTTCCCGATGGCTCGTTCGGGTGGGCGAAGGTTCAGCCGCAACTACCGAAGGCGGCGGAGATGCCGAAGCTCTTCGTCGAGTACATCGGCATGGGCGATAGCGACAAGCCCAAGGACTACGCCTATTCCACCGCCGAACGCGCGGATCTTGTTGAAGCGCTCTGGCGCGATTTGGGTGTGCAATCCACGACGCTGGTCGCCTTTGACTTTTCCTCGCTTGTCGTTCTGGAGCATCTGCGACGCCGGCTTGAGCGCGCCGAGCGGGGCGAACCTGCGGGCGGGCCGGACATTCGTGGCGTTTTCATCTTCAACGGCGGGCTCTTCACGGACGGGCACTCCCACCCGTGGTACACCACGCCAGTTTTGCGCCGCCTCCCTAACCGTGCACTCCGGGGGATGGGCGGCTCCTTCGCACTGTTCAAGATGATGGTGGGGGTGATGTGGTCCAGAGGGTATCAGGTGACAGATGCGGAGGTCCGCGAGCTCCATAGCGCCCTGGACCGCCACGATGGTCTGTTCTATCTCGCCGCAGCTGCAGGCTTCGACGCCGATCACAAAGCGCAAGGCGATCGGCTCGACTTCGGCCTCCTCTTCAAGGCTTATCGCGATCAATTCCCGTTCGTGGTGGGCGGAAGCGACGAAGATCCATTTGAACACCGGCAGGTCGACCTCGCCGAGGAACGATTAGGCAAGCTCGGCCTTCGGATCGAGCGGTTGCCCGGCGGTCACCTCACGACGCATGAGCAGCCGGAAGCCCTGGCCGTCTTGATCGCAGAGTTCGAGGAAGGACTCCAGTGGCAGAAGGGGATCGCCAATGCAGCTAGCTGAACACCCCACGGTCAAGCAGTTTCGGGAACAGGAAGCGGCGGGCTATCTGCAGCCGCATCCACAAAAGGTGGACGCCGCATGGCTCCGCCAACTCTGCTTGCAAGAGGGCGCGGACGACGTGGGCTTCGTGGAGGTGGACCGGCCCGAGATCGCCGACCAACGCGCCGACATTGACTGGGTGTTCCCCGAAACCAGGACGCTAATCAGCATTGTCCGGCGAATGAATCGCGAAAACGTGCGCACGCCGGCCCGCTCGATTGCCAACCTGGAGTTCCATCACACCACGGATGAAATCAACCAGATCGCGCGCAAGGTTATCGCTCCCCTGGAACGAATGGGCGTTCGCGCCACGACCGGCGGCGCGGCAGGCTTTCCCATGGAAGCCGACCGCTGGGGCGCAAAAATGTGGATCATTTCGCACAAGCCCGTGGCAGTGGCGGCAGGACTCGGGCACATGGGAATTCACCGCAACGTGATTCATCCGAAGTTCGGCAATTTCATTTTGCTGGGAACGATTTTGATGGATGCCGAGGTCTCCGAATACTCGCGCCCCCTCGACTATAACCCCTGCCTGGAATGCAAGCTGTGCGTCGCGGCCTGTCCCACCGGAGCTATCGGCTCGGACGGGCACTTCGATTTTTCCGCCTGCTACACGCACAACTACCGGGAATTCATGGGCGGATTCAACGACTGGGTGGAAACGATTGCGGAGAGCGGCAGCGTGCGCGAGTACCGGAAAAAAGTATCCGGCGCAGAGACCGTGTCCATGTGGCAAAGCCTGTCGTTCGGCGCGAACTATAAGGCGGCCTATTGCATGGCCGTCTGTCCTGCGGGCGAGGATGTCATCGCTCCGTTCCTAACCGACCGGAAACGATATCTGGAGGACGTTGTCGATCCCCTCCAGAAAAAGCAGGAAACGGTTTATGTCGTCCCGAAGTCCGACGCGGAAAATCACGTGGCGCGGAGGTTTCCGCACAAGAAAACGAAGCGCGTCTCCAACGGCCTGGCCGGGCAAGGGTCGATCAAAAGCTTCATCCGCGGCATGCAGTTTGCTTTCCAGCGCGGCAAATCGGCGGGGATCGACGCAACGTACCACTTCACGTTTACCGGGCAGGAAGAGGCGAAGGCCACCGTGGTCATTCGCAACAAGACGCTCCGAGTCGAGCCAGGGCACCTGGGTGAAGCAGATTTGCGGCTCAGCGCGGACAGCGAGACCTGGCTTCGCTTTTTGCGAAAGGAAGCCAATCTACTATGGGCCCTGCTGCGAGGCAAGATTCGCATTAAAGGATCCCCGAAGCTGCTCCTCGATTTTTCCCGCTGCTTTCCACCGTAGGTTCAAAACAGCCATGCTCTATGAGTGGCTGGAATTCTAAATAAGGAGGCACCTATGCCGCTGCAAGTCTATTTCTTCGTAAGCATCGCATTCAGTTTGATCGCGTGGGGGATCGTCGCCGCTCGATATATTTGGCCGGAACTCCGCCATCGGGAACGGGCCGAAGCGTTGCGGCCTCTGCTCATCCTGCACAGCTTCCGCTTCATTGGGTTGGCATTCCTTGTCCCCGGCGTCGTGTCAGCCGATCTGCCCCCTGCCTTCGCGCATTCCGCGGCCTATGGGGACATCATTGCGGCGATACTTGCGCTGTTTTCGCTGCAATTGTTGCCTAGCGCGGCTGGCGTCGCCGCTGGATGGATCTTCAATCTGTGGGGCTTAGCCGATATCCTGAACGCTTTCTACCAAGCCAATCACGCCGGACTATTGGCGGGACAGTTGGGAGCCGCATACTTCCTTCCGACTTTGGTAGTGCCGCTGCTGCTGATCACGCACGGACTCGCTTTCCGGATTCTTCTACAACATCAAGCTAAACCCGCAATGCAAGAAAGCCAGCACTTAGCATAAGGCCCCCTCGGCCATCGGAAGAGTGCTATTGTGCCGCACCGGCCGTTCGATGGCCGCCGAATTGGCCTGTCCGAAAATCATGTCCACTTCGTCGGCAACCGGAAGTAATCTGTCCTGGCTCGGGATTAGTAAAGGAAAGTCGGCTTGTAGGAAGTGATGTCCGCTCTTGGCATCGATTCTGGGAGGATTACGGGCTACTCGGAAGTAATCCGTGCAGTGACCCCAACCAATTGGACGTGTAGTCGGATAATCGGAAACTTGCTCCCCCGGGAGTGGCCCTGCAGCCAAGGCAAAGAGCAGGATTGACGGGGTCGCGCCATTCGGAGCGCGGGGCGGAGAAGGCCGGGAACAAGGGGCGTGAACTGGAGTCCAATCACGCGGAGATTCGTGTGTGAACGGAACTCAGAGGGTGATCGCGATTTTTCTTCTCACAGTCGCGTGTGCGGAGCAAAGTGTTATTGCTGACGAAGGGCCGCGTTTGGGTCGACGCTGGCTGCGCGCCATGCGGGCAGCCAGGATGCCACGGCGGCAATCAGGAAAAATAGGATTGCCATGGTCACGAAAGTGGCCGGGTCGGTTGGCTTGACCTTTACCAGCATTGTGGCCATCAGGCGAGTCAGCGCGAAGGCGGCGACCAAGCCGGCGGCGATGCCAACGGCGGTGAGGCGAAGTCCCTGCCCCACGACAAGGTTGAAAATCCCGCCCGGCTGCGAGCCCAAAGCCATGCGTACGCCGATCTCCGCGGTGCGTTGCCGCACCACCGTGGAAAGAACGCCGTAAAGCCCCACGCCCGCCAGGAGCGCCGCGATCACCGCGAAAACTCCGATGAGCAGAAGAGCAAACCGCGTGCCGCCTTGCGCGCGATCAACCAACGCCTCGGCGGGCTGCATCTCTGCGACCAAGAGTTTGGAGTTCAACGCCTTGATTGTGGCCCGAATGTCGTTCCCATATTTCGCTGCGTTGCCGCTCGTTCGAATGGCCCACTCCTGCACCGCGCCCGAGCCGACGAACGCGTCCGCAAAGTAGACCTGCTCGCGTCCCGGAACGCTCAGCGACTCATCGCGTGTGTGCGCCACCACGCCAATCACTTCGACCGGTTCTGCATTCGGCGTGCGCACGCGTATCAGGATCTGCTTGCCAACCGCCGATCCGTTAGGAAAGGCCTTCTTCGCCAGCTCCTGGTCAATGACCACGACATTACGGCCAGGCATGGCACCCCCCGGCGATTGGGGCGGCGGAGGTCCGGGCGGGAGGGGCGTGTTGTCCACATCCGTGAACGTACGGCCCTCCAGCAATGGCGTGTGCATGGTCTCGAAATACCCCGGCAACACGAATTCAAAATC
>CAWBGW010000087.1:0-100949 GCA_963788345.1 uncultured Acidobacteriota bacterium | reverse complement strand
AGGGCGAGCTTTCACGAGCAGAAGACCGCAAGGCAGAGAGCGAGCGCGCAGCGTCGCGCCGTTCGACCGGCAGCGCGCGACCGACGAGCTGAGAAAGCTGCTCGATCTGGCGGTGCGCGAGATGAATCTCGAAGTGGAATACGAGATATCGGCCGAGCCGAATCGCGGATGCCGGCGAGAAGGAATCGGATGTGGTGGTGCGATTCCGCGGCGCGGACGAAGAGCTTCTGCTGGCGCGAAGCGGAGAACTGCTGCTAGCCCTCGAGTATGTTGCGCACCGCTGTTTGCGCCTCGAGCCGGTGCTGCACGATCGCGTGCGATTCGATTGCGGCGACTACCGCGCAACGCAGGCTGGAAGAATTGAAGCTGTCGGCGCGAGTGGCCGCTCAGCGCGTCCGCGAGACGGGCCAGCCGTTTCAATTCAATCCGATGTCGCCGCGCGATCGCCGCATTGTCCACCTGGAATTGAACGGCGCGCCGGGCGTGCGCACGATCAGCGAAGGCTCGGGCGACCGGCGACAGCTTGTGGTTTATCCGGTCACGAAGAAGTAGCGTTGTGATTGGTGATTGGTGATTGGTGACTAGCGATTAGTGAGTGGTGCCCTGCCGAGCATTCCCTTCCATCTGGTCTCTGACCTCTACAACTCGATCGTGTAACCCCTCTTGCCGACGTTGATGCATTGCGTGGCGCCGATTTCGTCGCGACGCCCTGCGGCTTCATGGATGTGGCCGCAAAATGCGTATGCCGGTTGAACGCGCTCGATCCATTGGCGCAACGCCGGGCTGCCTGCGTGCTTTCCCGGCGCAAATTCGTCGAGCTTCGTGTCGCGCGGCGGAAAATGCACGACGAGATAGAGCGGGTTGTTTCCTTCGAACGTGGTCAGCGCTCCCGCGATTTCGTCTTCCGAATACTCGCCGGGCGTGTTGAAGGGAGTGATGTTGCTGTAGCCGAGGCCGGCCCAGTGCGTCGCGCCATTCGCGGATTTGAGGGTTCGCACCTGGCGATGAAAATCGACGAAACCGAACTTCTGGCAGAACGCGCGCATTTGCTCGTGAGTTTCGTGGTTTCCGGGAAGCGCCCAGAGGCGGTCGCCGAGAGGCTTTAGCACTTCGCCGCAGGTTTCCAAATCGCTGCCGAAGTTCGAGAGATCGCCGTTAGAAATGTAGATGTCCGCCGGCTGCGCAACTACTTTTTCGAGGGCGCGAATGTCGCCGTGGATGTCGCTGAAGATCAAAACTTTCATCGCGCTGCTCCCGCGGCTTGCGGCGAAGTTTTCCTGGTGTTCTTCAAGAGCATGCCGTCGCTGAGCCAGCCTTCCTCGACCACATTGCCGGCGGCGTCGAATACCACGCGATACGTGAACGGCGGAGGGCTGCGCCTCTGCCGGTTGACGAAGCGATTTTCACCGAAATCCACGATGTGAAGGCCGTTTTCGGTGGAGGCGCGAATCAAGGGGAAGCGAGCAAAATTCCAATAGAGCTCAACGTCGGGCAATTCGAGCGCGCGCGCCGTGAAGGCGTCGGCGGGAGAATCCGGAGTGAAACGAAATGCCGGCGGATTCGGATCGCGCAGGTCGAGGGGAGCCTGATAGACGCCATCGGGCGTGCGAATTGCGTCGCCCCACCCGAGCAACGATGGCGGCATCGGCAAAGCGCCGATGCGGACGATTGCGATGTGATTCGCGTCCGCAAAATCGATGACGCGACGCATCGCCGCATGATGCGCAACGGCGCAAGCGAAAAGATACGCAATCATCGTGTACGTGCCGGCCTGGCACCATGCGGATCGAGCTATGCCAAACCCCCAATCGCGGATCGCGGGCAGGAAAAACAAGATCGCCATGATGGCGGAGGCGACGACCACGACCCAAAAGTGAAACGGGGTCTGAAACGCCGCGGCAATACGCCACGCACCGAAGCCGGCCAGCGTAAACACAATCCACATGGACGCGGCTCGGAGACGGCTTTTCTCGCGGTTGCTGTAGATCCAGGCCGTAACTCTGCGGCAATAGCACGATCGACGTGAATGTGAAGTCGATGATGAAGAGCAGGTCCCACGCAACGCGTTGCTCCGAAATGGGAGCCCAGATGCGCGTGCCGAAGGAAGTCATGGCGTCGAGAATGATGTGGCTGGCGATGCCGACACCGTAGATGAGAGTGAGCATCCAGAATTTCGGGCATTCCAGGTTGAAGCGGCGCGCGACCCAGCGCGTGAGGCCCGCCAGCATGACGGCGAAAAGCGGCAAGCACACGAAGGAGTGCGTGACGTTGCGATGATATTTGATAATCGCTACCGGATCGCGCGACAGGGCCTCGAAAAAGACGTCGACATCGGGGAAAACGGCGCCGAGGACTGTGGAAAAAATTGCGACGCGATGATCACGCTTCGAGAAATATGCTTTACCGAGGAGCGCACCTGTAATTCCGTGGGTTATCGGGTCCATGAAAGAAGCGCGAAGACGAAAAGTGTACACGATTCGACGAGATTCAAGCGATGGCCATGAGAGGTGATTGCTTTTCGATCACGGCGCCGATCACCCGCGCCTCCGATTCCGCGACGTTCGAGCAGGGACATGAGGGTATCGGCGGCTTCCGGAGCAACCGCTACGAGCAGGCCGCCCGAAGTTTGTGGGTCGTAAAGCAGAGTGCGGACTTCGTCGGGAACATTCGGCGAGAACTCGACGCAGCCTTCGAGAAATTCGCGATTGTTCTTCAGGCCGCCGGAGACGAATCCGGCTTGAGCAGCGTCAATTGCGCCAGGGAGATATGCCAAGCGCTCGTGATCGATACGGATCGACACAGTGCTGCCGACGGCCATTTCACGCGCATGACCCAACAGACCGAAGCCGGTGACATCCGTGACTGCGTGCACGGGATGGCCATGGTCGAAATCGAGTTCGATCGCGTGCAACGCCTCGGCTGCGTCGCGATTTAGCTGGGTCATCGAGGCGATTGCAGCGGCGACCCAGGATTCCTCTGCATGTCCTTGCTTCAGCGCGGTGGAAATCACCCCGGTACCGAGGAATTTCGTCAGGATCAAGACGTCACCGGGCTGGGCTCCCACGTTGCGCCAAATTGCCTTGGGATCGATCAGGCCTGTGACCGCGTAGCCGAACTTCAACTCGTCATCACGAATCGAATGGCCGCCGAGGATCGTGCAGCCGGCTTCCGTCATTTTGTCGAGGCCGCCACGCAAGATTTGTTCCAGGACGTCCAGCCGAACCTGAAGCCGGGAAAGCCGAGGACCGAAAGCGCTGTGATGGGAAGCCCGCCCATCGCATAGACGTCGCTCAATGAGTTAGCCGCGGCGATCTGACCGTAGACAAACGGATCGTCCGCAATGGGCGTAAGGAAATCGACGGTCTGAACCAAGGCGATTTCGTCGGTGACTCGATACACCCCCGCGTCGTCGCTGGTTTCGAACCCAACGAGAAGATTCGGGTCAGTAGGCCGCGGAAGCCGCTTCAACACGGAGTCCAGCAAACTGGGACTCAGCTTGGCAGCTCAACCGGCGGCCTTGGCCGCTTCGGTTAGCCGAATGCGTTCAACCAAGACGATTTTCTCCTGAATGCAAGGGTGTCGATTATAACGCGAGGGCGCGGGAGGCTTGCAGGTATCTGAATCTAGCCGCGGGTTTGGGTCGCCGCGGAGCGAATGGGGATCGTGATTACGTTCGCAGGTTCTTTGGCGCTGAGCATGAGACATTGGCCGTCGAAAATGGCACCGGGCTCGATGATCAGGCAAGGCGTGTGGATTTCGCCCGTCACGATGGCTTTGCCCTGAATCTCGACTCGACCCTTCGCGTGAATGACGCCGTCAAATCGCCCCGCGATCATCACCGAGTTCCCGGTCATCTCGCCGTCCACGCGAGCGTGCTCTCCCAGGATGAGCGTTCCCTCGGAGACCAGGGTCCCCTTCATGTGCGAATCAATCCGAAGCGTTCCGGGCGATTCGAGCTTCCCTTCCAGCCGGACGCCCTTTTCCAGAAATCCGCTCCACTCACCGGAATCCTGCTGCTTGCGGTCGAACATACGCCAGGGCATTCACATACTCCTACATATGTAGCTTATACCCGCATCAATCGGTCGTATAGACGAGTCAAATCACTATTGTCGTAGTATTCCAAGATGATTTGGCCAGGCCTACTGGCGCGAGCAGGAACGATGAATACGCGAGTTCCGTATTCGCGCTGAAGTTCGTCGATTGCAGCCTTCGTGTTCGGATCAAGTTGTAAAGCCACCGGCGCCGACCGCGGTTTGGAGCTACGTGCGGCCAGGCGTTCGACTTGCCGGACCGTCATTCCGGAGCGCGCTATTTTCCGAGCCAGCGCGACCCGCTCGTTGGACTCAGCGATGCCAAGCAACGCGCGCGCATGGCCTGCGGTGATTCGACCTTCCTCGAGAAGCTCCTGGATGCTTTCTTCGAGCTTCAGAAGCCGCACGGCATTGGCGATTGTGGTGCGATCTTTTCCGGTGCGTTCGGCCACCAGCTCCTGCGTGAGGGCGAATTCATCGATCAGGCGATGGAATGCGCGAGCCTGCTCCATCGGGTTGAGATCCTCGCGCTGAAGGTTCTCAACGAGGGTCATTTCAAGGGCTAGTTCTTCCGGCACGTCGCGAACGACGACGGGAACACGCGCGAGGGCAGCTCGTTGCGCGGCACGCCAGCGCCGCTCACCGGCAATGAGCTGGTAGCGGCCTCCCGATCGACGCACTACGAGCGGCTGAATGATTCCGCTCGATTGTATCGAGCGCGCGAGTTCGTCGAGCGCTTCTTCGCGGAAGCGGCTGCGCGGTTGGTAGGGGCTCGGATCAATCAGGTCGATATCGACCTGAAACATACCGTCATGAGGGGCCAGGGCCGGTGCTGCCGCCGTTGCCGCTCCCGCTGTGACCGCTGCCGGCACTGGCGGCGGAGGCTGCGGTTCCGGTTCGCGAATCAGCGCGCTCAGACCCTTGCCCAACGCGTTTCTGGGCATTGGCAATAACCTCCTTGGCAAGTTCGATATAGCTCTCTGCGCCTTTACTACGTAAGTCGTAGAACAGTACTGGAACACCGTGGCTGGGAGCCTCGGCCAGGCGGACATTTCGCGGGATGACGGTTTCAAAGACCTGCGCTCCGAAGAAGCTGCGAAGGTCGGCCGCGACCTGCTTTGACAGGCTCGTACGATCGTCGTACATGGTCAGGAGGATGCCTTCGATGGCAAGTGCGGGATTGATCGTGCGCCGAAGGCGCATCAGCGTGTCGAGGAGCTCGGAGACGCCCTCAAGGGCCAGGTACTCGCACTGAATCGGGACGAGGACGGAATCGGCGGCAGCAAGGGCATTGAGCGTGAGTAGATCTAGAGCTGGCGGGCAATCGAGGAGAACGTACTCGTACTTGTCTCGGATACCCTGAATCGCGGCCTTTAGCCTGTATTCACGTTCATCCATGCCGACGAGTTCGACGGCCGCGCCCACGAGGTTCTTGTCGGACGGAATCAGGTCGAGACCGCCGACTTGAGCGTCGAGAGTGACCCGTTCGATTGGCTCTCCGAGGATTAAGGTTTGGTAGAGGGTTCTGCGGGCGGGGTCTTTTGGGAAGCCGAGGGCGCTGGTGGTGTTGGCCTGCGGATCGCAATCGATGATGAGGGTGCGCTTTTCAGAGGCAGCGAGGGAAGCGCCGAGGTTTACGGTAGTGGTTGTCTTGCCGACGCCGCCTTTTTGGTTAGCGATGGCGATAACACGCGCCAAATTGTCCCCCAGGACGAAGGCGAAATGTAGCAGAAGGTTTCGAGGCTATGCAAGATGTTTCACGTGGAACATGGGAGGAAGGTAAGAATTCCCGGTTAGAAGAGATGGACAGAGCGCTGCGGACGCGAGAGGGCGATCTGGATGTTCCACGTGGAACATCCATTCTATGTGCCTATGAGCTCGGAGACAACGCGCCCGCAAGCAAGAATCGCTTCTGGGAACCGACGATTTTCTGCCGGGCGTGCCAAGTCCAGCCGGGATAGGCTGAAACTTCGAGTGCGTCCTTGTCTCCTAGCCAAAGAACGGCCTTCCCGGCGGGATTTAGGACCTTCGACGACCAAAGGAGGAGCTCATCGTACCTCCCAACTGCGCGGGCAGTGACATAATCGAACTTCGCTCCCTGCGCGACGAGCTCCTCCGCCCGGCCTCGGAATACCCGAACGCGATGGAGATTTAATTGGCGCTGCACTTCTGAGAGGAATGTGGCCTTTTTGGCGTTCGACTCGATCAGGGTGACGTCCAGGTGAGGCAGAAATAGGGCCAGCGGGACGCCGGGAAAGCCCGCGCCTGAACCGACGTCGGCGAGCCGACCTTTTTCGATGGGGACGGCGGAAATCGCGGAAATACTCTCGCCTATGTGAAATCGCAGGATTTCGTCGGGATCGGTGACTGTTGTCAGAGAGATGCGACCGTTCCATCTAAGCAAGAGGTCGATGTAAGTTCGGACGGCATCACACTGGCTTGGATTGGGGCTGGCGCCATAGGGGGAAAGGGCGGTTTGAATTTGGCTATCGGATAATCGAGGAGGCGCCGTCACGGATTTTCCCCGGATCCCGCCGAATCACTTGGCGCAACGGAACTGGACACCACGCCGGATTCCGGCGTTTTGTCGCGGAGCCGGACCGGCGCAAGGAAGCCGACCGTCAAATCGGCTACAAAGTGGGCAGAAACCGTCGGAATGAGGCTCCCGGTCCAAGAACGAACTGCGCCGAAGAGGAGCCCCACTGCAAAGGTCGAGAGCAAACCGCGCCTACCCTGGTAGGAATGGGCCAAAGCGAAGAAAACCGCCGAGAAGAGGATCCCGAGCAGCACGGCTCCGCGTGTAACATCCTGAAAAATGAACTGGATGAAGCCCCGGTAGATCACTTCCTCGCACAGGGCCACGGTGGAGACGAGGGCGACGAAGGCTAGGCGCTCGAGGTTGTCCTGGGGAAAGACTTTCGAGGCGAGCTGAGCCAGGAGGCCTTTTGGATCGGGCGATCGGGACGCGAGTCGATTGATGCTAAATACCTGGTTCGCCAGGAGCAGCGCGCTGAGAAGAACCGAAAGGCTGACAGCAAGCGCGGGTCGCGGCACAGAAAGACCGAGCTGGTCTGGCCGGATGCCGTGCGCCGCAGCACGCCACAAAATGATGCCGGCCGCGGCCCACTGAAATGCAATCGTCGAGGCGTAAAGCGTCAAACGGTCCATCTTTGTGGTGCGCGGAAGCAGTATGAGCTGGCGAATGCGCCGGCGGCCGAGCCACGGAACGAGGACGCCCAAAACGATGAGGATGACAACGAAGTCCCAATGCATCGCTTGAGATAGAATCACTTTTCGGAAGCTTCGGCAACTCCTGTTGACACCTGAGCACCAGCCGCCGTATCGTTCGGAGTTCTTGCGCGGAGTTATTTCTTGAAACTACTTGTGATCGGAAGCGGAGGGCGCGAACACGCCCTCGTGTGGAAGCTGAAGCAGAGTCGGCTGGTCGACAAGATATGGTGCGCCCCGGGAAACGGCGGCATATCGCGCGATGCTGAATGTGTTCCGCTGGACGTCAGCGACGTGAAGGCGGCCGCCGATCTGGCCGAAAAGCTACAAGCGGATCTGACTGTAGTTGGGCCGGAGCTGCCGCTCGTGCTCGGCATCGTGGACGAGTTTACGAGACGGGGGCTCAAGATTCTGGGGCCCACGCAGAAGGCCGCGCAACTCGAAGGCAGCAAAGTATTCGCGAAGAGATTCCTCGAGCGACACAAGATTCCTGCAGCGTCACTGTACGGAGTATTTAACTCTCCGGTCGACGCCTATGCGGAACTGTGCTCGGTGGATTGGCCGCTGGTGGTGAAGGCCGACGGGCTGTGCGCGGGCAAGGGCGTCCTGGTGACGTCGTCGCCCGATGAAGCCACGGCTTTCATCGATCGAGTGATGGAACGGCGCGAATTTGGCGAGGCCGGCAAGCAGATCCTCCTGGAAGAGGGTCTTGCGGGCGAGGAGTTGTCGTACATCATCCTGACAGACGGCAAAGACTTCATCCCGATGGCGCCGACGCGCGACTACAAGCGCGCTTTCGACAATGACCAGGGGCCGAATACGGGTGGAATGGGCGCCTATTCGAGCCCGGACATTCTGCCGGCGGACGTGGAACGAAAAATCATCGATAGTGTCGTCCAGCCGACATTGGCTGCGCTGCGGTCCGACGGCATAGCGTACAACGGGTTTCTGTATTTCGGCCTGATGCTCACCGCGGAGGGACCGAAGGTACTCGAATTCAACTGCCGACTTGGCGATCCGGAAACCGAGGTGATTGTTCTTCGGGCTGAGTTTGACTTTGCGGAGGCAAGCCTGGCAGCGGCCGAGAATCGCGTTGGAGAGATAAAGGTGAAGTGGTCCTCGTTATATGCTATGTGTGTAGTTATTGCGTCGGAAGGATATCCCGAGAAGCCGCTCACTGGTCGGAAAATAAACGGTTTACCGGGAGACTGATCCGTCTCCTAGCGTAGTCATTTTCCACGCCGGAAGTAGGGTGGATGGATCTAATTACTACACTAATGGTGGACGAGTACTCATCATCGCGGCTCTGGGCAACGACCCAGCGAGTGTGAGACGGTCTATATACGACACAGTTAGTTTAATATCGATTGAAGGTGCTTACTACCGAAGGGACATAGGTTTGGGTAGCGGAGTCAGGGTCGCGTCAGCTTCAAATGTCGGTACGAAAGCAGTGTGAGGACTTCGTCACGTAGATTTGATCCGTGTTGTCGAATTGGACGCGAAAAGGGGGATCCGTTGAGCGTTGCCGTCGTGGGAATCGTGATGGGATCGGACACGGATTATGCCGTGATGAGCGAGGCGGGCAAAACGCTGGACAAGTTCGGGATCGCTTATGAGATGGAAGTGCTGTCGGCACATCGGACGCCGGCGCGGGCGCACGAGTACGCAACATCAGCGGCTTTCGCGGGGACTGAAGGTGTTGATCGCGGCAGCGGGGGCGGCCGCGCACCTGGCGGGTGTGATGGCTGCGAACACGACGCTGCCCGTTATCGGCGTTCCGATGGCAACCAGCACGTTGAATGGGCTGGACGCGCTACTGGCGACCGTGCAGATGCCGGGCGGAATACCTGTGGGGACGATGGCGATCGACAAAGCCGGAGCGGTAAACGCCGCCATTTTCGCGGCTGAGATATTGGGAATCTCAGACCCGCAGATCGCGCGCAAGCTGGTGGAACACAAGGAAGAAATGGTTCAGGTCGGTGGCGGAGAAGAACGCACGACTAAAGAAACTGCGTACCGAGAAGCAGTAGGAAACAGCGGTTCGCGCAGCCTAGTCGGGATGCTTGATCAGTGAAGGAGCGTCGGCGGGACGCGGTGGCTGCTTCGCCAGAGCCGGCGTTTTCGGCTCGGCCGGCGGTGCGAGAATCCAGGCGAAGCCCGTTTCCTCACCGATTGCGGCAAAGGTTTCGCGCTCGTTCGGGGAAGCGATAGCCGCAAGCGCGGCACGCAAAAACTGGGTCGCGTCCTCAGAGCGAATCTTCTTACTGTCCCCCTGAAGGAACTGAGCTGCCACTGCCCCCATCTTTGGATCGGAATGGAGAAGCCCTGCGAGGCGGGGATCGTTCTGCCGCAACAAGTCAATCAACGAGGTGGGAGCGTTCTCCGGCGGATAAGCGAATTCAACCAGGGTGTGCGGCTGGCCCTTTTCGGGCGGCCAGAATTGCAGGTACTTCGGACGCAGGACCCGCGTGTCCCAAAAATCGCCCCGCTGCTGTTCTTGTTCCATTTCGTAGCTGACCTGCCAGACTTCCGGGCCGTAGCCGGTGAGATAGTCGACAACAATCAGTTGAGTGAGAGGCTCATCGGGAGGCTGTTGAATTTTGGTGTGAAGTCCGTTCGCTACCTGGTTGAGGCGTTCCATGACGCCCTGGCCAATCGATTCAATGTCGGAGGCTTCGTCACCACCTTCTGGCTGTGCCTGACTCAGGTGCGGTCCCTTTGCAACAACCCCGGCGTGCAGGTGAGGCAGTTCGGTATCGATTCGCGCCAGAGTTTCCTGCGATGAGGGAGAGAACCAGTCGACCGCGCCGAGAGGCACTGCCAGCCGCTCCGAGCTCAACTGAACGGGGCTGGGTACGCGACTTTGGACTTCGATCGGGTTCTCGATTGTGCCGACGAGAATCGCACCCTTGACCACGGCGATCACGACGCGCCCTGCCGCAAGGTTCGCGACGATCTCTTCGCGCGGAACCTCCTCGTTTTGCTGAGAGGAAGCGACCGAAGCCAGAAAGAGGAAACCCAGGGCGACCAACGCGAAGAGTGGGAGCGTCCAGAGTCGCTCGATGCGCGCGAGGCAGCGAGAAAAGAGCAGAGTTGGACGTCGTGCCGGTGCGGACATATTCAGTTCCCGGGCGTGGCGTGAGCTTGTTTCCGCGCGATGGCCTGGATCGAGGTGATGGCGATGACGCGGGTGATGTCTTCGGACGAGCAGCCGCGGGACAGATCGTTGACGGGCCGCGCCAGCCCCTGCAGGACGGGCCCGAGCGCAGTCGCGCCGACGAGCCTTTCGACGAGTTTGTAGGCGATGTTCCCGGAGTCGAGGTCGGGAAAGATCAGGACGTTCGCGCGTCCAGCGACGGGAGAGCCGGGCGCTTTGGTCGCGCCGATTGATGCGACGAGAGCGGCGTCCGCCTGGAGCTCTCCATCAATGGCCAGTTCAGGACGCCGCGCCTTTGCGATTCGAAGCGCTTCGCGAATTTTTTCGATACGGGGGTGCGCGGCGGAGCCTTTCGTCGAGAACGAAAGCATGGCGACACGCGGCTCGGTCTGAAGAAACTCGCGGGCATTTTCGGCTGTTTCGATAGCGATGTCGGCGAGGTCCTGCGCTGAGGGTTCCGGGACAACGCCGCAATCCGCGAAGAGGAGCGCGTTATTGTGACCGAAGCCGGCTCCGTTGCGCGACGGGAGCACCATCAGGAAGAAACTCGAAAGGATTCGGGAGCCGGGCGCGAGATCGACCGAATGCAGGGCCGCGCGCACCGTGTCGGCCGTCGAATTGGCCGCTCCACCGACAGCTCCATCGGCCTCGCCAGCGGCGACGCGGAGGGCCGCGAAATAGAGGGGTTTCCGGGCAAGATCCTGCGCTTCTTCGAGCGTGGTGCCGCTGGCGCGGCGGCGGTCGAACAAAATCTGCGCGTAGGCGGCGAGTCGCGGACTCGACACGGGATCGAGGAGCTCGATGGCATCGAGCTTCGCGCCAAGGCGGTCAGCCGCAGCGCGAATAACGGAGGCTCGGCCAAGCAGCGTAGGCTTGGCAACGGCTTCCGCGACCGCGCGCGCGGCCGCCGATATGACGCGATCGTCCTCGCCCTCTGCCAACACAATTCGTTGCGGATAGGTGCGCGCCCGACTCTGGAGAGTTTGGAGCAGCTCCATGAGGCTACCTTACCACAGCCAGCGAGAGGCGCGGGGTGCGCGGGATTCAACCTAGTCGACGGAGGACGGTGCGCCTTTAGCGCCGCAACATGGCCGGAATCTAGTAAAATTCATGCGTCTGTCTTTCGGGTTAGGTGGTCAGCACAAATGGGAATTCTTGAGGTTTTCAAAGGTTCGGGACTGCGAGCTCCGAGCCGCGTGCAACACAACGGCAAACGAGTGTCGGAGATTCTGGAGGCGCACCAGCGTTTCGTGCGAGGAGACGATACCGGGACGCGCGCGGACTTTTCCGGTGCCGAGCTTTCTCATGTGGATTTTCGACGCGCCAATCTGGCCTACGCCGATTTCCGCGGCGCGAATCTGGACGGGGCGAACTTGCGCGACGCCAGGCTTTCGTCCGCGGACCTGGGCAACGCGCGACTGCGGAAGGCCGACCTGCGGAAATCGGACTTGACCGAAGCGAATTTGAGCGGGGCCGACCTGACGGAGGCGCTGGTTGGCGGCGCCGAGCTTTTCCGCGCGGACCTGCGCTCCACGATCTTTCGGGGAGCGGACCTGGGCGCGGCAAATTTGCGGGATGCGCAGGTGAGCGGCGCGGACTTTCGAGGCGCCGTCCTACAAACGACCATACTTCGTGAAACAAAGCTGGACGGCGCCGACCTATCCGGAGTGGACCTCTCGACTACGCTGCTTCCGCGGGACTACAAGCCGAGCTTGCCAAAGAAAAGCGAATAATTCATACAACAACCGGACGGAAACACACCGCGAGGCAAAATTGTCAGGCCTCGTTCACTACGGTATGCTTTTCGGAAGGCGAAGAGTTTGCTCGCGAACGAGAGCCCGCATTCGGCCGGGAACACAGGCAAGGAATTCATGACCAATCTGCCGTGGATTTTGGTGGAAGACTACAAGCAAGGAACCGGCTGGGTGCGCGGCGAACAGCGTGAGGCGCGGTCCCGCGCTTATTGCGAACTCCTGGAGAAGGGGCAAATCCTGTTTTTTCGCGAGCCGCCGTTCGGGTTTCCAGCGGCAGACCAGGAATTCCTGCTGGCTCAAGAGTGGACGGATCTGAGGCTGCACAAGAACGTCTCGTACCGGCCGAGCGAAGACGTGCTGCGCGGGATTTCCGGAGACAGCGGAACCATCGAGCGCGTGCATTCGATTTTCCGGAGCTACAGCGCGCAAGTGGTCAAATTCTTGAGTGCGTTTCTTTCACCCTACGCCGGGCGATGGGCTCTGGACTTTGCGAGCTTTCGTCCGATCGAGGAAGAAAGGCGCGGACTGCCGCTGCACAAGCGCAACGATCTGCTGCACGTGGACGCGTTTCCGAGCCGGCCGACGCGAGGCGGGCGCATCCTGCGCGTGTTCACAAACCTGAATCGCGAGAAGCCGCGGGTGTGGAACACGACGGAGGATTTCGAGTCGCTCGCGCGAGCGCATGCGGAGCACGCGGGGCTACGACAGATTGCGGAAGACGATGATTTCGTGAGCCGCACGGTACAGACCTGGGGCGCGAAGCTCGGTTTCGGCGGATTCGGCAGGACGCCGTACGACATGTTCATGCTGCGGTTCCACGACTACCTGAAAGAGAATCGAGAGTTTCAGAAGAATTGCCCGAAGGTTCGAATGGAGTTTCCGCCGCTGGCGACGTGGATTGTGTTCACCGACTGCGTGGCCCATGCCGTTCTGTCGGGCCGATTCGCGATCGAGCAGACATTTCTGGTCCCGCCGACGGCCCTCGTTGCGCCCCAGTTCGCTCCGTATAAAATCCTCGAGAACATTGCCGGCCGACCGCTGGTTTCCTGAGGTTTGAGGAAGCTGAAGGCCGCGTGTCAACAGCCGCGCGCCAAGGGAAGAGACTCACTACTTGCCAGCGGTAAATTCGGCGGGATCCTCGGTGTAGCCAACGGCAGCGCCGCGAACCGCGCCGTTTGCGCGGCGACGGGTTTCGATGCCGAGGCGTTTGATTTTCTGGTTGAGGGTCGAAAGCGGAATCTGAAAACGCTCGGCGGCTTCCGTCTGATTCCAATTCGTGCGCTCAAGCATGTCGACGATGATGCGGCGTTCGACTTCCTCCAGAATCTCGAAGAGCGAGGGCGCGGGAGCGGACGCGCGCGAACCGACTTCGCCCGGAAGCGGCGGCAAGAATTCCGCGAGCTGCAAACGGACACCCTTGACGATTTCGCGCGTGCGAACACTTTCCGGAAGCAAATCCACGTCCACCGACTCCTGGGTGGAAAGCACAACGGAGCGCTCGACGACGTTCTCGAGCTCGC
The DNA here is from genome assembly GCA_963788345.1 of uncultured Acidobacteriota bacterium. Classification (GTDB taxonomy): domain Bacteria; phylum Acidobacteriota; class Terriglobia; order Acidiferrales; family UBA7541; genus Palsa-295. The sequence continues at coordinate 87,256 of CAWBGW010000087.1, read as the reverse complement.
GCACATTGCCCGGCCAATCGTAGTCCATCAAGAACTTCATCGCGCCGTGCGTGAAAGCCTCGCGGCGGCTTGTTGTTTTCGCGGCAGAATTGGTCGAGAAAACGCTCGACGAGCAGGGGGATATCTTCCTTGCGCTCGCGGAGCGGCGGCAACTGCAGCGAAATGACGTTGAAGCGGTGATACAAGTCCTCGCGGAAACGGCCGTCGCGAACCAGCTTCATCAAATCTTCGTTGGAGGCGGCAAGGATGCGAACGTCGACCTTGATCGTATCGGTGCCGCCGAGGCGCATGAATTCGCGCTCTTGAATGACGCGAAGGAGCTTGGCCTGTGTTTCCGGGCCAATCGTGGAGATTTCGTCAAAGAAGATCGTCCCCTGGTCGGCCACTTCGAAAAGGCCTTTCTTCGAAGCGACGGCGCTGGTGAAGGCGCCCTTCACATGGCCGAAGAGCTGCGATTCGAGCAAATCGACGGGGATGGAACCAGTGTTGATGGGGATGAAAGCTTTCTCCGCGCGCGGGGATGCGGAGTGGATTGCCTTGGCGATGAGTTCCTTGCCGGTGCCGCTCTCGCCGCTAATCAGCACGGTGGAACGGGAGGGGGCGACCTGCGCGACGAGATCGAAGACGGCGAGCATCTTCTCGCTCTTGCCAATGATGCTCGGGAAGTTGTAGCGCTGCTTCAGGGCGCGCTTGAGCTGCACGTTTTCTTCGCGCAGGCGGCGGCCCTCGATCGCGAGCGAGACTTGAGCAATCAACTCATCGTTGGACCAGGGCTTGGTGATGTAGTCCTGAGCGCCGCTCTTGAAGGCGGCCCGGGCCATGTCGATCGAGCCGTACGCCGTGATCAAGATGACCGAGACGAGCGGATCGCGGCGGTGAATCTCGCGGAGAAGCTCGATACCATTGCGGTCGGGCAGGCTTACGTCGAGAAGCATCAAGTCGAAGGGACGCTCTTCCAGCTTCTGCAAGCCGGATTCGCCGGTTTCGGCAAGGGTAACTTGGAAATCCTCGGAAGTGAGGAGCGCTTCAAGACCTTCGCGGATTTCTGCTTCGTCGTCTACAACTAAGATCGATCCTCTAGGCATGAACCGCTTTCCTGGCTACGGGAAACTCGAGCCGGAACGAAGTGCCTTTGCCGGGCGTCGAGCGGACATCCACTTTGCCGGCGTGCTCTTTGATAATCCCGTAGCTCACCGAAAGACCAAGCCCGGTGCCCCGGCCGGAAGTCTTGGTGGTAAAGAATGGGTCGAAGATGCGCTTGAGATGCTCGCCGGCGATTCCCATTCCCGTGTCGGTGACTTCCACTTCCACGGAGCCGTTGTGCGCGGCGGTGCGGACTTCGAGCATGCCGCCAGTCGGCATGGCGTCGCGAGCGTTCATGAACAGGTTGAGGAACACCTGCTGCAAGCGCGTGGTGGAGCCGAGGACCAGCGGCAGGCTGTCGGTATAGTTCTTGATGACGTTCACTTTTGCTGTTCGGAAGGGATGCTGAACGAGCGTGAGAGTTTCCTCGAGGACGGAGTTCAGGTCGACCTCACTCAATTCGGGCGTTCCCGTGCGCGAGAAATTCAGCAGGTTGTTGACGATCTCACTGGCGCGGAAGGTCTGCTTCACGATGCGCTCGATGGTTTTCTGGCGCGGGTCGTCAGCCGGGATTTGCTTGGCAAGCATCTGAATGTAATTCGAAATGACGGCCAGCGGAGTATTCACTTCGTGGGCCACGCCCGCGGCAAGGAGGCCCAAAGAAGTCAACTTTTCAGTCTGCACCATTTGTTCTTCGAGGCGCATGCGCTGCGTGATGTCGTCGACCAAGATGAGGCGGCCGAGGCGCGCACCGTTTTTGCCGACGAGGGGGGCAATCGAAACATTGACGAGGAAAGCGCGTCCCGCCCCCGCGTTCAAACGATACTTGTAAATCCCGGAAACGTTGCCGTCAGAGGCGTGCGAGGCGATTTCAGCGACGAGGTCCGAGGGAAGAACCTCACTGAGAGTGCGGCCAACGGCATCGCGGCGCGGGATTTCAAGAAGATCCTCGAGCTGAGGATTCCAGGACTCGACGCAGTCCTCGAGATCCACGGTGACGACGCCGATTTTCAGCGATTCGACGATATTCTCGCTGAAATCCTTGAGACGCTCGATCTGGGCGGCTTTTTGCTCGAGAGATTGATAGAGGCGGGCATTCTCGATCGCAATCGCGACATAACCCGCAATTGTGGAGAGCAGTTCGACGTCTTCGCTCGAGAGATAGTCGCCGTCGACCGTCTTGCCGAGGCCGAGAACCGCGACCGTTCGATCGCGAAAGCGGCAGGCGATGAAATAGTTCAGATCGAGCTGTTCGAGCGTACGACGCACGGAGTCCGTTTCCTGCGTAGCGGAGCGCGCGGACTCGATGAAGAGGCAACCGCGCGTGAGCGCAGGGCGCTGGGGGTCGAGGAAACTCAAATCGAAGTTATCTCCGCAATCCAGACCCATCGAACGCGAGAGACGGAACCGGCCGGAACCTTCCGGATCCTCGAGAAACACGGCGAGGCGATCGACAAGCAGGGTCTGCGAAATGCGGTCGAGAGCGGAGCTCAGAAGCGGCTCGAGGCGGACTTCGTTCGTCAGCGCGCGGCCGAATTCAATCAGGGTGCGGCGATAGTTGAGGCGGTCGCGATAGAACACGCGATCCAGATGGGCCTGGACCCAATCGCGAAGGGGCTGGAACAGGAACGCAGCCACAACGATAGCGATCACAGCACCAGCAGGCCCCGTGGGCCACGCCGTGTGGAAGAGCTCGCCGATCAGAGCGACCACGGCGAAATAGACCGCGGCGATGGTGGCCATCGCGAAGGTATGAGCGAGTCCGCGCTTGAAGATAATATCCACGTCCATCAAGCGGTAACGGATGACGGCGTATCCGTAACACAAAGGAATCAGCGCCAGCGAGCAGGTGGACGCCTTCATCCAGGACTGCATTTGCATACCCGAGACATAGGGAAGAACGTAGAGCAGGACGAACGGAAGAATTCCGGCAAAGGTCCCGCCCGCAACCCATTTCAACTGCTGCCGCAGGAGCCCCCCCGGGGCACGCGCATAGCTCGCGAACAGAATCGCTGCAGCCAGAAGAAGGTAGAGACCCAGGTAGAGGAATTCGATTTGATCGAGGAAATGCTCGCTGGCGAGAGACGGCACGAAACCCAAGTAGCCCTTTGAGACAAAGATATGAAGAGCCAGCAGCGCGACGGGAACGCTATAGAGCGCAAGGAGCCTAGGCCAAAGGGCGCGACGACGCTCGGGAAAAACGAGAGCGAAGTGGACGAGCAAAGCGGGCTGCAGCAGCCAGGCGACCGCATTGCCCCAGTAAATGGTCTAGTCGAAGGCATTCAGCTTCCCGGTGTAGTGGAAGCTGTAAAAGACGAATGAGACGAGGCAAAAAACATAAAAGTGAATAGCGCGCGGTGCACTCCATCGACGCATGAAGATGAAGAGTCCGATGAAAAGATACAAGAGTGCGGTGAACCGTAAGTAATCTGCAATCGAATAGGGGTCTTGGTAAGGAATAATTACCAGCGGAACTTGAATGGGGTTGCCCTGGCGACTTATTCCATAGACGATCTGAGTCCAGGGTCCGGCGTGCGCGAGGATTCGAGTAACATCCGTTGGACGGTCGACCTGCACTCCCCGCAGTGATTCGACTACATCGCCGGCCTTGATTCCGGCCTTTGCGGCTGGAGAATCCGGCTCGACCTGCCCGACCGTTGCGCCTTGGACTTCATTAGCCCAGCCAATGCCGTCGTATACAGGAACGAACCGCTTGCTCTGCTGATAGTTGAGGACGGCGAAGACGATCGCAGCCAGCGTGAGGAACGCTAGAATGACTGCCCCGAGGCGCATCCGCAGACCGTCGTTCATCGAGCTACACCCGCACCCTTCTCAGTTTCCTTAGTTCTGTATGCTAGCACGTCTGTTTCCAGCAAACAGTAGATTATACGAGAGAGGAACCAACGTATTTTGAGAGACTTACGAAGACAGTGCCGGGGCCGCTCGGAACCTTCTACCGTTTGTGGAAACCATGTTCCCAAATCCAGTATGTACCTGAAATAACTAGAACTGCAGGCTTAAGCCGCCCCTGAAGTACCTGTAGGAAGGGACGAGGATTACGTTGCCGTCGTTCGTCGTTAAGGGGATGTAGCCTTGCGCGAGGAGGTTCCCAACATTGGCCATGAGCTCCATGTGGCATTGAAAGAGGGTTGGGAGGGGTTGCCGCACCTCCATGTTCAGGTAAGGGTCGAGGTGGTAGATGGATTCGCCGTACGCGTCCACACGAGACGCGCTCGGGCCATCGATCCACTTATATCCTGCGCTGAACTTCGTGCCAACGTGGGGAAGTTGGGCCGTAATCCGGCCTGCCACGCTATGGCGATACTGGGTCGAGAGCTCGTTCCTCAGAACGGTTGCGCCCGGATCTTCGTTGGGCGCCAAAGCGCCGGCATAGGCATAGACGAGGGTCGCACTCAAATCATCGCTAAACCGCTGCCGATATGCAACGCGAACTCCCGTCGAACCCGAGGTTCCGCCGTCGTACGCGAATGCGTCGGAGAAATAGTCCTGGAGGAAATCAGGACTGCCGGTGTTGCCTCGTCCGATCAGGGCGGTGTGGCTCGATCGGTCGTGAAAAACGGCCACACTCAGATCGGAGTCCTTGCTCAGCGTATGGTCGACGGAGAACTCCTCGTGCCATCCATTTTCAAGCACGGGCCGTCCGTCGCGAATCATTAGAATTGGGAAATCGTCGAGCGAATCGAGGGCGGATTGGAGAGCGCTCTGCGAGCCAGCCTCTTGAGGCGATCGCGCGGCAACAATCGTCGAAGCGAGCCAGGTAGGCGACAAGTGAACGGCTACCTCGCCGTGGGGCCGCAGAGCCTGCGTGGTGCCGATGAACCCAGCAGCCAGGTACTCGGCGCCGTATCGAATACTCACCCTATCGCCAAGAGCGAATTGGTCGGAATCCGAGACGCGCAAACCGCGGAAGATCGGGCCCACCGGGCCGAGCTGTGACTGTCGAGCTTCCAAGACTAAGGTTGGCCCCGCACCGGCCTCGCCGGAGGGAAGCCACTCGGCCGCAAACCCACCAGCAGGAACAGCGTCGCTGTAGCTGAACTGGCCGGCCATCAAAAGACGCGCCGTTGACCCCACGCCCATGTCGTATACGACCGCAGTTCCAGGGGAATCGGCAACGGCTCCGATTGATCCTGGATGGTCGGAGCCGGAAGTGAGCTCCATTTGCACATGATCTGCACGCTTCTGAGCCGCTCCCTCAACGCCGCTCATCTGAGCATCCGAGATCAGGGGGCCGTCGGTCCAGCGAAGCACGGATCGATTGCCCGGCGAAGTGCGCAGAACCCAAGTCCAATCATCGGGGGCTACCTTTTGATCAGGATGGCGGCGCAATTGTTCAAAGGAAGCAAAAACGGAGCCCAAGACCACCTGGACAAGCGTCGTGCGCTGGTCGCTCACCTGGATGTGCTGTTCCATGGCCGGGAGAAAACCAGCCAGGGTGACCTTCAGCGTATAGGCGCCCGAGGGGAGAATCTCAGTGGCGAATCGCCCACGATCATTCGTGAGAAGGTCCAGCGGGGTCGGGCTCAGGAGTTGCTCGGGAGAAATCAGGACGGTGGCACCCATCTGCGGTGTGCCGGCAGAATCGACCACGAGACCGGCGATCTTGCCCTGGTTCTGAGCAGCCGTCACCGGAAGCGCGAAGAAGCACGCCAGTGATGCGAGGACTAAGGCGCGAACCAGTTTCGAGCTCAAACTGACTTACCTCCCCTGGGGAGTTGCCTGAGCCTGAGCCACTGCAGGTGCCGGGGCCTTGACTGTAAAGTCGGCAACGGGAGTGATTGTTTGCTTTGCGAGATTGTCGGTGACGGCAATCTCAAGCTTATATTTGCCCGGAGCGAGAGACCCGAGGGTGATTCTGTCCTCGAGGGTCATTTCTTCGCCGTGCTCCGGAAGCTTCTCCGGCGGAATGGCGAACTTTAACACAGGGTCAGTGACCTTGTCCTTCAGAACACGGAACTCAACGGAAGCGTCGGCCTTGTGCGTCTTGTCGTCGACCTTCAGGTTGTAGACCTGAAGGAAGACGCCCATCGAATCATTCGAGGCAAAGACCGAGTCCAGCTTGGGCCGGACTTTTACATCGCCCAGGACGAACTGGCCGAGGCCGATGTCCTTGGAGGAAACACGGTGGATGTCGTCGGCGAGAATAAGCGAACTCGAACTGAGCTGATCATCCTGGAATCGCGGGACCGCGAGCCGCGCGTTGACGACGCCGACGTTGTTGCTGTTGATGTCCTTGACGACGATATCGAGGCGATAAAGACCCGGGCTGAGCGGGACGGCCTTCTGGTAAATCTGAGAACTCGTCAACCTCTGCTGGAGCAAGGAAGCGGGAATGCCGTCGCTCAGGGTGTCCTCGAAGGTCTGAACGATTCGCCCCGTCAGCGTGGTGATTCGGGCGAAGAGATTCAACGTGGCAGTATCAACACCGCTCTTTTCGATGAACATCAATTGGCGGGTCGGAATCTGCACGGTGATTGGTACTAAAACCGTATCGGACGTGATGCGCAGGAAATCAAACCTGTAATCGAATTTCACCTGGTCGCGCACAAGCCGGGAAGTGACTACCGCTTCGAGGTCCTTGAATTTCACGGGCGGAGCCTGGAAAGCGTGCGCGTAATTCTCGAGCCGAGTGAACTCGTTGTATTCCTCGGTTTGCCCGAAGCCGCCCCCTAGCTCCTGCATGTGCGTGCCGTCTGTATTTTGGAAGCGCGAGACCTTACTTGCTTGGCCCATCGATTCAGCCGTTGTCAAGCCGGCGCCGGGAACGTAGGTGAGAGCATCCTTCTCGCTCGGGTCCATCGTCAGGTGATATTCACCGGTCATGGTCGGGTCAACGAATTCCATCATGATGTTCTCGCCCCAACCTTCCAGATAGCGGTAGCGCCAGTCTTCGAAGGGATAGGTCGAGGTCTCGCCGCCACCTTCTTCCGGCGGGCGCTCGTATGTGCCGCCGCTGGGGTGCGAGTCGGTTTCATCCGGCGGACCCCACATGATGTAGATGCGGCCGCGGTCCGTCTTCCAGCCCGGGATGCCTGAAGCGTAGTGTTCGTTCGCGTACGCTATCCGGCGGTAATGCTCTTCCTTAAAGGTGTTCTCGGGAGAATCGGGATCGGGATTGCGGCGCGCCCAGAAGGCCTCGATGAATTGCTCGCGCTCCTCGTTCGTGGAAAAGTGGAGGAAAGCGCTGCGCTCTTCTGGCGTGATGATGTAGACGACGTCTTCGGTCAGCCACTTCTTGTACTGTGAATCGAGTTCTTTGAAGAGATCTCTTTCCTTCTGCTTTCTTTCCTTAGCGGCTTTCTTGGCATCTTGCGGGGATTGTTGCTGGTCCTGTTGAGCTTGCTTGTCCTGCTGAGGGGCTCGAGCGCCGACGAGGGGGGCGAATGCTAACGCCTCCGCTAGAACGATGGATACGAACATCTTAGCTGAGCGGCCCATGTTTCGCACCTTTGCCCGGATAGTTAGGAATCCTAACCTGTCCCAAAGGACAGGTCAACAGAAGCTTTCCATCCGGGCCACCTTGCCAACTAGGAATCAGGTTGGCGGCAAAGGGGTTGCCTAGAAGCTTAAATGCTCATTGGGCACGGTCCGAACCAATTTGGGACTCGGGGTGAGAAAGTTGGTCGAAAGCTTTGAATTTGGGGTCAAATGGACTTAGAATGAGTTTCCACCGCGAGCAAAGCGGCGGCGACGGTGTGCCCCGCGGAAGAGCAACAGTTTACCTGTCTTTCTCCGCAGCTGTGCGTCTAAAGCGAGAAACATTCCATGCCTGCCAGGCGTATGTACAAGGTGGGTGGAGAATTCCGTAACCGCCGTATCTTGACAAGCGGAACAAAAGGGCTGAAGAGATGAAGACGTGGCAGAAAGTTGGCATCGGTGTGGGGGCTGTGGTCGTCCTTGGGAGCGTAGTGGCCCTTAGCTACTACCAGGCAAACAAGGGCGTTGAGACGGTGCAGTCCGGCCAAGTGGCGCGGGGAGACCTGAGATCAGTAGTGACGGCGTCGGGCGAGATCCGGCCCAAGAACTACACGAACGTGCTAGGCGAGGGTATCGGTAAGATTACGGACATCGTCGTGAAGGAAGGCGACCACGTCAAGAAAGGCGACGTGCTACTGCGTCTCGAGAACATTCAACCCGGCGCCGACGTGGAGGCTCAGGCTGATAACGTGCAGGGTTCGGAAGCGGGGATGAAGGCTGCGTCGGCAAACTATGACGCGGCGGTGGCGACGCTCTCGCAAAGGCAGTCCGATCTGGAAAAAGCCAAGCTTGACTGGGCGAGGTCGCAATCCTTGTATAAAGAAGAACTCATTGCGAAGTCGGACTACGATGCGGCCCATGCGAGCTACGATAGCGCCGTCGCAGCACTTGGCGCCGCAAGCGCTCAAGTGGAACAAACGCGCGCAGCGCGGGAACAGGCGCGCTTGGTTTCGGAACAAGCTCGAGCGGTGCTGACCCATCAGCAGGACGTTCTTCGCAAGACCACTTATCGGGCGCCGATCGACGGGATCGTGAGCTATATCGCAGTGCGCGTCGGGGAAAACGTCGTGCCAGGCATTCAGAACGCTGAGGGCAGCTTCCTGATGACGATCTCCGACATGAGCGTGGTGACCTCCGAGGTGAAAGTGGACGAAACCGACATCACGAATGTGCGCCCGGGAGATCCAGCGGACGTCACAATCGACGCGGTGCCGGGCAAAACGTTCAAGGGGCACGTCAGCCAAGTGGGCGAGCTCGCCATTCTGCGATCTTCCGGCCAAGCCGCCACAACGCAGACCACGGCGAACACACAGGAAGCGCGGGATTTCAAGGTTGTTGTAACACTCGACACGCCGATGGAGTTGCTCCGACCTGGCCTCTCTTCGACCGCGAAAATCGAGACCGCACAAATGAAAGCTGTGTTGACGATTCCGATTCAGGCGCTCGCCGTTCGCTCGCAAGAAGATCTCGACGCGGCAAAGCAGTCCAAGGGCAACGTGACATTGGCGGCGTCGAAGCCGGCAGGGAACGCGCAGAAGACCGACATTCAGGGCGTGTTCGTTATCCGCGCCAATAAGGCTGAGTTTGTACCCGTGCAAACCGGGATCACGGGAATCACAGACATCGAAATCACTAGCGGCTTGAAAGAGGGCGATCAGATCGTTACAGGCAGCTACAAGGTGCTACGAACTCTCCGCCCCGGCACCAGCGTCAAGGTGGACAATTCAGCTCCAAAGCACGAAGAATCGTCGAGCTAGGTGCGGTTCTCGCCAGACGGGTTCGTCGAAAAGTTGCCGGGCCGCGCGGGCGTGTACGATCGCACCTGAAATTGTGCGAAATCAGTGGAAGTTGACGTAGGGAGCCGAGTTCCCATGGCAGTGGAAGAAGTCTTACTCCAAGCCTATCGAGAAGATTTGGTGACGTCGGGGATCGTCATCCAGACCGAGGACCTCTGGAAGACGTACGAAATGGGAACGGAGCAGTTGCACGCGCTTGCGCGGCGTGAGCATCGAGATTCGCAAGGGCGAGTACGTCGCGATCATGGGACCTTCGGGTTCGGGAAAATCGACCCTGATGAATTTGATCGGCTGCCTCGACACGCCGACGAAGGGGAGCTACTGGCTCGCGGGTCGCCTGGTCAGTCAGCTGGACGACGACGAGCTCGCGTATATCCGCAACAAGGAAATCGGGTTCGTGTTTCAGACGTTCAATCTTCTGCCGCGCGCCACCGCACTGCACAACGTGGAGCTTCCCATGATTTACAACGGCACGCCGGCGGAAGAGCGCCTGGGACGCGCGAAGAGCGCGCTTGCGCAAGTGGATTTGGCGGAACGCATGATGCACAAGCCGAACGAACTTTCCGGCGGGCAGCGTCAGCGCGTGGCGATTGCGCGGGCGCTTGTGAACAATCCTTCCATCCTGCTTGCGGACGAACCCACGGGCAACCTCGATTCGCAAACGGGCGAAGAAATCATGGCGCTGTTTGCGCGCCTGCACCAGAAGGGCAATACCATCATCCTCGTGACTCACGAGGCGGACATCGCCGCGCACGCGCACCGCGTGATTCGTCTTCGCGACGGCAAAGTGGAAAGAGACGAACGCACCCGCTAGGAACGCGTCTCCGCCAGGTCGAGCGTACTAAGCTATCAGGTGCGGGGCACTTCGCTCATCAGTTCGATCACGTTCCGGTCCGGATCGCGAAATGCCGCGATCCACAGGTCGTGCTTCTCCAGCCTGGCAATCATAGCGGGCTTGGCTTCGAAAACGATTCCGCGCTGCGCCAGCGTGTCGGCGGCTTTCTGGATGTCATCGACACGGAAGAAAAGGATCGGGTGGAAGGTTTCTCCGTTTGCCTCGGCGAGCGAGAGCATCAATCGGATTCCGGCACAATCAAAGAACACCATATTCGGAACGCGAAACAGGAATTTCATTCCCAGCGTGTCGCGATAAAACGCGACCGTGCGATCCAGGTCCGTCACGGTCACGCCGATTTGCCCGATTTGGGCCAAGCCGAAATTTGAGTCTGCGGTTATCATTGCTCACACTCCTGTGATTCGCTGCCGGGCAAATACTGGCACAGCGGCGCCGCCAAAGCTTCTCAAGTCTTGCTAATTTTGCACTGAGCCACTGGCAGACGCGAAGAAATATTCGCTCGAAATCGGCCCGCACGATTAGACTGGGCCGAACCCAAAGTCTTTGAGACCGGTGTAAACCATCGGAGGATGCTGATGCGCAAGAAGGAGTGGTTCTTGATAGAAACACTCGCGGCGATTCTCTGTTTGGCGGGCGCTGCTTTCGGTCAGGCACACGAGGAAAAACCGCAGACCGCTGCGAACATGCAGCCGGCGCCCTCGCCGACGAGCCCAGGTCCCGAGCAGGCGTTCCTGGCGAAGCGGGCGGGCGATTACACGCGCGTAATCAAGTTCGTGGGCCAGGATGGGGAGTGGACCGGAACATCGAAGATTTCGGTGATTCTCGGCGGGCGGTTCATTCTGGAGGAAAACCACGACACCGTTATGGGTCGACCGGTCGAGGGCACGCGCCTCTGGGGCTACAACAACGTGACGAAGCAATACGAAGCCGCGTGGATGTACACGATGTCTACAGCGATTACCAAGCTGACTGGCACCAGTGCCGACGGCGGGAAGACCGTCGAGTATACGAGCACATCCGACGAACCCCTCCTTCACGCTCGCGTCCGGCAGACTGATGATGACCATTTCGTCGTCACGCTTTCAACCGCAGGGCCCGATGGCAAGGACACTCCGTTTCAAGAGACGACTTACGCGCGAAAGAAGTAAACGTTCGGCTCGATGCCACTCAGCGCGAGCCCGCGCGTTTCCCGGAGGGAACACCATGAAGAAAACTTCGGTCTTGATCGTCGTCGTGGCAATAGTTATATCCAGCGCTCTCTTGTTGGTATGGCCGAAGAATTCTGTTGTGGCGGCCAAGTCGCTCGAATTTCGTGAATCGAGCGACAACGATAGCTCGATGGAGCATCAAATCGTCGCCAAAGAGCGCGAGGGGTTAGAAGCTCTCAAGACCGGCAACCTGGACCAATTTGGCAATCTCACTGCGGACGATGCAGTTTTCGTGGACGGGATGGGTCCGGCGAGCAAGGCACAGGTGGTCAAAAACGTGGCTGGATTTACGCTCTCGGACTACACGATGGACGACGTCCGGTACGTGCCCCTCTCAGGAAAGTCCGGCCTCATAAGTTACAAGGCTTCCGAAAAAGGAGTGTCCCACGGCAAGCAGTTCGAGGCGAATGTCTACGTTTCGTCGATCTGGACAAAGCGAGGAAAAGGATGGGTCTGCCTGTTCAGCCAGGAGACTGCGGCCAAGCAGCCCTAGCGCGAAAAGAAATTGCGAGCGAGAAAAAGCACGTTGGCGGGGCGTTCGGCAAGCCTGCGCATGAACCAGGGAAACCAATACGTTCCATAGCACATGAAAACCGCGCTGCGATAACCTTCGCGCGCGAGCCGCAACTGTTCGGCGGTCTGAATGCCGTATAACATCTGGAACTCGAATTCGTTCTTCGCAATCCCCTCCGCAGCGGCCCATTCCGTGATGCGTTTGATCAGCTTCTGATCGTGAGTGCCGATCGCCGCGCGCACGCCGGCGCGTCGAGCTTCCGGACTCAGCAGCATTTGCGTCAGCCGAAAATAGTTCTCGTCCACGTCGGCTTTTTCCGCGAACGCAATCTCGGGCGGCTCGTTGTACGCGCCTTTTACGAGTCGGACGGCACAGCTTTCCGAAATCAGCCGCTCGATGTCGCGCTCCGTGCGAAACAGATAAGCCTGAACGCAGACGCCGACGTTGCGATGCGTCTTGCGGGCGCGGCGGCAAAAATCGAGCGTGACGTCGACGTAGGGGCTCTGCTCCATGTCCACCCAGAGAGTTCCGCCGGACGGCACTTGGGCCGCGATGCGCCCGAAGTTCGCGAGGCAAAAATCGAAATCGAGATCGAGGCCCAACTGGGTCAGCTTGATCGAGAGTTCGCTCGCAAGCCCGAGTTCGCGGATCCGCGCCAGCACATCCAGATAATGCTGCGTCACCCCTTCGGCTTCGGCGCGGTCCGCAACGTTTTCGCCGAGATGACTCAGAATGGTGCCCAGGCCGCTGTGCTCGAGCCGCTGAGCTGCCGCGAGCGCGTCTCCCGCATTTTCTCCCGGCATGAACCGCTCGACGGTGCGGCGCGCGAACCGGTAGCGAGGAGCGCGCTTGCGCAGCCACGAGCTTTGCGAGGCCTTCAGAAGTGCGCTGCGCATCAGGCTCATGTGCGGATCTTCAAGCTATTGCGGAGAGGTGAGCGTTTTGATGAAGCGATAGTAGAAGTCGACGCCTTCGTAGAACGAAGCCACCGGCAGACGTTCATCACGCCCGTGCGAGCGGTCGTCGTTGATGTCGATGAACACGCCCGGAACACCGTACGTCGGAATTCCGGCCGCGCGCGAAATTGCGCCGTCGCTTGCGCCCGCGTCCATCACGGGAATCACGGGCACACCGGGCCACATCTGGTCGACGACTTTTTCGAGGCCTCCCATCACGTCGGGCCGCAGCGGCGACGGCGGATTGGCCCGTGGCCCCAATCCCGAACTCTTCACCAGAGTGACGTTGATTTCCGGCTCCGCGAGGATTTTGACCAGTTGCTCGCGAATTTCATCCGGCGGATGCCCCGGCAGAATCCGGCAGTTGACGTTGGCGCGCGCAAAACCGGGCAGCGCATTGTTCGCGTGACCGGCATCGAGCCGCGTCGCCACGCACGTCGTCCGCATGCGCGAATTGTAGAAGGGCGTCTTCGAGAGCCGCGCGATCGCGGCTTCGTCAGGCGGAGTTTGCACGATTGCCTTCATGTCCGCGCCCTCTTGACCTCCGACGATGTCCGCTTCCTTCGCGAAATACGTGCGCGTCACCTCGTTGAGCTCGAAAGGAAACTGATAATGTTCGAGCCGCGTCAGCCCTTCGGCGAGCTGGTAAATCGCGTTGTCCGGGACAGGCAGCGAGCTGTGCCCGCCCTTGTTGTGAACTTCGAGCGTGAAGTCCGCGTAGAGTTTTTCGCTTGCCTGGATGCCGACGAGCAGGCGCTTGCCCTGGTCCATTTCGAAATCGCCCGCGTCGGGATTGAGAATGTATTCCGCGTCGATCAGGTCGCGATGATTCTTCAGCAGCCAATCGACGCCGTTGGACGCGCCGCCTTCTTCGTCGGCGGTCAACGCGAGGATGATGTCGCGATCCGGTTTGTAGCCTTCGCAGCTTCAGGCGAATGAACGTCGTGACCAGAATCGCGTCGCCTTCTTTGATGTCTTCCGTGCCACGGCCGTAGAAGTAGCCGTCCTTTTCGGTGAACTTGAAGGGGTCGAGCGACCAATCCTCGCGCCGGGCTTCGACCACATCGGTGTGGCAGATCAGCAGCAGCGGTTTGTGCGCGCCCGTCCCATGCAGCCGCACGACCATGTTGCCTTTGCGCGGATTGGGGCCGAGTACCTGGACGTCGCTGCGCGGGAAAGCCCGCGTCCAGCAACCGCTGTGCCATGGCTTGCGCCGCGACGGTGGTGTTGCCGACCGAATCCGTCGTATTGATTTCGATGAGCTGCTTGAAGATGTCGTGCGAGAGTTGTTTGTTCGCGTCGTCAACCTGCGCGCGCAGCGTCCCCGCTGCAACCAGGCAGAGCGCCACCATGACAATTGAATCCCGAAGCTTCATGCGGTCTCCCAAAGAGCGTGCCATTGTAGCTCAGTTCAGAAAGGAGGCGGGGCGAACGGCTTCTCGGTGGGCGGCTCGAGGATGAAAATCGCGCAACGGTAGAGCACCAGCTTCATCGGCAGGCTCACCGGATGCGGTCCGACGATGTCGCCAAACGCTTCGTGAACCTCGTGTGATTTGTCTTCCGGCAGCAAGCCGAGAAGCTCGCCGAACCGGTTCTTGGCCTTGCCGAATTGGTCGTTTTCCTCAGGCGTGAGCTGAGGATTTGGATCTTTGTCCTGGTAGCTGCGATAGAAATCATACCGAAACTGTTTCTCGTAGAGATTTATGTAGGCGGCCTTCGCTGCGTCAGGAGAAGGCTGTACATCGGCGAGGGCTTTCGTCGTGAAAGCCTTTACAGCGTTCTCGAAATCGAGGAAATCCGAGCGCGCTTTTTTCTGGGGACCGGCTCCTTTCTTTGCAAGAGTGGCCGCCAGACCGTCGGTTCTCGCGTCGTAGCATTTCCCGTAAGCCGTGACTGCGCGCGCGGCAGTATCCGGCCCATTTTTGTCAGCGAATTTCGCCACCCAGTCGATGGAGGTCATCTGCAGAATTTGGGCGCAGGTCATCCCGAGTCGATCCGCTCGATCGGAAGAAGGTGCGAACGCCGCTTTCTGAGGCGGTTTTGTCTGCGCCGGAGAGGCGCACGCAAACAAAAGCGGAACCAAGATTGCAAAGATGTTCTTCATGGAAGAATGCTACGTCATGGAGCGCTGCTTGGCGCGGGAAACTTGACGAGAAGATCGGCGCGCTCCTTCAATGGCGTCGTCCCCGCCGGCAGAATCAGCAGCCCACGCCCGAAGCAGCTTTTCAGCCGCACCACCTGCGCGCTTTGCCACTGCGCACCGGTGGGACGAATTTGAATTGCTCCTCCCGTGCTTTGTTTGAGCAGCGCCGCGAACCGAGGCTGATCCTTTTTGTCGCGCTGGTGGAAGATCACGAGCACGACCCCGGGCTCCTTATTGGCGTGAACTTCCAAAATCCTGCACGCGATGACGTTGGAGGCCGCCGGAGGGGCCTGCTGGTCGCGGCCGGGAACCGCGAGCGCCGAAATTGACATCGAGGCAAAACACAGCGCCAGAAGACAAACCTTTAGAGACATTGGTTGGAATCGCATTTTGTGACCTCATTGAAATTTGGGGCCCGAGGCCCCCCGGGGGCCTAATGCGGTCCAATTCTGTCAGATTTTCAATGAGGAATCTCGTGGAGAAGCTAGCGGCCTTTGGCTCGGCGCTTCGCGCGCGCCGATTGCAGAAGCGCGCGTTCCATCAGGACATCGAGCAATCGCGCGAGCCGCTTCTGACGCACGGCCGGCGATTTGGCTTTTTCGAACCACAAGGAGCGTCTGCCGGCGCGTGCCGGGCCCCATTTGCTGAAAAGCTTTGCGCGCTTTGGGGCGAGTCTTCAGCGCTTCAAGGATTTCGTCCGGCACGGGCAGCGCTCGGGATTCGCGATCGAAGCGGAGTTCGACGCCAACAAGATCGCCCACGTCGGCGCGCGCGGCTTTGCGCAGCGTTGCATTGAACTGCAAGCCGATAGCGTCCGCCTCCGGCCGGCGTCAGGGTTGTGCGCGCGCTGCGGCCATTCGAAATCGCCACCACCGGGATGTGCTTCTTCTTGCCTGACTCCTTTTCGAGCGCGCGCCCCACATCCTCCGGCACGTCGACGTACCGCAGCATCCAGATCTTGTAGATCCTCGCTTGAAATGGATGAGTAGCGGGCGCCATCGTGAATGAATTATGCGGCCGAACGCTCCGGCGGAAAATAAAAAAGGCTCCGATTGCTCGGAGCCTTTTTCGTGAGAATTAATCCTGGCGGTGACCTACGTTCCCGCGCAGTTGCCCGCGCAGTATCATCGGCCCTGCGAGGCTTAACTTCCGTGTTCGGGATGGGAACGGGTGTGACCCTCGCGGTAAGACCACCAGAAACTTGAAATCGAAACTCGGAAACTGCATAACGAGTTTCGATGAGCAACTGAAGGAAGTAAGCGAACCGCAAATCTCCACAAGTAGCACGATGTGAAAAGTGCCTTTCCTTACGTCCACGCTGCCCATCGAGTCCGATAAAGCCGGACTCTCTGGATGACGCTACGCGTTAGGAAAGTTTTATGGTTAAGCCGAACGGCCGATTAGTACGGGTCAGCTACACGCATTGCTGCGCTTCCACCTCCCGCCTATCAAAGTCGTAGTCTTCGACTGGCCTTCTTAGATGGCCGAAGCCACCTTGGGAAACCTTATCTCGAGGCGAGCTTCTCGCTTAGATGCTTTCAGCGATTATCTCTTCCCGACTTCGCTACCGAGCGATGCCACGGGCGTGACAACTCGATCACAAGAGGTCGGTCCATCCCGGTCCTCTCGTACTAGGGACAGCTCCTCTCAAGTTTCCTGCGCCCACACCAGATAGGGACCGAACTGTCTCGCGACGTTCTGAACCCAGCTCACGTACCGCTTTAATAGGCGAACAGCCTAACCCTTGGGACCTTCTACAGCCCCAGGATGCGATGAGCCGACATCGAGGTGCCAAACCTAAGCGTCGATGTGAACTCTTGGCTTAGATCAGCCTGTTATCCCCGGCGTACCTTTTATCCGTTGAGCGATGGCCCTTCCACGCAGAACCACCGGATCACTAGATCCCACTTTCGTGCCTGCTCGACCTGTGTGTCTCGCAGTCAACCCGGCTTATGCTCTTGCACTCCACGGCGGGTTTCCAATCCGCCTGAGCCGAGCTTTGAGCGCCTCCGTTACCATTTAGGAGGCGACCGCCCCAGTCAAACTACCCGTCTGGCCGTGTCCTCCACCCCGTCTAGGGGTGCAAGTTAGAGCGACAGAACTATCAGGGTGGTATTTCACCGTTGCCTCCCCCTCAGCCGAAACCGAGGGTTCCCAGGCTCCCACCTATCCTACGCAGGCAGTACCGTTAATCATGACCAGAGTGCAGTTAAGGTGCACGGGGTCTTTCCGTCTAGATGCGGGCATCCGGCGTCTTCACCGGAACCACAAATTCGCCGAGCCGTTCGCCAAGACAGTCGTTCGATCGGTACGCCATTCGTGCAGGTCGGAACTTACCCGACAAGGAATTTCGCTACCTTAGGACCGTTATAGTTACGGCCGCCGTTCACCGGGGCTTCAGATCAGGCCTTCGCTGCCTTGCGGCAGCTAAGCCCTCCCTTTAACCTTCCGGCACCGGGCAGGCGTCACCCCCTATACGTCGTATTCGACTTAGCAGAGAGCTGTGTTTTTGTTAAACAGTCGCCGAACGCATTTCACTGCGGCCCCCTCGGGCTATAAACCCTAGCGGGGCACCCCTTCTCCCGAAGTTACGGGGCTAATGTGCCTAGTTCCTGAGCGAGCGTTCTCTCGAGCGCCTGTGGATATTCACCTTGTCTACCTGTGTCGGTTTGAGGTACGGGCACCATGCGAACTCCTTAGAGGTTTTTCCTGGCAGCGTGAAATCAGAGACTTTGTGGCCGTGTGGCCTCGCTCCCAGTCTGACCGTTGAATGACCCCGTGGATTTTCCTGCGGGATCCGGCTTGCACTGGTAGCATCGGGACGTCCATCACCCGACTCCCCTATCCTTCTGTGTCACCCCATCGTATAACGTTCACATGGCGGGGCAGGAATGTTGACCTGCTGTCCATCAGCTACGCCTCTCGGCCTCACCTTAGGACCCGCCTAACCCTGAGCGGATTAACCTTCCTCAGGAAACCTTAGACTTTCGGCGACGCGAGTTCTCATCGCGTTTATCGCTACTTATGCCGGCAGAGTCTCTTCCGTGGCGTTCAGTAGTCCTCTCGGTCTACCTTTGCCACCACAGAATGCTCCCCTACCAAATGACAATTCCCGGAGGAACTGCCAATTTCGCAATTTCGGTCGCAGACTTGAGCCCCGTTGGATTGTCGGTGCGTGAACACTTGACCAGTGAGCTGTTACGCTTTCTTTAAAGGATGGCTGCTTCTAAGCCAACCTCCTGGCTGTCTGTGCGCTCACACGTCCTTTCCCACTTAGTCTGCAGTTGGGGACCTTAATTGGCGATCTGGGTTCTTTCCCTCTCGACCACGGAGCTTATCCCCCGTAGTCTCACTCCCGTGCTGTTGTCCACGGCATTCGGAGTTTGATTGGATTCGGTATCCTGGATGGGACCCTAGTCCATTCAGTGCTCTACCACCGTGGCAAATCGCACCAGGCTGCCCCTAAAGGCATTTCGGGGAGAACGAGCTATCACGGAATTTGATTAGCCTTTCACCCCTACCCTCAGCTCATCCGAGCGATTTTCAACTCACAACGGTTCGGTCCTCCAGTCGCGGTTAAGCGACCTTCAACCTGGCCAAGGGTAGATCATCCCGCTTCGCGTCTATTCCCACGCACTAATCGCCCTATTCGGACTCGCTTTCGCTGCGGCTCGCTTTCGCTTAACCTTGCGCGTGAGAATAACTAGCCGGCTCATTAAGCAAGAGGCACGCCATCAGGCATTCCGTATCCGAAGACACGGCATAGCCCTCTGACTGCTTGTAAGCATACGGTTTCAGGTTCTATTTCACTCCCCTCGCAGGGGTGCTTTTCGCCTTTCCCTCACGGTACTGGTTCACTATCGGTCGCCAACGAGTATTTAGCCTTGGAGAGTGGTCTCCCCAGATTCCCACGGGGTTTCTCGTGCCCCGTAGTACTCAGGATACCGCTTCGAGTCCGGAAAGCTTTCGGTTACATGGCTATCACATTCTATGGCCCCGCTTTCCAGCGGGTTCACCTAGCCTCCGGATTGGTAACTCTACTCACGCGGTCCTACAACCCCCCGATATAAATACCGGGGTTTGGGCTGTTCCGATTTCGCTCGCCGCTACTATCGGAATCTCGTTTGATTTATTTTCCTCCAGGTACTGAGATGGTTCACTTCCCTGGGTTTGCTCGCACCCGCCTATGTATTCAGCGGGCCGTAAGCCGGTTTTACCGGCTTGGGTTTCCCCATTCGGAAATCCCCGGGTCAAAGCCTGCTTGCGGCTATCCGGGGCTTATCGCAGCTTGCCACGTCCTTCTTCGCCTGTTGGCGCCAAGGCATCCACCGTACGCTCTTAGTAGCTTAACCATAAAACTTACCCAACACGTCCCGGCCCGTTTAGGACCGGAATCTTGACGAATATCACGGCGAGGCTCTTGCAATCCCTTGCCGCATTATTCCCCAAGGTACCGTGCATGCACCCTCGCCGTTTCCGGCTGGGGAACACACACGATCCGCGCGTGGACAAGTTCGCCTTTCCACATTGCGCTACTTGAGCAAATTTGCGGTATTGCGTCACGCGAACCTTGAAATTCGCGCGCGCAATGCCTACTTCCTTCAGTTGTCAAAGATCGTTCGTTTCACTCAACAATTTCCGAGTGGAACGTCTCCGCTCCCGGCGGAGCGCATCATCGGTTTGGAGCCGATGCTGCGAGCAATAAAAAACCCGGCGTCGAGCGCCGGGCATGTCCGTCCATTCGCTTGGGCCGCGTTTAGTCGCGCAGCCTCCCGAACGGATATGCTCGAAGCTCGTTTTGCTGGTACCCGGTGTTTGTAATCAACCGCACCTCATGTTAAGTCGGCGGACCCGGTCCGTCAGAGGACTCCCCGACAGTTTCAGGGCTCCACCAACATCAGGAGAGTATATCAAACTTCCGCATTTCGTCAAGTGCGAGTCATCTATTTTTCACATTTTCTTTTCTGTGGATTTCACCGGCCGCTGTGGAAATCCAGCGCGTGGGATTCAGCGGCGCTAGTTTGAACCGCCGCGTGCTAGCCAAGGCCCTCAGAGGACCGGTAAAATTGCGACAACTCCACGTCGAAAAGTGACTTGAAGAAAGGGATGCCGTCCATGAGGCGAAGCACGTCTTCCCAGAGAATGAGCTTCAGATCCAGATCCTCGATCGATTTCCACTCCCGGGTGGTCTCATATCCGTGTGAGATTAACGGATAGAAAGCGGCGGACCACCCTTCACGTCGAAGGAAATCCCTAATGTCGCGGTAACGACTCAATTGATCCCCTAAGCTAGCCCGTATTGTCTTGTTCTCAATCAAAGTGACCAGACGTGCTTCTTTCCGGTAGATGAGGATATCGGGCCTTAGACCGTCGAACCGCGAATCCCAGATCGGGAAGAGGTGCCGACTGAGCTTAACGTCAACAAGCACCTCGCTGTACTTCAGATTCTTGCATTCGAGGGTTTCGTCCGCGAAAGGAAATCTCTGCTTAACACACCTTCGCAGCGGAATGCCGGTGAAATCCTTGACGGCAGATTGATATAGCAGGAGCATTGAAAACGCAGCTGACCACCACTGCTCAGAATTCCAGTAATGCTCCGACGGGTACTCGAATAGATAGGTCGCATTGTCGTTCTTTCGCGGTTGTTGCGTTATGGTCGTGCTCACGAATTCGTCCTTCTTTCGAGAACATATACATAAGCCGTCGCCGCACCGTCCCGGACCACCCACCCGCTCCGTTCAAGACACCCTGGTGTGCGAATGTATTGCTTCTCCGGGACAAGGTACCGACGGTAAATCCCCGCAGGGACTTCAACGAGATAATAGCCCTCGGCATAACGCTCGACAAGCTCGTACGACGTTAAGTAAATCTCCTGCTTCGGGTTCTCGATTTCTCCAGTGAATTCCTTCTTAGAAATCACTCGGTGCTTTCCGTCTCGTGCTTCCTGTTCTTCGAGAATTCGCCAAATCTTGAAGCGCAAATCGCCCATTCGCCCCCCCTAAGTCGGTTTCCCCCTTGCCTAAGAGCGCAAGATGCTCCCTTTCGTGCGCACTTCCGTAAACCCCTTAATTGGAATGACTTGTACGAAGACCTGCGCCCCGACTGAAAATAGGAACGTTTGGGGCCACTGCTGAAAAAACAGCACTTAGCAGATCTGGCTGTGGAGGTTATTCCGTGGGTTCCGATGGATGCCGCAGGCAGGTCCGGCAGAGACTCGTCCTTGCTTGACTCGTTGACTTGGCTAAGAACGCAGCCTAACATGCGCCGCGAACGATCGAGATCGAGGTCCATGACAACAACACGGATTCCCGCTTTCGCTGTGATGATATTAGCTTCGCGGCTCCTGCTTGCTCCGCCGCAGTATGCTCAGGAAATTACCAGTCAAGGAGTCAGCGACGCTGTGGATCGCGTCGCGCCGGCGATGATCGAGGTGCGCCATCAGGTTCACCAGCATCCCGAGCTTTCGAACCGCGAATTTGAGACTTCGAAGCTCGTCGCCGAACGCCTCCGCGGGCTGGGACTTGAAGTGCAGACCGGAATCGCGCACACGGGAGTCGTCGGCATCCTGAAGGGCGGACGCCCGGGTCCGATCGTCGCCGTGCGCTCGGAATTGGACGCGCTGCCCGTTACCGAAGACACCGACTTGCCGTTCAAGTCCACGGTCCGCAGCGAGTACAACGGCCAGCCAGTGGGCGTCGCGCACGCTTGCGGGCACGACATTCACATCGCCACGATCCTTGGCGTCGCGACGGTTCTCTCGTCTATGCGAGAGCAGCTTCCCGGAACCGTGATCTTCATTTTTCAGCCAGCGGAAGAAGGTGTGCCGAAAGGCGAAACGGGCGGCGCCAAGGAGATGTTGAAAGAGGGAATCTTCGATAAGCTGCGGCCCGATGCCGTTTTCGGATTGCATGCCGCGGGCCTGATGGATGTGGGACAAATCACGTATACGCTCGGCCCAACCACCTCAGCCGACACAACGTTCACGATCGAATTTCACGGAAAGCAGTCGCACGCGGCATTCCCTCAGGAATCGGTCGATCCAGTGGTTATGGCGTCGGAAGCCGTGATGGAATTGCAGACGATCCGGTCGCGCAACATATCTCCGTTTGCGCCTGCGGTTGTGAGCATCACTATGATCCACGCTGGGGTTCGGAATAACATTATTCCCGACAAGGCGACACTGGCGGGCACGATCCGCGTATTTGACGACAAGGTCGAGGACAAAATCGAAGCGCGCATGAGGGATATCGTCGACGGCATCGCGCGCGGAGCGGGCGGTTCGGCACAGATCGACTTCGATCATTACGGGCCCGTGTCGATCAGCGATCCCGCGCTTGTGAAGCGGATGCTTCCGGCCGTCGAACGCGCCGTGGGGCCGGCGAATGTCCACGAGGCGCTGCCGGTGATGGCGAGCGACGACTTCGCATACTTCGCCCAGGTGGCGCCCGCGTTCTTCTTCGAATTGGGAACGCAGAAGCCCGGCACGACTTCGGGGGGCAATCACGCGCCGAATTTCAGGGCCGATGATTCCGCGATTCCGATCGGCATGCGCGCGATGACCGATGTGCTGGTGGAATACCTGCAAACCTCACCCACGCATTAGAGATACGTCACATCTCCTCGACTCACGGGTTGTCCGATGCTACATTCTTCGCCAGCGGCAAGAACCGTTTACCGTGCCTTAGCATCATAATTATTCTATGGCTACGGGCGCTCCTAATCCGAGTCTTACGTCCCGGGAGATTTTCACCGCCTGGGGCAGAATCCTCACGGGCCGCGTTCCCCTGCTTTCGATCGAAATCACCCGCGAATGCCCGCTGAGCTGTCCGGGATGCTACGCGTATGGCGACACGCATCTGGGCGGCGGAGTCACTTTGAGCCAGCTCAGCGACTTCCGGGGCGACGCGCTTGTAGACGGCGTTCTCGATCTCGTACGGCAGCACAAACCGATGCACGTCTCCCTGGTCGGTGGCGAGCCGTTGGTTCGGCATCGCGAGTTGAGCCGAATTCTTCCCGCGCTAGGCGAGACGGGAGTTTTCACGCTGGTGGTAACAAGCGCCGTGATTCCCATTCCGGCGGAATGGATGAAAATTCCGCGCGTGCGCGTAGCCGTGTCGGTGGACGGGCTCCCGGAAGATCACGACATCCGCCGCAAGCCCGCCACGTACGAGCGCATCCTGCAGAACATCGCGGGGCGCGAAGTGAACATTCATTGGGTGATTACACGCCCGATGCTCGCCCGCCCGGGTTATCTCGAAGAATACGTCGCTTTCTGGAGCGGGCGCGACGAAGTGAACCGCATTTGGGTGAGTGTATACACACCGCAAATCGGCGAGCAGAGCGTGGAAACTTTGACTCCCGATGACCGCGCGGCAGTGGCGCGGCAGTTGCCGGACTTGGCGAAGCGCTATCCCAAGCTGTTGTTCCGGCGAAGGCCTTGCTCAGGCATTCCTTCGGCCGCCGGAGAATCCTTCCGATTGCGTGTTCGCGAAAATGTCGATCAACTACTCAGCGGACCTGAAGAGCCGCGTCGAACCCTGCGTCTTCGGCGGCACGCCCGACTGCTCGCAGTGCGGATGCGCGATCAGCACCGGCCTGCATTGGGTCAGGGACATCAAGTTTGCAGGCCCTCTGAAGATCGGCCATTTCATCGAAGGCTCATTGAACGTTGGCCGCTTCGTGAACCGCGTAGGATCTCGCCCGGTCCAGTCTTCCCGATGGCATCCGGGCGCCAAGTCGCCACAGAAGGACGAGTTCGTCCAAATTCAACCGCAGTGAAATCCAGCGGGTTCAGCTCTTGTTGTGCTTGAAGAATTCCACTTGACGCAAGCGCTTTTTCGCTTCTTCTTTCGTTTTGTATGGTCCGCCGAGGTTTTTGCCAGTCGTTTCCGAGAGCACTTTATAGCCGCCCTTCACTTTTTTGATCATAGGTTCACCTCATCACAATTCTAGTTTGCCGCCTAGCTCTAATTGCAACAGGATATGATACTGCGTCCCGGTTTGGTCCGCGGGCGTGAGGAGGGCTGAAGTGCAGACGACAACTGACAAGAACCCGAGCCGCGCGTTGGTTACTGGCGGGACGGATGGCCTGGGGCGGGCAGCCGCTGTTCTGCTGGCAGAACATGGTTACCGGGTTTTCGCCGGCGGACGCAACGCGGAGCGGCGCGCGGCACTCGATCAACTTGCGAGCGAGCGCAAACTGCCACTGGAGACGCTCGAACTCGACGTTTGCGACGACGTCTCGGTGAACAACGCCGTGGCTGAAATCGAGCGACGTGGCGGCCCTGTCGAGATCCTGGTCAACAACGCCGGTATCGCAATTGCAGCCGTGATGGAAGAAATCACGCTCGGCGACCTGCGCAAACAGTACGAAACGAACATCTTCGGCGTGCTACGCACCACGCAGCGCGTGTTGCCAGAAATGCGGCGGAGACGCAGCGGGCGCATCATCAATATGAGTTCGATTGCGGGCAAAGTGGCAATCCCAATCATGGGACCCTACAGTTCCAGCAAACACGCGCTCGAAGCCATTAGCGACGCGATGCGGCTCGAGCTCTATCCCTTCGGTATCCACGTGGTTCTCATCGAGCCCGGCGTGATCCCCACGAACATGAGCCGAAATGCCGAGGAGCTTTCCACAGCCTACGTGAAGGGGGCTGAGCAGAGTCCGTACCGAGCGGTCTACGAGGGATTTCGCAGCAGTTGGACGAAGGCGACGAAGGCTGCGCCGGACACCCCCGAAGATTGCGCGCGCGTCATCTTGCGTGCCATTGAGGAAACGCCGCCGCGCGCGCGTTACCTGGTCACGCGAGAAGCGAAAATTAGCGCATTCATGCGGCGAATTCTGCCCGACGCCGCGTTTGATAATGGCATCAAAAAGAGGCTCGGGCTCGATGGAATCCGCGAACCGTTCGAGCAGGCGAGCAGCAAGTGAGCAGGAGCCGCAACTCCACGTGGCGAAGGTTTGGCTTGGGGCTCGCGGTTTTGCTCGCGATGCCGGCGCTGCTTCACGGGCAGGCCGATCCGCAATCCCGCAGCGAAAATCAGCCGGTGCCGCCTTTTCGGATCATCGGCAACATCTACTACGTCGGAGCCAGCGATATCACCTCATTCCTGATTGTGACGCCCTCGGGAAACATTCTTCTCGATGGGGGTTTCGCGGAAACTGCTCCGCAAATCGAGGCGAACATTCGAAAGCTCGGTTTCAGGCTTGAGGACGTAAAGTTTCTCCTCAATAGCCATGCGCATTACGATCACGCCGGAGGCCTGGCGGAACTGAAGAAACGCACCGGCGCGCAGTTCGTCGCGATGGACGGCGACGCGACGCTGCTCGCCGGAGGCGGCCGCGGAGACTTCTTCTTGAAAACCGGCTTTCCTCCGGTGAAGCCGGATCGCGTGATTCACGATGGCGATACCGTAAGTCTTGGCGGCACGACGATGACGGCTCATCGCACCGCCGGGCACACGCGCGGCTGCACAAGCTGGTCAACCGTCGTCACGGAAGAGGGCAAGGAATATCACGCCGTGTTCGTCTGCAGCCTGAGCGTGCTATCGGGATATCGACTGACGGGAAAAGAGAGCTATCCGGGGATCGCGGCCGACTACGAAAAGTCGATTGCCGTGTTGAAGGCTCTGCCATGCGACGTTTTCCTCGGGCCGCACGGTTCTTTCTTCAACCTCACGGATAAACGCGAAGCCCTCGCAAAGGGCGCGACGACGAATCCCTTCATCGACCCTGCGGGTTACCAGGAGTATCTGACGCGCAGCGAGCAAAGCTTCCAGGCCGAACTGCAGCGCCAGCGCGCCGCCCACTGACGCGAGGGCTAGGGGTTCGTCACCTGGATAGAGATGCTGGTGTAGCGCAGGGGAACGTAACGCTTCTCCCAGGCTTCGTGAAGCGCGCTTTCCGCGTACGTATCGGCCGCATCGCGGTCTCGAAATTCGATCGCGTATGCCCAACTGAAATCGCGCGGCTCGAGCCGGTCCGCCTTCAGCCACACGTTTCTGATTCCCGGAATTTTCCCGGCCATGTCCCTGATCCCGTCGATCACGTCCTGCTTCTGCGCATCGGTGACGCCCGGATTCCACTTGATTTCGACGAGATGAATAATCGTTTTCGGCTGGCCGAACCTGTTTTGTCCGGCGACGTAACCCGATGCGAATAGGGCGGTGGCAAAAACCACAGCGGAAAGAATTCGTGCCGCTTTGGTGAAATGAACCTTCATCGTTCCCCCCACGTATCTTCAGGCAGAAGTCTACGTGACCACGCCGTGGCCGGACAAGTGTTGCTGCGATTCGCGGACTGTCGATCTCGATTTGCATGTTGACCCGCTTGTTTCGACTCAAGTAGGATGCGCAGCCAAGTTTCTCGATCGATCCCGGTGTGGGTCCAGTTAGAGAGGAGGCGCGATGTTCTGCTCAAAGTGCGGCGCCAACGTACCCGATAACGCGACATTCTGCAGTGCGTGCGGGCAGCCGACGGGAGGAGTTCCCATCGCGCCAGGGGCTCCTGGTGTCGCCGTGCGACCCACGGTGCAGTACGCGGGCTTTTGGCTGCGCTTCGTGGCTGTCATCATTGACACGATTGTGCTCGGCTTTGTGGGCTTCCTCGTAACACTACCCTTCGTGGCTTCGATGGGATTTGGCGGTTTCATGCGCGGACGGCCGCCGATGAGCCCGGAGGAATGGGCGCCGTTCTTTGCCGGATTTGGGCGAGTCGTGCTGATTCGGTTCGTGCTGAACTGGCTCTACTATGCGCTGCTGGAGAGCTCTGCGTGGCAGGCGACGCTGGGCAAGAAGGCCCTGGGACTCGAGGTCACAGACCTCCAGGGCCGGCGAATCGGCTTTGGGAGAGCTTCTGGTCGCTTCTTCGCAAAATTCATCTCGGTGTTGACCTTATTCATCGGGTTCATCATGGCGGGTTTCACCGAGAGGAAACAAGCGTTGCACGACATCATCGCGGGCTGCCTGGTAATACGGAAGGTCTAGTCGCGCCGGGCGCGCGGCCGAAGGAAAAATCATGTACTGCTCGAAATGTGGAATTGCGGTAGCGGACGGGGCGGCGTTCTGTGGCGCATGCGGCCAACCAATGAGTGCGTCGCAGCCGGGGATCCCGACCGCTTCGGGCGACGCTGTTCCGATTTATTCGGGGACTGTGGCGTCTGGCGTCCCGCCGGCTGCGCCGATACCGTCGATTTACGCGCCGCCCGTGGCGGGCGCGGCCTATGCGGGCTTCTGGCTCCGCTTCATCGCGGCCATCATCGACGGATTGATTCTGGGCATCCCGATCGTGTTTATCGCAGTTCTTATTGCGGCGGGAATGGGCATTTCAGGTGCGTTCCAAAATATCCGGCCCGGCGACAATCCCAGCGCAGTTTTTGCATTGCTTGGTGTCGGTTTCATCCTGGCCATCGTCGCAGTCTCCATCGTCGGCGGTTGGCTGTATTACACGCTCATGGAGAGTTCCTCGTTGCAGGGAACGCTTGGCAAAAAGGCACTCGGGCTCTACGTCACGGACATGGAGGGACGCCGAGTGACGTTTGGCCGCGCGTGCGGCCGTTATCTTGGGGGTCGGTTCCTCGGACACGTGCCGGGCTTCGGCGGGCTTTACTTCATGGTTGACTGTATCTGCGCGGGATTCACGGACAGGAAGCAGGCACTGCACGACATGATCGCCAGTTGCCTGGTGCTAAGAAAAATCTAAAGTCCTCATCGCGTTCGGGCGGCAGATCGCCCCAGGTCGTACCTACACGCCCCATCCGTATCGTTCGTGGTGCACAAGCACGTCGCTCATCTCGCCCCGGATTTGCTCCGTGAATTCAGAACAAGGAACCGAGCGAGCTCCCGGTTCGGCGATGTCCACCGTGCGATAGCCGTGCTCAAGCACGCGGTCGACCGCCGTTTCGATCCATTGCGCTTCTATCTCCAGGCCGAACGACTCGCGAAGCATCAGGCTCGCGGAGAAAATTGCGCCGAGCGGGCACGCCGCGTCTTTGCCGGCGAGCGAAGGCGCCGAACCATGAATCGGCTCATACAGGGCTGGCTCGTTCTCTTTGCCGCAGCTCATCGAGGGAATCAGTCCAATCGAACCTGTAATCGCGGCAGCTTCGTCGCTCAGAATGTCTCCAAACATGTTCGATGTGAGAATCACGTCGAACTGCTTAGGGCGAAGCATAATCTGCATGGCGGCATTGTCGACGTAGAGGTGGTCGAGCGTGACGCCGGGATAGTCGCGAGAAACGGCGGTGACGGTCTGGCGCCAGAGTGCCGAGGTGGCCAGCACGTTCGCCTTGTCAACGCTGGTGACGCGCCGGTTGCGCGCCGAGGCGCGTTCAAATGCAAACCGCGCGACGCGCTCGACTTCGGCAGCCGTGTAGGAAGCCACGTCACGAGCGCTCGCGTTGTGGCCTTGCCCGCGGATTTCGTGTTCGCCGAAATAAATGTCACCGGCAAGCTCCCGGACAATTTCAAAGTCACAGTCCACCAGCCGGTCGGGCTTCAGCGGCGAGATCGATTTCAAGGAGTTCGACAGCCGAATCGGGCGCAAATTAATGTAAAGGCCGAGAGCTTTTCGAAGTCCCAGAAGGCCGCTTTCGGGGCGCTTTTCAAGAGGAAGAGAGTCCCACTTCGGACCGCCGATGGCGCCGAGCAGAACGGCATCCGCGGAGCGGCACCCGGCGAGTGTTTCGGCGGGCAGCGGTTCGCCGGTGCGGTCGATCGCGGCTCCTCCGAAAGGCAGTTCGCGGAACTCGAATTGGTGCCCGAACGCGGCCGCACAGTCGCCCAATAACAGCACGGCTGCACGCGTGACTTCGGGACCAATGCCGTCCCCGTGCAAGACCGCGATGGACTTCCGCACTGCCGTCATAGGAGGCCGCTTCTTTCTGTCACCGGAATTCTCTCAAATGGCGGTTGCAGCGCTGGATTCACGTGTGGCGGACGAATGGGTTCCGCGGCGCACCTGATGGATGATGGCGAGGAGATCGCGGTCGGTCAGTTGCTTTGCCGCGTCCGCGCGCGCGATGGCCGCCGTGTAGCACTCGGCAAGCTCCGCGTCGGTGGTTTCGTAGCCCAGCTCTTCCAGTCGCGCCCGCAACGCATTGCGTCCTGAATGCTTCCCCAACACCAGCTGTCTGGCGGGAACTCCCACCTTTTCGGGAACGATGATCTCGTAGGTGAGCGGATTTTTCAGAATGCCGTCCTGGTGAATCCCGCTTCGTGGGCGAAAGCATTGGCCCCGACGACCGCCTTGTTGGGCGGCACCGAAACTCCGGTGATCGTCGTGAGCAGCCGGCTGGTGGCATAAATCTTGTCGAGAGTGACGTTGGTGCTGGCGTCGTACCGCACTTGCCGCACGTGCAAAGCCACGACGATTTCTTCCAGCGAAGCATTGCCGGCGCGCTCGCCGATTCCATTGATGGTGCACTCCACTTGCCGCGCGCCCGCGTCGATCGCAGCCAGCGAATTCGCTACCGCAAGGCCCAGATCATTGTGGCAATGCGCGCTCAGAACCACTTTCGGGTGCGCGTGCAGATGCGCACGCACTCGACGGAAAAACTCGCCGTACTCCTCGGGTGTCGAGTAACCCACCGTATCCGGCAGATTGATGATTGTCGCGCCCGCTTCGGCGGCAGCGAGAGCCACTTGGCAGAGGAAGTCGATGTCGGTGCGGCTTGCGTCCTCCGCCGAAAACTCCACTTCTTCGCAGTGCTCCGCGCCAAAGCGCACCATTTCAGCCACTTGGGTCGAGCGCCTCGGATCGCGAAATACGAAGCTTGTGCTTCAAGTGCAGGTCGGAAGTGGCAAGGAAAATGTGCAGCCGGGGCTTGGCGGCGGGTTCGAGTCCGCGGAGGGCGGCATCGACATCGTCCTGCCGTGCGCGCGCAAGAGCGGCGACGCGGCAATCCTTGATTTCGGCTGCGACCGCTCGAACCGCGTCAAGGTCGCCGGGCGAGGCAATCGGGAAACCAGCCTCGATGATATCGACTCCGAGCTGTTCGAGTTGGCGCGCCAGGAGCAGCTTCTCTTCCCGATTCATCGAGAAGCCCGGCGATTGCTCGCCGTCGCGCAGCGTCGTGTCGAAAATGTGGACCCTGTCCATGGATACTCCTTCAGCCATATACAGTGGAGCGCGGAACTCGTCGAATAGTCCAATTTATAATTGTTGCATGCAGAATAAATCACACTTATGCAGTAAGATACGCTCTGACGGGGAGGATCCATGGATCTGGCGTCGCTTCACGTGTTTCAAACGGTGGCTCGCGAACACAGTTTTTCCCGGGCGGCCGAAAAACTCTACCGCACCCAGCCGGCTGTGAGTATTTCGGTGCGAAAGCTCGAGGATTGGGTCGGGCAGCCCCTGTTCGTCCGCGGCTCCGGAGCGCGAAACCTGACGGATGCCGGCGTCCTGCTGCTCGAATACGCCGAGCGAATGCTGAATCTCAAAGAGGAAATCCGCAAAGGAATCAAGGAGTTGCACGGGCTTGAGCGCGGCGAAATCGCGATTGGAGCGAACGAAAGCTCGATTCACGCCTTGTTGCCGGCGCTCGACCGCTACCGAAGACTCCACCCGGGCATCCACATTCGAGTCCATCGCGTTTTTTCCAGGGACATACCTCGCGAACTCCTGAACTACCATCTCGACCTGGGTGTGATCTCATATATCCCCGAGGAGCGCGAACTGGGAACCACGGAATTCCTTCGCGATTCCCTGGTGCTGGTGGCGTGGCCGGGCCACCGGCTGGCGAAGCGGCAAAGAAGTGGAGATAACGGAGCTTGGGGAGGAAAACTTTGTCGCCCACATCGTCGAATCGCCCTACCGCCAGCGCGTGGTGCAGATGTTCGCGAAACATCATGTCCCGCTGCGAATGGACATCGAGTTGCCGACCATCGAGAGCATCAAGCGCTTCGTCGAGATGAAGAGAGGCTTGGCCATCGTGCCGCGGATGTGCGTGGAGCGCGAGATCGCCCGCGGCGATTTGCGCGAATTGCGCTTGAAGCAAATGCGCATGCAGCGCCACCTCTATCTGGCGTACCGGCAGAATCGTCCGCTCTCGGCGGC
The DNA here is from genome assembly GCA_963788345.1 of uncultured Acidobacteriota bacterium. Classification (GTDB taxonomy): domain Bacteria; phylum Acidobacteriota; class Terriglobia; order Acidiferrales; family UBA7541; genus Palsa-295. The sequence goes on along the minus strand of CAWBGW010000087.1, from coordinate 56,142 downwards.
CGCGCAAGAGCTGGTGACCATCCTTCGCGGGAAACCTGCAGCGCGACGCCCTAAGGAACAAGCGGAACCCCACTCTTAGCGGATGCGGCGAGGTTCGTGCGGGTTCGTATCCGATTCGTCTCAGGCCTTCGCGGCGAACTCGTCGAGCGCGGCGCCGACGCGGGACAAAGCCTCGCGAACGTTTTCGGTGCTCCCGCCGACGCCAATTCGGAAGTGCTCCGGAGCATCGAAGAAGCGGCCCGGAACGACGCTCGTTTCGTACTTTTCCATCAAGAGCTGGCAAAAGGCGTCCGCGTGACCCGTGGTGAGCTGCGGAAACACAATCGTGCCCGCCTCGGGCCAGATCGCGACGAGGTCCGTTCGCGAATCGAGGAAAGCTTTCAAAAGTCCGCGGTTCGTATCGAGCAGCTTCTTCGAGCGTGCCGCGATTTGCGGCAACTGATCCAGAGCCATCACGCTCAGATAGATCGACCGGATACGGTGAATTCGAGCCGAACAGATCGTTGAGTCTCCACATGCGCTCCGCCAAAGCGGGCGCCGCGAACACCCAACCGCAACGCAGAGCGGTGAGGCCGTAAGCTTTCGTCAAACTGCTCGTGACGACGAAGTTTGGCCCGAGATGAAAAGCCGATTGCCACGGCGAGTCAAAGCACATCTCGAGATAAACCTCGTCCACCAGCACGTGCGCGCCCACGCTTCGCGCGATCTGCCCCACCATCTTTAGCGCTGAATCGGGTGTGCGCACGCCGCTCGGATTGTGCAGGTTCGTGATGGCGATCATGCGGGTTCGCGGCGAAATGGCCCGCTCGATTTCGCGGGGATCCACTTGGAATCCCGTCTCAAGTTTCCGAGGAAAGCGCCGGATCCTGGCGCCAAGATATTGAGCCGCGGCAAAAATGGCCTCGTAGCCAGGCTCTTCGAGCAGCACCTCGTCGCCCGGGCTCGAGCAGCGCCGCCATCGCAAGATGGTTCGCCATCGAGGTGCCCTGCGCATGGACCACGGAGGCGACCGGCACGTTCGCTCTGGCGCCGAGTCGCTCCAGGAGCGGCATGTAGCCGTAGCCGCCCGGAGGACAAAGCGACAAGTCCTCGATGCGAACGTGCATATCCGGCAAGGGGGTAGTGCATGACGTCGCTCGCGGTCAGGCTAAACCGTGCCTTCGAGCGCAATTTCGCCCACTCGAGATACACCGACCGAACTTCACGCCGGGAACTCATCCGAATCTCACTCACTTGGTCTGGCCGTGGGCCAGCTTTTGCAACAGGAAGTAGACGGGAACCCCGGCAAAAAGGATACACAGGGCGATGCCCGAATTTCCAGGGTGTTTATATATCGTGTTGGCAACAATTAACCAGGCCAAAGCCACGAACAATCCCGTGGTCCACGGGTGTCCTGGCACGCGATAGCGGTCGGCCCGTGCTCCGTCTCGTCGATTGCCGGCAGGCGCTTTTCTCGCGCGCGCAAAACGAAGATGCAACTGGCAGTCAATCCGAAAAACAGCCAGTCCATCACCACAACGTAGTTGAGAATCTGTTCGAAAGTTCCGAGGAGCATCACAACGATCGTCACGGCGCCCTGAAGAGCAATCGCGAGAACCGGAGCCCGGCTCCGTGGGTCAAGCCATGCGAAGGCGCTCGGCAGCACGCGATCTTCGGCCATGGCAAAGTACAGCCGAGGATAGGTAAGCATCGCCTGACTCAGGAATCCGAGCGTGGAGATCGCGATGGCAATGTCGATCAGCCGGGCGCCGGAGCTTCCGAGCGCGTTTCGCATCACTTGCGAAGCAGGCGTCGTGGTCGCGGCTAGTCCAGCGGGCCCCAGCACCCAGACGTAAACGATATTCACCGAAACGTAGAGCGCGATGACGCCGAGCACTCCCAGCAACAGGGCGCGAGGAAGATTCTTTCGCGGCTCGCGGATCTCGCCGGCGATGAAGTTCGCCGTCTGCCAGCCGCCGTAGGCGAACATTACCGGAACCATCGTGGCGCCGAAGACCGTCAGCAGATCAAAAGAAATTGGCCGGTCGAGCAAGGGACGCAAAGCTGGACCTTGCCCGGTATGCCGCGAGATGAACCACGCTCCGCAAACAACGACGAGCGTCACTCCCAAGATACGAAGCACCATGAAGAGGCTCTGAACGCCACTTCCGGCGCGAACGCCGAGGCAATTGACGAAAATCAGCAGGGCGACGGCGCTCGCCGCTACCAGGTTTTCGGGAACGGTGGTTTGCGTGAGTTCTCGAAAGTATTTCGCGAACGTGACGGCAACCACCGCAGTGCCTCCCGCGCCGATTACGAATAGTTCGGCCCAACCATAGAGGAATCCAAGCGCCGGATGGTATGCGTCGCGAATGTATGCGTATTGCCCGCCGACCTCGGGCATTCGGTCCGCTAGCTCGGCGTAGACAAACGCCCCCACGAGCGCGAGCGCGCCACCGGCGATCCACGACGCCAGGATCAATGCCGGCGTGTGCACCAGCTTGGCGACGACATAGGGGTTGATGAAAATTCCGGAGCCGATAATGCCGCCCATCACCACCATCGTCGCGTCAAACAGGCCCAGGCGCGCGGCAAGGTGGGTGCCTGTTTGCGAGACGACGCGAGTTTGGCTGCGATGATTGATCTCAGGCATGGGATTGAATGCCCTACCCTAGCCCACGAGAGCGCTTGTGCGCCTTTCGTGCGAGCCCCAGAACGAATAGAGTGCGATCACCACGTAGGCGACCAACGGTACCGAGTACGCCAGCGCAAGACTGTGGGCCTTCTCGGAGATGAAGCCCATCAGCGGCGTCAGAACAGCTCCGCCGACAATTGCCATCACCAGCAGCGAGCCGCCTAATTTAGTGTTCGGTCCCAGGCCTTTCAGCCCAAGAGCAAAGATTGTTGGAAACATGAGCGACATGAAAAAGCTGGTCAGAAACACGCACCATAGACCCAGCCAGCCGGGCCTGAGTACCCCAATCGATACAAGAACAATATTGGCAATGCAATAGGCGCCCATCAGCTTGCTCGGCTTTATGAAACGCATCAGCCAGGCGGATGCGAAACGACCCACGCCGAAAGCGGCCAGCGTCCCTATTAGAAAATAGCCAGCCACCTTTTCGGGTTGATGAGCGTACTCCTGAACGTACGAAATGAAGTAGCTCCATGTTCCCACTTGCGCGCCGACGTAGAAAAACTGTGCAACAACCGCGAGCAGAAAATGGCGATAGCGGAAGAGATCGAGCAAATTTCCGTGATCGCCAGACTCGTTTTCGTGCTCACTGCGAATCGATGGGAATTTCGTTCGCCAAATGAGCACCGCCCAGATCAGCGCAACCGCGCCGATAACCAGGTAAGGCTTCACCACACGCAGCGTTTCGGAGCGAAGATACGCTTCGTAGGTGTGTCGCGCTTGCTGCTCCGCGATTTCCTGCTGGGTCAATTCAACGCCGGAAAAAATGAAGATGGTGCCGATCCACGCTCCGGTGATCGCGCCAATTGGGTTGAAGGCCTGCGCGAAGTTCAAGCGGCGTTCCGAACTATCCGGGTCGCCCAACTGGGCGATGAATGGATTGGACGCGGTTTCGAGGAACGACAGGCCGCTGGCGATTACGAAAAGCGCAAAGAGGAAAAAGCCGTAGCTTCCCGCGAGTGCGGCCGGCCAGAACAGGAAAGCACCGGTTCCGAAAAGCAAGAGACCCGTGACGAACCCCGATTTGTAGCCGGCACGGCGCATCAGAAACGCTGCCGGCATGGCCAGCAGAAAATAACCCATATAAAAAGCGGATTGCACCAGGCCAGCCTGAATTCGGTTGATCTCGAACGACGTCATGAAATGCCGGATAAGCACGTCGTTGAGGTTGTTGGGAATGCCCCAGAGAAAAAACAACACCGTAACGAGTATGAAAGGAACCAGCTGTCCCGCCGGAAACAGATGGGAACCCGCCCGGGCGTCACGCTGGGAGGACGAGCCAAGCGTCGCGGCAGGCAGTGGCACGGATTCTTCGGCCTTGGGATTCATGTCACCACTCTCACTGCGTCAGTCTATATAGCACGGTCCCATGCGCCGGGAGTTGTACTTCGAGCAACGCTGCAGACCCCAAGTCTTTGTGCTCCCATAGATCGCGGATCGCGTATTTCCCCTCCGGTAGGCCCAGCTGCTGCCATGTGAGCTGAACGTTCTGCGAGGAAGTACTCAGATTAAATGGCGCGAGGGATGGGAGAAATTTGGTGGACGTGACCGGGATCGAACCGGCGACCCCCTGCTTGCAAAGACGAGAAAGAAAATCTATCTGATTGGTTCGCTTGGCTTTGTTCTGTGTCGTAGTACCCGGTTTTGTACCTAATTTGGCAGCATTTGGACCCAAGTTGGACCCAAGTTTTCCTCTGCCTAACAGGCAGCGTGTCCGCTAGTTAACGAAACCCCAATGCCATTTAGTTTCGCGAGAGATTTTCCGACCCCACGATCGTTTTGTGACGGCGACTTGCGCCTCGTCTCAGGATGAGGTCCGGGAGCTTGTTGCACTATTGCACCACGAACAGCGTTGGCTCGACGATGGCGTGGGATTCGGGATTGTAGTAATCATAGAGAATCGAAGGCGCTGAAAGAGCCTTCAATCCAAAGCGTGGCTTGAAGGTGAAGGAGAACTTTGTGCCCCCAGCATGCGGCCAGAGGTACACGATCAACCGGTCGGGCAACACGTCATACTCATTGATATCCCAGCCAGACGCCTTCATCGCTTGCTCAAGCGAGCTCCGATCGACATCTGCACCTGGCGGTAAACCAATTTCGGCAAGCAACATTCCGTAACCACGGAAGCCGATTCTTTCGGCATCAACGTTGCACTGTACGTTTTCACCCACACTCGGCGATTGCTTGTCGAAGTGAACTGTGAGTCGAAGTGCGTCTGAAACCTTTGCTTCCAGATGAAGATCACTTCCCACGGCGGTATGTGTCCAGGGCACATAGTAGTCAGCAAGCACTTGAACCGAGGCACGTGGGGATCCAGTTGGTCGGCGAATCTCGATATGATGTTTGCCGGGCGGCACCAATTTCGACAGGTCGACATCAAGCGGTCCACTCAACGCATTGGCGGACGGCAAATCAATGGAAAGAGTCTGCTTACCGTCGACTGAAACAGCAGCTTTCGACGCAACAGTCGCCGTGTTTCCATATTGTTTTGAGTGATTGTCCTTGCGAGAAGTCAACGAGGCTATCGCATCCAATACGTTGATCGTGGCTTGCGTGGAATACCAGATGCCGTAGCGGTCCTGATTTCGAAGGAGAAATAGCAATCCGCGCGATATCAGAGTTTCCGAATCGTCCGAATTGTTGTCGTTAGCGAGCGTCTGTAATACAAGGGCTGTGGTTTCCACCCTTCCGGCCAACCCCCACCCGTAGAAAGGAGTGTTCATTTCAAGCGACCAATAACTGGAGTCGCCTTCGCGATGCTCAAGTTTGCGCAACCTCGCGACACTGGTCGCAAACACGGACGTGTCGCCAGCACCGAGTGCTGCCAGAGCATACGACGAAATCACGTAGGGCTCGTCAATTCCCTCTACCTGCGGTTGGAGATAGGTCAAGGCGCGCCGTACTGCGAGCGAAGCCGACTTGACGACCTGAGAATTCCCGCCAGAACTGTCAGCAGTCAGTTTTGAAGTGACGATCATTCGCGCAATATACGCGGTCAGCATGGCGCTTCGCCGAGAATCTTCGTTCCCCTTCCAGTCTCGTGCCACCCAATGACCATCAGGCTGGACCTGATTCAGCACCCAAGAAGCCGCTTCTTGGATGACGGAATCGTCGACTGCGATGAATTCGCTGGCGTCGCTCAGAAACTTGATCGCGTACACCGTCAGAGCTAAGTCTGCGTCTCCTTTGCCCCAATACGAAAATCCTCCACTCGGAGCACGATAGGAGAGGAGCCGTTCATAACCAATCTGTGCATAGCGACGCGCTCGAGGTACAAGTGGAGATTGCTCGTACCCCGCATCTTTCGCGTATTTGAGAAGCAACACGCTAGGATAAGTCGACGAAATCGTCTGCTCGCCACAACCGTAGGGGCGTTCTAGAATCGCCTCAATACTCTCCAATACGTGAGCTGTCAGATTCGGGTAAATCTTCAGAGTGGTTTCCAATGAACCGGAAATTGCAGTATCGGGAACCGTCAGGTCCAGGGAAGCTGCATCGCCGAAAACCTGACTGACACTTTCCGTCTTCTCCTCGCCATTCGGTCGCACGGTAACGGATCTGGAAATGGTGTCGCTTGCTTCGGCACCGATCGCACTAACTTCTTGTTTTCCATCTTTTGTGCTAGCCACAGCCCTGAAGAGGAAGATATCTCGCGCGGAATCTTGTGGCGAAACGTCGGTCTTCAGTGTCATTGGGCCTAAGGTTGCGAACCATGTCGACGGTTTCAATTCGACGTTAACCTGAAGTCGCCGGTCGAGGTAATTGCGGAGCACCACGGGCAACGCTATTTCATCACCAACTGTGAGGAAACGCGGCGGATCATGTTCGACAAAGAACGGCTGAAAGGCGCGAATATCTTTTTCCGCAGTCCCGATTTCCCCGTTCACCGTCGAGGCGACAGCCGAGAGCTTCCACGTCGTGATGTTGTCAGCCAATGGAAATTTCATTTGAGCGTGGCCTTTGTCGTCAGTCACGATCTCCGGCCGCCACAGCAGAGTTTCCGGAAAATACTCGCGGAGACGAGGAGTTGAGAGCTGAGGAGGAAGCGAAAGGGTCGAGACTCCCGATTTCGTTACGACCGAAACGGTAGCGGTCGTAGTCTGCAATACGGCAGCGTGCGGCCTCGACGGTGACCGTTTGACTGACTGAGCCAACTCTCAGTCGCGCGTCTAGGTGGGTGACATTCGACGACTGCACTGGCACACTGGTGATCGAGTACGTTTGAAAACCAGGCGTTGAAAACTGCACCACGTAGAATCCCGCAGGCAGATTCCGCAACAAATAGTCGCCCTCATTCACCAGTCTTTGCAGTGAAAGTCTCCTCGGTTGTGCGCTGTTCTTGGCGCTGATTTCGGCACCGGGAATCGTCGCACCCGTAGGATCAGTCACAGTACCCGCAATAGCGCCGCTCGATCCCGCTCAGAACGGTTTGATCCCTGATCGGAACGGGCACTTTGTCCTTGCTGCTCTGCTCGACGACACCGCGAGAGAACATCGCGACATCAAAATCATCCGACGTACCCTCAACGCCATCTTCCCCCGCGCTCCGGATCGTAAACCCAATTGATCTTTTGTGTCACGGGCACAGCACTGGAGCGCTGTTCTCCTTTTTGCGCGTATTGTTCGTAACTCTCCACGGCGAGATCATCGGAATATCGAGCCTCTTGGCGGAAAGTCGCGTAATAGGGATGCCCCCAAGCGTCCCGAAGTCCATCCCAACTAATGCCCGAACGCTCCAGAGCTTTCCTTAGTTGGTCGAGGTTTTCAGGAAACAACTGGTTCTCTTTGAAATATGCGAGTCAACGCCGCATCCAATTTCGCCTGCGTGTCGGAGAAGTAGTCGATACCGACTGTGGCAAGCGAGAAATCATCATCGGAGGGATCGGTCTTTGTATTGAACCGTCCATCAGGCCCCGCGCTGGTGACTGTCACGGTGAATTGAGTTCGATCAACTCCGAAGGACAATTGGTATCCATGCCCCCAAGGGTCTTTCAATGAGTCAAAGTCGATACCCAGTCGCGCTAGCTCAGTCTTGAGCGTTTGGGCGTCTCGAATGAATCCGCCAGTGCGGGCATGATATTCGTTCACCGCCTGGCGTATGGCCTCATAGTCCGGCTTGAAGTATGCCCACGTCATCTTAGCCACGACGAAATCATCTTCCGTGCCGAAAGTCTTGTCCGGCCCCGCGCTCAAGATTTCCAAGACATCCCACTCACGAGCGACGCTGAATCCAGCGCGGTAGGGCGTTCCCCACGGGTCCTTAACGTCCTGCAATGCGGTATCCAGCAGCCGCCAAGTAACCGTCTAGAGTGGCTTCAGTCTTGGGATACTCACCCTTCTGCTCGTAACGGGTGTCCAAGGCCGTGCGAATCGGTTGAATCTTGGGATCGATCTCTGATGCAAAGAGTTTGTGCAAATCTGCAGAACTCGAATCGCTGGCAAAGGTTTCGGGCCATGGCGAATTCCCTTGCAGAAGGATTTCCGCAACGAGTTCCAGACCGTCCGGAAGTGGCTTTGTCAGGTCAATCTTGTCCAAGTCACTTCTGCGGATTCCGCTGAGCTCCGAAGTCCCACCCCAGACATCGCGGAAATTGTAGAAGCCTCCTTGCCCGCCGAATTCACGATCAGTTCGCTCTCGTTCCTCCACAGCTTTATCGACAACTACGAGACCTAACGCACTCTTTGCTTGTTCACCGTCAGCACCGGTGACCCGCAAGTCCGCTGTGGCCTCATCCCCTGGTCGATAGACCGACTTCGCAAGCTTTACATCCACCTTGAGTTCGTGGTCTTTCGGAAATAAGACTGTATGTGCGCCCACGACCGCTGAATTGTAATAGTCATCGCCGGGCTTCAGGCCGAATGCATATGCGAGAATGGTCACGTCGTTCTGAAACTTATCGCCCCCGTCAAACACAACGTCGGCGTGTCCATGCCGAACACGCACCAGTCGAGAGGCCAGGACTTGAAAATCGTGCACCGCTTCAACCACAACGGTGACTTCAGGCTGGCTCGTTGCGAGTTGAACTTCAATCGGTTCACCTGGCTTGTATAGAGTTTTGTCAGTCTCGACGCGGATTCCGGACCTATCGGAGTACCACATTGATTCTGTGTGATGGCCGACCTCGCCCTTATGATCTCGTGCCCGAAAACTCAAAGAAAAATCGTTCGAATCACCGACGCTCGGAATAGTTAGGCCGCTGACCTTTGCCACTCCGTAACGATTGGTATGAATCCGTCGAAGGGGCTGTTCCACTGGCGCTGAGAGGGCAGCGTTCTTTGAAGGTTGGTGCCCATCCACCCAGTTGATTTCAACGTCGCATTGGACCGGAGAGCCGTCCGCATAGTCCGTCGAAACATAAAACTCTAGAGGGAGTCCATTCGACTGGGAACCGCTCGATTCAATCACATATACGTGAATCGGATCCTTCGTTACGCGCAAGTCGAAACGGCGCTGCTCAGTTCTCCCCGTCGAGGAATCCGTGTAGTAGGCGGCAAATGTGAGGTCACGGAAGCGCTCGTAGTCATCTCCCTGTAGTTGTCCATGGTCTTTTGTCAGATCTACCTTGGCCACGTAGCGGCCCTGGTCGTCGGTATCGCCCTCGTACTTTTCGCCCTCCTTGATATCCCATTTCTGCTCGCGGTAATTCCATTGGCGCTCGGTTTCCCGAGCAAGGCGAACATGCCCATGACGGACCGGTTCTCCAAACAGGTAATCCGCGCGGATTTCGATGGATGCATTCTGGTCGGGTAGATAGTAGGTTCGATCTGGCTTGGCCGTTACAGTGAAACTCGGAAGCTCGTATCTGCTGATTCTAACGCTGGCGGAGGCACCAGAGTCCTCATAGCGACCCTCGCCAAAGTTTGCCTGAATTCGATACGTTCCCAGACGGAGATTATCGGGAATCTGCCAATCCGCAGCGGCAATTCCAAAGCGCGATGTTTGCAGCTCCGTTCGATAAACGAGTGTTTCTTCAGGATCGAGAATCTTTAAGATTACTGACTCGCTTGCGATGGCTTTCTTGTTGATGTCGAACGCCATCAGACGGGCATGGAGCGCTTGTCCAGGCTGGTAGAGAGGCTTGTCAGTGCTCACCGATACATTCGAGAAATGATTCACACGGAAATCACCATCTGCATTCGATGAAAAGCTGCCCAGTTTTCCAGTCACCTTCACATCGATTTCGTCCGTGTCGACGTTATCTGGCAGTGTGAACTCCAGCGTCGCAAAGCCCCGTCGATCCGTAAGAGCAGGTCTCGTGAGCAAAGGATTGTTGTCATCTGTGTCGAGATCGAGAGAAGCCTGGACCGAAACTCCTGGGACGGGGCGAGCCGTCACCGGATGAATCGCACGAATGCGGGCAGCGTAATGCCCACCCTCCTTGACGAACGCGGGACCAGCCACATGCAGTTCGAAGATTTCTGGCGTGGCCTCGCCAACCGAAATGATTCCAACGACGGGCGTAAGTGATGATTCACCGGGGGAAATCGACGAGATTGTGTAACGCAAGCGGTACCAGAGAAGATTGCGCCGATCTGGATTCTCATTCTGAGCGAACGCAGGGGGTAAGACGATTTTCAACTTCGTTGAACCGGCAGGAAGAGAAGCATCTTGGTCCGCATGAACCTGAACTACGCCTCGTGGGTCCACCAATTCAAGCAACACATGCGCAGAGACCTTCTCGTGCGATAGATTTTCTACTGGCAGATCGACAATCGTGTCGTCAGAGTGAATCTGGATACGAGTGGCAGTCTCATTGACCCGAATGCCAACTTGGGCAAAACACGAGCCGACGAGGATAAAACAGAGAGCGATTGTCCAAACGAAGCGGCCTGCTAGGTAGCGCATCGATCCCACCCCAGGATTACGAATGCGATACTACCACCGTCTATTGGTACGGTGCTTCCATGGGGCAAGAAGGTTGGCTAGAGTTCGCAACGCGGCTAACGATAAGCCATGAAACAGCAAGTGCAATTTTACTTTCCCTAGCTAACGAAACGAAAAGGCTATATAGTTTCGTTAGGAAATTCCTAACGAAACGATGCTTTTGTGATGGCGACGCCAACCAAACCCAACAGCCGCCTCGGGACCTACGTCCTCAAGACCTTCAAGGACGAGTCCTTCCGGGCCTACGTGCCCCCGCCCTTGCCCCCGGACCCGCCGCTGGCCCTCCAGCCGCTCTTGCCTCTGCTTGAGCAGGCAAACCAGGCACTCGGACGCCTGGACGGACTCGCGTCCATTTTGCCCGACCCCTCGCTATTCATTTACCTCTACGTTCGGAAGGAAGCGGTGCTCTCTTCGCAGATCGAGGGCACACAATCGTCGTTTTCTGACCTGATGCTGTTCGAAAGCGCCGAAGCCCCCGGCGTCCCGCTGGAGGACGTTCAGGACGTTTCAAATTATGTGGCAGCGATGAATCACGGTCTTCGCCGACTGCGCGAAGATTTTCCGTTGTCTCTTCGTCTGATTCGGGAGATTCACAAGATTCTCTTGTCCAAAGGGCGCGGCAGCGAGAAGCGCCCCGGTGAATTCCGCGAGACCCAAAACTGGATTGGAGGCACGCGGCCCGGCAACGCCGCATTTGTTCCGCCACCGCCTGAGAAAGTCATGGAATGCATGGGTGCACTCGAAAAGTTCCTTCATCGCGAGCACGAAGACCTGCCGATTCTGGTAAAGACGGCCCTCGTGCACGTTCAATTCGAGACCGTCCACCCCTTCTTGGACGGGAACGGAAGACTGGGCCGATTGCTGATTACGTTCTTGCTGTGCGTAGCTGGCGCTATCCATGAGCCCATTCTTTACCTGAGCCTTTATTTCAAGACGAACCGGCAGAAATACTATGAATTGCTTGACCGCGTCCGCACCCACGGAGATTGGGAGACTTGGCTCGAATTCTTTCTAACAGGAGTGAAGGAGACCGCTCAACAGGCAGCCGATACATCTAGGGAAATACTCACGCTCATCGAGAAAGATCGCCGCAAAATCGAGGAACTTGGCCGACCGGCTGCGTCAGTTCTGCGAGTCCACCAGCACCTTCAGCGCAAGCCGATCATCACGATCCCTGCAACCGCCGAGCAGCTTTCGCTATCCGCACCCACTGTGGCGAAGGCCTTGCAGCATATGGTGAAGCTCGGTATGGTTCGCGAGACGACTGGCAAGCAGCGCCATCGGCTGTTCACGTATCACCGCTACTTGGACATTCTCAACCAGGGAACCGAGCTCCCAAAAGCAAGCCGCTGATGATGCTTGCGCGACCCGCCGGAAGCCTGGGTTTCTACCGACGGATTGAAGTAAACTCGACGGCCCGGGAGTTGGCGGTGCCAAAGAAAAAACAACAACCGACAACGATTTATGAAATCAAGATCATACTGAATGAGTCGAGGCCAGCCATTTGGCGGCGAATTCAGGTCTCTGCGGACGTTGCCCTGTTCAAGCTCCACAGGATCATCCAAGAGACAATGGGCTGGACGGATTCGCACTTGCATCAGTTCATGGTTGGCAACGATTCATACAAGATTCGGGACCCATACGCGGATTTCGACATGGAAGATTCCTCCAAGAATGAGAGAACCACGAAGCTGCGCCACGTCATCCCAGGCGATGGAATTCGCTTTCGGTACGACTACGATTTCGGTGACAACTGGAAGCACACTCTTGTCGTTGAGAGAATTCTTGCGCCAGAAACTGGCGCGAAGTATCCGCGCTGCGTCGGTGGAGCCCGTGCGTGCCCGCCGGAAGACGTTGGGGGCATCCACGGTTACGGCGAATTACTAGAAGTACTCCAAGACCCGAATCGCCCGGCGCATGAAGAGATGTCGGAATGGATTGGGAGAGAATTCGATCCCGAAAAGTTCGACTTGACCATGACCAACGAGATCGTCCGCCAGCTCTTCCCCTGATTCTCAGCAGCTCGTCTACTGTGACGAGCTGTGACAGATTAGTGTGACACAGAACTGCAAGTTCAAGTCCATGTTCGGCTATCCCTTGGCAACATCGTAGCGCCCCCAACTGTGGTATAAGAATCCTTCCATGCGATTAACTGTGTTCTTTTCATTGCTAGTTGGTTTAGCCTCTGCGGGGACCATGACGTGGGCGCAATCGGCAAAGAACTTTCCGTCTGCAGGCACTATGCTCAGAGATGCAAAACACAAAGAACCTAAGAGCGGCGTTCAAGTCGGCCCGGGAAATTCCATCACTATTCAACAAGGAGTGGGAACGCCGACGACCATCAATGTTCTCTCTTTTGGAAAAAGCGGAACATTGCTCGCTGCCGGCAAAGACTTTGGCCGTGTCGTCGTTTGGGATGTGGTGAGCCACAAATTCCTCTGCGCGGCCGATACTGGACAGGGAATTGTTCAGGCCGTCGCGATTTCTCCTGACGGCCAAATGCTGGCCTCTGGCGGAGAAGGTGACGAGTTTAGTCTCAAGCTATGGCACCTGCCGGATTGCCGACCTCTCAAACGGTATAGCTCTTTCTCTGGATACATACACTCGCTGGCATTTGGCCCGACTAGCGCTTGGCTCGTAGTGTCAGATAACACTGCTACCACGCACGTGCTCGACCTTGCCGCCGGAACGCAACTCCTTACGCTAAAAGACACGTATTCTCCTGTCCTGTCTCCCGATGGGACGATTCTATTAACGGTTAATAAGACTGAGTTCGTTCTGTGGAGTACGCCCGATTGGACCGAGCGACAGGCCCTCCCGCGAGCTCCATCGTATGCAATTCCGCTCGCGGTGAATCCGAAAACGGACAGCTTCCTGATCACGTCGGCAGGAATATTTCAACTCGTTCGGTTAAGCACAGGTGAACTATTGCCGAACGTTCCTGTGCAACCGTTGCCAAAGTTCAATGGTGCCGCGGGAGGATTCGCAGCTTTCGACACAGAAGTTCCAGATCTTCTTTTCGGTCACAGCGACGGTCGCCTGTGGGCGTGGGACAGCAAAACTGGTCAGACATGCGTGTCCGAAGTGATGTACAGCGAAAGCGGCACCCTCAGTGCAGATGGGAGCATCTTGGCAGGCGCGAAGGACAACTCAATCCTTGCGCAAGGCCAATCTCCCGATGGCGTCTCGCTTTGGGATACGAAGCGTCTCGCCGAGAAGTGCGGTTTTGAATCTCGCTCGGCCAAGTGATGGAATGCTTTGGCCGCCGCGACCACCACTACTAATTCACTTGCCCGCGCGGGACCCAGAACTTCCAGCAGGGACGCGATTCAACTTTTGAATGGTCGAGTCGCTCTGGATACCACCACCCGTCGAAATGTGCCAAATAGTCCTTCCCGCGAACGTCTGTGATGCGCACATCGCAAGTAAAGGGGCTCTCGGTGAATTGAGGAGCCGAACGAAGCGGGCGCTGAGTGGCAATGGCGTAGGGGCGCTTCGTCTCGCGAACGCGGAGTATCCGGCCCGAAATATATAACCGTTGGCTGGGTCATTTTGACTATACCGCGACGGAAAAGGGTCAACCGCGCAGTCACGGCTGACACGCACAAGGCTAATACTGAGATTGTGACCGAGATTGGTTCTGCCATCAAAACTAGCCTCAGGCGGCGCGACCGATGATTATCCCACAGCGTACTGCTAGCATCCCACGGAGAAGTGCTCTTCAGTACCAGACTTCAGGCGCAACAGCTATTCGCTTCAGTTCGGAGGGGTGAAGTGGACTTCACCCAGGCACTTCAACCATAGCCTTTGTTCGCTTTACCTTGGCGGTGAGGCGAACTTGTAAAGAACAGGAGAAATACACCGTGAAGAAGGGCCCGGAAGCACGCGGCAAAATTCAGATGGGGCGCCGCGCGTAACCTGTTTAGGCTGCGCCACGGAATCCAAGGAAGCATTTGTAAAGCACACGGCATTACATCCTGCAGCTAAAACGAGTGGAAGTGCTCTACGACGCCTTAGCACGGCACGTAACCCTGGTCATAGTCGTGGACCCGAACCGTAAAGATCACCGAAAACCGAATTTTGTTGGTGAGGTTTCCCCGTTTTTCCCCCTCTGTATAGATGAGGGGAGTTTTTGCTCAATGCCCAACCACGAGCGTGGGACCGTCGCTGTAACCCGTCAAGCACCCGGGGCGACGAACCCGCAGGTCTTGCGGGAGCAATTCAAGCATCTGCGGTAGGAGGCTGTGCGATTAGCGTAGGTATACGTCCCCTAAATGGCAAGGCAACGACCGCAGTTATGCCGTGTATTTTGCTGTGCAGGTCCTCCGCCGGGTCGCCGCAGCCGACGACGAATCCGCGAGACAGGGTGAAGAAGGTAGAAATGACGCTCTGCACTTTTTCCCTTGCCACTTCTTCACCTTGTGGCGCAGCGAAGTCCTTGTCCGACAGAGGAACGGAAAACGCCGCGAAGAGAAAAGATGCTGTGGACAAAACACCAAATCGGGCGGGAGCGACCCCACTTTTTCGGCTTTCAGCCGCCCAAAAAGTTCGTGGGGTCGCTCCCGCCCGACACGCTGGTCGCGTGCCGTAGGTTTGCCGCGCAGAGAGGCGGCAAACAATTTGTAATGCAGGCTGCACTACATCTCGAAAAGGAGAAGGAGGAAAGAACATGGCACTACTGAAAGCACCGTCGAAACAACCAAAAACTACAACCCTCCAGGTTCGCCTGGAGGAAGAAGTCAGACACAACTTGGACAGCTACGCCGAGTTCATCGACGCAAACCCGTCCTACGTCGTGAGCGAAGCGCTCAAGCTCCTGTTCAAGAAGGATGACGAGTTCAAACGCTGGCTGGACCAACGAGCCAACAGTGGCAACCACCAGCAAACCGAAGGAGGAGTCCACACCAAGACCGCATAACGCACATGAAGCCCCGTTCAAACCAACCCGGCGCGCGCGAGAATACAGCGTCTTCCCGACAGCATGCCTCGCGCCTTGCACTAGATATCCATTCGACCGCCATCTGCATTGAAGGAAAAAACCCGGCAACGCTAAGGTCTTCGCTCCAGAACGGCTCACCAGCAGAACACTTCGAGAACCCGTTGCATGCCGCGCCACAACACGCGGCCACAGGGGGAGATCGCGGAGGCGAAAGCCATCTCCTGACTGTTCACGAAGTAGCCAGGTTGTTGCAGGTGCCCGTGTCCTGGGTCTATGGACGAATGCGAAAACGGTCTAGGGAGCGATTGCCGGGCTACCGGCTTGGGAAGTATTGGCGTTTCAGCGAGGACGAAATACTGGCATGGGTCAAACGTCAGTGCGGAGGTCAACATGTTGCTTGACTCCAGCGCTACACTCATAACTGACGCAGAACAAGCCAAGCGGGCCATCGAAGGAGGAACGATGGTTCGCAGGCGTTTTCAACGAGGCTCGCTATTCAAGCGCGGCAAACGCGAGAAGGTTTGGGTTGCCCGCTGGTGGGAGGATGTCATCAACGCTGACGGAACAATGGGAAGGATGCGCCGGTCAATTGTAATCGGTACCGTCGCAGAGTTCGCCACGCGCCGTCTCGCTATGCGTGCTCTCTCAGAGCGGCTTCGTTCATTGAACAGCGGAAGTCAGCGGCCACAGACCATGCGCACGTTGAAAGATTTCGTGCAGATGGACTGGGAACCCGTTGTGCTCCCGACACTCAAGTACGCAACACAAAGGCATTACGAATACATGCTTGGCGTTCATTTGATTCCGATTTTCGGTGAACGGCGGCTCCCCGACATTTCGCGCGAAGCGATCCAAACTTTTCTAGCAGCAAAGCTTCGTGACGGGTTTGCCTGGGAGACCGTGCACCACATTAGATGCGCGCTAAGCAAAGTGCTGGGCACGGCGGAGGAATGGGACTACATCTCCGACAACCCAGTACGCAAGACACGACTCCCAAGAAGGGAACACAAATCGGAACGGTCCATCCTGACTCCGGAGCAAATCAAACAGCTACTCGTTGCTCTTCCAGAGCCATCCAAATCCGTGGCCACGTTGCTGGTTCTGACGGGACTTCGGATTGGTGAGCTTCTCGCGCTTCGCCGGAAGAGCATCGATTTAGATGCGAGGACGCTCCGCATTACGGAAACCGTTTACGATGGACACTTCGACAGCCCGAAGACAAAGCGCAGTGTCCGTTCCATTCCAATTGGGTCCGAATCCATCTCCATCCTTTCCGCTCTGCGCAGTAAGGCAGGCGATCCTGACAGCTTGGTATTTTCAACCTGTTCGGGTCAGCCGTTGTGCAGACGGAATCTCTTGCATCGTCACTTGCAGCCCGCGTGCGAAGAGCTCGGTTTGCCGAAGATTACCTGGCATTCCCTGCGTCACTGCCACGCGACGTTGCTGGATGCTGTAGGAGCCCCGCTGGGAACAATACAGGCTTTATTAGGCCACGCGTCGTCTGAGATCACACGGCAGATCTATCTGCACGCGATCCCTGCGGAGCAACGCCGAGCGGTGGAAGGAGTGGAGAAACTTCTTATTGGACCCAAATGGACCCAAATTGCTGGAGTCGTCCAAAGGCCAAATTAGCAACAGACTGATTTGCAGGCAGATAGATGGTGGACGTGACCGGGATCGAACCGGTGACCCCCTGCTTGCAAAGCAGGTGCTCTCCCAGCTGAGCTACACGCCCCCCGATTTAACAAGTTAAAACACTTTACATCAATGCTTTACACGCTTCAAGTTGGGACAGTTTGGGAATCATGATCGGTCGCATTTATCCCAATTTCGAAGCGATCTTTTTTCCTGAATTCCCGAGTGAAGTGACTATACTTGCTCGTTGTGTTGAGCGATGAATGGCCAACCCAACGCTTCATCAAATCATCAGGAACGTCTCCACAGTTTGTTCGCACTGTCTTCCATTGAGCCACCAAGCGGACCTATAGACGGATTATTGGTGCCTTTCTCGAACACAGGCGGATTGCCGGCAATTCCTATAAAGCGGCATCACAAAAAGGGCCGCTCCGAGGGGTGGATCGGAGCGGCCCGGTGGTACAACCACGTTCGAGGTCGGGCTAGAAGTTGAGGCGGATGCCGAACTCCATTGCCCTCGGGTTGTTCGCCTGGGCTGAACTGTCGCCCCAAGCGCTTGGCGGCACCCCGATATCCAGCGGGTCGTTGCCGGTGGTAACCGCGTTGAATTGTGGATGGTTGAAAATGTTGAGGAACATGAACTGAGTCTCGATGCTGAACCGCTCCGAAATGTTGGTCAGCTTCTTAATCTGGAAGTCCACGTTCCAGTAAGGCGGAATGCTCAACACGCCCGTGCCGCCATCGTTTTTGTCCAGACCAAGGATGGGAGCGCGAGCTGTCGCCGCAACCGCCGCCGGATTCGTGAAGTAGTTGACGGTGGTGTAGGCTGGGTTACCACCAGACGCCGGATGGAACGTTTCGTGAACACTGGGGTTAGGCGGCCGTGTACTGAAGAGGCAGTTCTCGTTGTCGAAGTAGTTGACGCCGTCGCCCGAACCAAAGGACTGGGAATCGGCGGTCAAGGTGTTGCACTCTTGCGGCGCTCCCGTTCCGGCAGCGAAGATGGGAGCGAGGCTCCAACCTCCCGCGAGATGTCCAATGAATCCGTGCTCACCCTTGTAGATCGGAGGCTGGTAAGTAATGAAGAGGTTGTATACAAAGGTGTGATCGAAGTTCTGGCGTCCGTACATCTCGTTGAGATTGAACGGATCGTCCGGTGTGTATTCGCTGGTGGCCTGAACATCAGCCCCCGTTCCAAGAGAGCGGCTGACGCTGAAGTTCTGCTGGGAAGTGACACCGTGCCAATCGGTAGTCTTGAACGAGACGAAAGCCCCGTTGTAGTTGCCGTGGCCGATGCTGGCATTGAGCGCCACGCCGCCTGACATCTGGCCGCTGCAACCATTGGTGTTTCCCGCGGTGCAGGTTGCGGCGATCGGAGAATTCAGCATGCTGCGCGGGAAGTTCCAGCCCGGTGCAGTGCCGCCACCTACGGCGCCGCCGATACCACCATTATCCAAGGCCGACCATAGGCTCCAGACAGACTGAGAAGTGAAGTTAGAGAACTGGTTCAGCGCAACGGCGGCAGTACAGCTCGCATAGTTTACGCCAGCGTAGGAGCCGGTGCAGTAGCCGCCGGGACCAGAGATGGCCGACTCAAAGAACGCCTGCGTTGGCAGAGAGTTAAAGTAGCTGGTATACGCAGGATTGGGCGTGCCCGAGAGCGTGGAAGGGGGGCCGCGGCGCCGCACGCGACAAAGGACGTGGTGCATCCCAGAGCCTTTTCAACAGCCGCGTAGGCACTCGCGAAGGTCTGGCCGCCCAACGTCATCATGTAAGGAACGGCGTTGATGTTGACCGGCTGATATTCGTGAGTGATGCGGCGGCCAATGTAGCCCACTTCCAGGATCATCTTCGGGCTAATCTGGCGCTGAATCGTAAGGTCGAAGGAATCGATCGCATTAGGTCTGAAATTGGTATCGAATCCCTCGCCTGCGGCGGCAGCCACGTTGTTGAAGCCTGGAAAGATGGGCTGCGGCAGAGTAGCGGTCGGTTGTTGAATTGGAGCCGTATTACCGTCGACGCCGATTCGGAACGCATTCGCCTCGGTCCCAGGAATTGCGTTGCCGACGGCAGGTTGGAGCGGACCGCAGGCACCGGTTGCCAAGGCCAGCTTGCACTGAACTGGCTGGATCAGGCCTTCACCGAGTAGCGGGACGAGGACCTGGTCCACGCCATTCAGACGGCCGTAAATCCGGTTGTAGCCGCCACGAATCACCGTGTTATTGGCGCCAAAAACCTTGCCAAACATGCTATCGGCATCAAACTGAGGATTCCAGGCCGCGGAAATGCGCGGGCTGAAAGAGCCGTAGTACGGATTATAGGGATACTTCAGCCCGTTGCCGACGTTGCCGACGAGCGCATAGCCGACCGTGGGGTTATAGACCTGGCCCTCCAAAGCGAAGGCTTTGCGCTGGGCCAAATAGTCTCCGAGGTTGAGCATTTGATCGCTGGCGTCGACGACTTCGACCTGTTTCCCCTGGGCTTCGGTGGGCGGCATTTCGATTGTGTAGCCGAGGCCGAAGGTTAGGGTGAACGACGGTTTCATGTGCCAGCTATCGCTGAAGTAGACGTTGTAGTAGGGAATGGTGCTTTGATCGAACGCCGGCGTCAGCGGAGGATTCAAGGTGAGGTTGTTGCCCGTACGCGTGTAGGCGACCTGCGATTCGGTGACGATACCGAGGATAGCGGCGGCATCGCGGTCGGTGTAAGTGGTCTCATTCGCAGCGCCTCCGGCGTAGCCGGCGGCGTAGAGGCTGGACATATCGACCTGGCCGGCTCCCGATGTGGAGCCGATCTGGTACGTCAGCGTGTAGTTGATGCCGCCGCCGTTATCGGTGCGCTGGTGATAATCCCAGTTGCGCTGATAGATGCCGCCAAACTGGAACAGGTGGTTGCCGTGAAGAACCGTGATGTCGTCGCGAAGATAATCGTCGTGACCATCCCAGAAACGCGTGCGGACTTGTTGTGCGTTCACGTTATAGGGTTCCAGACCTTGGGTTGCCGACTCGCCGAGGGGTTCAAGCGTGCCGGCCGAGTCCGTTCCAGGCTGCGGCGGCGCGTTTGCGGTTTGCCACGCCCAGAAATTGCGGAGGTAGCTGTAATGGAAATCGTTGGTGACGTTGGAGCTGATGTTGGTAGTCAGGCCCGCGGTGTAGAACCAAGTCTGTTGCGGCCGATTGGAAAGAGACGCCGCCGTGCCAAGGGTATCGCCCGGGAAGGCGCCTCCGATGTCCACTTGGTCCTGTGTGGCCCTATGCTCATTGAAGTAGTGGTAGGTGGTGTTGAGGTGCCACTTGGTGCCAAAGTCGTGGTCGACGCGGGTCACGCCAAAGTTGGTGGTCTGCGGCAGAGCGATATTCCCGACGAATCCGAATTCGTTCACTCCATCGCAACGCGAACCGCCGCCGACGGCACCGCATCCGGCCGGAGTTCCCTGGGGTTCGTACTTCTGCCACATGGCCTGGATGGTGGGGTCGATTCCGATGCCACGCGGGTCGTAGTTCTTGAGGTTGTAATTGACTCCGTTGAACGTCAGGATTCCGGCCTCCATGTTCGGGCTCGGAACGGAATGGGCATATGTGCCTACGTTGGGCCAGCGGAACCCTTCATAGTTGGCGAAGAAATAGGTCTTTCCGCCGAGAATCTCCTTCGGAATGATAGGTCCGCCCACGCGGCCGCCGAACCGGCTGTAGTGATAATCCGGCAGGGCAGTTTGGGTGTTGTTGTTGGTCCAAGAGTTCGCATCCCAATTGTTATCGAGATAGTATTCGTAGCCGCTGCCGTGCCAGGCGTTGGTGCCACGGCGGGTGACCATCTCGACCTGAGCGCCTGCCGAACTATTGAAGTCCGCAGTCTGGCCAGCCGTGTTAACTTTGAATTCTTCGACGCTATCGATCGGGGTCGGCATCACGCCCGTGGGCGCTCCAGTCATCGCGCCGCCGGTGGGGTCGTTTGCATAGCTCACCGTATACACGTTCATGCTGCCGTCCATATCGTTGCTGTTCTGGCCGCCGTCCAAGGTGAATGTGCTCTGGTCTACTACGGCTCCGGCGACGTTGCCCTCGGGGCTGACACCGGGCTGCAAACTCATAAAGGTGCCGGCATCGCGGCCGAGGGCGGGCAGGGAATCCAAGGCGGCGCCTGTCACTGTGTTGCCGACGGTTGCGTTCATAGTTTGCAATTCGGCGCCCGCGGTCTCCGTGACCGTGACGGTCGTGGAGACAGCGCCGAGCTTCATCTGCGCATTCTCGGTCAACTGCGTACCTACAAGAACCGTCGCGTCGGTGATATCCAGCTCAGAGAATCCCGGATTCTTGAACTTGATTGTGTATGTCGACGGTGGAACGTTCGAGAAGACATAGTGGCCAACGTCATTCGTGGTTGTCGTTCGCGTGTCGCCTGTCGCTTTGTCCACCAGCGTTACGTTCGCGCCCGCCACAACCGCCCCGCTGTTGTCTGTCACGGTGCCCACGATCGTGCCCGTCGCAACGGCCTGCCCCCACGTGGGCACCGCGCACAGGGCGAACAGGAAGAAGAAAATGGATGCGATGCGCAGCGCAAAGGAGTGATTGCCCTTCACGCCGCGGCTTCGTCCGTCTGCGTTTCCGCTCAGAAAACACTCTCGCGGGCCAATCTGTGCAGCGTTTTTACAGTCATATCTCAGGAAAACACTTATTCGCATGTGTAACCTCCTCGAACTTTGCTGCGTGCTTTGCGCTTCGATCGCGACACCAACCAAGGGATGAAAGAACGGACAGATTCCCCAAAAAGCACCGCAAGCTGGCACTGTGATATGCATGCGGTCCTCCACTCCGTTAAACCGTGTGTAGAGCTCTGTTTTCAGTGGATTACAGCGAAATACCGGATTGTGAGTCTATGATTCCCTGGAGGCCTTCAACCTGCGACGCATTGCAAACTCGACGTCTTGTCACAACCCGTCCGTTATTCGCAACGCGCCCACCTTGATTTACATCAAACCGGACGATGCCCTGGCAACTCCAGTTTTTCATAGCGGGTTAAGCTTGGCGTCGTTTCGTTTTCAGGGTGGTTTTGTTTTTTGCGTGGGGTTGGATTTTTTACTGCGGCTCTTCCAGGCGCGCGCAGCCATACCTTGGGCCGCGACTCCCCGGATAGGAATCCTTGCTCGGCATCGTTTGACTCCGAATAATGGCGAACAGGGAGAGCGACAGGCAAGGGAAACTGGGCGTTAGCGTCCTGCGCCAGGGGTTAAATGAACAGCGGATCAGGATGCGCTATCCGAAACAAAAGGAGCGTAAATCACATCCTGTTTTTGTTTGACTGAATCTACTTTTCGTATGTTGGTCCCTTCAGGCCTCCCAGGGACGCCAAATCCAGATACAATGTAGCGTATGGAAGTTGCTTGGCGAAAACTCTCGACGATCGCATGGGCCTACTTGTGGTCCATCTCGTTTTGGATGGGTCTCACCTTCCTGGCTGCAGGGGAGGATAGGGTCTGGGTGTGGCAGAGGGGGCTCCACACATCTTACTGGACTTTATTCTTTGTCAACGGCGCATTTCTACTGTCGGCGGCGCTGTTGACGCCTCCGGTTTTCGCGATAGTTCACCGCTATCCGATCACCAAACCGATTCGGTTTGATCGTGTAGCTGGGTATGTTCTTGGCGGCGCCCTTTACGCCATTGGCTGCGCGAGCCTCCGTTGGCTTTTACTGCCGCCTTGGAATGCTCCTGCTCAGAGGTTCGAACAACGCTCGTTGCACGGATGGGTTACCGGTCTCTACGTTTTTGCCGAGATGATCTGGAACTACATCATTGTTCTGGCGGCCGCGCATGCGTACGAGTATTTCAAGCGGGCGAGGGACCAGGAACTTGAATTGCAGCAGGCGCTTGCCACCAGCGAGCTCCAGGCCCTGAAGAGTCAGCTTCATCCGCATTTCTTATTCAATACGCTCCAGGGAATCTCGGCTCTGATTGACACAGAGAAAGAGCGCGCCAAAGCGATGGTTCTCAAGGTCTCTAACTTGCTTCGGACTGCTTTGCAGTGTGCGAGCTCCGATGTCATTAGCCTCGATGAAGAATTGAAGTTTGTCGACGATTACCTCGGCGTCGAGAAAATGCGTTTGGAAGACCGACTTGAAGTGCGTTGGCAAATTGACCCCGCCGCGCGGCAATTGCTCGTGCCGCAACTGATCATGCAACCTCTCGTGGAAAATGCGATTTTTCACGGCGTGGCTTGCTGCCGCGGAGGAGGATGGATCGAAATTTCGTCTCGGCGAGCGGGAGGCATGCTGGAGATAGCAATTCGCAATAGCGTTGGAGGAAAGCGGCAAGCAGGGATGGGGTTAGGCCTCCAGAATGTGAGAGCACGATTGAAGCACCTTTACGAGGACGAGGCGACTCTCTGCTTCGACCAAGGCAGCCGTGGCGTTGCGGTCGCGACTCTTGTGTTGCCGGCAATCGGTCAACAGGAGGAGGCGACGAAAGAAATGTTGGCCTCGAATTTACACGCTTAGTGGAGGAAAGATTGTGAGGGTCTTGATTGTCGACGACGAACCACTTTCCAGAAGCTCCCTCGAGAATGCCTTGAGAGCGAGAAACGACATTCAAGCGCTCGATTGCGCGAACGACGCGGTTGAAGCCCTGGAATTACTACAGAACAGATCCTATGACGTCCTTTTGCTCGACATTCACATGCCGGAATTATCCGGAATCGAGCTGGCCGACCGGTTAAATAAGTGGCGGCGGCCGATACCATCAATTGTGTTTGTCACCGCACATCATCAATACGCGGTTGCGGCATTTGAGAAGCATGCCGTTGATTATGTCCTGAAGCCTTTTTCGGACAATCGTGTTCATGAAGCGCTAGATACGGCGATCCGCAGAACGGAAAGCGAGCGGGCGGCACAATTGGTGAAAATACTGCCTCAGCTCGAGGAAGTGTTGTCGAAGTCAGCGAAAATCGCCATCAAGACCAAACGACGGATCCTTTTTGTCGATCCGGCCGACGTGGTGATTATCGAAGCTCAAGGCAATTACGTATTGTTACAGCGCCCTTCAGGATCGTACCTGCTCCGGGAATCGATTTCTACGATGGCGGAAAAGCTAAAAGCTTACGGATTTATAAGAATACACCGCTCCGTGCTGGTGAACGGTTCCTTCGTTGAAGAAATTCAGCCTTGGCCCACGGGAGAGTACGTGCTTCGCATCAAAGGCGGCAAGGAATACACAGTCTCACGCACTTACAAGAGCAATTTGAAATCCCTGGCAAAATTCTGGATTGGCGCCGACACTTTCGTCACGGGCTAGCCGCGCGCCCGCGTTACGGTGACAATGGCCGGCTGGATATGGCCGGGCTGGAAACCGACAACAACAGCGCCGAACGCGCTCTGCGCGGGCTGGATCATTTCGGCATTGGCGCCAGTGTTCCATCCGACCATCTGCCTGTGGGAACCATGAATACGTCGATTGGTTCCGGATCGCCGTGGAACTGTGGATTCAACATGACGGGAGAGTGGGGCAGATCCGCACCCCAAACGGTACTGTCCATGAGCGGAGTGTAAATCATCAGGTGAGCCATCCAGTTGTGTTGGCCGCCATCGGTAAGGTACTGTTCTTTCGACATCATGTAGCTCATGGCTCCAGGCTCCAGAGGCGGCAGCTTTTCTTTTATGAATGTCTTGATCCCCTCGATGATCTGAGCTTTGGATTGACCGGCCAATACCATCTCCGTTCTTTTATATGTCATTGGCAGAATGGAGCGGGCAGCCGGCGGATTGAAGCAAAGTGGGCCTCGAAGTTTAGGGTTCCAAAAATTAGCGGCAGATTCGCCATCGAACGGCCCCATCCATCCCCGCTCTACGGCGCACACGAAGCCATTCTTTCCTTCGACTGCGGTTTCGTAGCCGTGCCTTCCGAGAACAAGGATCGTAGCGTCGTGAGAGATCGCATCGGGAGCCGCGCTTCGCGCCAAGGCAATTTCAGCGTCGCGGTCTGCCATCAGGTACTGATCGAGTGGTGCCATGCTGGGATACGATGTCTTGGGATCTTGTGCCCGCATGTGGAGCGACGCCCCGAAAACACAAATCGCGACAAGCACTAGAACGGTGGTAACTGTCCTTCGGTCCATCATTATCCTCCCGGAATGCCGTGGACGATAAAAACCCAGGCGCCGACATGCGCCTGGGTTGCGAGATACGTTACTACGCCTTTGTCGAGAGAGACTAACCTGATCTCAGTCTCAGAATGCTCGCTTCTATCGGGGGCTGCAAGGATGATGTGATGAGTCACGGGAATCCGGGTTGAAGTGACGCAGAGTGAGCGCGAAATGTTGACGATTGAAAAAGGGTTGCGGGCGCGGAGATTTTGAGATTTATCACGGCGCTCACACCAGCGCCGTCGCCGATCGATTTCAGAACCATGTGATTCCGTTCTTCACCAAGAATTTGTGCCCGAGTGAGAACTGCGAGTAAGCAACTCGACCGACTCTCGGAAATGAGAGCCCTTATTCCGGCAGCATAATCTGGCCGCTGATTTCGAAGTTGCCGCTGACTGACGCGACGCCGCTTCCGGGCTGGCCTCCGCCGACCGAAACGGTGTACTTGCCTTGGGCGACGATGATGTCTCCGGCCTCGGTGACCATGCTGAGGTCGCGGCTCTTCAGTTGAAACTCAACCACCTGGCTGGCGCCTGGCCCAAGATGAATGCGTTGGAATCCACGAAGAGCGCGAATGGGCGCCCCCGGAACATCAGGGAACTTCAGATAGAGCTGTACGACTTCGTCGCCCGCGATCTTCCCCGTATTCGTCACCGTCACGGACGCATCGAGCGGATCGGTGTCATTGATTGGCGCGTTCGGCAGGGTGAGATCGCTGTACTTGAATGTTGTGTAGCTGAGGCCGTATCCGAACGGCCAGAGCGGCTCGCCTTCGAAATAGCGATAGGTACGGCCTTTCATCGCGTAATCCTCGAAGTTGGGCAGCTCGTGAACATCCTTATAGAAGGTGACGGGCAGACGTCCAGCGGGATTGTTCTTGCCGCTCAGCGTGTCCGCGATAGCGGCTCCGCCTTCCTCGCCGGAATACCACGCTTCGACGATGGCGTTGGCGTGCTCTTTCTCCCAGTTCGCGGCTAGAGCGCTGCCGTTCATGAGCACCACGACCAGGGGCTTGCCGGTCGCGGCCACGGCTTGCACGAGGGTCTCTTCCGGTTCGGGCATCTGCAGGTTGGTGCGGTCTCCGCCGAGGAAGCCGACTTGGTCGACAGGCATCTCTTCCCCTTCGAGACGGCTGGTGATCCCGACGACGGCGATGATGACATCGGCATTTTTCGCGGCAGCAACGGCGGCAGGATCAGGTGCATAGTTCACAGGAGCCCCGAGGAGCTGTGCCGCAGGTTTGTCGCCCGGTCTGTGGCTTTGGTTGGAAAGGAACTGGGTGCCGGGGACGTAGGTGATCTTTGCGTCGGGAAATTCGGCTTTCATCCCTTCCAGCACGCTCACGGTATGGGTTGGAATGCCGTTGTAATTTCCCAGCAGAACCTCGGTTTGATCCGCAAGCGGCCCAACAATGGCGATGCGCTTTACCGAATTTTTCAGCGGCAGCACGCCGTCATTCTTCAGCAGCACCATGGATTCATCCGCCAGACGGCGGGCCAGTTCGCGATGTGGGGCGCTGTCGAGCTCGTTCTCGCTGATTTTCGCATACGGCACCATGGACGGCGGATCGAACATGCCCAATCGAATTCGCGCGGTGAACAGGCGAATGAGCGCGGTGTCGACGGCGCTCTCCGAGAGATAGCCCTGCTGGACGGCTTCGATATACGGCTTGTAATCGTGGTCGTCCGTCACTTTGGTCGTGAAGTCGATGCACTCGTTATCCATGCCGCGTTCGAGTGACACCGCCGATGCCCGCGGCTGCGTGGGCCGGTAGCGGTGACCATGGAAGATATCGCGGACCGCGCCGCAATCAGACACCACGTAGCCCTGGAACTGCCACGCGCCACGCAGGGTGTGCTGCAGCAGGAACTGGTTGGCGCACCCAGGCTCACCGTTGATCGCGTTGTACGAGCACATCACGGACCCCGCATGCCCTTCGACGACGGCAGCGCGGAATGCGGGCAGGTAGGTGTCTTCCTCGTCGTGCTTGCTCACGTCAACGTCGGCGAAGTGGCGGGTAGGTTCGGGTCCGCTGTGCACAGCGAAGTGCTTGGGCGTGGAGATGACGCGGTAGTAGTTCGGATCGCTTCCCTGCATCCCCGTGACAAAAGCCACCGCCATGCGCGCCGTCAGGTACGGGTCCTCGCCGTAGGTTTCCTGGCCACGGCCCCACCGCGGGTCGCGGAAGATGTTAACGTTCGGGGCCCAGAAATCGAGTCCGTGAAAGATAGTCGATCCGCCGGCGCTCACGGCCCGTGCGTTCACAACGCGCGCTTCTGTTCCGACAGCTGTGGCCATCTCGTGAATTCCCGGCGCGTCGAATGTGGCCGCAAGACCCACAGGCTCGGGATATTCGGTCGTGCCGTCTACAGCGACGCCGTGTAACGACTCGCTCCACCAATCGTACGCTGGCACGCCGAGGCGGGGGATTGCCCGAGCCTGATTCACCAGCTGCGTGGCCTTCTCCTCCAGCGTCATGCGGTGCACCAGGTCCGCGGCACGCTCCTCGGGCGCCAGTTTGGGATTCATGTAAGGCAACTTCGAATTATCCTGCGCAGTCGCGGCGGAGGCCATGAGGGCGAAACAAACGATGAGAGACGCCGGTAGGTGTTTTCCAGAATCGTCCATGTTTTCTCCCCGTGGCTGTCGAAGCGCAGCGGTGCAGCTTTGCCAAAATAGCAGGACTGCCCCAGAGTCGACAGCGAGGCTGAGGATAGTGACGCGCAAGTCGGGCTGTCAACCAAAACCATACTCTTGGTCGGGTGGCGATGAATTGCCGGAGAACATTCGCAAAGCGATCCGCAAGCCAGTGCTAATATCCCATATCAGCAGTTTCGTGTAGGCAGAAGCGCGCAAATTCGATATAATTGTGGATTGTCTGTGGTCAGCTGGCCCCACCTGAGCGGGTCTGCCGGGAAAAAAGAGCCATGAAACCGATTGTCGCAAAGGCGCAGGAGCATCAACTACGCAAAGACCATCCCGTATTCCGCCCGGGTGACACGATTCGTGTGAACGTGCGGTTAAGAGAAGGCGAAGCCGAAAAGGAACGCATCCAGGCTTTCGAGGGCGTCGTCATGAGCCGCCGCGGCGAACTGCTGGGTGAGAGCTTCACCGTGCGCCGCGTCAGTTTTGGCATTGGCGTCGAGCGCATTTTTCCCGTGCACTCGCCGATGATCAGTTCCATCGAAGTGGTGCGCCAAGGCCGCGTTCGCCGCGCCAAGCTGAACTACCTGCGCGCGCGCAAAGGAAAGGCCGCGCGCATCAAGCAAGCCGAAAAATTCGAGCCCGTGGCCGCCGGAGCGGGCGCCAAGACCGAATAAGCGCTCCTCACCACAATCTTCATTGTCCCGTGTCAGCCCGCCTAGGCCCTGCTTCCCTGCCGAATCCAAGGTTGAGAAACTCGCTCCCTGTGGAATTTGTCGCCAGCGCTGTGTGGTAGAATTCGCAGCCGATGGGACGGCTCTGCTGCTCAAGATACGAGCGCGAAGCGCGCCACTGCGGATGGCAGCGCATCGCCGGACTCGATGAAGCGGGCAGAGGCTCCCTCTTCGGACCCGTCGTAGCCGCAGCCGTCGTCCTCAATCCCAAGCGGCGCATCGTGGGACTCGACGATTCCAAGAAGCTGGCGCCGGAGCGGCGCGGCGAACTTGCGCAACGCATACGCGAGCACGCGCTGGCTTGGGCCACCGCGGAGATCGACGCCAGCCGCATCGACGCGTGGAACATCTATCAGGCCAGCCGGCAGGCAATGGTCGCCGCTATCTCTCAGCTGAATCCTTTTCCCGATTACCTGCTGCTCGACGCTCTCGAGCTCGATCTCCCAATCGAACAAAAAGCGTTGATTCACGGCGACGCACGGTCCGTTTCCATCGCGGCAGCGTCGATTCTTGCAAAAGTCGAGCGCGACCACCGCATGGAAGAGTTCGACCAGCTATACCCTCAGTACGGGCTGGCACAGAACAAGGGCTACGGAACGCCGGACCATCTCGAAGCCCTCCATCGGCATGGCCCAACTCCGCTCCACCGTTTTTCATACGCGCCGGTGCGGGAAGCACGTTGCTGGGCCACAGGAGCAACTCAGACGGCATTGCCGCTGACCGTGGTCGTCGAGATCTCGGGCGGCTAGAGCAAGAGGCCGCTTTGTGCCCCGTTTCCCTAAGTCTGGTGGCACGCGACCCGTTTTGAAGCAGCTTGACCCCCTGTTATCCCCTTCGTCACCATCCCCTTGGCAGTTCGTAGACCCCCCTTTTTCGCGCGTGCTAACCTTCGAGACTGAGCCGCAGTGTCGCCAGAGCAGGTTGGGCGCTGGGCGGGACAGGAACGCAGAATCCTTCATGGCCTTCAATAAGAGCAAAGCGCTCGAGAGCGCTCTGAAATTTCTCAACCAGGGCAAAGTCGCTCAGGCCATAGGCGAATACCAGCAGATCCTCCGTCACGATCCGAAAGATCAAGCCACGCTGATGACTGTCGGCGATCTCTTCGCGCGCCAGGGCGACATGACGCAAGCCATCGAGTACTTCGAGCGGCTGGCGCAGGTCTACCTGAGCGACGGCTTCAACAGCAAAGCCATCGCGATCTACAAGAAAATTGCCAAGCTTGCGCCCGCGGAGATGGCGCCGCTCGAGCGCCTGGCCGATCTTTACGTCCAGCAGGGCGTGCTGAGCGAAGCGCGGCCCCTCTTCATCCAAATTGCGGAGGCGCACCTCAAGGCCAATCGCTCGGTAAAGGCCGTCGAAGTTCTGCATCGTCTTCTGGAAGTGGAGCCGGAGAATCCGCGAGTGCAGATGCGGCTCGCCGAGCTCTACAACGTGATGGGCCAGAAGAAAGAAGCGGCCCAGACGTATCTTTCGTATGCGCAGCGATTGTTCGAGCGCAACGAGAACGAGGAAGCGCAGAAACTCATTGACCGCGCCCTTGAGGTCGATGCCACCAATCCAACGGCCATTCTGCTGAAGGGCAGAATTCTCGCGACGCTCAAGAAGAACGACCAGGCAATCAAGGTTCTGGAAACTCACCCGGAAGCGGACGCGGGCGCCGAGGTCACGGATCTCATCATCGACCTCGAGCTCGAGTCCGGCCACCCTGCAAAGGCAGTCGATCGCGCACGAAAGCAGCTCGCACGCGGACACGCCCACTTTGTGCAGCTTCACAAGGTGACCGACGCCATGATCGAGGCGGGACAGATGGTCGACGTCCTGCCCCTGCTCCGCGAACTCCGCGAACCCGATGATTGAGGCAGGGGAACAGGACAAGTTCCTGAAGTCCCTCACCACCGCCACAGAGCGCGCGCCGGGCGAAATGGAAGGGCTGGAGATGCTCGTCGATTTTTGCCGGCACACCAGCGACCCATTCCGGCTCAGCGCCGCGCTTGGCCAACTCGCGGACGCGTACGCCGACGCCGGCAACTTTCGCGGGCCGAAGAATTGCTTCAGGAACTCGTCGACCGGAACAAGAATGACGAGCGGCTTGTCGAGAGGCTCAATCAGCTTCGCGCGCGCGCCGGCGGCGGAAGTGCACCGCCACAACCTGAACCTATTGACGTGGCGTCTCCACCGTCGATGCCCCAGTCGATGCCTGAGTCGTTTGTGTCTGTCTCCGCACCATCCGTCGAAGCGGAACCAGCCGTGCAGAATGATGAGGCGCCTCCGGCTCCGGCCATCCTCGAAGAGGAACTCGACGAAGAGACTCAGCGCTACGTCGCACAGGCGCTCACCGATGTAGACCTCTTCTCGAGTTACGGGCTGACGCAGAAGGCCACGCATCTTCTCGAAAATGTCCTGCAACGCGCGCCGCGCCACACGCCCACGCTCGAGCGCCTGCTCGATCTGTACCTCGGGGGTGGCAACGAGCGCCGCACCGCTGAAACGGCATCTCTGCTCGAGCAGATTCACCGAGAGCGCAACGATACGGTCAACGCAGACCGCTTCGCCGAGCTGCGCCAAAGATTCCAGAAAGTGGCGGGTATCTCCCACGAAGACATGCCCACGGCACCGCCGGCGGTTGTATCCACACCTGCTGCCGCGCCCGCTGCGGAAGCCCAAGCATCGATCCAGGCCGCGCCCGAAATCGAGGTGCCGGTCGAGGCGCCATTAGGCGCAATTCCGCGACCCGTTGTAGAGCCGTCGACTGCGGAGTTCGAGATTGCGCTGACGCCTCCCGAACCAGAACAGGCCGCTGAACCTTCGCCTGCAGCGTCGCCGGCAGCTGATGTGGCGCCTGAGGCCGAAACCGTCGCTGCCGCGCGAGGAAGTGGATCTATCTGACGAATGGGAAGCCATGGCGCAGGAAGTGGCGCAATCGACGGCGCCCGAGTCGCAGGAAGTCGCAAACGCTCCCGAACCAGAGCCTGCGCCGGAGCCCATTGCCGCGAACGAACCCGAAGCCTGAACCCGAGCCGGAGCAAGTGGAAGCGGAAGCGTTCGTAATCGATGCGCTCCGAGGCGGAGCCTGAACCCGAGCCGGAGCCTGTGCCGGAAGCGGTCGTAATGCAAGATGCCGCATCCGAACCGGCAATCGAACCCTCAATCGAATTGATCGAAGAACCGGTAGCGGCCTCACCCGTACCCGATGCGGCCGAAGCGATCAACGGGGATTTCGAACTTGAGTTGGCGCCGGAACCATCGCACTCGCAAAAATCTGGTCCGCTTAGCACCGAAGACCTGATCAGCGAACTCGTTGCCGAAATCGACGGCATGGACGCCCCCTCGACGTCAGCAGCCTCCGAGCGAGAGCCCATCGCACCGCCCGAGCCTGTAGCTCCCGCGCCTGTTGCGGTTGCGTCCGCGCGGCCGCAGGCGAAGGCCGCGCCGCCACCGCCGCCTCCACCTGTGGCTCAGGAGCCGGTCCCCGAGGTTACCGCCGAAAGCCTCAATCAACTCGCCGAAGTGTTTCAGGAGTTTCGCACCGAGTTGGGTGAGATGGGCGACGAGGACGAAGATCTCGAGACCCACTACAATCTCGGAATCGCCTACCGCGAGATGGGCCTGCTCGACGAAGCCATCGGCGAATTTCAGAAGGTGGCGAAAGCCATTCAGAAGGGAAAGCCGTTTGCCTACGAGATGAATTGCTCCACACTTCTGGCGCTTTCGTTCATGGATAAAGGTGAGCCGAAGATCGCGTCGGTCTGGTATCGCCGCGCCCTCGAAACGCCCGGCCTCGAGCAAGAAAGCGTGCTGGCGCTGCGGTACGACCTCGGGCTCGCGCTCGAATCGGCCGGCGAATCGAAAGGCGCGCTCGACAGCTTCCAGCAAGTCTACGCGATGAACATCGATTACCGCGACGTTGCCGACCGCATTTCCCTGCTGCAAAAGCAGGAATCCCACGTCTGATTCGACGCGGTTGCCGTACTCCCCAGGGTTGCCACTCCGCGGATAATCACACATAATCCTAGCCCGATCATGGACATGACGAGCCGCATCCTCCGCGTGATTCTGTTGTTGGTCTGGCTTGAACTGGGGCTGGTCCTCGTTCTGGTGCCGTGGTCGGATATCTGGGAAATGAACTACTTCCTGTTCCAGTATCCGGCGCTGGGCTTCTTCTTCAAGAATCCGTTCCTTCGCGGCGCCGTTTCGGGACTGGGCGTCACGAACGTGTTGCTGGCTCTTGAATCCTTCCGCCGCCGGACACCCGCCGTTGTCAGTCGCACGTAAACCGCCGTGCCCGAAGCGAGCCACGTACCCGAAGTAAGCCAGATGGTGGTTTGCTACGTCACACACCGGCTGTCGCTGGGCGCCGCTGATTCTGTTGCGGACTTGCTCGGGAAAATTCGTCTTGCCATCGAGGCAGGCGCGGGTTGGGTGCAAATTCGCGAGAAGGATTTGACCGCGCGAGCGCTTCTCGATCTCACGCGCGCTGCGATAGCGGTGGCGAACGCGGCGGGAAGCCGCGGGCCTAACCAACAGGCGTCCGGAGCCGCCGCTGATCGGGCGCGACTCTATGTGCCAGTCTATGTAAACGACCGTCTCGATGTTGCGCTGGCGGCCGGGGCCGCGGGCGTGCATCTCGGTGGCGAATCGCTTCCCGCTGCTGACGTGGTTCGTTGGTGCCGCAGCGGAAACGCGCCGCCGCAGTTTGAGGTTGGCGTCTCCTGCCACAACCTCAACGACGTCCGCGAAGCCGAACGCGCCGCCGCGAGCTACGTCTTTTTCGGGCCCGTTTTCGACACTCCCTCGAAGCAAGCTTTCGGTCCGTCTCAAGGGGTTCAGCGGCTGGCGGAAGTTTGCGCCGCGGTTCGCATTCCCGTGATCGCCATCGGAGGTGTGAACGCGGAGAACGCGCCGGCCTGCCTTCGCGCGGGAGCAAGCGGAATTGCCGCGATTCGAATGTTTCAGGAGCAGCAGAGCGCCGTCGCCCTCCGCGAGTCGATCTCCGGTCTTTTGTAGCGCTGCCGGTTTTTCTAATCGCAACTGCAAAATATACCCCCCCCACCCTACGGTTATTAGAACCACCTCCGAGCGAGTGCTTTCATGGGCTTACGGCGATTTCTAATCCCCCTTGTATGTCAGGGTTTGCAAGTACAAACCCTGAAACCCGTTCCGGTTATTAGAAGGGAAGTATGTACTTTACGCAAACCGACCATAAACGATAGACTCCGTATTCATGACAACGCCACCAACTCCGCCGACGCCACCGCCGCTGCCTTCTGTGGTATACGCGATATTTTGCGGTCCTATAGATCAGGCTTCAACTCAAAGAATCCTAAACGGTTTAAGTAATGCGTCGGTCCAAAACGTCAAAGAGGCACATCTGATATTTCAATCACTCGGGGGAAGCGTAGGAGAAGGAATAGCCTTATACAATTTTTTCAAAGCTCTTACCTTCGATTTAACCGTCTACAATATCGCACAAGTTTCTTCAGCCGCATTGATTGCCTATCTGGGTGCCAAGAAACGGAAGGTTAGCAGATATGCAACCTTCATGACTCATCGAACCACGGCACCCGCCACAGCTATGGAGGCTAGCAAACTCAAATCCGTAATCGAAAGCGTTACCTTTGACGACCAAAGAACCGAAGCCATTCTCCGACAACACATCACTATGCCAGATGATAAGTGGGCGGCTCTCGACAGCGATCTTTGGCTTTCGGCGGAAGATGCTGTCAAATTTGGTCTCGCAGATGAAATCGCGGAGTTTGCCCCACCACAAGGAAATAAAATATTTCATATCTAAAATTCACTTCCCTTTAATCCACTTCCACCCACTATCCGAAGGCTTGTGCTTTTCAAACGACCGCTTGACCGCATCCCGCCAGTCGCCTTCAATCTTAACGATCTCGGGCTTCGGGCCGGGAGTCTTACGCCTTTTCTGATTTTTATTCTTTTTCATTTGACTCAATCTCGCCGTGACGTTTCTTTATCCAGTCTTTCGCCTGATTTTCTCTCGGAACGGCGACTTGGTGTATTTCAAAAACCTTAGACCAAACCAGTTTCATATAGCGGAGAATCTGATACAACAACCCACCTATCCAAAACAAAAGCAGAATTATAATCAATTCAAAATAGGTAGGCCGCATGTACGCTCCCGCGTTTGATGATTAACTAGCGCAATCAATGTTCAGTCGCATTTTCAAATTACGACCTTTCAGAGCGCCCGCAATCTCTCTCTCAAGTAAACGTTGAATTGCAAGAGCACATTCATTTCCTGAGTGCCCACCTGAAATCCGGTCGCAGTCTGACAGTGGGAACAAACAGCTCTAGCGATCGACGCGATCTGGTCAGGATTAAGTTTTTCAATCGGAACCACAATAGCGGCGCGACAATTAGAGCACTCATACTGCACCGAAATGAAGTCGCTCGGTTCAATCAAGCATCGTTTCTCAAAAGTCATGATGCCCCCTTCAAAGGTGCTTTGTACATCAGCCTCTTTCCCTCCGTGACTTTCATCAGCTCAACCGTCCGCTCTCCGTCATTCATCTTGCGATTATTCCAAATAAAATCGAACTGCCAGAGATAACGGTGCAAATACTCCTTACTAACGTTGTGATAGACGCCCATGATGCCGCGCTTCACCAGTGCAAAGGAACTCTCGACTGTGTTGGTGTGAACGTTGCCGCGAACATATTCCTTCGTGCTGTGGCAAATGACTTCGTGACCACCTTCAAACTCACGACCCAATCGGCGGTAAGGTGTGAAATCATCCGTAATGATGCAAGCCTGATTGCTGACTTCCTGTTGGATCGCTTCTTTCAACGTCTCGCCCGTA
The DNA here is from genome assembly GCA_963788345.1 of uncultured Acidobacteriota bacterium. GTDB lineage: Bacteria > Acidobacteriota > Terriglobia > Acidiferrales > UBA7541 > Palsa-295. The sequence continues at coordinate 20,678 of CAWBGW010000087.1, read as the reverse complement.
ACGTTGGCAATCACGCGACGGCGAATCCGACCTTGACGCTCAACGGCGGCGAATACCGGAGTCTTTGAGGTTCCACGTCCACGCTTCCGAACGTTTGCTTGACGCGGCTTGCCGCCGACATACGTTTCGTCAACTTCGACAATGCCGCTTAGTTTCTCTTGGCTCGGTTCAGGTGCCATCGCAAACCGAATCCGATTCATCAGGAACAAAGCAGATTTATAAGTGATTTGGCAATGGCGCATGATCTCCAGCGCCGCTACGCCCTTCTTAGACGTAGCCGCTCGCCAGAACGCATAGCACCAATGACGAAGCGGAATACGGGATTCTTCGTAAATCGTGCCAATACGAACGGTGTACTGCTTGCCGCAGGATCGGCACCGCCAGAGAAAGCGTGCGTTGCGCTGTCCTGCTTTGTCCGTCATTTTATAAACTTCGACAGAACCACAATGGACGCAACCCGGTGTGCTGCCCCATCGCTGTTCTTCCATGAATTCAACGGCGGCTAGTTCATCGGAACAGGCCAACGGCATGTGGTCGATGACTTCGGATTGGGTTAGCTGGTGTCGTTTCTTCATGCCCTAATCTTATACTTAACGCAAAGCGTTTGTCAAGTATAAAATTAACGTGGGGTCAAATTGGATTCTCAGGTCTTTCAATCCAAGAGAAACCGTCGGAATCAAGACGGCCAATATGTCGGCGACCGCCCACGATAAAACAGTCTGGATCGGGATTATCAATACAGGCTTGGATATAGTCTGATACAAACTTTAAGGCTTCTTTTGCTGTCGTAGGCAATACCTTCGCGTATTTTGAGTTCTGGTCATTGCAGCCGCTGAACAAATTGCTCGTAGGCACTGGAATCGGCATATAAACATTTTCGGCTCGAACCCTTATTCTGTCGGTATCTCTGATATAAAATTGAGTCATAAATGGCACGCCATCAAAATAACCATTCAGAAGCATTCGCGCCCTAGCTTCGCTCGGCGTGGAATCCGAATTGGTCACTTTTCGCACGACAGGGGTTTTTACAATGCCGTCAAGGATGCCCTTGCAACACTCCTGAATGAAAACGAAAAAATCCCTATTTGATATCTGGATGGCTGAATTCAGAGATTCGCGCGTTATCGTATTCAAGTCATATAAAATTTCATCCGATTCATTTACTACATGAGTTTCTCCACACCAAGCGTAAGCCGCACTAACGTATTGAAATTTGAAATCGAAAATCTTTTGCGAACAATCACAAACCACTCTCCTGTCTTTACCCAACGTTCTGCCGTCCGCCCCGATCACAAAGCCATCCGATGTAAATGATGAGACGATTGCGGTCATGTCGCCTTGAGTATGCTCCCCACTAGCTAAAATTACTCCGTCTTTTGAAAAGAGCGGCCCTAAGTAAACCCCCGGCCATGATATGAAATGCGTCGCACGGAGCGCAGGCCGGATTTTGCTTCCGTCCTTGACCCCATACATCACTGCGGGAACTTAATTAATGCGGCCTTAACTAATGGAGCCGTCTTGGTTTGCGTAAAGTACATACTTCCCTATTAGAATTCCCCTTCTAAATTTCATAGGGCACCGTCTGCTCCCTCGCTTCGGCCCGTTGTGTCAATTTGATGGCTCATAAAAACGAACGACGGTAGCATGGAATTCGTCGGATGGGTAGTAACAAAGATACGATAGTAGTTCTATAACTTATAGGACCAAGAAGTTCGCCGGCAAACCCTAATCCACAGATGAACACAGCTTTAGGCGTGTCAACACGAGGTTATCGCAGCGGAGAGAGTGGTGCGTGATGCATTTCGTGGGAAGCACAAATTCAAAACAGGACCTGTGCTATAAGTCTGCGGTCTGCGGTCTTTTCGATGGAGCGCGTTTTTGAGACAGGTAACCTTCAGACCGCGAGTGGGAGCTATTGAAGGTGCTTATCTTGGCCTGTCTGGCGATTTGGTTATGCTTCGTGACGCCTCGCTTCCCGACGTTTGCATCGTGTGTGGCACTCCTGCACGTGGCAGCGTTCACCGGGCTGAATTCGAACCATATCGTTACCCTGCGTGGCATGTGCCGCTTTTTTATGACATTCCCTACTGGATCTTAGGCAAACGCTATGTAGTGGATTTCCCTTTCTGTTCAATCTGCAAGCCCCAAGATTTCGACATTCACGCGACACAAATCGACGAAAAGGCAGGATTCTTCAGCGGTGTGAGCAACACCTTCTTGAAATTGCTTCCGAGAATTCCGCAGGAGCTAGCAGCAGAATTGGAAGGCACGCGGACGCAACGAGTGCTGCGATTTATTCTGCGCTGAGGGATTGAGAATGATCGCTACTGATGATTCAGAGCTGGTTCTGTAGAATGCTTGGCGTAGGGTTGTGGCACCCGGCCGATCACATTGGCGAACAGTTCGCCCTTACTGGCCCTGAAAAGCCAGAAAGTGACGCGCTTTGCCCGATTTTGCGCCGGAATTCAATCCCGAGGTGCCGGGACGAGGCGCGCAGTGTGGGGAGATCGGACAGCGGAAAGTTCAAAGGCACGCAGGAAAGGGCTGGGCCTGCCGCCTGGACCAGGATGCTTGCTCGAGTCTTAGAGACAGCCCTTCTGAGCTTTGCGCCGGACAGCCAGGCCAGCAAAGCCGAACAGAGCCGCGGCCAAAAGATTCAGAGTGGAAGGCTCCGGAGTGGGCAGAGATGTTGGGGCTCCCGCGCCCTGCCACGAGACGAAGCCCAAATCAAAGGTGCAAGGATGCTTCCTCGTGCAATCGCCAAAAGGGGCATCAAACGTAATGAACGTTGGCGGGTCCATGCCGGGGTGATTGGTAAGGTCGTGGCCGAGAGAGAAGCTAGTCCCGTCGGTGTTATCGCCCATGCATCCGCCGAAGAATGACTTAGCGCCGCCATTGATTTGGCAGGAGCCGTTGTCGCCCGAACTGCCGTGGTAGATGAAGGAGAAGCTGCCCGTGGTATCGGTGACCACAAATTTCTCTGTGCCACTCGAGATACTGATGCCCCCACTGAGAAGCGTGTCCAGGTTGTAGGGGAGACCGCCGTTGCAAAGACCGCCGCCCGCGCTGCCGGGGCAGCCAGTGGCAGCCTCTACCTCGACGATGTCAGCGTGGGCTCGGGGCACCCACAGCACCGCCAACAGAAGCATTCCGAGAAACGGAATCGGTAGCCGTCGCACATCAAAAGCCATGAGACACCACCCCCACGGAGAGGAGATTGAGCGGCAACCGGAGTTCCAAAGGGATGATCCCGTATGTTGCCTGTTTTCTTCACCTAACTGCGAGTTGCTCTCGCGTGAGTGAAAATCATTGCACATATCCGGAAGAGCCTAGCCCATTCGCGTACCCGGAGAGTGCCTGTACTAGTCCTGTAACCTGTGAAGCCGGGGAGTTTACGGTCGAGGCGTATTCGCCAATCGCATTAGCGAATGGCTCGGCCTTCCTGGCCCCGAAAAGCCGCAAATTGACGTGTTTTGCACGATTTTGCACCGGCATTCAAGAGCGCCAGCCGCTCGCCTAAGTGCCAAAGCCGACCGTTATAGTTGCGGCTCTTTTCCGCCGCGCTAAAGGCCGCGGCGCTACGTTCAAACCTTTGAGGTCGTTCGAGCTACGCGACGCCCGCCCTTCGGCTGCGCTCAGGGTAAACGGCGGCGAGGTGGGCGGGGTGCGTCCGGTTCGTTTACGGCAATCTCCCCGGCGCAGTTTTCGAGTGCGGGGCCATCAGGCAGCGGCAGACTTAACGAGGATGGGGATTTTCTTGCCGAACCCGACCTTCAACAGCTTGATTTCAAGGATGCCGTCGCTCACTGCTGGCGTTCACGCGATCCGGGTCAACCTGAGATGGCAGGTCCAACACCCGGAAAATCTGTGCGGCGCTTCGTTCGGAGTAAACGGTCTTCCCTTCTTTCTGGTCCGATTTGTGGTGCCGCTGGCCGATGATGCACAGGGAACGAGGCGCAACTCGTACTTCGATATCCTTTTCGCCAAATCCCGGCACGTCAGCGCGGACGTTGAGTTCGGTTTCCGTTTCCGTGATGTCGACCGGGAGATCGAGCAGGATTTCCGACTCGGCCAGGAGCCAGTCCTCGTGGGCATGGCCGTGCGTGAATCCGCTGAGTTCAAACAGTTCGTAGGCGCGGCGGGCGATCCGGCGATTGATCTCCTCGGCGAGCTCGAAAAATGGGTCGCCGGGAGCTGCGGCAGCGGGCCCGCCTTCAGTGGGCGATTGCGGCGGGAGGGAATGAACGGCAGTTACGTGCACGCCAAATTCGCGCGCGATTTCGCTGCCGATCGTTCGATATCCGGCGGCCTCTCGCGCGATTTCACCGGTGATCGTTCGGCTTCTTCGGGCCTTTCCCAAGAGCAAAGCGTTGAAGCAAAGGGTGTTGATCTCCCGCGGAATACCGTGACTTCGCTTTGCAATCAGAGCCAAGGCATCGGGTGCGAATAGTGGGCCCCCGGAGTAACCGGCCACCTTGAGCCGATGCTCGATGTAAGAGGCTGTCTCGGCGGCGCTCAAGGGCTGTAGGTTGCCTAAGATCACAATGCGCTGCCGCAATTGTGAGAGATCAGGCCGCGCCAACTTCTCGGCCAAGAGAGGCTGCCCGGCGAGGACAATTTCCAGCAGTTTTGAATGCGTTGTCTCGAAATTGGAAAGGAGGCGTATCGTTTCGAGCACCGGCGCTTCGAGGTTCTGCGCCTCGTCCACGATCAACACAAAGCGCCTGCCCGCGAGCATCTCGCCAAACAGGATCTCGTTCAGTTTCTTGTGCATGGATGCGAGATCCATTCCAGCGGTCTCGATGCCAAGCTCACTGAGGACGTAGCAGAAAAACTCACGAGTATCACACTGCGTCTGGAACAAAAACACGGTTCGCGCAGACTCGCGCAGCTCGTCCATGAGCCTATACAGAAGAGTGGTTTTTCCCATTCCAGGGTCGGCGATGAGCGCCATGAATCCACGGCCGGTTTTGATGCCATACATGAGAGCGGTGAGGGCTTGGCCGTGCGTACGAGTAGGATAAAGGTACGCGGGGTCTGGAGTGACGCCAAAAGGCTGTTCGCAGAGACCGTAAAAATCTAGAAACATCGCGGCGGCCCTCCTTTTCTACGTCTAGACGCCACGCATGAGCGGCTTTGCTCTACGTATCTTCGTGCACTTGGACCGTGGCTCGTCACAGTGCGTTTATATAAGGTCTAATATACGCTGTCGAGCTGTATCCAGCTCAACGTCGTTGGTTGCGTGTCGCGCCTACGGCGCTGGTTTAGAATCGGGACGCTCGCTCCTATTCTTATGGGCACAGGTTGTGCGAGGTTTTGGGAAGGGTGTGCTATCGTACCGGGAATGCCCCTAGAAGAAACGAAGGTCAGTCACCACATCCAGTTCGGCGAGCGGCAAGATCATCGCCGCCGGGATTGTGATCGCTTTCTGCTATTTTGCGTCGTCGGTACTGATCACGTTGCTGGTGGCGGTGCTGCTGACGTATTTTCTCGATCCCGTTGTGAACTGGATGGAGACTCTTCGCATCCCGCGCGCGCTTGGGTCGCTGATCGTGGTGCTGGTGACGATCGCGCTGGTGGTGTTTTTGGCGTGGTCGTTGATCGAACGGGTGGACCAGTTCGGCGCCGACTGGCCAAACTACCGCAAACCGCTGCGCGCCGCCGCGGACGTGGTGCAAAAGAAAATGGCGCTTTTCGAGGCGCGCGTTTCCGAAATCGAAACGGGAAACGAAGTGGCGGGCGCCGGCGGCGTGCGAACCGTGCAGGTGCAGGAGCCGCATGCGCTGCGGAACGCTATCCTCTCGCGGATGAGCACGCTCTATTCGTTCCTGCTTGCGGCGACGTTCATCCCCTTCCTGGTGTTTTTCATGCTTGCGGCGAAGAGGCAGGTGTGGCACGCCACGATGCAATTATTTCCGGCCACACAGCGCACGGACGTGAAGCAAACGCTCTCGGACGTGACGCAGGTGCTGCGCAGCTATGTGGTCGGAACGGCGCTGGTGGGCCTGATCCTGGTAGTCGCGAGTTGGCTTTTCTTTATGGGGATTGGGCTGGAATTCCCGTTCTTGGCGGCACTCGTATCCGGCCTGTTCAATCTTATCCCGTACCTGGGAGTGATTCTTTCGTGGATGCCGCCGCTGCTGATCGGCCTGAAGCAGTTCCACGCCGTCGGACCCTTCATCGGTATTTTCATCATGTTGACGGTGTTTCACCTGATTGCGGCGAATCTGCTGGTTCCGGCGCTGGTGGGGTGGCGCGTGCGGCTGAATGCCCTCGCGCTGACGGTGGCGCTGCTCTTCTGGGGCTGGCTGTGGGGCGCGATGGGATTGATACTGGCGATTCCCATCACTGCGGTCATCAAGGTAGTCTGCGACCACGTCGAGGGCTGGCAGCCGGTGGGGCGCTGGCTTAGCGCGTAGCGTCTTCTTACCTCTTTCTCCTTGCCTCCTTGCCTCGGCTCTCATGCCGTGTCTCCATCGCATTTTCGCCGTTGCTGCGCCGTCGGGAATGTAGATGGGAATGCTAGAATCATGTGCCCTCCTTGATGCGCGCACGCAAGCGTGCGACGAGGCTCCTAGGGCCAATCGAATGGCGAAACAATTATTTGGGACTGACGGCATTCGCGGCATCCCCGGCGAATATCCGCTCGACGATGCGACGTTGGTCCGCGTGGGGTTGGCACTCGGGGATTTCCTGCGCGCACAGGCAAAAACGAAACATGACCACAGAGGACGCGGAGAAGAACTTGAGGGCACAGAGAAAGAGCAAGCAAGGCGCGGGCGGGCGCGCGTCCTGATCGGGCGCGACACGCGCGAATCTGGGCCGCACATCGCGGAGCGAATCGCGCGCGGACTCGAGACGGCAGGCGCGGCGCCTGTTTCCGCCGGAGTCCTCACCACTCCCGGAGTGGCGTGGCTGGTTCATCGGGAGGGATTCGCGGCCGGCGTGGTCATCTCCGCTTCGCACAATCCGTATCACGACAACGGCGTGAAGCTGATTTCGTCGTCGGGGATGAAATTTCCGGATTCGGTGGAGGCGGGCCTGGAGAAATTCATTTTGTCGAGCGACGGCTCGACGCCCGTGGCCACGGCCATGCGGCTCGAAGGCGACGAGAAATTGCACGAAGATTATCTCGATGGGCTTCGCCAGGAGGTTCTTCCCGGCGCTGAATTTAGCGGAATGAAAATCGTGCTGGACTGCGCGAACGGCGCGGCCAGCAAGCTCGCGCCGCAGCTCTTTCGGTCGCTCGGCGCCGAAGTGGTGGCGATGAATGACGCGCCGGACGGACGAAACATCAACACCGGCGGCGGATCGCTGCATCCGGAAGCCATGCAGAAGCGCGTCGTCGAAGAGCGCGCGGCGCTGGGAGTGGCTTTCGACGGCGATGCGGACCGCGCGATTTTTTCCAGCGCGTCGGGAAGGCTGATCGACGGCGACGGCGTGCTGCTCGTCGCCGGGACGATATCTGAAATCGAAAGGCCAGCTCAAAGGCGACACGATCGTGGGAACGACCATGGCGAATCTGGGCCTGGAACGCGCGCTCGAAAGGGATGGACTGAAGCTGGCGCGCACCGCCGTTGGCGACCGCTACGTGCTGGAAGAAATGCAGCGGATTGGGGCGAATCTGGGCGGCGAGCAGTCCGGCCACATCCTGTTTCTCGACGAAGCCACCACCGGCGACGGAATGCTGACGGCCGTGAAGATCGCGTCGATCGTTTCCACGCGAGGGTGCGCTCGATTCGCTGGTGGCGGATTTGAAGACGTTTCCGCAGAAGATCGTCAACGTGCGCGTGAAATCGAAGCCTGCGCTCGAGTCACTTCCCGAGGTTTCCCGACTGCTGGCCGAGGCAGGCAAGGCTCTGGGGAATTCTGGACGCGTCGTGCTGCGCTATTCGGGGACCGAGCCTCTGGTGCGGGTGATGGTCGAGGCCGAGCGCGAAGAAGATGTGCGGCGCTGGACCGAGGCGTCTTGCCGCCGCGTGCGCGCGTCAATCGGTGCCTAGCCTATTCCTCGGCTGGAGCGGGCAATCTACCAAAGAACATAGAAAATCCGTTGGAGATTTTAAGAAACTGGATTTTCATAGCTTCACGGCGGGGGTAAGATTCAGCATCTTGTAGCTAAGCCCTGTATATTCAGCACCCTTTGGAGTGCCCTCATCACAGGGCGCGGTGGCAATGCGCGTGCAATCCAGTCAGAACGGCTGTCTCTTATCCCGGGGTGGGCCGGTTTCGCCGCGCCGAAACCGGAATCTTGGGGGTAGAGCAAACAGGGGGCCCGACGGGGCCCCCTACTAATTTCCGGCCTAGTTTTTACCCTCTCCCCGAATCGCTCACCGGTGCGAGTTTCAATCATAGAACCACGCGAGGTCTGGCTCGTTGTGCCGCCGCGGTGCGCGTGTTGTAATAGCCACAGTTCTCGCGAACCCTCTCATGATGGACCCGATGGCACCACTGCTGATTCTGCTCGTCATTCTTGTGCTGATCGTGGTGCCGATCATCGCGATCATCGCATTCGTGCGCACGCTGAGCGTGCAAAAATCGGTGAACCAGATTCCGCAGTTGACCTCGCGCGTTTACGACCTAGAGCAGCGCGTCAAATCCGTTGATCGAAAAGTGGGAGCGCTTGCCGCGAACGGCGCCGAAGACGCGCCTTCCAGTTCGCGCGTGGTTGCGTCCGGTTTCGGCAACTCAGATGCCCCCAGTTTCCGCGAGACTTCCGGAGCCGACTCCGGTGCAGCCCGTGCAACCGCCGGAGCCCAAGCCGCCTGTAGTGGAAGAGCCTGCCGCACAACCCGTTCCGCCATCGCCGGGAGTTACCGCCCGCGGCGTCGCATGCGACGGTGACACCACCGCGCAGCACCGCTGCGTTTCAGGCTCCGGCCTCCGGTTCGGCCGCGCCACCGCGGTCCGCCAACACCACCACATCACGGTTCAACACCGCCCCCGCAGCCGCGATCCAACGGCGAAACCGACGTCGAAAGCATGATCGGTGGACGCTGGTTCAACTACGTGGGAATCCTTGCGGTAGGCCTGGCAACCGCGTTCTTCCTGAAGTACGCGTTCGACAACAATTGGATCGGGCCCGGGCGGGCGCGTGACGATTGGCTTGTTAGTGGGCGGCCTGATGTATCCGCTCAGCCAGTGGGTGTTCAACCGCGGTTACCAGTATTACTCCGAGGGAATCGCCGGACTTGGCGCGGGGATTCTGTATCTCTCCGTCTGGGCGGGATGGCACTACTACCACATTTTTCCGCAGTCGTATGCGTTTCCCGTTGATGATCGCGATTACCGCAGCCACTGCCGTGGTTGCCATCGGCCGCGATTCCGAGCGCATCGCGGTGCTGGCCCTCGCGGGCGGATTGCTGACGCCATTGCTGGTGAGCACAGGAGAAAACGAAGAGGTCGCGCTCTTCAGTTACCTGATCGTGCTCGGCGGCGGAATGCTGGCCATCGCGTGGGCGCGGAAGTGGAGATGGATTGCGCCGCTGCAGTTCGCCGGGACGCTTCTCTATTTCTGGGGATGGTATGCCGAATTCTACGGCCGCTACGAGCTCGGCAATACGGTCTTGTTCGCCACCGTGTTTTTTGCGGTGTTTGCAGCGCTTCCGGCAGTGCGCAGCACGCGCGAAGGCGAGCTTTCGGGCGTCGACATCGCGATCGTTCTCACGAACGCATTTCAATACTTGATCGCGCTTCGGCTGATGCTGTGGCCCGAATACCGCTGGGGACTTACGCTGGCGGTGCTGGGGCTCGCCGCGGCACACCTGCTGGCGGAACGCGCTTTGCCTCGCAAGGACACGCCGGCAAATCAAACGGCGAGGACGATCTATGCGGGGCTCGCGCTCACGTTCGCGACGCTGGCGATTCCGATTCGTCTCGACGGCAAGTGGATCACGATTGCTTTCGCCGTCGAAGGCGCGCTGCTGATCTGGAGCGGCCTGCGGATTCGATCGCTGGCTTTGCGCACGGCCGGTTTTGTGCTGTTCGCAATCGTCGGGGTCCGCGTTGGCGATCCTGGTCTTCTCCGCTCCGACTCCGGACACGTTTCTCCTGAACGAACGCTTCCTGACGATGGCGATTGGCGCGGCGGCGTGGCTGGCGGCCTTCTTCTTCGCGCAGCAATCGGACTGCGAACTCGGTCCGGCCGAAACGCAGATGTATTACTTTCTCGCGATCGCTGCGAACTTCTGCTTTCTGCTGGCGCTTTCGATGGACGTGTGGGACCTGTTCGGGCGAGCGTCGGTGGGTATCGATCGCAGCCTCGCGCAAGAACTGGCCCTTTCGGTGCTATGGATCGTTTATGCGTTTGTGCTGCTCGTTGTAGGAGTGTTGCGAAAAGAGGCGGCGGTGCGGTGGCAGGGGCTTGGGCTGCTCTGCGTGGCGATCGTCAAGGTGTTCTTCTTCGACCTTTCGTTCCTCGACACGCCTTTACAGGATCATTTCGGTCTTCGTGCTGGGGCTTGTGCTGCTCGCTGTGTCATTTTTCTACCAGAGGCGCGCGAAAGCGCTCAAGGGATCGTGACCGGCAAACTCCGATGAAACGGACCACATCGGGCAGAACGATTGCTACTGCGCTTTGCGCGCTGGCGATGTTGGCAGCAGCGCCCCTACCGCTCGCGTGGCAGCATTGGCGCTACTCCCGCGAAATAGAGTTACCCGCGACAGACGAAACGCGCCTTGTGAATCTCGTATTGCCGCAGGACGTCTATTTGCACGCTCAGACTCTTCTCGCGGATGTTCGAGTGATCGACGATGCCGGAGCCGAGGCGCCGTACGCGCGGCGCACTCGCGAAGGCTTTGTACAGTTCATTCCCTACCCCACGCGAATCGTCGAGAACAGTTTTTCGCCCGGGAATTTCACCCAGCTCGTCCTGGATTTGGGCGAAGCGCCCGGATTCCACGACTCCGTGGAGATTGGCGTGGGCGAAGATGAATTCATGGAATGGGTGGAGGTGGATGCGAGCGACGACGCGCAACTCTGGCGCATCGTGCAGGAACGCGCGCCGATCTTTCGCTTCCGCAGAGAAGGCCGCGAGGGAATGCAACGCGTGCAGTTTTCGGAGAACAATGCCCGTTACCTGCGCGTGCGAATCCTCGACGGAACCAAGCAGTTTCCCGTCCGGTCCGCGACGGTTGCGCAGAAGTCCGGCACACCTCCGGAACGAGTGGCGCTCGGCATCAAGCTCATCCCCACGAAGCCTGATCAGCCACACGGCACCGCCTGGTCAGCGGATCTCGGCTCGACCGGCGTGCCAATTCGCGAAGTCCGTTTCGACGTCGGCCCAGGTGAGTTTGTTCGCGAAGTGACAATCCAAACGAGCCGCGACAATTCTGTGTGGTCTCCCATCGCCAGAGGCGAAATTTTCAGATTCACGCCAAAACGGCCACGAATGCGAACAGCTTTCGGTTCCCACCGATGCAACCGCTTCGATATCTGCGCGTCGAGGTGGCGAATGGCAACGACGCGCCGCTGGAGGGCGTAACGGCGAAGCTGTACGTCTCGCCGCAGCGAATTATCTTCGAGCAGAAGCCCGGGAGAAGCTACCGGCTGATTTACGGCGAGAGTGAAGCCAAGCCCCCGCAATACGATCTTGTGCGCCGCGTAAGCGATCGCCAGATGGACGACGCCGTCGCGGCGCAAGCCGGACCCGAGGAAATCAATTCGGACTGGTCCGATCCGCGGCCGTGGACAGAAAGCCACGAATACATCGTCTGGTTCGGGGTCGCAGTCGCAATCCTGCTCCTCGCGTACACAGCGATCCACGCACTACGCCGCACAGGAGCTCCTCAATCCGGAGACCGCCCTCAGGTGTGAATTGAACCAGGTTGGCCATCGCCCGCGCTCGCGGGGAATCTAGCCCAGAAAGAAGGGCGGGGCCTGAGCCCCGCCCTGGTCAAGCGATAACTGATTGTGAAGACGCGATCAGCTGCAGCCGGAGGTGCTGCCGCAGTTCGAGCACTTGTAGCAGCTTCCGTTCGGAGTCATGAGCATGCCGCACTCGGAGCAGGACGGCGCGTCGTCGATCGCGGCGCGCGCACGAGTGGAACCTTCGGGCTCCGGGGGGCCTTCATGACGGTAACGGACGCATTCGGTTTGGCAGCTGTGGCAGGCGCGGCAATGTCCTCGGACTCGGACGCAGCAGCTTCGAGGTCGAGATAGTCGCGCGAGATGAATTTCCCGCCGAGCCAGCGCCCGATGTAATCCACGATGGACTTCGCGTAGCGAATCTCGGGATTGCCGGTGTAACCCGAGGGCTCGAAGCGCGAGTTCACGAATTTGTCCACCAGGGCGCGAAGCGGAACGCCGTACTGCAGCGAGATCGAGACAGAAAGCGCGAACGCATCCATGATCCCGGAGAGCGTTGAACCTTCCTTCGCCATCTTGATGAAGATCTCGCCGGGCTCGCCATCCTTGTACTTTCCGACGGTGACGTAGCCTTCGTGGCCGCCAATCGAAAACTTGTGCGTAATCGAGTCGCGCTCGCTGGGGAGTTTGCGGCGCTTGGCGCCCGCAAAAAGCTCCTGCTGAGCCGGGGCCGGGACATCCGCAGCAGCCTTAACTGGAGTGGGGTCGGACACGGCGGCTTTCTCCTCTTCTTTCTTGCCTGCGGCGGAAAGGGGCTGTGAACGCTTCGAATTGTCGCGGTAGATCGCCACAGCCTTGATCCCCAACTTCCAGGACTCCGTATAAGCTTCGATGATGTCTTCGACCGTCGATTCCTCGGGCATGTTGATCGTCTTGCTGATCGCGCCCGAGAGGAACGGCTGCGCCGCAGCCATCATGCGCAGGTGACCGCGCCAGGCAATCGATCGGCCTCCGCCCATCGGCGCGAGCGAGCAATCGAAAACAGGCAGGTGCTCCGGCTTGAGTCCCGGCGCGCCCTCGATCTTCGCGTTTGCGTCGATGTAGTCGACGATCTTCGCAACGTCTTCGGGCGCATAGCCGAGACGCATGAGCGCCTGCGGCACGGTGTTGTTCACGATCTTGATGACGCCACCGCCCACCAGCCGCTTCTGTTTCACGAGCGCGAGGTCGGGCTCGATGCCGGTGGTATCGCAATCCATCATGAAACCGATGGTGCCGGTAGGCGCGAGCACTGAAACCTGAGAGTTCTTGTAGCCGAATTTCTCGCCGCGCGCGAGTGCGTCATCCCAGGACTGCTGAGCGGCGCGAAGCACCGCGGGCTGCACATTTTCTTCCTTGATGGGCCGGAGCGAATCGCGATGCATGCGAATCACATCGAGCATCGCATCCCGATTGCGAAGATAGCCACCGAAGGGGCCCATACGCTCCGCGATGCGGGCGGACTGCGCATAGGATTCACCGGTCATGAGAGCGGTAATCGCGCCGCAGAAATCGCGGCCGCCGTCGGAATCGTACGGCAGCGCCACAGACATAAGCAGCGCGCCGAGATTCGCGTAACCAATGCCGAGCGGACGATAGTCGTGCGAGTTCCGGGCGATTTTCTCGGTGGGATAGCTCGCGTTGTCGACCAGGATCTCTTGAGCCGTGATCGTGACATCCACCGCGTGGCGGAATCCTTCGGAATCGAATTGGCCGTTCGAGCCGAGGAACTTCAGAAGATTTAGCGATGCGAGGTTGCACGCCGTGTCGTCGAGGAACATGTATTCCGAGCACGGATTCGAGGCGTAGATTTTGTCGGTGGCCTTGCAAGTGTGCCAGCGATTGATGGTCGTATCGTACTGCATGCCGGGGTCGCCGCACTGCCAGGCTGACTTCGCCATCTCGCGCATGAGGTCGCGCGCCCGATACTTGTCCACGGCCTTGCCATCGTTGACGTTGCGAGTCCACCAGTCGCGGTCCTCTTCCACCGCGCGCATGAAATCGTCCGTAACGCGGACGGAATGATTGGCGTTCTGGAAAAAGACGGAGGAATAGGCTTCGCCGTCGATCGCCGGATCGTAGCCCTGTTCGATCAGGACGTGCGCCTTGCGCTCCTCCTTCATCTTGCTTTCGATGAACTCCATGATGTCGGGGTGATCCACGTTGAGGATCACCATCTTCGCGGCGCGGCGCGTTTTGCCGCCGCTCTTGATCACGCCGGCGAACGCGTCGAAGCCCTTCATGAAGCTCACCGGCCCGGATGCAATGCCGCCACCGGACAAAGATTCACGGCTGCCTCGCAGGGAGGAGAAATTGGTTCCCGTGCCGGAGCCCCACTTGAAGAGCATGCCTTCGGTCTTCGCCAGGTTCATGATCGAATCCATGTTGTCCTGGACGGAGTTGATGAAGCACGCGGAGCACTGCGGCTTGGCCTGAACGCCCACGTTGAACCATACCGGCGAATTGAAGGCCATCTTCTGCTCGACGAGCAGGTGGGCGAGTTCGTCGTGAAACGCGTTTCGCGCTTCGCCCGTTGCGAAATAGCCGCCTTCTTCGCCCCAGCGGACGATCGTCTCCACCACACGGCCAATCAGCTGGCGGACCGACGTCTCCCGCTCGGGTGTGTTCGGCTTGCCATGAAAATACTTCGAGGCCACGATGTTCGTGGCCGTCTGCGACCACGACTTGGGTACTTCGACATTCTCCTGGCGGAAGATAACCTGACCCTTATCATTGCCTATGAGTGCGGTCCGGCGTTCCCATTCGACTTTGTCGAAGGGAGACACCCTTCCATCCGTGAACCGGCGGTGAAATTCCAAGCCGGTGGTCCGCCGAGTTATCTGTTCCGTTTGCATACTTCCGTTCAAAGCTATCCTAGCTTCCGCCATCATCTGCCTCCGCGCCGGCAGTCGAGCCGTCGAATGTTATGCCGGAACTCCGGGTAGGGAGGCTTCGTTCCATTTTACTCCCAATATCGGGGTTCCGGGCGTTACGTTGTGTATCGAGAAGAAACAGAACTGCCCCGGAAAGCAACGGGACAATGAGCGTGAAGAGTGGCTTTTTCAGCCCACCGGAGCTGAAAAAAGGGAAAAGCCCAGCTAAGCCGCGCCAATTTTATGGTGGCGCGGTGCGAAGTGGGGTCGTCCCCTCTGAGTATTCGATTGAACCCGGTGCGTTCTGTCCCTTGGCTCGACGATGCATTGCGAAATAATCGTCGAACTTTTCCCCCGAGTCTGGGAGCGAAGTATCGGGGGTTGTGGAAAACTTGTCAAGAAAATTTCGCGTCTCGAACCACAAAATATTCGGGAGTGCGTGCCCAAAGCGTCTATTGGTAGTGGTACGTGCGCCGGCGGCGCCAAGCCTACTATTCGCATCGCAGACGCATCATATAGTTTGTAGAATTCACGCGCATGCAACAACTCGTCAAAAAGGTGTGCCGGTTTTGCAATCGCGGCGATCTTTTGCGCTACCGTTGTTCAGCCTCGCGCTCGCGCAGCAAACGAGCGTCCCCTCGCAACCTTCCGCAGCTCATGCGATCGCGCGCAAACTCAGCGTCTCAGGACTGCCCAATCTCGGCGAAGTAACGCCGACGCTGTATCGGGGCGCGCAACCGACGGGAAAAGGGTTTGAGAACTCTGGCTAAGATGGGCGTGAACATCGTGGTCGACCTGCGCGACGGGAGTGAAGGCAAGCTCGAAGAAAAGGAAGTGACGCAATCAGGCATGAAGTTTGTGGCGATTCCGTGGGGATGTGGCAGCCCCAAGGATGATGATTTCGCGAAATTCCTCACGGTGATGCGCGACAACCCGGACAAGAAGGTTTTCGTGCACTGTCGCCTAGGTGTGGATCGAACGGGGATGATGGTTGCGGCTTATCGGATGAATGAGCAAGGCTGGACGCCCGACGGAAGCGCTGCGAGAAATGCGGGCTTTCGGATTCTCGTCACTGCCACGAAATGATCCTCTGCAACGGGCTTTCCTCCTACGAACAACGATTCCCCACCGTAGTGACGTCCAGCCCCGCGTTCCAAAACTTGCGCGCCGCTGTGGAGAAGCCGATGCCCCCTCCGGGACCCCAGCCCTGACTTCCGGCTCATCGAAGGCGTATCCTATCTCGGTAGAATTCATTCTCATGCGGCGAATCATGAAAAAAGTCCGTTCCGTTGCGATCTTGGCGACATCGTGTGCCGCGCTCTGTAGCCTCGTATTCGCGCAACCGACGGCTGCCCCTTGGCAGCATTTTGCCTCTCACGAAACCTCGGAAAAGCCCGATGTCCGGGGATTGCCGAAATTCGGCGAGGTCACTCCGATGCTCTATCGGGGCGGGCAGCCAACGAAGGAAGGTTTTGCCAAACTCGCGAAGATGGACGTGAAAATCGTCGTCGACCTGCGTGGGGATCGCAAAGACGAGCGCAGCGCCGTCACAAAACAAGGTATGGAATACGTACCTTTTTACTGGTTCTGCATGCGTCCCAAAGATGAGTACTTCGCGCGATTCCTCGAGCTGCTCCGCAAGAACCGGAATAAGAAAGTATTTGTTCACTGCAACACCGGGATCGACCGCACCGGTATGATGGTGGCGTCCTATCGAATCGCCGAGCAAGGATGGACCGCGGAAGAGGCTATGAAGGAAATGAAAGCGTTCGGATTCAATCGGTTCCACGAGACGATCTGCACGGGGTTGGCTTCCTACGAAAAGGATTTCCCGCACAGGTATAGGTCGGATCCTGTCTTCCGGAGTCTCCGCGCGACCGAGTAGCAGACGGCCCGCCCGCGGCGGCCCGAACTGTAACCGCGCTCGTCTGAAATCGGCCACGCTTCCCTGCTGTCTGCGAAGCAACATCGCAACGATTGACATGGGCTTTTTCGTTGGAAAAAATAAATAATAGAGCCATGAGTACGCCGGCTATCGAGATCAATGGGCTGACGAAGGACTATCCTGTCGGCTTCTGGCGCAAGCGAATGCGCCGGTCGCTCGACAACCTCACACTTCAGGTGGAAGAGGGAGAAGTCTTCGGATTCCTGGGACCGAACGGAGCGGGCAAGACCACCACCCTGAAGCTCCTGATGAGCCTGATCTTCCCCACCGCTGGCACCGCGCGGATTCGAGGGAGGTCCATCGGCGATGTCGAAATGCACCGAGAAATCGGCTACCTGCCCGAACAGCCCTATTTCTACGACTATCTGACCGCGCGCGAGCTTCTCGACTATTACGCGCGGTTCTTTGGCTACGATCGCGCGGAAAGAAGCGAGCGTGTTTCGAGATTCCTTGAGCTCGTCGGCCTGACCGCGGCTGGCAACCTCCAACTCCGGAAATTCTCGAAAGGAATGCTTCAGCGAGCCGGAATCGCGCAAGCGATTCTCCACGATCCGAAAGTGATCTTCCTGGATGAGCCGATGTCGGGTCTTGATCCCGTCGGCCGCCGCGAAGTGCGCGACATTATCCTGGATCTGAGAAGGCAGGGCCGGACGGTTTTCTTTTCGACGCACATCCTGTCCGACGCGGAAATGCTGTGCGATCGCGTTGCGGTGCTGGTGGACGGCAAACTGCAAGGCGTTGGAGCGCCCGGAGAAATCGTCTCGATCGAAGTGCAGGGCATGGAGATTCTCTTTGAAATGTCCGAAGAGTGCGCGGTGCCGTCTGGCCTGCGGGAGCGAGCGACGAAGACGGGCGCCCGCTACCAAGTGGAAGTGCCGGAAGCGGAGCTTTTCCAAGCGCTCGATCAGTTGCGGGACTGCAGCGCGAGAATACTGTCCGTAACGCCGGTTCGCCCGACCCTGGAGGACTACTTCTTCCACCTGGTGGGCCGCGAAAAAGCCGCTTCACACGCCGTGGAGGTAGTGACGCGATGAGCGCTATGCCGGGAGTGGTGGCGATCAACACGTTCCGCGAAGCGGTGCGGGATCGAGTTCTCTACAACCTGATTTTTTTCGCGTTGGTGATGATGGGGGCGGCAATTTTTGTCGGCCAGATTTCGATCGGCATCGACCGCCTGGTGATCGTGAATCTCGGGTTGTCGGCGATCTCACTTTTCGGCCTGGTGATGGCTGTGTTTGTGGGCGTGGGGCTGGTGTACAAGGAAATTGAGAAGCGAACGCTCTACAGCCTGCTGTCAAAGCCGATCCGGCGCTGGGAATTCCTGGCCGGGAAAATATGCCGGGCTGGTGCTGACGCTCCTGGTGAACACTTCTCTGATGACGCTGGGGCTCGCCGGCGCGCTGTACTACGTGGGACGGCCGTTCGTGCGCTCGGACGTGTCGATTCTGATCGCCATTTATTTCATTCTGCTCGAGCTGGCGCTGGTGACAGCGCTGGCGCTGTTTTTCTCCTGCTTCTCCAGCCCGATGCTTTCGACGCTGTTCACGCTGGGGATTTACGTCACGGGAACGTTCGCCAACGATATTCGCAGTTTCGGAGACTTCACCAAGAATCATGTGATTCAGGTGGGCACGCGCGTCGTCTATTACATTCTTCCGAACTTTCACAACTTCAATGCGATTGCGACGGCGGGCCACGGCGACTCTGTGCCATTCGCGCTGGTATGGCAGAACACCCTGTACGCCGCGTTGTACGTGACTCTGCTTCTTGTTGCTGCGTCAGCGATATTTTCGCGCCGAAATCTGAAATGACCCGGCCGAGCCAAACTCGTCCATCTCGTCTACCATGGGGCCCTATTGCAGCCATTCCGTTGCTGCTGCTTGCCGCCGCGGCGTTGCAGGCGCGGATTGACGTTCAAACCCACTCAGAAGCGGCGCAAAAGGAGGACCTGCTTCTTCGCTCCGGCCCGCTCGCAAGAAAATTGAGCCTCGGATATGACGCGTTGCTTGCGGATATCTACTGGACTCGCGCTGTGCAGTATTACGGATCCAGAATCGGAACTCCTCACGAGAACTTTGAGCTTCTGGGGCCGATGCTGGACATCAGCACGACGCTGGATCCGAACCTCATCGTGGCGTACCGTTTCGGCGCGATTTTTCTGTCGGAGCCGAAGCCGATAGGCGCGGGACGAACCGATCTCGCGGTGAACCTAGTTCAGCGCGGAATCGATGCCAATCCAGACCAATGGCTGCTCAACTATGACCTCGGATTTCTCTACTATTGGCGGCTGAAGGACTACCCGAAGGCCGCTGAGGTGTATGCGGCAGGAGGCAGAAAACCGCACGCCCCTCTGATCATGACTCGGATGGCAGCTCGAGTGGCGGAAAAGGGCGGCTCGATCGAGACCTCGCGAATGATTTTCCTGGAGCTGTACGAGTCTTCAAAGGACAGGAACGTTCGAAAGGCTGCGATGAAGGAACTGCGCGCCCTGAAAGCGCAGGAAGATGAAGAGCATCTCGACGAACTCATCCAGCAATACCGCAAGCGCTTCGGCCATTATCCGGCGTCCACGAAGGAAATGGTCGCAGCCGGATTGCTCCCAGGCGTTCCCGTCGATACCGTCGGTTTCCCGTACATTATCGGACCGGACGGAAAGTCCCATCTTAACCCGGACAGTCCGGTGGAACCCGAACCGGAACCATAGCGTTCGTCCAGCCGCTCTTAACCTGCTTCCGTGCTGATTTCTCTGAGGAAAACCGGCTATTCGTAACGAAGGGCTTCCACGGGGTTGAGCTTTGCGGCTTTCGTCGCCGGCCACACACCGAAGATCAAGCCGATGCTGACGGACACCGTGAAACCGACGATCACCGCCCATGCCGGCACAATCGCCTTCATCGACGTGACCAGCGGGATCAGAAAAACGATCGAGCTGCCGAAGAGAATTCCTATGATTCCGCCGCTGCCAGTCAGCGTCATCGCCTCGAATAAGAAACTGCCACGTGATGTCCCTGCTCCGGGCGCCAATGGCCTTGCGCACGCCAATCTCGCGCGTGCGCTCCGTAACCGAGACGAGCATGATGTTCATCACGCCCACGCCCCCGATCAGGAGTCCGATCGAGCTCAGCACAATCACTGACGGCCACCACGCCAAAAATGATGTCGTTGAACTGCTGCGCCGCTTCCAGCTGAGTCTGAATCGAGAAATCGTCCGGCTTGTCGTAGGGGACGTTCCGCCGGCGCCGCAGTACCTCTCGCGCCTCATCGACCGCCTGATCGAGATGGCCGGGGTAAGCCAGGATGCGAATCCCGATTTCGTAGCCCGTCGAATACAGCTTCATAAAGGTGTAGATACGGAATCACGACGCGGCGGTCGTCGTTGTTCGTCTCGAAACCTTCGACAGGTCTTTCGAACACGCCGATGACCAGGTATGTTGAGCCGTCGACGATGATCTCCTTGCCGATCGCGTCCTCGACCGTCGGGAAGAGCGCGGTCGCCACATCCTGGCCGATCGCGACCACGTTCTCTCGGTGCTCATTTTCTGCTTCCGTGAAAAAACGCCCCGCCTTCAGGGTGGCATTCGAATACACCTGGAGGTAAGCGGGGAAAGTTCCGCGAAACTCGCCTCCCTGCACTACGTTTCTCTGGTAACGCACGTCGTGCTGTTGGGTCCATTGAAAGGCAGAGATGGCTGTCTGCTTGATGGCGGGACACAGTTGCTGGATCGCGAGACCGTCTTCCAGCGTGAGCGCCTTGCGCAGGCGCTCCTCTTTCGGACGCCGGCCGATGTGTGGGCCCTGGCTGAACCGGTCTATCCACGCCGTATCGATGCCTTCCTGGGTAATCATGTCCTGCACGGTTCCGCGAAAACCCTGAATAAGCCCGACGACAAGGATGATCAGCGCAACGCCGATCATCACTCCGAGAATCGCCAGAAAGCTGCGCAGCTTATGCTCTCGAATGGTGTCGAGGGCGAGGTGCAGATTTTCGCGATAGTCCTGCCGCACCTTCATGGCT
>CAWBGW010000086.1:0-16221 GCA_963788345.1 uncultured Acidobacteriota bacterium | reverse complement strand
CCCCGTCCGGTCCGGGATTCGCAATCGGAAATGGCCGAAATAGTATTGCCGAATGACGCCAACCCCCTCGCCGCGCTGCTCGGCGGACGCCTGATGCACTGGATCGACCTGGCCGGCGCCATGGCCGCACATCGTCACTCGCGCAACTACGTGGTAACCGCATCCGTGGATCACATCGACTTTCTGGTCCCGGTGCGGGTGGGAGATCTCGTCATATTGCGTTCTTCGGTCAACCGCGTCTTCCACTCTTCCATGGAAGTTGGCGTGAAAGTCTTCGTGGAGAACTATATTGCCGACACGGCACAGCATGTAGCCTCCGCCTACCTGACGTTCGTGGCCATCGACGCTGCTGGAAAACATCTGAAAGTTCCGCCGGTAATTCCCGAGACCGACGAACAGCAGCGGCGCTACGATGATGCCGGTAGACGCCGCGAAAATCGCCGGTCCGAACTCGACCGGCGGCGCAAAGCGCGCTGAGGTTGACAGCATTTTCAGGGCGAAGCCTTGGGAAACGCAAAACGTTCCCACTATCAGGTGGCCCGCATGCCGACTGCCGATGGAACCGCCTGTATAATCAACAGAGTTCCGCCTCATCTTCGCAATTCATATCTGGAGTGTGATTCTTTGAACGCACATATGCCGCATCAGCACGGACAAGGTCCAACGCAGCAGGGGCCGCAGCCGCTGCCGGGGGTGGACGCCATCATCGCCGTCGGGTCGGGCAAGGGCGGCGTGGGCAAGACCACGCTGTCGGTGAACCTGGCCGTCGCTCTGGTCAAGATGGGACACAAAGTCGGCCTGCTCGATGCGGACGTGTACGGTCCGAACGTGCCGCTGATGCTGGGGGTCAACAGTCAGCCGCGCATGGTCGGCGAGAACCGCATTGAGCCGATCCAAGCCTTCGGCCTGAAAGTGATTTCCGTCGGATTCCTCAATCCCGGCGACAAGCCCATCATCTGGCGCGGCCCCATGCTGCACCAGATCGTGCGCCAGTTCCTGGGCCTCGTGGAGTGGGGACAACTCGACTATCTGATCGTCGATCTTCCGCCGGGCACGGGCGACATCGCGCTCTCGCTGGTGCAGACCGTGCCGCTGACGGGCGCGGTGGTGGTCTCAACTCCGTCCGATGTTTCGCTGCAAGACGCGCGCAAGGCCATCGAAATGTTCCGCCAGATGAAAGTCGACGTCGTCGGAGTGGTGGAAAACATGAGCTATTTCACCTGCCCGCACTGCCAGCACGAAGTCGACATCTTCTCCCGCGGCGGCGCCGAGAAAATGGCGCAACAGTTTGGCGTCTCGTTCCTGGGCAACATCGCGCTCGACCCCGAAGTGCGCAAGTCCGGTGACGGAGGAACGCCAGTCGTGCTGGAAGGTGAAAACTCCCCGCACGCGAAATCAATTTACGAATTCGCGAAGAACGTTGTGCAAGCGCACAGACGAAATTAAAGCAAACGCCCCCGCCAGCGTGATCCAGATCCAATAAGAGCTTTAACCACAGAGGACACAGGGGTTCACAGAATTGTTCCTCCTTGTGCAACTCCGTGTCCTCTGTGGTTAAAGCTCTTTGAATCGCGCGAGCTGAAAGATTGCATCCGGCTCACGTTCCTTGAGGATCAACTCCGCCACCATCTCCCCGACCACTGGCCCATGCTTGAACCCATGTCCCGATCCGCCGCCCACGATCCATACGTTCTCTATTGCCGGATGCCGGTCGATGATGAAGTGACTGTCCGGCGTTTGCTCGTACTGGCAAACGCGAGTCTCGACCAGCGGCGCATCTTTCAGGGCAGGGAAGCGAAAGCCGAGATACTCGCGAATGTCCTGTAAAGTCTCCGGGCTGACCACGCGTTCGCCATACGTAGGATCAAATGAGGGTCCACGCGTGTCGTCCGCGATCTTGAATCCGCGCCGGTCGCTGCCAGGAATTCCATAACGAAAGCGTCCACGATGATCGCCCCACACCGGCAAATGCGCGTCGCTAAAACGATCATCTCCCGCAGGCGTGCCAAAGAAAAAAACATCCTGCTTAGTGGCCTGCACCAAGTCCGCCGATCGCTTGCGGGAATAACTTGCCCAAGCCACGGCCCGCAGGCAAACACGTAACAGTCGGCTTTGAGTCGTGAACCGTCCGACAGAGCAAGAGTGCGCAGCAGGTCCCTTCTCCAGTCCGTCACTCACGTACGCTAGCTTGCCGGTACCTGGCTCCCGCCGCAACGAAAGCCTCGACCACCGCCTGGCAGCTCGCACGTGCATCCAAATATCCGCACTCCGGCTCGAAGATTCCCCACTCGATCCCTTCGAAATTAATCTGCGGCCAGCGTTTCCTCATCTGCGTCGCCGAGAGTTCCTGAAACTTGATCTTCGCCGCGCGCAGCATTTCCACCGAGCCACGCTCGAACGCACTATCATCATCGCGCCCCGAAGCCATCCACAGCACACCGCTGCTGTGCAGAAACTGCCGCTTCCACCGCCGCTCATATTTCTCCCAGAACTTGAGCGCGCGCGCCGCCATCTGCGTATAAGGTTGATCCGGCCCGTACGTGCCGCGCATCACTCGCGTCTCCCCTCCGGAAGACGCCCGCGAATTCCCCGGTCCCCAGGCATCAAGCAATGTAACCCGCGCCCCGCGCTCCAGAAGATGCAGCGCGGTCCACCCGCCGAAAGCTCCGGCGCCGACGACCGCAATGTGGGGTTTGGATTTCATCAATGAAGGTCCATAATAAGCTTTAGGGCGGAAAGCCTTTAGGCGAAACAGTCTTGACAGCCCCCGACCGCCTTCCTAGAATCCCGACAGGGATCGCACCTTTGGTCCAAAAGCCAACCTTCTGCATCTAAAGATAGTTAGGTAGAATGAATCTGCAGCAGTTTCTCCCCTGGCCCGTTACCGCTCGGCCTGAGACAACTGACACAACTGTCTATGCCCGCTGACCCAAATATCGGGAATCGCGAACGCGAAATTCTGACCGCCATCGTGGAGACCTTCATCACCACGGGCGAGCCAGTCGGTTCGCGCACGCTGGCGCGCTCTAACCGCGAAGGGCTGAGCCCGGCCTCCATTCGCAACGTGATGGCCGATCTCTCCGACGCTGGTTTCCTCGAGCAGCCGCATGCCTCCGCCGGCCGCGTGCCCACGACCGAGGCTTATCGCTATTACGTCGAACAAATTTCCGGAACTGCCCGTCTGGCGCCGCAGGAAGAAACCATGATCTCCGACTCGCTGGCCGGCATCACCGACGTGCAGGAGTTCATGGAGCGCACCTCGCACGTGCTCTCTCTGATATCGCGCAATGTAGGCGTTACGGTGGCCACTAGCGGTCCGAAGAACGCGCTGGAGCACGTCTATTTCTCGCGTCTGGGCGACCAAAAAGTATTGGCCGTGCTGGTCACCCGTTCCGGCCTGGTCCGCGATCGCGTGCTGCGCCTCGATTTATCGCAGTCCGAGCTCGATCTGGCCGCCCGTTACATCAACGAAAATTTCCGCGGGTGGACCATGGAATCGATGCGCGCTGAACTCGCCCGCCGTCTGGAACAGGAGCGCAGCGAGTACGACCGCCTCATGCACTCCATCGAGCAACTCTACAAGCAGGGTGCTCTGGCGGCAGAGCATGGGTCGCAAGTCGTTTTCGTTGAAGGTGCATCCAATCTCATCACCGGAGATCACGACCGTCAGCGTCTACAAGAGATGCTCAAGACGCTGGAGGAAAAGGAAAAAGTCGTCCAGCTCCTCGGCGCCTATCTCGATGTGAAGCAAGAAGCCGTCCGGGTCGTGATCGGCCTGGACCAGGCTCTGCCGTCGATGCAGAATTTCGTGTTGATTGGCGCTCCCGCGCACGCTGGCAACGAAGTCATGGGTTCGCTGGCCGTGATTGGCCCCACGCGCATGGATTATCAGCACACCATCACTGCGGTCTCGTACATTGCGCGTTTATTCGACAAGATCTTAAATGAATCGGACTAATGAACAGGTTGTTATGAAGAAAGCAAACGGAAAATCAGAATCGGAAATGGCCGGGCTCGATCTGGAGCACGAACTTCCTCCCGCCGACGGGGATGAGAATCCCACGGGAGCTGCGAGCGGAGCGGTATCGGAAGAATCGTCCGGTCTCGGGACAGAACTGCAAAAGCTGAAAGCCGAGCGCGACTCCTTGCTCGATCGCCTGGCGCGCGCGCAGGCCGAATTCGAAAACGCGCGTCGCCGTGCAGCGAAAGAGCAACAGGATTTCCGCGACTACGCTGCCGCAGACGCGATCAAGTCCTTGCTGCCGATCGTCGACAGCTTCGAGCGCGCCTTGCAAGTGAAGTCGCAGCCCGGCGACTTCCGCAGCGGTGTCGAACTCATCTACAAGCAGTTGCAGGATGCTCTGGCGAAGCTCGGTGTGCAAGCTATTCCCGCTAAGGGCGAGCCATTCGATCCGCGTTTTCATGAGGCGATCGAAATGGTGGAAACCTCCGACACGCCCGACCATGAGGTCATTGAGGAGTTGCAGCGCGGCTACAAAATGAAAGACCGCCTGCTGCGCCCGGCAATGGTTAAGGTCGCGAAGAATCCCTGAAACGTATCCGGCGCAACGAACGCGACCTGAGAGCCCCCGCTTGCCTGAATTTGGTACTTGAAGAGAGGCTTAATTCTGACCACGAACGCGAAACGCGATTACTACGAAGTGTTGGGTGTGAGCCGCACGGTCACAGAGGTCGAGCTCAAGAGCGCTTATCGTAAGCTCGCGCTGCAGTACCATCCCGACCGTAATCCCAACAATCCGGACGCGGAAGAAAAATTCAAGGAAGTCAGCGAAGCCTACGCTGTGCTTGCCGACACCGACAAGCGCGCCGTCTACGACCGCTACGGCCACGCCGGCCTCGGAGGCGCCGGTCAGGCAACCGGCTTCGATCCCACCGTCTTCCAGGATTTCAGCGACATCTTCGGCGAATTCTTCGGTTTCGGAGACATGTTCGGAGGCGGGGGCCAGGGCGGACGTCGCCGCAACCGGGTGCAGCGCGGCGCCGATCTTCGCGAAGACCTGACCCTTGAGTTCGAGCAAGCCTTCTTTCGGGACCGAGTCGCAAGTGACCGTCCGCCGCCATGAAGCGTGCGAAGAGTGCCGCGGGTCAGGTTCGGCACCGGGGAAGGGCCCGACTACTTGCCGCTCCTGCAACGGCCGCGGCCAAGTCCGCTACCAGCAGGGATTCTTCAGCATCGCGCGCACCTGTCCTACCTGCCAGGGGACTGGAAACGTCATTACCGATCCCTGCGCGAAGTGCAAAGGCGAAGGACGCATTCTGCGGCAGCGCACCGTGGACGCCAAGGTTCCCGCTGGGGTCGAAGACGGAACGCGAATTCGCTTCTCCGGCGGCGGTGAAGTGGGCGCCTTCGGTGGTCCGGCTGGAGATTTGTACGTGGTGCTGCACGTGAAGGAACATCCCTTCTTTGCGCGCGAAGGCAACGACCTTCATTGTGTGGTGCCGATCTCGGTATCCCAGGCCGCCATGGGCGCGGAAATTCGTGTGCCTACCATGGACGGTGAGCACACGCTGAAGATTCCGGAGGGTACTCAGCCCAGCGCGATCTTTCGCATCCGCAATAAAGGCGTTCCGGTGTTGAACGGACACGGCAAGGGGGATCTGTATGTCGAAGCGCGCGTCCATGTCCCAACCAAGTTGAACAAACGTCAGAAAGAATTGCTGCAAGAACTCGACGCCCTTTCGAAAGTCGACAACCAGCCGGTGCTCCGTTCTCTGCTGGGCAGAGTGAAAGACATGTTCGGATAACTGGCGCCGGCGACGCCTTTGTCAGCCGCGGAGCGGCGAAAGAATGCAGCCCACGGCGCAAGCCGTGGGTTACCCCGCGAAAACGAATAACAGCCCCGGAGGGACGCAAGAACATCTCCCACGCATACTCCTCCCATGACCCGCCGCCGATGGATCGCCGATGAAGTCTCGGACAACCATGCCGCTCTCACCGGCGATCACGCCGATCACCTCATCCAAGTCTTGCGCGCCCGCGTAGGCCAGGAATTCGACATCGCCACCGGCCCCCTCGTGCGGCGCGGACGCATCGTGACCATCCAAGATGGCCGAGTCGAATTCGAACTAGCCGAAGAAATTCCCGCGTCCGCCGCGCTCGCGCTCACCATCCTGCTCGCCATCTTCAAATTCGATCGCATGGAATGGGCAATTGAAAAATGCGCTGAACTAGGAATCTCCCGGATCGTCCCCGTAATCGCCCGCCGCACGGACGCGCACCTGGCTTCCGCCGCGAACAAACGCGTCGACCGCTGGCGCAGAATCGCGCTCCAGGCCTCCGAGCAATCCCGTCGCGCCTCGCCGCCCGAGATCGCTTCGCCACTGAAATTGCCAGACGCGGCGAATCTGACCGGCTCGCTGCGGATTGTGCTGGCAGAAAGCGAGCAGCAGACTTTTCTGCGCGATGTTATCGCCTCTCATGAGGAGGGAGAAATCCTCCTCGCGATCGGCCCGGAAGGTGGTTGGACAGAAGAAGAGTCGCAGCTGTTCCAAAAAGCAGGATGGATCTCCGCCTCCCTGGGCCGCACGATTCTGCGCGCCGAAACCGCCGCCATCGCCGCAACCGCCATCGTGATCTCGAAATTAAGTTGAGGTGACTTGGTGCATGTAGGGACTGCCGCTGCCCTTTCGACTACGCTCAGGGCAGGCCCTCGGCTGGCCGTCGGGCGCAGCCCGGCAATCTTTGCAAGTCGCCAAGTGATATCCTGACCTGCAATGCCGTCTCCGAAGTCGAACTCCCGTTCTGCTCCGTTCACTCCCGACGATCGCCAGCGCGAAGCCATCGAGCACGTCCACGGACCCATGCTGGTGATCGCCAGGCGCCGGCACTGGCAAGACTTCCGTCCTCACTCATCGCATCGAACGCCTAGTTCGCGAGGGCCACGCTTACCCTCACGAGATTCTCGCCCTCACCTACACCAAAAACGCCGCCAACGAAATGCGCGACCGCGTGCGCAAGCTGCTCGGGCGGCAAAGATGTGAACGCCGCTACTTTTCACGACTATTGTCTCGACCTGCTCAAGCGCGTCCACAAAGATTTCGGTGTCCTCGACGACAAAGATCTCTGGATCTACCTGCGCCGCCGCATCCACGAACTGCGTCTCAAACACTACGTCCGCGCCGCCAACGTTGCCCAGTTTCTGAATGACCTGCTGGAGTTCGTCAGTCGCTGCCACGACGAACTGGTCACACCCGAAAAGTATGCGCAATACGTGGAACGTCTGGAGCGCAAAGAAGTTCCCGATCCCACGCGTCGCGAAATCCAAAAACATCCTCGACGACGCCGAGGTGCTTGGCCGCTGCCGCGAGATTGCCAACGTATTCACCACCATGGAGCGCTGGCTGGCCGAGGAAAATCTTGGAACGTTCAGCCACATGATCACCCGCGCCCACGCCTTGCTGCACAGTGACGAAAATATTCTGGCCGAGGCGCGTGCCCGTGCCCGCTTCATCCTCGCCGACGAATTTCAAGACGCCAACTTCGCCCAGATTCAGATTCTCGCTCGGCTCGCCGGAGCCGATGGCAACATCTTCGCCGTCGGAGATCCCGACCAGGCCATCTATCGTTTTCGCGGAGCATCCAGCGCGGCCTTCGAACTCGTTTGATCGCCATTTCCACAATGCCAAACAGGTAGTCCTCGAAAAGAACCGCCGTTCGACCACACCAATTCTTCGCAGCGCCTTCGCCTTGATCGAGAAGAATCCACCCTTCTTCGCCACGCATCCCCAAGCCGCATCCGCCTATCGGCGAACGCCTCTCCAATCCGCGCGCGAGGAAGAAGCCGCGAAGGCTGGAACGTCCTTTCCCAGCCCTCCTGTGTCGGTGGTCGTTCTCACCAGCAGAGACGCAGAGGGTCCCGATCTAGTCAGCTTGATCCGCGAGGTGCAAAAGAAATCAAAGTGCAAGTGGTCCGATTTCGGCATTCTCTACCGCCTGCACTTCCACCGCGACGAAGTCGTCCAGGAGTTGGCCGAGGCTGATATCCCGTTCGTCATCGAGAGCATGGACATTTCCGACACGCCCGAGGCTCGCGATCTGTTTGCCTGCTTGAACGCCGTCGTCTCCGCCGGCGACGACGTCAGCCTGTTTCGCGTAGCGGCATTGCCGCGTTTTCAGGTAAACCCCGAGCAACTTCGCCAGGTCATGCGAGCCATAGCGCGCGACAACCGCGAGACCCACGTCGTCCCCCTTTTCTCCGCGCTCGACCGAGTCGACGGCGGCGCCGATGTTCTGTTGGTCGTACAAAATGTTCGACAAGAAATCTCCGCCGGGAAGCGAAGGCCCGCGCCGCACTCGACATGGTCGTCCAGCAGTTCGGGCTCGACCGCTCGTCGCCGATCCTTCAAGCTGCTCTTCACTTCGTAGAAGAGTGGGAAAAGAAAAAGTTGAACCGGACGACCGAATTAGAAGAGCTGGTGGATTACCTTACGTACTTCCGCGAGGCAGGCGGCGTGATCCCTATGGAAGCAAGCGAAAACGAAAATGCCGTTCGCCTCATGACCGTGCATGGCGCCAAGGGCCTCGAATTCCTCCACGTCCTGATTCTCCGCGCCAATTCGAACTCATTCCCGTGCTCCTACAAGGAAACCCTGGTCGCTTTTCCCAGAGAATTGCGCGATGCGGATTCCGTCACGGAGGCCGACGACAAGACACTGCATGATCAGGAAGAGCGCCGCCTGTTCTACGTCGCCATGACCCGCGCCCGAGATTCGCTGCACATTTATGCCCGCGAAGGCACCGGCAAAATCAACAAGACCCCTGCGGGTTACATGCGCGAACTGGTCGAAAATAAAAGTCTGGCTCGGTGGCTGGTTCCTGTCCCGGCGCGCGGCACGCAGAAGAGCCTCGACATCTTCGCCGAAGGGTCTCTTGAGTATCCTGCCGAGTCTCAGACCAACGTATGGTTCGAGCTTCCAGTGCTCGATGGTTTGCATACTCGCCTCAGCGCGTCGGCCGTCGACACCTACGAGCGTTGTGGACTGCAGTTCAAGCTCGCCCGCGACTGGCGCCTATCCGCGAAGCCTGCCGCAGCCATGCAATACGGCGCGGCCATCCATCGCATCCTCAAGACCTATTTCGATTCCGTAAACCTCGGGCGTGCCAAAACCGACGACGAACTGATCGACCTCTTCCGTCTCGATCTGGCCGAGGCCAAAATTCAGGAAACCTACCAGCACCAACTCTACGAGCAGCAAGGCATCTCGCAGTTGCGTGAGTTCCTTGCCTCCGTCCGCTCCCTCCCGACGGGTGCAGGTTCTGCACACCGAGCAATCCTTTGAGATTCGCGTGGGTCCGACCTCCGTACTCGGCCGCATCGATCGCATCGACCGCCGACCCGACGGTACCGTCGCCATCATTGATTACAAGACCGGTAACGCTCGGGATCAGGAAGATGCCGACGAGAGCCTTCAGTTGTCGCTCTACGCAATCGCCGCCAAAGAAAAGTGGGGATACACCGTCGGTGCGCTGATTTTCTACAATCTGGCAGAGAACGTTCCCATCGCTACCACTCGCACTGAACCACAACTGCTCATTGCCCGCAATCGCGTGGAGGCTGCGGCGCAGGGAATTGCCGATGGCGTCTTCGAAGCGAAACCCGGCATCCACTGCAATTTCTGTGCGTATCGGAGTTTATGCCCTGAGAAGGAGAAGCGCATTCCGCGCCGGCGAGAGAGCATCGCTGGCCGGCCCAATTAATCCGCCGGGGCCGGAACTTTTCAATCACCCCCAATTTCAATCGCCCCAATTTCAATCGCCACCAAAAACTTAGGGGACGCTCTTCAGCGTCCCCTTTTTGACTTCGTACCGAACTTTCTTAGTGCTTCTTTTTCTTCTTTGCCTTTTTCTTGGTTGCCATTGTTCCTATTCTCCCTTCCATTTTTCATGGAAAACATTGCAGCGGTCTTCTACTGCAACTAGTTGATGTATAGAGTTAATGAAAAATGAAGTCAAGAAAAAAATGACGATCGAACTTCGCAAGTTGTGACACCAAAGTCATGACGAGAGAGTTTTCGGAAGCAAAAGTCAAGAAGTTTTTCGCAAACCACCTCGAGTTCCGTCCGATTTTCTCCCGCGATCACACTATGATTCGCTTCGCAACCACGCGTATCAAGAATCTGCACGCCATTTCGTTTTCAACAGTGCCAGCTGTCGCGTTCCGTCGGCGCGACGAAATGCCCTACTCCTGCATCTATAATGAACATCATTGAACAACGCGAAATCTTCGCGGGGAGCTTGATTCATGGCCTCTTTTGACGATGTAGTGATCATCTCCGGCTGCCGCACCGCCGTGGGAAAATTTCAAGGCAGCCTCTCTGATTTCAGCGCCCCGCAACTCGGCGCCATCGTTGTCCGCGAGGCCGTCAGGCGTGCGGGTGTCGAGGTTGCAGAGATTGACGAGTGCATCATGGGCAACGTCATCTCCGCCGGACTTGGTCAGAATCCTGCGCGCCAAGCAGCTATCTATGGCGGACTCTCTCCTGCGACAGGTGCCATGACAATCAACAAAGTTTGCGGCTCGGGATTGAAATCCGTCGCTCTGGCTGCGCAAGCGATTCAGACCGGAAACAGTTCCATCGTCGTCGCCGGCGGAATGGAGTCGATGACCAATGCTCCCTATCTCCTGCCGCAAGCGCGCAAGGGATACCGTCTCGGCAATGCGCAGATCGTCGACTCCATGGTCCACGATGGCCTGTGGGACATCTACAACGACTACCACATGGGCATCACCGGCGAGAACGTCGCCGAAAAATATGGCATCACGCGCGAAGAGCAGGATCAGTTCGCCCTGAACTCACATCGCAAAGCGCTCTCCGCAATCAAAGAGTGCCGCTTCAAGTCACAGGTTGTTCCAGTGGAAATTCCCGCGAAGAAGAAGGGCGCGCCTCCCACGATTTTCGATAAAGATGAAAGCCCGCGCGAGGACACCACCATCGAAGTGCTGCGATCGTCTGAAGCCCGCCTTCAAGAAAGACGGCACCGTGACTGCCGGCAACGCTCCCGGCGTCAACGACGGAGCCGCCGCCCTTGTTGTCACCAGTGCGAAACGCGCGAGTGAACTCGGCGCGAAGCCCATGGTTCGTATCGTGGCCCAGGCGACCAGCGGAGTCGAGCCGAAGTGGGTAATGATGGCCCCCGTCGGCGCCGTCCGAACAATCTGGGAAAAGACTGGCTGGAAAAACGAAGACGTCGATCTCTACGAACTGAATGAAGCTTTTTCAGTGCAGGCGCTGGGCGTAATGCGCGAACTGAATCTGAATCCCGACAAGGTCAACGTGAATGGCGGCGCCGTGGCCATCGGACACCCCATCGGAGCCAGCGGGGCCCGCGTCTTAGTTACCCTTATCTATGAAATGATCCGTCGCGATGTAAAACGTGGAATAGCAGCCCTGTGTCTAGGCGGAGGCAACGCCGTAGCCATGGCCGTAGAACGCTAAGCGACTCACGTAGTGACAGCCGCCCTTCGACTGCGCTCAGGGCAGGCTCTCGGCTGTCCAAGCAGGGCCAAAGGCCCGCGCGCCCAGCTAGACTCTATTTTGCCCGCATTCCAGTGGAGCTCCACAAGGTCCCATTCACCCCACCGGCGACACCGGTAGCGTCACCGTAAACACCGCGCCGCCATCTGGCGCATTGGCCGCTTCGATGCTGCCGTTGTGTTCCTTCATCACCGACTTGCAGATGCTCAGCCCCAACCCTGTACCGCGGCCCGGACGCTTGGTTGTGTAAAAAGGATCGAAGATGCTCGACAAGTTTTCCTTCGCGATGCCCGGCCCGTCGTCATGGAAACTGGCCCAGACCGAATTGGTCCCTTTGCCCAATCGAATCCGCAACGTTCCTTTATCCCGCACCTCGCGGATCGCATGCTCCGCATTCAAAATCAAATTCAAAAAGACCTGCATCAGCTGATGCGGATCACCCAACGCGTAGGGCACTCCAGATTCTTTCAGAAAGTCCACCGTAACGTTGTTCTTGCGCAGCGAATAAGCGTGCAGATTGAGCGTCCGCTCGACCACCTCCACCAAATTGATCCTGCTCTTGCCGGGAGCGGGTGGACGCGAGAAATAAGTCAGGTTCTGGACAATCTCGGCCGCGCGTCTCGCCTGCTGCTGCAACATTGCCAGTTGCTTGCGGGAAGTTTCATTGGTCTCGGTATCCTGCAGCAGTTCACTCACCCCCATAATGCTGGTCAGTGGATTGTTCAGCTCGTGTGCGACCCCGCCAATCATCGCGCCCATTGCCGCCAGACGCTCGCTCTGCACGATCTGCTGTTCCAGCTTTCGCTCAACCGTAATATCGCGTACGGAAATAATCACTCCGTTGATCTTGCCCTCAGCATCCACCAATTGGCTGCCGGCAGCGCGCATCGTCCGCCAGCTTCCATCGCGGTGCCGTGCTCCATATTCCGCCGACGCGAATGCCTGCTTGCCGGAAATCACTGCCCGGTAGAGAGTAACCATCTCCTGCGAATGATCTTCCATGCCGGAAATTGCTTTCCCCAGCATGTCTTCCGGATCATAGCCAAGGAGTTCGCGCGCCCGCGAACTGACAAATGTGTAGCGTTCCTCCAGATCCACCACCAGAATCAGATCCGGAAAACTCTCCAGCAAGCGGCTGTGAAACTCTTCCTGCTGCGCCAGTTGCCGCTCCATCTTCCGCTTTTCGGTGATGTCCACCAGAGTTCCCTGATAGCGGATGATGTTTCCCGACGCGTCCCAAACCGCTCGCGAGGAGTCCAGAAAAATCGCTGCCGTCCCATCCTTGCGCCGCAGTTTGATCTCGCGCGTGCGCACGCCTCCGCGATCATCCACCGCCCGCCCCAGCACCGGTTGACCGGGATCGAGATTCAATGCCGCCGGCTCCGCTCTCAGCAGTTCCCCTTTCTCCGTATATCCCAGCATGCTCACCAGCGCCGGATTGGCGTCCAGCAGATGTCCGTCGGGCGTACTGAAGTAGACTCCCTCCTGCAGAGTTTCGAATAATTCCGTGAAGCGCATTTCCTTTTCGCGCTGCTCGGTCACGTCTCGCCCCAGCATGCTCACGCCCACTACTTCGTCGCCTTTGACAATTCCGTTCAGCACGCACTCAAAGTAAAGAGTCCTCGTTCGATTTTTGAATCGGACCGGCACCGTTCCGGCCCAACGCTTCTTTTCCAGAAAGAAGCCCAGGCTTCGTTCGACATCCGATTGCTGCGGTTCTTCAATAAAATCGTAGAGTTTTCGCCCCACCAGCTCGGAGTAAGTCGCTCCGGTTATTTCGGTGATGCGTCGATTCACTGTTCGCAGAGTGCCATCGAGCGATACCGCGCATGCCGGGTCATCGAACGAGTCGATCAACTCCTTGAAGTTGCGCTGCGAACGCAGAATGACCTGGCTCAGTTGGTCCAGTTGCTCTTCCGACGGCGCCGCCCCCACGTGCTCCTGCAACCCGTGCAGCAGTCCTTTGAGCTCGCTGACCTCCCGCCGCCGTCCGTAGGCGTACGCGGCGAACAGAATCGAAAGAGCCAGCACGCCGATCGGAATGACGCGGAGCCCAAACGGTATATTTTCCAGTCGTTCCCACAAAAGTCCGGCTAGCGCAACCGCCAGCAAGACCATGAATCCCAAGGCCCAACGCCACAATTGAGATTCTTCCCGTTCCAGATTGTCGGGACGGCGAGGTGGGCGGAACGAGTTAGGCGGGTCCAAGCTCATCAGTGAATTGCCGGGCACAACATCATTCTAATTCTATACGGGTCCGCGCAAAGCCGCACCGTTAGACACTTTGGTACTTTGGTTACCTAGGACGCGTTGAAGCCTTTTCCGGTTTGGAATCGGGTTTTTGCCGCTGAGGGGCTGCTTTTGCACAGCCCCACGTGACATCCGTCACAGCCAACACCGACCCGCAATCCCTAAAGTAGCTGTCTGGCACATCAGGACTTCGTGTGCCCGACTGGGGTGCCCCATTTCTCGCGTCTTTTGCGAGACAACCTGCCCTGAGCGAAGTCCGAAGGGTAGGAACAGCCTGATGCTCTACAAGACCCTCAGCGCCGCCGTCTATGGCATCGATGCCAACATCATTCAGGTGGAGGTCGACTGCTCGGGCATCAAGTGCGATCAGGATCACTTCCACACTGTCGGTCTGCCCGACGCTGCTGTGCGCGAGAGCCGCGACCGCGTCCGCGCCGCGCTGAAAAATTGCGGCTATGACATCCCGCCCACGCACATCACCATCAATCTCGCTCCTGCCGACATCAAGAAAGAAGGTTCCGGATTCGACCTGCCCATGGCGCTCGGCATCGTCGGAGCCTACGGCGGCCTAACCAAGAAAGAAATGACGGATTGTCTTTTCGTCGGTGAACTCTCTCTCGACGGCGGCGTGCGCGGTGTCCGCGGCGCACTCCCCATTGCCATCGAGGCTCGCGGAAGAAAAATCGCCCGCATGGTCGTGCCCGAGGCCAACGCCAAGGAAGCCGCCATGGTCTCCGGCCTGGATGTCTACCCCGTGCGCTCGCTGCTCGACGTGATTCACTTCGTGAACTCCGGCAACGGCATCGTCCCCATCAAAGCCGACGGCGACTCCCTCCTGCGCGAATCGCAGCAATTCTTCGTCGACTTCAAAGATGTCCGCGGCCAGCAGACGGCCAAGCGCGCCATCGAGATCGCCTGCGCCGGAGGCCACAACATCCTCATGATCGGCCCGCCCGGTTCCGGGAAAACCATGCTGGCCAAGCGCATGCCGACCATCCTCCCGCCATTCACCTTCGAAGAAGCGCTCGAAACCACGAAGATTCACAGCGTCGCCGGAGTGCTCGACCAAGGCACCGGCCTGGTCGGAACGCGCCCTTACCGTTCTCCGCATCACACCATCTCCGACGCCGGCCTGATCGGCGGCGGCGTAATCCCGCGCCCCGGTGAAGTCTCGCTCGCCCATAACGGCCTGCTCTTTCTCGACGAACTCCCCGAATTTCCCCGCAACGTGCTCGAAGTTCTGCGCCAGCCGCTCGAAGACGGCACCGTCAGCATCGCTCGCGCGTCCATGTCGCTGACATTTCCCGCGCGCTTCATGCTGGCCGCCGCCATGAACCCCTGCCCCTGCGGCTTCCACAACGACCGCACTCGCGACTGCCAGTGCACCACGCCCATGATCCAGCGTTACGTCTCGAAAATTTCCGGCCCGCTCATGGATCGCATCGACATCCACATCGACGTGCCCGCCGTGAACTACAAAGAAATGCGCAGCACGCAGCGAACCGGAAAACTCCGCCAAGATTCGCGAACGCGTCATCCGCGCCCGGCAGAAACAACTGCAACGCTTCTCCACCTCCCGCGAAAAACTCTACTGCAACGCCCAAATGTCCTCCCGCCACATCCGCATCCACTGCGCTTCGCCACCCTGACGCCCTGGCAAATCACGCAGCTGGCGCGTCACCCGCAGCGGCCCTACACGCTCGACTACGTCGCGAGATCTTCTCCGACTTTCACGAACTGCACGGCGATCGCATGTATAGCGGACGACCTCGCGATCGTCGGCGGTCGGCGCGGATCGACGGCGAGCCCGTGATGCTGATCGGACATCAAAAGGGCCGCGACACCAAGGAGCGCGTGCGGCGCAATTACGGCATGCCAAAACCCGAAGGCTATCGCAAGGCGCTGCGCCTGATGAGCTGGCCGAGCGCTTCCGTATTCCCGGTGATCACCCTCATCGACACTCCGGGAGCCTATCCCGGCGTCGGTTCGGAAGAGCGCGGCCAAAGCGAAGCCATCGCGCGCAACCTGTTCGAGATGTCGATGCTGGCCGCGCCGATCTTAAGCGTGGTCATCGGTGAAGGCGGCATCGGGCGGAGCGCTCGCGATCGGCGTGTGCGATCGACTGCTGATGCTGCAGTTCAGTACCTATTCGGTGATCTCCCCCGAAGGGTGCGCGTCGATCCTGTGGAAGAGCGCCGACAAAAGGACGTCGCGGCCGAGGCGCTCAATCTACCGCCGATCGGCTGCTCGATCTGGGCCTGGTCGACGAAGTGCTGCGCCGAGCCGCTCGGCGGCGCGCACCGGGACCCGGCGCGATGAGCACGCAGCTGCGCGCCGCGCTCACGCGCCACCTGCAGCAACTGCAGGCGCAGGACCGCCAGGCGTTGCTCGAACAACGGCTGGCGCGCATCGCCGCCTTCGGGGTGTATCTCGAGAACGCCTCGTGAGCGCCGCGGGCGCGCTGCCCGAAGGCAG
>CAWBGW010000085.1:0-27725 GCA_963788345.1 uncultured Acidobacteriota bacterium | reverse complement strand
CCTCGGCGCGGGAACCAGCGGCCGGCTCGCCGTTCTCGATGCCGCCGAAATTCCACCGACGTTTGGAACGCCGCCGAGCATGGTGCAAGCCATCATCGCCGGCGGCAAACGAGCCATGCTTCACGCCGTGGAAGGCGCCGAAGATTCGGCCGCGAATGGCGCACGCGACCTCGCGAAAGCGAGGCTCACGCGCCGCGATGTGGTTGTTGGGATCGCGGCCAGCGGAACTACGCCCTACGTACTTGGCGGACTCAGATTCGCGCGCAGGAGTGGCGCCTCGACGATTGGGTTAACGTCGAATCTCGATTCGCCGCTGGCGCGCCAAGTGCAGATCGCGATCGTCCCGAAGACAGGCCCGGAGGCGATTGCGGGCTCAACGCGCATGAAGGCGGGCACCGCGCAAAAATTGGTGCTCAACATGCTTTCTACCGCATCGATGGTGCGACTCGGGAGAGTGTACGGGAATCAAATGGTCTGCGTAATCGCAACAAACGAAAAGCTGCGCCGCCGGAGCGAATGGATTCTGGAGGAAACGGCGGGAGTCAGCGCGTCTACCGCGGGACACGCACTGCGGCAAACGCGACACGATTTGCCGGTTGCGCTGGTGATGTTGAAGACGGGATCGACTGCGGCTCAGGCGAGTCAACTGCTGCGGAAGTCAGGCGGGAACGTGCGTCAGGCACTCGAAGCGCGGCGTCCGCGCAGCCGCGGCGTTGATTCCCGGCGCCACAAAAAGTAGCCCGGAGAGGACTAGATGGACCGATTCAAAATTCAAGGCGGCCGGCCGCTCGAAGGCGCGGTGCAAATCAGCGGCGCGAAAAACGCGGCGCTGCCCGCGATGGCCGCGGCGCTGCTCACTGCCGACGTTGTGCACCTGCACAACATTCCCCGCGTGCGTGACATCATCACGATGGCCAAGCTCCTCGCGCACATGCGCTGCCACGTGGAAAGCCCGGACCTTCCGCCAAGCCAGTTTACGATTCAAGCCGAAACGGTGACGCCTTCCCACGCTGAGGCGCCCTACGAACTTGTGAAGACGATGCGCGCGTCCGTCCTGACGCTGGGGCCGCTCGTCGCGCGATTCGGTTATGCGCGCGTTTCTCTGCCGGGAGGCTGCGCGATCGGCACACGTCCCATCGACCTGCATATCCAGGCGCTCGAAAAACTCGGCGCGCAGGTTTCCGTCGATCACGGCTACGTGGAAGCGCGCGCGAAACGCCTTCGCGGCACGACGTTCCGCTTTCCGAAAATCACGGTCACCGGAACGGAAAACATTCTGACTGCGGCGGTGCTGGCCGAAGGCGAAACGATTCTCGAAAACTCGGCGCTCGAACCGGAAATAACCGACCTTGCGGAATTGCTTATCAAGATGGGCGCGCAGATCGAAGGCGCGGGCACTTCCACGATTCGCGTCCAGGGCGTCGACAAACTTCACGGCGCCACGCACGCGGTGATTCCCGACCGCATCGAGGCCGGCACTTTTCTCGTCGCCGGAGCCATCACCGGCGGCGATTTGGTTCTCACGTGCTGCGAGCCAAATCATCTGGGCGCGATCATCGCGAAACTCAGGGAATGCGGCGTCGAAATTCGCAACGAAGGGCCGCGCGCGCTGCGCGTTCGCGCCGCAAAGAAATTGACCGCCGCCGATGTGACCACCGAGGAGTATCCCGGCTTCCCCACCGACATGCAGGCGCAGTTCATGGCGCTGGCCACGCAGGCGCACGGCGTCTCGCGCGTTCGCGAAACCATTTTCGAGAATCGCTACCTGCACGCCGTCGAGATGATGCGCATGGGCGCGAACATCGCGATTGACGGCAATCTCGCCGTCGTCACCGGGCCGACGCCGCTCAGCGGCGCGCCCGTCACCGCTTCCGATCTGCGCGCCAGCGCGGGCCTGGTGCTCGCGGCGCTCGTCGCCGACAACACCACCTGGATCGACCGCGTCTACCACATCGACCGCGGCTACGAGCGCATCGAGGAAAAACTCATCAAGGTCGGCGCCCGCATCGAACGCCACACCGGCCGCGACGAATAAACTGAAATGACCAACGTCGAGTTCTCTAGGGCATCTGGACCCTCACGAGGAGAAATCTGCAGATGAAACGCGTTTGGGCGTCCCTACTGCTGGGCGTTGGACTCGGCAACATAGCCTGGTGCGGATCTCGGGCGGCTGCTTCTCACGAAGGCAAAGCGTCGCTCACTCCTGAGCAGGTACAGGTGTACGGCGATTTCATAGAGTCGTTAAGCAAAACGAATTTCAAGTATGTTGAGAACAGAACCTTCCCGCTTGACCTGTCTGGTATCGGAAAAGACGCCGCCTGCCTGCGGGGCCTTCGACTCCAAGAGGCGGAAGAATCGAGTAAGGCGGTTCATTCGCTCGGTCCAGAAGTTCTGCGGGGTCACTCGATTCGTCTTATCGACGAGCAGGGAGAATCGGCGATTCTGAAGCAGTGGGATGCAGAGGTGGCCGCTCACGGCGTGAACTCCATGATGGACGCATCGGGGATGATAAAAGATCCTGGAGTGCTCGCGTTGTCGGAAATTGCGTTTGACGAGAGCCACCGCTTCGCCATTCTAAAATACGTGTTCCTATGCGGCTCTCACTGCAACTCGGGAGCAACCCTCGTTTTAGAAAAGGTGGGATCCCGGTGGAACCGGAACGACCAGGCGGCCCTGCAGTTTCGCGGCCGTCAATCATGCCAGTCCCCCGAGAATAGATAACGCGAGGGCGGCTGGCTACCCGGCGGCCTCGTGCTTCTGCTGCGGCGGCTGAGGCGGCTGTTGCGGCGGTTGCTTGTCGCGCTGGTCGCGCAGGACGGCTTTGCGGCTCAGGCGAATCTTGTTGCCCTCGATCGCCAGAACCTTCACGAGTATCTGATCGCCTTCCTTCAGCTCGTCGCGCACCGCGCGAATCCGCTGTTCGGCGATTTCGCTGATGTGGAGCAAGCCGTCCGTTCCCGGGAAAATCTCGACGAACGCGCCAAACTCGGCGATGCGCACCACTTTGCCGAGATACGTTTTGCCGATCTCGGCAGTGGCGGTGACGTCGCGAATCATCTTCAACGCATCTTCGGCCGCAGTTCCGTTGTTCGCGAAGACGTGAACCTTGCCGTCGTCCATCACGTCGATCTTCACGCCAGTGGCTTCGATAATCGACCGGATCTTCTTGCCGCCCGGCCCGATCAGGTCGCGGATCTTGTCGGTGGGGATGCTGAGCATGTAAAGGTGCGGCGCGTAGGTGGAAATCTCGGATCGTCCGGACCCGAGCGTGCGGTCCATGATGTCGAGAATCTCGATGCGAGCTTTGCGTGCTTGCGCGAGAGCCTCGCGCATCATTTTCACGCTGACGCCCTCCACCTTGATGTCCATCTGCAACGCCGTGATTCCCTGCCGCGTACCGGCCACCTTGAAGTCCATGTCGCCGTAGTGATCCTCGGCGCCGGCGATGTCGGTGAGGATCGCGTACTTATCGCCTTCCACCACCAAACCCATCGCAATTCCGCCGCACGGAGCCTTTAGCGGCACGCCCGCGTCCATCAACGCGAGCGATCCGCCGCACACGCTGGCCATCGACGAGGAACCATTCGATTCCAGAATGTCCGAAACCACGCGCATGGCGTACGGAAACTCCGCTTCGGGCGGAAGCAGGCTCGAGAGCGACCTTTCGGCGAGCGCTCCGTGCCCGATTTCGCGCCTACCAGGACCGCGCAGGAATTTCACTTCGCCCACCGAGAACGGCGGGAAGTTGTAGTGGAGCATGAAGCGCTTGAACGCCTCTTCCTCGAACAGCAAATCGAGGCGCTGCATGTCTTCCTTCGTGCCAAGCGTGGCCGTGGCTAGCGCTTGCGTCTCGCCACGCGTGAAGAGCGCCGAACCGTGCACGCGCGGCAGCACTCCCACTTCGCACGTAATCTGGCGAATCTCGTCGAACGCACGCCCGTCCGGACGCCGGTGCCGCAGCAGCATGTCGTCGCGGAAAATCCGTTCGCGCAACCGCTCAAACGCGCGATGCGCCAGCTTCCGCTTGTCTTCGTCCTCTTCGGGAATCGCGACGAGAATTTCCTTCAGGATCGCGTCCACCAATCCGTAGCTCTCAGCCTTCGGATGCTTTTTCGTGTCGAGTGCGTCGCGGAGGCGATCTCCGTAGGTCTTCGACATGCCGTTGTACACGGCCTCATCGAAAGCCGGCGGCTGCACCGCAACCTTCTCCGGATGGACGCGGGCGTACAAATCGCGAATCACCGCCACGATCTTCCGGATTTCGGCGTGACCGAACTCGAGCGCATCCACGACGGTCTCTTCCGAAACCTCGAGCGCGCCCGATTCCACCATCACGATGGCCTCGTCCGAACCCGCGACCACGATATTCAGCAGGCTCGTCTTCTGCTCGGCCACCGTCGGATTCACGGTCAGCTTTCCGTCGATTAGTCCGACACGGACGCACGCGATCGGCCGCGTAAACGGAATCTTCGAGATATACAGCGCCGTTGCCGCCGCCGTCACACCGATTACGTCGGGGTCATTCTCGCTGTCGGCTGAAAGCACCATGGCGACGATTTGCGTTTCCGTCGACCAGCCTTCCGGGAACAGCGGCCGCAGCGGACGGTCGATCAGCCGCGAGGTCAAAATCTCGCGCTCCGAAGGACGCCCTTCGCGCTTGAAGAACCCGCCAGGAATCTTTCCTGCGGAATATGTGTATTCGCGGTAGTCCACCGTCAGCGGAAGAAAATCCTTCTCCGTGGGCCTGCTGTCCATGCAGGCGGTGGCCAGTACCACCGTGTCGCCGTACCGAACCACTACCGACCCGTGCGCCTGGCGCGCCATTTTGCCTGTTTCCAGCGTCAGTTCGCGGCCACCTAGATTGATACTCACTTTTTCAAACATCATTGTTTCCTTTGTCCCGGTTCACCGGGTACACCTTGTCAGATACGAGAGAAATATCTCGAGAAAATCGGCAGAGAGAGAAAAAAGCAGAAAGAATCGAAGGGGAGAAAAGCCTGAGAAGCTGCAAAACGAAATCTCACGCAGCCGGGCTCTGCCGGTCCGCATATCGCCTGAACATCTGTCGTTTGTGCGGAAGGAAAACTGCGGCCTGCAAGACCGCTCAGGATACCCGCGCTACTTGCGCAAGCTGAGTCGTTCCACAATCTCGCGATACCGATCCGGGTCCCGGCGATTCAGATAGTCCAGCAGCCGACGGCGCTTATTGACCATCATGATCAATCCGCGTCGCGAAGCATGATCCTTTGCGTGGGCTTTCAGGTGAGTGGTGAGGTAGCTGATTCGTTCGCTTAACAGCGCAATCTGCACTTCCGGTGATCCTGTGTCTTTCGGATGTACGCGGAACTGCTCGATTACTTCCATTTTCGCTTCCATCAACTTGCCCCCTCCCCCGTGAAACGCCGTACCCTATTCCATTCTCTTTTCTTCTCTTCTAGCCGTCAAAAATGCTAGCACAGTGCAGCGAAGCCGCAAAGGGAATTCCGGTAGGCCGCCTGGGGAAAATCCCTCAGATCGGGGGCTTCCAGGGTTCTCTGCGCTTCCGTCGTGCCTTTGCAGACCAGAGGCAAAACATAAAAGCAAAAGCGAACCACAGAGGACACGGAGAAAATCCAGAGGGCACAGAGGAAATCCACCGCTGAGACCCGCCAACGAGAGGCGCGGCAAATCGGCAGCAAACGCCGAATCAGGTTTTTCCGCCTCGAATCAGCGAGAGAAACTCGTCCCGCGTCTGCTTGTTCTCGCGAAAAGCGCCCAGCATCGCGCTCGTGGTTGCGATGGAATTCTGCTTCTCCACGCCGCGCATCACCATGCAGAGATGCCTCGCTTCGACGATCACACCCACGCCGTGCGGAGCCAGCTTTTCCTGAATGGCCTTGGCGATCTGGCTTGTGAGCCGTTCCTGAATCTGTAGCCGCCGCGCATACATGTTCACGAGGCGCGCGATCTTGCTCAGCCCCACCACTTTCTTGTCCGGAATGTACGCCACGTGGCACTTGCCGAAGAACGGCAGCAGGTGATGCTCGCACATGCTGTAGACCTCGATGTCCTTCACCAGGACCATCTGGTCGTAGCACACGCTGAACATGGCGCCGTTCAAAATTTTGTCGTGGTCCTGCAGGTACCCCTTGGTCAGGAACCGCAGCGCCTTCTCGAATCGCTCCGGCGTGCGTCGCAGGCCCTCGCGGTTCGGGTCTTCGCCAAGCCGCACCAGGATCTTGCGAACCAGGTCCGCGATGCTCTCCGAGCCGGTCTTTTCAGTGATCGTGATCTCTGCCGCTTCACTCACAATTTTACCCATTCCTTCCCCCTCCGACAGCTTCTCCGTGCCCTCTGGATTTTCTCTGTGTCCTCTGTGTTTCGCTTTTGCTTTTCTATTTCGCCTCTGACTCGTCGCCGCAGAATTCGAAACTGTTTTTGCTCGTCTCCTCAATCCGCACACGCTCGAGCCTCGCCGCCGGAAAAGGCTTCAGCCGCCGAAAAATCTCGCGCGCCACGTTCTCGGTGGTCGGCACGCGCGTCTGAAATTCCGCCACCTCTTCATTCAGGTATTTATGATCGAAAACTTCCACCACTTCCCGCTCGACAAACGGATCCAGTTCGCCAAGATTCGCGATCATTCCCGTAGCCGGATCCAACGGCCCCGTCAACGTCACCTCAACCACGTAGTTGTGCCCGTGCCCATACGGACTGTTGCACTTGCCGTAGAGCAGCCGATTTTCGTCAGCCGTGAACTTCGCATTGTGCAGCCGGTGTGACGCCGCAAACCGGTACCGCCGCGAAAGCGAAATCTTCACGCGCGGTCTCCTGTGGGCCCGTG
Source organism: uncultured Acidobacteriota bacterium (assembly GCA_963788345.1). GTDB lineage: Bacteria > Acidobacteriota > Terriglobia > Acidiferrales > UBA7541 > Palsa-295. The sequence goes on along the minus strand of CAWBGW010000085.1, from coordinate 20,905 downwards.
GCCATTCGAAGACGCGCCATCCGCCACGCACTCCGCGAACAAATCCGGCGACTCGTACAACCGCACGCGATCGAGCTTCCCCTGCTTGATCCTGGGCTCTAGAAGCTGCCAAATCACAGCCGCGATGTTCTCGCAGGTGGGAATCTTGCCCGCCAGTTCCGGCACTTCGTAATTCAGGTGACGATGGTCCATCCGCTCGACTATCTCACGTTGCAGAATGTCCTTCAGCTCTTTCAAGTCGAGCACCATGCCCGTTTCCGGATCGGGCTCGCCCGCCACCGTCACTTCGAGCACGTAGTTGTGCCCGTGCCCATGCGGGTTATTGCACTTCCCGAAGACGCGCCGGTTCTCTTCCGCCGAGAAACTCGGATTGTGATAAAAGTGCGCCGCTGAAAATTCCACTTTGCGTGTGATTCGAATCATGGCATTTGAGCCGGATATGCCCTTCCCTTCCAAACCACTTCACCGCGCGTGTTCTTCCACCACGACGCGATCAGAGCCGCACTATAAAGGCACACTCCTGGTACGTAATATTGGATCAGCGAAATCGGCAAAAGATTCCGTCGCAGGAACAGCGCGTATTCACCGAACCGAGTTGAAAGGGCCGCCGCACATGCACCCACAATCATCCAGCCGATGGGGTTCACAATCTTCAGCGACAGGATCAAAATCAATCCGGCCGTCGCGGCCCAGCCGCTGAGTTCTCCCGCCAGCGCAACGACGGAACTCCCAATCAAAGGGTAAAGATTCTTCGTCCATCCCTCCCACATCGCGCCAAACGAACGGTACATGCGAGTGCGGACGATTCCCCGGCCGCTCGCAAAATAGAGCCCAAGCTCCGCTCGCTTGGCGTTCCGCGCCAGGGCGACATCTTCCAACACTTGGTTCGCAACGGCTGCGTGTCCGCCGATTGCCGCGTAGGCATCGCGCTGAATCAGCAGAAACTGACCATTCGCGGCGGCATCGGGCATCCCGGGATTATTCACATTCGCGAACGAATAACGCCGTGACAGCATCCAGTACACACGCGGAATCAACGCGCGTTCCCAGAACGTCTCCATATCCTGCTGGGGCGAATAGGAAACCAGCGCGGCGTTGTGTTCGGCCGCATCTGACAACGCGCGTCGCGTCGAACCTGGTAAATGATACGTGTCCGCGTCGGTGAAAAGCAGCCAATCGCCCGTCGCGGCTGCCGCTCCAATCGAGACTGCGTAGTTCTTCCCGGTCCAGTCAGCCGGCAACGCATCCGTCGCAAGAACGCGCAGCTTCGGCGTCCGCGCCGCAAGCTCGGCCAGAATTTCGCAGGTGCGGTCGGTCGATTGGTCGTTCACGACGATCACCTCGCCGATTTCGGGCTGCGCCGCAACCGATTCGACGGCGCGGGCAATCGACGCCTCTTCATTGCGGGCAGGGATGATAGCGGAAACCAAATTCAACGATTCCAATCGCGGGACGTAAACCACTCGCTTTCAATTTGCGTATCGCCTTATTATAGGTGCTTGGACAATGGATTAAAACGAAAACTCAAAACTGGCCTCGCGCTCATTTTCGTCGCGGGCCTTTTGGCTGTATTCGCTCATCCCGACTATCGCCAAGGCGAACCGAGCCTCCACGGCAAGGCCGCAGAGGATTTCGCTTTCACGCTCGATGGCAAGCCGGCGCACCTTTCCGACTTGCGAGGCCGCGTCGTCGTGCTGAATTTCTGGGCCACCTGGTGCCCGCCGTGCGTCGACGAAACGCCGTCGCTGAATCAATTGCAGCAGCAGATCGCGCCTCTTGGCGGCACGGTCCTTGGCATCAGCGTCGACGACGACCAATCCGCCTATGACAATTTCCTGAAGACTTACAACGTGAGCTTCCCCACTTCGCGCGACGCCTCGCGCAAGGTCCCCGCCGACTACGGCACCACCATGTTCCCCGACAGCTATATCATCGACCGCTCCGGCCACATCGACCGCAAAATCGTTGGCGGCCAGGACTGGACCAGCCCGGAAATGACGCAGTACTTCGATTCCCTCCTGAAACAGAAGTAAAAGCGCTGGGCGCTCCCTTTGCGTGGCGCCGATCATCCGATAACCTGATACTGACACCCCAGAGGAATTGATGGAACGTGACCCAGTCTGCGGAATGACGATCGATCCGTCGAGCGCGCGAGCCAGCGTTGAATACGATGGCAAGACGTACTATTTTTGCGCGCCTGGCTGTGCGGCAAAATTCCGCGCGGATCCGGAGAAGTATCTCGCCGCCGAACCTGCCGTGGCGATGCACACACATGGCCCGATAACCCTAATCGGCGCCGCGACACGCTCGCGCCCGGCCACGCCCGTCGAGTACACGTGCCCGATGCACCCGCAAATCATCCGCATAGGACCTGGGGCGTGCCCCATCTGCGGAATGGCCCTCGAGCCGTGCACGGCCGTCGGCGACGAGGAAAATCCCGAGCTCGCGTCCATGACGCACCGATTTTGGATCAGCCTCGCGCTGACCATCCCCGTCCTGATTCTCGGCATGTCGGACCTGATTCCCGGCCAGCCCCTCCAGCATTGGCTTTCTGCGGGTGTGATTGGCTGGATCGAGCTGCTGCTGGCGACGCCCGTCGTTCTGTGGGGTGGCTGGCCCTTCTTCGAGCGCGGGTGGGCCTCCATCAAAAATCGCAGCCCAAACATGTTTACGCTGATCGCGCTCGGCACCGGAACCGCATACATCTACAGCGTCATCGCCGTAGTGTTCCCCGGAATCTTCCCGGCGTCGTTCCGCGGCATGGAAGGCGAAGTGCCGGTCTACTTCGAAAGCGCGGCCGCGATTGCCACTCTCGTGTTGCTCGGCCAGGTGCTCGAGCTTCGTGCCCGCGGTCGGACGTCGAGCGCGATTCGTTCGCTGCTCAAGCTTTCGCCGCACACCGCGCGCCTCGTTCGCGCCGACGGCACGGAGATTGACGTTCCCCTCGAGCACATCGACGTCGGCGACGCGCTCCGGGTGCGGCCCGGCGAAAAAATCCCGGTCGATGGCGTGGTGACCGAAGGCACGAGTTCCGTGGACGAGTCGTTGGTCACCGGCGAGCCGATTCCCGTCGAGAAATCCACCGGCACTCGCGTCGTTGGCGGCACCGTCAACGGCATTGGAACGTTCGTGATGCGCGCGGAGCGCGTCGGCAGCGACACGCTGCTCGCCCAGATCGTCCGCATGGTCAGCGAAGCCCAGCGCAGCCGCGCACCCGTGCAGCAGCTGGCAGACCGCGTGTCCGCCTTCTTCGTGCCCGCGGTGGTGTTTGCCGCGATTCTCACATTCGTTGTCTGGGCCTTGTTCGGTCCGGAACCGAGAATGGCGTATGCATTACTGAATGCAATCGCCGTGCTCATCATCGCGTGTCCGTGCGCTCTGGGGCTTGCGACGCCGATGGCAATCATGGTCGGCACAGGACGCGGCGCTCAAGCCGGCGTGCTCTTCAAGAACGCTGAGGCGCTCGAAGTCCTCGAAAAGGTGGATACGCTCGTTGTCGACAAGACGGGGACACTCACGGAAGGCCGCCCGCGGGTCACCTCCGTAGTCGCATCGCCCGGTTTCGACGAACCAACGGTTCTGCGCACCGCGGCGGCGCTCGAACGGTCGAGCGAGCATCCGCTCGCGTCGGCAATTCTCGCGGCGGCTGCGGAGCGCAATCTCACGGCCGGCGACGTCGCCAACTTTCACTACCTCACTGGCAAGGGCATCACGGGCATCGTAGAGGGTCACAGCGCGGCGCTCGGCAATCGCGCCCTGTTCGCCGACCTCGGAATCCCGCTGGGTGAACTCGACTCTCGCGCACGGTCCCTCGAATCGGAGGGTCAAACGGTGGTATTCGTCGCCGTGGACGCCAGGGCCGCAGGCCTGATCGCTGTGGCCGATCCGGCGAAGTCAACGACCGCCGAAGCAATCGAGCGCCTTCATCGTCAGGGCCTCGAAATCGTCATGCTGACGGGAGACAGCCGCGCCACAGCCGAAGCCGTCGCGCACAAGCTCGGCATCGAACGCTTCGAAGCCGAAGTGCTAGCGCAGAAAAAGAGCGAGAGCGTCAAGCTTCTGCAAACCGAAGGGCATATCGTCGCGATGGCGGGTGATGGCGTGAATGACGCGCCCGCGCTGGCGCAAGCCAACGTCGGCATCGCGATGGGAACAGGCACGGACGTCGCGATCGAAAGCGCGGGAATCACCCTGCTGCACGGCGACTTGCGCGGAGTGGTCCGAGCCCGCACCCTGAGCCACGCGACCATGCGCAACATCCGTCAGAATCTCTTCTTCGCTTTCGTCTACAACGCGCTGGGAGTGCCGATCGCCGCCGGGATCTTGTACCCCTTCGTCGGTGTGCTCCTCAGCCCCATCATCGCGGCGGCGGCGATGACGTTCAGCTCCGTCTCCGTAATCACCAACGCTCTCCGGCTTCGCCACGTCAACCTGGATCGGGGGTAGCCAAAATGAGGTAGCCAAAATGGCATGCGAGAAGCTTGGCGTCGTCACGGGATGCCAGCCATCGCCGGTTCAATTCTGCTGCTATACTTTCCGCCATGACATACATGACCGCGACATACGAGTTACAACACGCTCTCAAGCCTGAGCAATTCCGAGAGCTCGGTAGACTTGTAAACACCTACGGGCTGCAGACCTTCCGCTTCGACGAAAAGACAAATCGGCTTCACCTCGACTACGACGCCTCGCGCCTCAACAATTCCGTGGTGGAACACGTTTTGCGCGAAGCGCGAATCCCGGTGGTGCGCCGCATCGCCCCGGAGCAGCCACAAAGCGAAAACGAGCCAGCGGGTGTTCAGGCCTAAACATCCCCGGTTACATTTGATTGCCAGCAAACCCAAGGACGCGAAAATGAACTCACCGACTCAATGGCTTTACGTTCCTCCCCCGTCTGGGTTCGGCCCGCTGCCCTTCAGCAGCGGCGTTCTCGTCGGCAACACGTTCTATCTCTCCGGACACATCGGCATCGATCCGGCGACGAAGCGTGCTCCCGAGAATCCCGAGCGCGAAATCGAATTAGTGATGGAAGCCCTGCGGGGCACGCTCGCGAAGACGCAACTCACCCTCCAAAATCTGGTCTACGTGCAAGTATTCTGCTCAGACATCTCGCTCTTCGAGAGATTCAATGCGGTCTACCGCAAGTACTTCAAAGAAAACGAGCCGTTCCCCGCGCGAGCTTTCATCGGCTCTGGTCCTTTGCTACTCGGCGCGCGATTCGAAATCCAGGGCATCGCCGTAAAGCCCTAGCATTCCGGATATTTCCATTGAAAGTGCGGTCGCCGGATTTCAGGACTGAGCAAAAAAAAGAAGGGGGCTCTTGCTTGGGATCAAGAGCCCCCAAAGGTCGCGTTTCGTGGCCCGGCCTAGGCGTGACCGGACCTGGGGTCATCCATCCTAGCTTCCCTCTCAGAGGCAGGTGGGAACGACCCGAATCCTCTCGTGAAAGGGCCCCTTCCTCCCCCTTCACTGAAGATGCGGATCGTGATGAAACGCGACCCACGCCCTTCAACATGCAAGCATTGGCCCATTCGCCGTGGCCGCGGTCATCGTCCGTTCCGTCGTCATTTCAATCACTTGCACGTTCGCACTCAGATACTCTGGCCTTTAGCAATTTCAAATCGGGAACGTTAGTCCCGGCTTGGCACCCAACTCCCTGTTCTCAAGGTTCCACCTCCCACATCCATCGCTTGACCTATTGCGCCCTCCTCACCTATTCGAACTGCGCGGATTGTGCGGAACCTGACTCTGCTTCATAATGGATCTTCATCGGGGACTCATCGAACTGGAATGGCCAAGTACTTCATCGCGATTTTGCTGGTGGCTGGAATCGGACTCACTGGCATCGTAATCGGCATTGCCGCTACCCGCTCGCACCGCGTCGTTTCAGCCTCCGCTTCCCTGCCCGGCAATTCTGCAGTTTCAGCCAGCGCTGCGAAATCAGACAAAGCGGCTCAAGATCGCGTCATTCTCTTTGCAAGCAACCCGATTCCGGCGCCCCCTTTCATGGTCACCGACATCGATGGCGTTCTGATTTCCACCGCCGACTGGCACGGCAAAGTGGTGCTGCTGAATTTCTGGGCCACGTGGTGCCCGCCGTGCCGCGAGGAAATCCCCGAGATGATCGAGTTGGCGAATCGCTACAAGGATCGATTGCAAATCATCGGCATATCGATGGACGACGGGCCGCCCGAAGAAGTGCGCGCGTTTGCGAAGCAGATCGGCATCAACTATCCCGTGGTGATGTGGAGCCGCGAGATGGTTCGCGAGTACGGCGGCGTCCCGGCGCTGCCCACGTCGTTCGTCATCAATACCGAGGGCCGCGTGGTGCAAAAGCACGTGGGCTTATATTCGGAAGATGTCTATGAAGCCGAAGTGCGCTCGCTCCTGGGTCTTCCGGTGAACGCCACCGTGCAGACCTTTCAGGATACGGGTCAGATTTTCTTGAAGAACGCTTCGCTGGCCACGGAACTTCCCGGCGTCGATTTCAAGGGCCTGAATGAAGATCAGAAGAAGGCTGCGTTGAAGCGGCTGAATTCCGAGGGCTGCGATTGCGGCTGCACTCTCACGCTAGCCCAATGCCGCATGAACGACACTTCCTGCCCAGTAAGCAAGAAGTTGGCGGCGAAAGTCGTGAAGGAAGTTTTAGCCGGCACTCCCCCGCCGCCAACCCCTGCAGCAAATCAATAGCCGGAACGCTCAAAAACAAAAGCAGCGTCCCGCAGAATGCCGGGACGCTGCTCAGTTTCGGTGAATTTTCGAGAGCTCCTACTTGTCGTACTCGAGGCAGACCTGAAGCTGATGAATCGCTTCGTCGATTGACTTGATCGCGTCGACTCGATGCCCGCCGAAATCGTGCGCCGCGTGGTTCAGGTGCTCCCTCGCATGCCGCAACGACTCGATCGCCTCGTGAATTTCCGGATGCGGCTCGGGAGTCGGTGTCGCATTCGCGTGAAGCGCCGGTGCCGCAGCAGGCTGCGCGTTGTGCGCTGGCGGAGCCGCAGGAGCCCCCGCCGGGAAACTCAATGCAAAAACAAGTATCGCCATTACAACCAAGCTCAAAAACCAATGCTTCATGAACTTCCTCCTGGTCCGAGAGTCGGCTCGGACGCCGCATGTGTTTTAGTTCAACCCGGAATGCCCAGAGTTCACTGGCGCGCAAAGTATGCGTCGAGGCACGCCAACTGGCTTCAGATGGTATATCTCTGAGACGACACACAACCGCGCACGTTGACGGCTTGTTCCCAAAGAATCACTTGGAATTCCTCTCTCGCCCGGCTGGCCTGGCCGAAGACACGGCGAATCGCCTCCATCGAGCGTTGGCTGCAGGCGTACTCTTTTGGGCAAGCAACCCTTTGCTTTTGCCGCGAAATCGGACGAATATAGTGCCTCGGCTTTTTCCGCGGTGGTCCTGAGCCACGGAGAGCGCCGCTCGCGAGAGTCACACCCAGCCCAGGCAAGAAAGTCCGGCGAATGCGTCCACGCAGCCTGTCCTGCGGCAGGGGGAAACGATGACCACGCAAACCCAAAGCTTTCTCCAAGGCGAAGTTGTCGACGGGAAATATCATCTTCGCCAGTACTTGGGCGGCTCCGATCACGGGGCTGTTTTTCTCACTGAGTACGGCAACCTGCGCCCGCAAAAGGCGGCGATCAAGCTGGTCCGGGTGCGCCCCGGAAATGCGGAACTTCAGCTTTCGCGCTGGCGCCTGGCCGCGAACCTGGCGCATCCTCATCTGGTCCGCATCTTCGATATGGGCCGTTGTGAAGTGGAAAACTCCGCGATGCTCTACGTCGTGATGGAGCTTGCCGACGAGAATCTCGCCGAGATCATTCCGGAGCGCGCGCTCACGCCGGATGAAACTCGCGACATGCTCGCGCCCGTTCTCGACGCGCTGGCCTACATGCACAGCCGCGGGTTCGTTCACGGCCACGTCAAGCCTTCGAACATCATGGCGGTGGGAGAAGAGCTGAAGCTTTCGAGTGACGGCATTTGCCGGCTCGCTGATGCGATCGATTCTCAAAGTGCGCCCGGCGTTTACGATCCGCCGGAAGGCGCGCGAAACGGCGCGGCCCCCGCTGGGGATGTGTGGTCGCTGGGCGTGACGCTGGTCGAAGTCCTCACGCAGCAGCCGCCCGCCTGGAATCCGGCCGAGCGGAAGGAACCATCTCTGCCCGCTGCGCTGCCGGAGGCTTTTGAGGACATCGCGCGTCACTGCCTCCGCCGAGAACCGAAAAGCCGCTGGACGGCTCCGGATGTCGCCGATCATCTTCCGCGAACACCGATCGCGGCTCCAGTTCGCACGGCTCCAATCGCGACTCCCGCTGTTCAGACTGTTCAGGCTGCTAAGGCTGCTCCGGCGAAAAGTGCGCCCGTACACGCTGCTCCGGCTCAGTCTGCTCCAGTAGAAGCTGCCACCCAAGAAAAAACTGAAGAAAAAACTCCGATGGCTCATCGCTACGTCATCGGCGCTATCGCCTTTGGAGTCACGCTGTTTGCGATCATTGCCGGACCAAGATTCTTTCGCCAGCAGCCTGCGGCGCAGGGAACCTCCGTCGCGGAAGCCGAGAAACTGCGCGCGGAGCCGCCGCACATGGTTGTTACGCAACCCGTTGCGCAACCTCAACCCGTCCGGCAACCAAAGCCCGCTGCGGAGACCAAGCCCGCGCCGCCGAAGCAGGCCGCGCCTGCGCAAGTAAGCGAGCCTGTCGCGAAGGAAACTCAAGCTCCAGCGCCAAGTACTGCGAGCGTTCCACCGCCCGCGCTTCCCGCTGAGCCCGTTGCGCAGCCGCCCTCGAGCGATTTGGTTCGAGGTGAAGTGCTTCAGCAGGTTCTGCCCGACGTGCCGCGTCAAGCGAGCGACACGATTAGCGGTACGGTCAGGGTCAACGTGAGGGTAAGTGTGGATCCCTCGGGGAACGTGGCTGCTGCCGAACTCGACGCTCCCGGACCGAGCCGATATTTCGCCAATCTTTCCTTGCACGCCGCGCGCGACTGGAAATTCACGCCACCGAAGGTGAACGGCGAGAACGTGGCCAGCGCGTGGCTCCTGCACTTTGGCTTCACAAGCGCCGGAGCGAAAGTCGCCCCGTCGCAAACCTCCCCGTAGGACAGAAACCACGCGCAATCCCCCGAAAACGTGGTGTTTGAAATTTGGGCGATTAGAGAGACTTGCCTTGGGCGTACCATAGTGCCGTTTCCGAGATCAAAAAGGCGCTTCCAGCTTCGAGAGAGGGACTCGAGCAATGTCTAACGACGTATCCACCTTCCGTCTGTATCTAATGAGATTGCTTTACCTGCTTAATTTCGTGTTGCTCGGACTCGACGTATGGCCCGGAATCATCAGCCACAAAGGAGCGTGGGACCCGTTGCATGGCGTTGCCTTCGGCTTTTGGGCGGCATTGTCGGCTTTGTCCGGTTTGGGACTTCGATATCCGCTGAAGATGTTGCCTTTGCTTCTCCTGCAATTCTTCTACAAGGCGGTATGGCTATTGGCAGTTGCCCTCCCGATGTGGTCCGCTGTCCGGTCAACAGATCTCGGCCATGCCATGTCTATCGGGGTTGTCGTGGATCTTGTTTGTATTCCTTGGCCCTACGTTCTGGCACATTACGTGAAGGAGCGTGGAGACAGATGGAGATGAACTCCTCTGAAGCTGTGGTGCCCACGCCTCACGGCCTGATTTCGATGCGGGTGCCGACGGGAACCATCGCGAAGATTTCGTCGATCTCCTCGTTGGTGACCGCGATGCAGCCGTCGGTCCAGTCGATTTTCCGGTGGGCGCTGCCGATCCAGCCGTACTTATCGCCAAGGCCGTGAATCTCGATGTCCCCGCCGGGGCTGACGCCGAGTTTGCGGGCACGCGCGCGGTCGGCTGCGTTGGGATAGGAAACGTGGAGCGCGCGATGAAACTGGCTCTTGTCTTTCTTGGCGTCGACTACGTATTCACCTTCGGGCGTCTTGTGGTCGCCGACACGCTCCTTGGCGCCAATCGGCTGCGTCCCGAGCGCGACTTTATAGGTTTTCAGGATTTTGTCGCCGCTCATTAGCGTCATGGTGCGCGTGGATTTCACGATGACGATTCGGTCGGCGGTCACTTGCGCGGCTGCGTGGCCCGCCGCGCAGACCGCGAGCATCGTCCCTAAGAATAAGGCTCCCGAGCGTTTCGCAAATCGCGCAGCGTTCACGTTGTAGAGATTCTCACAGTCGGGCCCTGGCGCGCCCGGTAGAAACGTCTTCCACCGTCCCACGGCTACGAATCCAACTCACTCATACTCAAACTGCTGCAGTTTCCACGTTTTCCCATTGTAGCGATAGATTCGTTGCATCCGGTGAGCTGAATCGGGCTGATTAGGTGGCGTTGTCGGCTCTTCTCCACAGTAGACTTGATAGTGCTAACGATCGGGGCTCGGAAGAAAGGAGTCGAGCAACGACGCTTATAGCGCTATCAGCAGATTGGCGGGTGGCCGACCCTTGCGCTACAAACGGAGGCCTCAAGATCGAGGCATCGGTGGTATGATGGTAGGATGAAAGAGAAGACTTCTATCACACTGTCATCGGATGTCCTGGCCAAAGTTGACGATCTCGCCGGCTCAAAGATCTCTCGCTCAGCCCTTATCGAGGACATACTGCGCGGTTACTTTCGGGAACGAAGCCGCCGCAGAACTCATGCGCGCGACCTGGAACGCATCAATGCCGCGGCTGATCGGCTAAACGCAGAGGCCGCCGACGTCATGGAATATCAGGCCTCCGAAGACTGAGGCCCTCGCGAGGCTACGCATGAGACGAGGAGAACTGTACCGGGTCTCCAAACCCGGAGGCGATCCGAAACACTACCGAGTCTTCGCGATCGTGAGCCGCCAGGCAGTGATTGACTCCCGCTTCTCGACCGTCGTTTGCGCTCCTGTCTTCACCAACGGTGCAGGATTATCCACTCAAGTCGCAGTTGGCCCCGACGAAGGACTCAAGCATCCAAGCTGGGTCATGTGCGACAACCTCGTGAGCGTCCGCAAATCTGACCTGACCAATTATGTGGGCGTCCTTCCGAAATCGAAACTCGCGGAACTCGCCGACGCGCTTAAGATGGCCCTGGACGTCGTCTAAACGAACCCGGACACTCGGGGATCGAAGAGCGCGTTATACAACACTCTCTCCCGCGCGATAACCCCGTGTTGCCAAACGTCTTGTCGTCCCAAATCTTTGCGCCCTGCGCTCAAAAAGGGCATCCTGCCAAAGTGCAACGCCAACCGACTATGCTGATCCGCCCGCTGTGCTTCGCCTCGCTTCCCTTGCAATCATAGGGAGAATCTGGCATCCTCCCCTTGCAACACAAGGGGAGCCAGTGGACACCGCCAAACTCGAATTCTTTCGCGGCACCTTGGACGTTTTGATCCTCAAGGCGCTCTTCTGGGGGCCGCTTCACGGCTACGCGGTCACCAATTTCATCCGGCGCCAAAGCGAAGACGCGCTCCTCGTTGAAGAGGGCACTCTCTATCCCGCTCTTTGGCGTCTCGAAAGCAAAGGCCTCGTCGCCGCCGAATGGGGTCTCTCGGAAAATAATCGCAAAGCGAAGTTCTATCGGCTTACCTCCGTCGGCCGCCGGCGTCTACGCCAGGAGGTAAGAACTTGGGAGGCTTACGCCGCCGCCGTTGCCAAAGTGCTCGGCGCCACGCGTCCTCCGTTGCCAGAGGAAATTGGATGACATTCCCGATTTGGCGCCGCCATTCCCGCTTGTCGGGCGCCGACCCTGCCGCCGACGTGAAAGACGAACTGCGCTTCCATCTCGAAGCCAAGATCGACGATCTCGTCCGGCAGGGTTGGAATCCTGAAGCGGCCCGCAGCGAAGCCGAGCGCCAATTCGGCGATGTGCGCGCCATCGAGGAAATCGGTCAAACCATGGGAGGGAAAATGGAACGCCGCCGCCGGTTTGGCGAATACTGGAGCGACGCGCTTCACGACGCGCGTTATGCTCTTCGCACACTGCGTCGCGACCGCGGATTTGCGGGCGTCGCCCTGCTCATCCTCGCGCTTGCCGTCGCCGCCAACATCTCGGTCTTCAGCGTCGTCAATACGCTGCTGTTGCGTCCGCTTCCTTTTCCCGATTCGCAGCGCCTCGTTTGGATTGCGCCTCCTCCGCAGACTTGCGGTTTTTCCTGCTCCACATATTCCTCTGACGCCTACGATGCGTTTCGCTCGCTGAGCCGCTCCTACGCGGACGTCACCGGCTATGAAGCCTTCACCGTTGAGAATAATTTCAGCTTCTCGCAAAACGGCGACCCACAACCCGCCACAGCCATCGAAGTCATCTACAATTTCTTTCAGGTTCTTGGCGTTCGTCCCGAGCTGGGCCGCACTTTCGCGCCCGAAGAAGCGCTCCAAAACGCTCATCCCGTCGTACTGCTCGCCGATCCTTATTGGCGCCGCCAGTTCGCTGCCGATCCGTCGATTGTCGGCAAAGAGATCACGCTGAACGGCAAGCCCACCACCGTGATTGGCGTGTTGCCGGCAAGCTTCGATTTCGGCGCGGTATTTTCTCCCGGCAAGAGAGTCGATCTCATCGTGCCGCTCAGCCTGGATTTCGAGCGGAATTTTGGCAACATCGTCACCATGCTGGGCCGGCTGAAGCCTGACGCTACGTTGGGTCAAGCCCAGGCCGAGGCCTACCTCGTTGCGCCGCACCTTTGCTGGAACAACAAGTACCCGCAGTCGTGCGGACAGTACGCGGGCAAGGACACGATGCAGTTGCGCACTTTGAAGGACTACGTCAGCGGCCATCTCCACCGTTCGCTGATCGTTCTCTGGGCCGCGGTTGGCGTCATCCTTCTCATTGCTTGCGTGAATCTTTCCAATTTGCTGCTGGCCCGCGCCGCCGCCCGCAGCAAGGAGTTTGCGATTCGTGGAGCGCTCGGCGCCAGCCGAATCCGCATCGTGGGGCAGTTGCTCGTTGAAAGCCTCGTGCTCTCCTGCGGTGGCTCCGTGCTCGGACTCTGCCTCGCCTTCGGGCTGCTCCGATGGCTCGCGCATCAGGGTTCGCTGGCTCTTCCGCTCCTCGGAGCGGTCCGCATCGACGGCCAGGCGCTCGTCTGGACCGTCTGCATCGCAGTCCTTGCCGCATTTCTTTTCGGTCTCGTTCCCGGTCTGCGCATGGCCGCCGGAAATCTTCAGGAAGCTCTGAAGGATTCAGGCCCCGGCGCGGGACTCGGCCGCAGGCACGAGCGGATCCGGGCGGTTCTCGTCGCCTCTGAAGTCGCGCTCGCTTGCGTACTGCTTGTTGGCGCGGGACTCCTCTTGCGCAGTTTCATGAAGGTTCTCGACATCGATCTCGGCTTCCAGCCCGACCGCGCGGCCTCGATTCGCGTCGAGTACGACGATTCCGCGCCCAACGACGCCGCCAGCGACGCGAAACGCGGAGCCATTTTCCGGCAGATGATCGAACGCGTTGGCGCGCTGCCGGGCGTCGAAGCTACCGGCATCGCGGACTTTCTGCCGCTCGGCCCGAATCGCGCATGGGGATCGCCGGTCCCGAAAGGCAAAGTCTATGACAAGAGCGTGAATTTGCCCTCGCCGCTCGTCTACGTGGTCACTCCAGGATTCTTCCGCGCCATGGGTATGCGCATCCGTGGACGCGATTTCACTTGGGACGATGTATCCACGTCTCCCCGCGTCGCCTTGATCAACGCTTCCGCCGCACGCTTCTATTGGCCCGGTGAAGATGCCGTCGGCAAAGCTCTCACCACCGGCAGCAACAGCCCCGATTTGAACGTCATCGGCGTAGTCGACGATGTTCACGCCGACAACGTGGAACACGCTATCGGCTGGCAAATCTATTACCCGGTCACGCAGGAAGGACCCGACGACGCGCAGCTCGTCGTCCGCTCCCAGTTGCCTCCCGCCTCGCTTGCGGCCAGCGTCCTTCAGGCTCTGCGCGAGCTGAACCCCAAGCAGACCGCCGCCGAATTTCGCCCCGTCCGTACCATCGTCGATCGAGCCAATTCGCCGCGCCGTTTCTTCATGCTGCTCGTGGCCGCGTTCGCCGGACTCGGGTTGCTGCTCGCCGCGCTCGGCATCTACGGCGTCATCTCGTACTCCGTCACGCGGCAAACGCAGGAAATCGGCATCCGCATGGCGCTCGGAGCCAGCACCGGCCGCGTTCAGCGCGATGTCGTGCTCAGCACTTTGCGTCTCGCCGGCATCGGCCTCGCGTTTGGAACGATCGCGTCACTCGTGTCCGCGCGTGTGATCGCCGCGCTTCTTTTCTTCACCTCTCCCTGGGACGCACCCACGTTCGGCAGCATGGTCGTAGTGTTGATTCTCGTCGCCCTGGTCTCCGGCTACCTGCCCGCGCGCCGCGCCTCCCGCATCGACCCCATGACCGCCCTCCGCAACCCCTAGGTATTCGCCCGGCTTTCGCCGGGGCGAAATGCCACCCTCTGCCCTACGGTAGATTAGAAGAGGTCGCCGGTAAGTGTTTTCAGTCATTTCTGTCGATTTCTAATCCCTTTTCACGTCAGGGTTTGCAAGAATGCCTCACCTTCAATTTCTACGGAGGCGATGGAGACTATGATAAAGACCTTTGCTGTCACAGCCGCGTTGTTGTTTTCGGCCTCGCCGTTGTTCGGAACATCGTATTACCCGAACCGCCCAAACGATCCAAAAGCTGTTTACTTATCCGGTGAAAACTTCCCAGTGAAAGGCGATGGAATTGCCGACGATTCGGCTGCTATACAGCAGGCGATAAATCAGGTTCAAGAGACGACAAATCAAGGCATCGTGTTTGTTCCTGCCGGCCGATACCGGGTGACGAAAACCATCTACATCTGGCCTGGAATCCGGTTGATCGGATTCGGCGCCCAGCGCCCGACATTTCTCCTCGCCAGCAATACGCCGGGTTTTCAGCAAGGTCCCGCGTACATGTTTTTCTTCGCGGGTGGCCGGCCAGCCGGAGATGCCGCTCCGCCGGATGCGAGCCCCGGCACGTTCTATTCCGCAATGAGTAATATCGACATCGAGATTCAAGGCGGCAATCCAGGCGCGGTAGGCGTACGCGCGCATTACGCGCAGCATTGCTTTCTAGCTCACATGAATTTTCGCATCGGCTCCGGGCTCGCTGGGATTCACGATGGCGGCAACGTCGCCCTCGACGTCCATTTTTATGGCGGCGAATACGGCGTGTGGACGAGGAAGCCTTCCCCCGGATGGCAATTCACTTTGATTGACGCCACGTTTGAAGGGCAAAGGGTCGCGGCAATTCGGGAACACGAAGCCGGCTTGACGCTCATTCGCCCCACGTTCAGAAACGTCCCAACGGCGATTGACATCGACGCCAGGTATTCCGACGAACTCTGGGTCCGAGACGGACGCATGGAAAACGTTAGCGGCCCCGCTGTGATCATCAGCAATGAAAACAATGCGCGGACTGAGATCAATATGGAGAACGTCGTTTGCCGAAACGTTCCGATTTTTGCGGCTTATCGGGAAAGCGGAAGGAGGGTTGCGGGGCCCGCAGAAACGTACGAAGTGAAGACCTTTTCTCACGGTCTTCACTATGAAGATATCGGCTCCGTGCCGGCGATTCAGGACGTCTACAAAGCGGCCCCATTAAGTGCATTGCCGGACCCGGTTAAGTCCGACATCCTAGATTTGCCGCCCATGGATACGTGGGTGAATATCCGCTCGCTCGGCGCAAAGGGCGACGGTCTGGCGGACGACACAGAGGCGCTGCGGAAAGCCATCGCTGAGCACACGGCGATTTATTTTCCCTCCGGCCAATATCGAGTGACGGACACGATTACGCTGAAGCCAGATACCGTGCTCGTCGGTCTGCACCCCAGCCTAACGCGATTATTGCTGGCTGATTCGACTCCCGCGTTTCAGGGTGTCGGAAACCCCAAGCCCCTGCTGGAAACTCCAGAGGGCGGAAGAAATATCGTAACGGGCATCGGACTTTACACGAACGGCATTAATCCGCGTGCAGTCGCTGCGAAGTGGATGGCCGGCGCCGATTCGATGATGGATGACGTCCGCTTTTTGGGCGGGCACGGCACCATTGATCCAAACGCGAGCGCGGCGGAGAACCGTCGAGTCTGGACACAGATTTATAACAACACGCATACCGCGGATTCAGACTTAAACCGTCGATGGGATGGGCAGTACCCGAGTCTGTGGGTCACGGGTGGGGGAACCTTCGTCGACATTTGGACACCCAGCACATTCGCGCAAGCAGGTTTGTACATTTCAGATACCTCTACGGAAGGCAGAATCTACGAACTCTCTTGCGAGCATCATGTGCGCAACGAAGTCGTTCTGGATCACGTTTCTAATTGGCGGATATACGCGCTTCAGACGGAGGAAGAGCGGGGCGAAGGTGGATTCGCTTTGCCGCTCGATATCAGGGATTCGAGCAACATTACGGTCGCCAACCTGCACATGTATCGTGTTGTGAGCAGCTATCAGCCGTTCCCATATGCCATTCGAGTTAGCGGTTCGAAGGACATACGGCTTCGCAACGTACATTGCTACACCAACAGCAAAGTTCCTTTCGACAATCCGGTTTACGACCAAACCCACAATACTCAACTGCGACAGCCAGAGTTTGCCTGGTTAACGCTCTCGGGCGATGCACCTAAACTCGCGGCAAGAAAGCCTTCACCCGTTCTCGCCGATGGCGCTCAAGTGGAGAAGCTGACTGGGGGATTCTTTCACATCTCAGGCGGGGCCGTTGACCGCTCTGGAAACCTCTATTTCGTCGATGCCAAGAAGCAGACGATCTATCGCTGGTCGGTCGAGACCAACCAACTGTCCATCGTCCGCGATAATCCGCTCGATCCGATTCAACTCTTTTTCGATAAGGCCGGCGACTTAATCGTAATTTCTTATGCAGACAATGGAACGGTCTATAGCTTCAAACCGGATTCGCGAGACGACGACATTACGTTGCTGAAACCAGAGCCGGCGGTTCCGCGCCCCGGTATGACGCCGGTACTACCGGTGGATTACTGGAGAAATGAAAACGATTTCCTAGAGACAATGTCCGCCCATACACCCTTTCAGTTCGTCTCTCCGGACCGAACCACTTTCCTGCCCGCTAGCGAAGATTTTGTCACTGGGAAGCTCTATTGGGGCACCAAGTTGAATGACCTGCTTCGTGCATTCGGCATGGCCCCTGCTGCCGAGGGTCAGCCTTTCTACGTTTCCAATGAATCGGAAGAAAAAACCTATGTCGGTACGGTCGAACCGGATGGCACCATTTCGAACTTACGGCTCTTTGCGGAACAGGGCGGAGAGGGCTTGGCGCAAGACGAAAAAGGCAACGTCTATATCGCAGCGGGGCAAGTGTATGTGTACAGTCCGGCCGGAGATTTAATCGACACAATCGAAGTACCGGAGCGGCCATCGCAATTGTTGTTCGGCGGCACGAGCGGGAATACCTTGTTCGTTCTTGCGGGTACGTCTTTGTATGCCGTGCAGGCTCGTTATAAAGGACTTTCGTTAAACCACTGACGAGATAGATGATCTCCCGATTCTCTCAGTTCACAGCAAGTTTTTCATTTCGCGAAGATTGGGCAGGTCTCGGTCGTGTCAAATAGCATCGGGTTAGGTGCCTTGTATAATTATTCCCTCGTCCGCACGAAGCGACGCGCTCGCGCCCACATCCTCTCCGGCACGGTCAAGTTCTGTGGATAGCAGCAATCTCCCGGGCGGCAGCGATGATACACGCGCCTGTTCATGAGCCAGATTGAGGGCAATAACGAGTCGTTGATCTCCTTGCTGTCTTTCGTACTTCAAAATGTTTCCCTGAACGGTCACCGCATCGATGGATCCATGTGTAAGGACCGGGTTGTCTCGTCGCAAATCAATCAGCCGCCGGTACAGATTCAAAATCGATCGGCGAGACTCGCGCAGACTCTCCACATTCACGCGCGCATGGTCGGCGCCCAAAGGCAGCCATGGCTGCCCGGAAGTAAAGCCAGCAAGAGGCGAGCCATCCCACGGCATCGGAGTTCGCTCAGGATCCCGCCCCAATCCCAGCCCCGGCTCATTTTTCTCAGCCGGGTCCTGAACTTGCTCGGGGGCAATAGGAACATCCTTCATCCCAATTTCCTCCCCGTAATAAATGGTTGGTGTGCCCCGCAAAGTGAGCAGCAGCATCGCCGCGACCCGTGCCTGGGCCGAACCAATTTTCGACGCTATCCGCTGCTGGTCGTGATTTCCCAGGACCCAGTTCGGCCAAGCCCCGTGCGGCAAGGCTGCTTCGTACTCTTCCATGATCTGAGCGATACTCGCGGCATTCCAAGCAGTCTGAAGGAGCTGAAAGTTGAACGGTAAATGTGCGCCCTTGAGATCGCGCCCGTAATAAAGGACCAACTGTTCGATCGGCAGATAAATTTCGCCGATCAAAACGCGATCCGGATACGTATCCGTCACATTCCGCATCTCGGCAACGATCGCGTGAACCTCGGGCCGATTGGCGGTGTAGAACGGCAACGGCCGGTGGTGCGACGGTTCACCCGGAACGTAGCCAGGATTTACGGGATTGTCTCGAAACTGATCGTCTTTGATCAGCAGCCAGAGTACATCCACCCGAAACCCATCCACGCCGCGATCGAGCCAGAACCGTAGCACATCGTACATTGCTTGCTTCACAGCCGGATTTCGCCAATTGAGGTCCGGCTGTTCCTTCAAAAACGAGTGGTAGTAATATTGATTCGTCCTTCCATCCCATTCCCACGCAGGGCCGCCGAAACGGCTGAGCCAATTGTTAGGGACAGCGCCCTCCGCTCCAGCATCTCTCCATATGTACCAGTCTCTTTTCGGATTGGCGCGCGAGCTTCGACTTTCAATAAACCAGGGATGCTCGTTGGAAGTGTGGTTGGGGACGAAATCCAGAATGAGTTTGAGCCCTTGCCGATGCGCCTCGCCGACCAATCGGTCGAAATCCGCAAGGTTCCCGAAGACCCCCGCCACATTGCAATAATCTGCGACGTCATATCCAAAATCGGCCATGGGCGAAGGATAAATCGGAGAAATCCAGACAGCGTCGATGCCAAGGGTTTCAACATGATCCAGCCTCCGAATAATCCCCGGAAGATCGCCGATTCCATCCCCATTGCTGTCCTGAAATGAGCGCGGGTAAATTTGATAAATAACACCACGCTGCCACCACTTTAAATCCTGCATGCGCTCGGGCCCCTAGATTCCCAAACCAATATCGCTCAAGGTAAAATCGATCCGCAAGTTGTAAGGCGTAACCTGAGGACTCCTCGTGATCAACGACCTCTGGTACAAAAACGCAATCGTCTATTGCCTGTCCGTCGGAACGTACCTCGACACGAACGCTGATGGGATCGGCGATTTTCGTGGCCTCCTCCGCCGCCTCGATTACCTGCAGGGCCTGGGGGCAACGGCAATCTGGCTGCTTCCATTCCAGCCCTCGCCGGGTCGTGACGATGGCTACGACGTTTCCGATTATTACGGAGTCGATCCCCGCTATGGCTCGCTGGGAGACTTTGTCGAATTCACCCAGGGATGTAGACAGCGAGGCCTTCGTGTCCTGATCGATCTTGTGGTGAATCACACATCAAACCAGCATCCGTGGTTTCAGGAGGCGCGCAAAGATCCGGAGTCCAAATACCGCGATTGGTACGTGTGGTCAAAGAAGAAGCCGCGAAACGCGAACAAAGGCATGGTCTTCCCTGGCGTCCAGAAATCCACATGGGATTACGATGACGCGGCAAAAGCCTGGTATTTCCACAGGTTCTACGATTTTCAGCCCGATCTGAATACTTCGAATCCCGAGGTCCAAGCTGAAATTCTAAAAATAATGGGTTTCTGGCTTCAGCTGGGCGTCTCTGGATTTCGCATGGATGCCGTGCCGTTCGTCATTTCCGCCAAAGGCGCTAATCGACGGCCCACCGAGCACTACGACATGCTTCGCATGTTCAGCGAATTCCTCACCTGGCGCGAAGGCGACGCCATCATTCTTGCCGAAGCAAACGTACTCCCTGATGTGGATCTGAATTACTTCGGCGCTTCCGGCGAGCGCCTGCAAATGATGTTCAACTTCGATGTGAATCAAAACCTCTTCTACGCGCTTGCCACAGGCGACACTCGTCCCCTCGTCAAAGCCTTGAAGGCTACCAAGCCACGTCCCGCCACCGCGCAGTGGGCGCACTTCTTGCGAAACCACGATGAGCTCGACCTCGGTCGCCTGACGAAGAAGCAGCGCCGGGCAGTCTTCGCCGCGTTCGGTCCTGAACCGAACATGCAGCTATACAAGCGAGGGATTCGCCGCCGTCTCGCTCCCATGGTGCAAGGCGACCGACGCAGGCTCGAGCTCGCATACAGTCTGATGATGACGCTCCCCGGCACTCCCGTCTTCCGCTACGGAGACGAAATCGCCATGGGTGACAACCTCGATCTGCCTGAACGCGACTCCGTCCGTACACCAATGCAATGGTCCAATGAACCGCAAGCGGGATTCACGGAAAGTGATAGACCTGTAATTTCCGTAATCGCCGAAGGCGCTTACGGTTTCGAGCACGTAAACGTCGCCGCGCAGAAGCGCGATCCCAACTCCTTCATGGACTGGACCGAACGCATGATCCGCATGAGGAAAGAAGTTCCCGAGATCGGTTGGGGCGATTTTTCAATCCTCGGGACGGGGAAACCCGAGGTGCTTGCGCTCCGCTACGATTGGCGCAACAATTCCATTCTATTCGTACACAATCTCAGTCCCATTCCCACAGAAGTCAAATTCGGGGCTGGCGCGAAACTGGATGGCCAGCTCGTCAATCTCCTGTCAAACGATCACAGCACTCCCAACGTATCCGGCAAGCATAGCATTTTGCTTGAGCCCTACGGCTACCGCTGGTTCCGCGTCGGGGGGCCTCGATTATCTGCTAAAGCGCACC
>CAWBGW010000084.1:0-38791 GCA_963788345.1 uncultured Acidobacteriota bacterium | reverse complement strand
ACAACGAGTTTTCAGCGCCACAGGCGCAAGTCTCAAATTTTGGAGGTCTGTTATGAAAAGCAAAGCTTTATCTTTGGCGGTACGCATTCTCGTGGTCTTGGTGCTCGCGGTAGGTACCGCCGCTCTGGCCCAAGCTCCGAAGAAGCATCCGCATTTCACCGGCGTAATCAACGACTACACGCCGCTGGCCGGCGGCACGGGTCCATGGGAGGTTCGTGGCCCGTGGACGATGACCTTGGACGAAAGATCCGGCACCGCCGATTTCTCGGCGGCCGTGACCATGGAGTTGTCTGACTCCTCGCTGAACAGCTCAAATATCAGCACGTCGGCCCGAATGCAGCACACGCACAACCTTACGGTCGAGGGCAGGACCATCACGCCGATTGACGGTGGATTCGAGGTGACCGGCCCGGTCACCATCACGAAGAACGGCGGCTCGGCCCCTGCCGCCCTCCAAGGCACCGACCTCGTGATCGACATCACCGGAGGAACACTCGTCGAGTTCTCGAACATCACATTGACGTTCCAGAACGGCGCCACCGGTCATTTCGGATCGAATCCGATCCACGGCGTCGTTCGCAAGGTGAAAGACTCCTGGCGGGACGACTCACGACGATGAGCGTCTCGGCAGCGGGCGCGAGCCGGGCGTGTCCGCCCCGCTGCTTGATGCCGTCTCCTCCAACTTGGACGCCGATAGGGCAAACGAGGACAGCGGCTAGGCTTTCGCGAGAAGGTGAGCGACGGCTTCGCGGAGGCGCACGAGCGTGAATGGCTTGGCGAGAATTGGGACGGCGGCGAGTTCGACGGCGTGGTCCTCGGCATCCGCGAGATTGCCGGTCATCAAAAGGAAATGGCTGGCCAATTCCGGGTCCGCAGCGCGCAGAAGCTGGTAGACCGCGAGGCCGTTCCGGCCGGGCATTTTCAAGTCGCAGATCACGAGATCGAACTTGTCCTTTTTGAGGGCGGCTTCCAGCTCGCGCGAGCCTTGCAGCAAAGTGACGCGGCAGCCGGCGCGTTCGAGGGCGTCGCCAACCATTTCGAGAATTCCCTGCTCATCGTCGATCACCAGTGCGTGACGCATCGCGGAAGTGACGCCGGCGCCCGCCGTGGGCGCGCCGCTTCCGGGCGTTGGCGCAGTAGGCTGTTCGCCCGACACGGGCAGTTGTATGTGAATCGTCGTGCCCTCGCCGGGAGTGCTTTCCGCCGAGATAGTCCCCTTATGCTGCTGAATGATGCCGTGCGAAATGCTGAGGCCCAGGCCCGTTCCCTGCCCCGGCGGCTTGGTGGTGAAGAAGGGTTCGAAGAGATGTTCGCGCGCTTCCGAGGACATTCCGGGACCGTCGTCGCGGACGGTCAAGTACGCGGTGCCCCCTTCGGCGCGGCAGTCGATCCAGATGTCGCCGTGGTCGCGGCCTTCGTGGATCGCTTGCTCGGAATTGAGCAGCAAATTCAGCAGCACTTGCAGAAGCTGATCGGGGTCGGCGAGAACCCAGACGGGATCGGGCGGCTTCGCCACGTGCAGAGAAATGTTGTCGGCGCGGAGATGATAGTCGCGGAGATCGACGAGCCGGTCGACCACGGTGCGGAGGTCGAGACGCTGCGTCCGGTGGGGCGCGCGACGCGCAAAGCTGCTCAGGTTCGCGACGAGATTCTTCAGGCGCAAAGCTTCCTCGCGAATCGTCCGAAGCGGAGCGAGCACCGACGGGTCCACGCCGGGCCGGCCGAGCACGATTTCGCTGAAGCCGAGAATCGAGGTGAGCGGATTATTGATTTCGTGCGCGACGCCGGAAACAAGCTGGCCAAGCGACGCGAGTTTGGCCGATTGCAGCACCTCCTTTTGCGCGAGTTCCAGGCTCGCGGTGCGTTCGATCACCTTCTGCTCGAGCGAAGAGCGCATTTCGCTCAGCTCCGCCGCCATTCCGAGGAACGCGTCCATGAGCGAGCCGAGTTCGACGCTGTCCGGCACGTTCGCCGTCACGTTCAGGTTGCCGCGGCGAACTTCACCCACCATCTGGCGCAATTCGTCCAGGTGCTGCCAAATATATTTCTGATGAGCGCGGCGGAACCAGGAGGTGACGACGAGCGAGAACGCGGCGAACACCACGAGCACGATCAACATCTGGTGCGAGGAATCGCGCATTTGGGCGTTCAGGGCTTCCAGGCGTTGCGCCTCTGGGCCGTTGACGTGAAGCGTTTGCAGAGAATCGGCCAGGCTCCTCTGGTAAGCAGCGGCAAGATAGAGCGTCGTGGAATAGAGCAGGATGGCGAGTAGCAGAGTGCCGGACTGCATGAGGCGGAAACGGCGCTCGATCGAATAGGGCTTTGGTTTCGCGCGGCCGGCGCTCGCGCGAAGACTGGCTTGGATTTCGACGGGCACACTCATGGCGTCGGGACTTAAGGGGCATTTCGGTTTCCAAAGTGGCGGAAGGACGGGCTAAGTTTGCGAGTAGTTTACGCTTTGCGTGAACGGCAACTTCGCCCACGGCAACGCCAGTGTGAAACGCATGTGCCGCTATGGGGCAGAAACGGAACGGCGGGCCGCAACCGGCCGGCCGCGAAACACGGGGCGTCAGCGGCCTTCCTTAGCCGAGTTCGGTCACGGCCGCGACGATGTGCCGCGCGGATATCCCAAAGGCGTCCACTAACTCGTCGGGCTTGCCCGAATGCGGCATGCGCTCGACCGCGAGTTGCTTGCTTTTCGCCGGAGCCACGCCAGCCTGCGCCAGTGCCGAGAGGACAGCCTCGTAGATGCCGCCTTCGGGCCAGTGGTCTTCGACGGTGATGAGCTTCCCACCGGTGGCTTTGATTTGCTCGGCGAGCGCTTTGCCGTCGATCGGCTTCACGCAATACAGATCGATCACGCGAATCGCGACGTTCTGCGATTTCAACTGGTCGGCCGCTTTCAAGGCTTCGTACAAGGTCACTCCGCCGCCGATCACCGTGACGCGGTCCTGCGCGCTCTGGCGAAGCACTTTGAAGCCGGGGACGGGGAACTTCTCGTCGTTCGAGTAGAGGATCGGCGTCTTCGGGCGCGAGGTGCGCAGGTACGTGATCCCGTCCTGGCGCGTCATGAATTCGGTGAGCCGCTCGGCGCAAACGGCGTCGCTCGGGTAGAGCACGATCGAACCATGCACCGCGCGGAACATGGCGATGTCTTCGAGCGCCATTTGCGAGGGGCCGTCTTCGCCGATCGAAACGCCGCAATGCGACCCGCACAGGCTGATATTCGCCCGGCTGATCGCCGCCATGCGCACTTCGTCGAAAGCGCGAGTTTGGAAACAGGCAAACGTATCGGCCACCGCCGTTTTGCCGCGAGCCGCCAAGCCAACGGCGAGGCTGGCCATATTCTGCTCGGCGATATACGACTGGAAAAAGCGATCGGGATAGGCTTTCGCAAAAACTTCGGAGAATGTGGAATTGTCGACGTCACCCGACATCACAACGAGCTGCGGATTCACCGCGCCCAGGCGCTTGAGCGCGTATCCGTAAGCCTCGCGCGTGGCCACGGGTTTGCCTGCCTCGTAGTCGGGCGCGGCGGGCGCGGGAAAATCGGCGCGGCGCGGCAGCGATGTGCGCGCGTAGGACTTGCCGGGATCGGGCGGAACGTCGATTCCGCCGCCGAGCTCCTGAATCGCCTGCGCGAGCTGCTCCTTCGAGAATGGCTTGCCGTGCCAGCCCAGCTTCCCGGCTACCAGGCTGAAGCCGTGACCCTTTTCCGTGCGAGCGATAATCGCCTGCGGCTGGCCCTTGATTGATTTCGCCCAGTCGAACGCCGCGAGCACAGCGGGAACGTCGTGGCCGTCGATCACCTGTACGGCCCAGCCCTCGGACTCAAACTTGCGGCGATACACGTCCATGTCGTGCTGATACATCGTGGGCTCGCTCTGGCCGAGCGCGTTGATGTCCGTCAGCACGGTGAGGTTATCGAGATTGTAATGCCCCGCGACGGACGCTGCTTCCCAGATCTGGCCTTCGGCGAGCTCGCCGTCGCCGGTAAGCACGTAGACGCGCGTGGTGCTCTTGTCGAGGCGCGCGCCGATCGCGAGTCCGGCGCCCACGGAAAGCCCCTGGCCCAGCGAGCCGGTGGCCGCGTCCACTCCGGGGATACGCGGCGTTGGATGTCCTTCGAGCTCGCTCGAGAATTGCCGCAGCGTCATCACGCGCGATATTGGGAACACGCCCGCTTCGGCGAGCGCGGCGTACAGTACGGGCGCCGCATGGCCCTTCGAGAGAACGAAGCGGTCGCCGTCCGGCGAATTGGCGTTCTTTGGGTCGAATTTCATCGCGTAGAAGAAAGCGCCCGCCACTAGTTCTGCCGCGGACATGCACGACGTCGGATGGCCCGAGCCTGCCGCGGTGGTGGCCATCATCGAGAGGATTCGCAGGCGGCGCGCCTTTTCTTTGATGTTCGCAATCGTCGAAGTGGAAGGTGCTGCGGGAGAAGTGGCGCTCATGAAGTGCTCCTTGGCTTCCTTAGTAAAGATGCGATTTTACCTGTTTCGGTCGCAGTCCGCGAGCGCCTTTGAATGATGGCAGTTGGTTCTTCAAAGTCGCAACCGGGACCGCAACGATTTGATCCTCATCCGATGTATTGAGTAGGATGAGGGAAGATAATCTATGGGCGACTCTGTAACAGAAAGCCTGATCCTGGACCTTCTTGAGTGGCTGGCAAAAAGCGAGCGAAGCTACGAAGAAGTGATGGACGCATGGCGTACGTCGTGTCCCAGACTGCCGGTTTGGGAGGACGCAAAGGATCGCGGACTTGTCACGATGGAGCAGGTGCAAGGATGTTGCATTGTCAGGATTACGCCGTCAGGGCTTTCCCTTCTCGAGCAGCGCCGGCTTCGAAAGCCCGAAGTGCCCCGCGCAGTCTGAGTGACAGCGCTAGCTGCTGCGCGACATGTCGGCGCCCTTCGCTTCCCTGCCTGAGGCTGTGACGACTGCCACCAACGTGGCCACGATCACGACGGTCCACGCCAATACCGGCGCATAGTTGCCGGCGTAGCGCTGCTCGGCCAGCCGCGCCTGCAAAACCGAGTTGCGCGACGCGAAGAAGTTCCCGAGCTGGTAGGCAAATCCAGGAAACGTGGCGCGCACGGCCGGCGGCGACAGCTCGTTCAAGTGCGCCGGAATCACTCCCCACGCTCCCTGCACCATGAACTGCATCAGAAAGCCGCCGAGCGCGAACATAGTCGCACTGCGCGAGTACGCCCAAAGCGGAATCGCGGGGATGGCAAGCACGGCGGCCACGACGATTGCGCGGCGACGCCCGACCTTTTCCGACCACGAACCAAACACAATTCCGCCCAGCAGCGCGCCGACGTTGTAAATCACCGCGATGAGCCCGACGGTGCGCGGCGAGAAGCCGTGGTTATTTTGCAGGAACGTGGGGTACAGGTCCTGCGTGCCGTGGCTGAAGGAATTGAACGCGAACATCAGCAGCACGAGCAAGAGAAAGCTGCCGACGTAGGTAAGAATGCCGCGGCCCAGGCGCACTTCCGTATCGCCCCCGGTGGACCTGGTGCGCCCTTCCAGCCACGCGGGCGATTCCTTCACTCGCGTCAGAATCAGGTAAATCACGGGAATCGCCGGGAGCGCGCCCAGCACAAACATCCCGCGCCAACCGATGAAGTCGAAGAAAATGCCGTACGCAAAAGAAGCGAACAGATAGCCGAGCGCGTAGCCTTCCTGCAGCAGGCCTGAGAAGAAGCCGCGGCCTTCCGTGGGCAGCGTCTCGAAGGCCAAGCGCCGCTCCCACGCCCCACTCGCCGCCCATCGCGATGCCGAAAAGCCCTCGAATGACCAAGAAACGCGCGCAACGACGGGGCAAACGCCGAAGCCAGCTCGAAAAACGAGTAACAGAAAATATTCAGGAGAAGAGCGCGGCGGCGGCCGAAGCGGTCGGCGAGGAAACCGAAGAGAAACGCTCCAATGGGACGCATCGCGAGCGTGATGAAAATCGCCTCGGCGATGGCGGACACTTTCGCTTGAAACTGCGACGCGATCGCGCTGACGCAGAAAACCAGAATGAAGAAATCGAAGGCGTCGAGCGACCAGCCAAAGAGGCACGCGAGAAAGGTATTGCGCTGCGACGCCGTCAGCGTGCGGAAGTGGCCGAAGAAACCGGCGCGGCGCAGACTCGACGGCGGCGACTGGGACGAAGGTGCGTTCATTGCGCGGATTGTGCCTTCGACTGCGGCGGAATCGATTTCGGATCCAGGATCGCGTCGGTGACGCGCGCGACTTGCACCATCTCGGCGACGTCGTGAACGCGGACGATGTGCGCGCCGCCCAGAATGCTCGCAGCAACGGTTGCGGCAGTGCCCCAGATGCGCTCGCTGGCCGGCGCTCCACCGAGCGCGCGGCCGATGAAGCTCTTCCGCGAAGTTCCCACGAGCAGCGGATAACCGAGGCGAGCCAGTTCCGGCAGACGCGCGAGCAATTCGTAGCCCTGCGGATAGCTTTTGCCGAATCCGAAGCCGGGATCGAGGATGATCTGCGATTTTGCAACGCCCGCCCGGCGGGCTATGGCCACGGCGCGGCGCAGACCTGATGTGACGTCGCGCACGACGTCGCGCGCGAACGACTGTTTCTGCATCGTGCGCGGCTCTCCGCGCATGTGCATGAGGATCAACGGGAGCTTGCGCTTGCGCGCTATTTCGGCGATGCGCGGATCGTTGCGCAGCGCGGTGACGTCATTCACGATTTCGGCGCCGGCATCGGCGGCGACATCGGCCACTTCGAACTTGCTCGTGTCCACCGAGATTGGGATTTTGAGTTTTCCCTGAAGCTTCGCGAGCACGGGCAGGAGGCGCCACAGCTCTTCCTGCGCCGAAATTCCTTCGGAGCCTGGCCGGGTAGATTCAGCGCCGATGTCGATAATGTCCGCGCCCTGGCGCTCGATTTCGAACGCGCGCTCGACGGCCGCCTCCGTATCGAAATGAAGGCCGCCGTCGGAAAAACTGTCGGGCGTAACGTTCAGCACGCCCATCACGAGCGTGCGCCCGCCTAGATCGAGCGTTCGCGAGGGCAGCTTCAGCCGAAATCGCTTTCGATGGAACATGAACGCGCTATTGAATCACGATTTTCCAAGTTGAAAAGCAGATTCCTGTGGGCACGCCGGCTCTAAGGAGTTGCGATCACGGCATCGGGGGGACGTAGTATGCGGCGCGGTGGGAGGCTGTGGCGCCCGGCTGGTCGGCAAGTTGGACGCGCAGGCGATGCCATCCAGCGCGAGCCGACGCAGCCGCATCCGGCGAAGGATAGTATCCGAGCGTATATTCCGCGCGGATTTTCTGCGCGATCTGGCGAAACGAGTCCGCCAGCGTTGGCGCTTCGCGCAAAAAGTAAAGCTGGCCGCCCGCGCGGCGCACAAGTTCCGCAAGATAGAGCGTATACGCGGGAATTTTCTGCTTGTTCGCTTCAGCCGTTACCAGCGTTTCCCCCGCATGCGACGCGAGCCACGCAGCGGTCATGATTTTCGGCCGGTTCTCGGTGGAGACGGCGAACACCTGAATATCCTGGGCAGCAAGCAGGCGGGCGATATCTTCGAACGTCAGCCGGTTGGGCGATGCGGGCGATGGCACTTCGCTCGCGGGATCGAGCGTGAGTCCGAGGCCGCTGTCCTGGCCGTCCGTGAGCAGCACGATCGCTTTGCGACCGGTGCGGCCCGGAAACAGCTCGTGCGCCGTGAGATACACCGCCTCGTAGATGTTCGAGCCGCCGGTGTCGCCGAAAAGCTCTCGAACATTCACGCGCGCGACGGCGCGGCGCATGAGTTCGCGCACATCGGAGAACGGGAGCTGCAAGTATGTGTGCGCGGAAAAATCGATGATGGCAGCCTGGTCAAGCGGCGCAAGCGCGTCGACGAGCGCGTCCGCGGCATTCTTGATTTCGTCGGAATCGCGCAAGACGCTCGGGCTGGCGTCGATCACAATTGCCACGCCTGCGGGTTGAGTTGAAGCATCGAAGTAGGCGATTTTCTGCTCGACGCTGTCGTCAAAAACGCGAAAGTCGGCGCGCGTAAGGCCCGGCACCACGGTTCCGTCAGGCGTTGCGACGCTACATGTGACGGAAACCATCTGCGTGGTGCTGCGGATGGCGGCGGGGTTTGGCGGCGCGTCGTCGGAAGGCCCCTCGCCGGGTTTGCTTCGCGCTGTGGCCTTCAGCTCACCCGTGGCGGGATCGCGCTGCCAGATGATTCCGGAGTCGAGTTCGCGCGGCTTGGGGAGCTTTTGCTTTGCGGCGTCTTGCGCCGGGACGCAAAGCGGAGAACCGAAAATTGGCAACGCGAGCAGAACCACTATTTGCAACGAACGCATTCGCAAGGCAATGTGGCCTTCACTTCAATTCACGTGGGCGTCGAACACGCCGGTTTCGATCAAGCCGCGGCGCTTCACTTGCACGAAGATGCGATAGACGCCCGACTTCGGAAACCCGTAAGGAAACGAAACCTCCGCGGGCAGCGGGTCGTGCGCAGCCGACGGTATCGTCATGCCAGGCATCGCCATTCCTGCCATCGAGCCCGCCGGCGGAATTCTGGCTCGCGCTGAGACTCGCATCCGCAAGGGTAAGCGCGGCCATCGACACCGAACCATCCGGATGGACGTGCGCGAACACGCTGAAATCCGAACTTACGAAGACCGCGTGCGCGGCCATTCCCATGTACGGCTCGAGATCGCTGGTAGGCTTTCCGCTCGCATCGTCGACGCGGAAGCGAAACCAAAGAAGTTGGTTCGACGCGAGCGGGACGGAATCGCGCTCCCAAACCATGCGCGCGCCATCGGGAAGCGCCGCCACGAGATTGTCCTGGCCATTCTCTGTGAGTGCAGGCGCGCTCGCTTCGGAATCGTCGCCCGTGAGACTTTTCCCCGATACCTCCGGAATGTCGGCATCGGCGACCATCGTGTCTGGGAAGCCGGACGCGCGCACAATGTCCGCGAAAATCTTGTAGTGGCCGGCGGCGATCGACGGCAGATTGTCGTCAAAAATTTGCAGGGAGGTCTGCTCCGGATGCAGGTGGTAGAACTTGTCCATTTGCGGCGTGCGAATCAGGAAAAGATGCATCAGGTGGCCGTGATCGGGGATAAGCGCGGTCATCACCGTTTCCGGACGGCGAATGTGCCAGTTGGATTCGCCGATGAGCAATTCCATTTTGCCGTCCGGCGCGAGCGACACCTGCAGTTTCGGCGGCTGATAAATCATGATAGTCGCCTTGGCTGATGCGGTATCCGTCCACCACCATCTGCCGAGCGTGACGATGCCGATCACGGCGACGAGAGTGCCGAGCATCGCAAGGCGCGCGCTGCGCTTCTGCTGCGGCCCGGGCTGTTCGCCTGGTTCAAGCTGAGCTTCGCGGCGCGCGGCGCCGATAATCGAAACGAACGCGGCCACGAGCAAAATCATCAGCCCGAACAGCACTGCGCCAAGTTCTTTCTCCATCGGAAGCGTGTTGCGCGCCGCCGCGGGCACGGGCACCGCCACCGTGCCGGAACCCTGGTCGCCATCGGCTTCGATGCGAACCTGCCACGAGCCCGATTCCATCAGCCAGATCTTCCCCGCGAAGAATTGCGGGTCGCCGCTGGTCGGCTCAAGAACGTCGGGAGGCGGAGGGTATTTCGACCCGGCGCCGACTATGAACAGCGGGGTGACTTTGAGCTGGCGGATGCCGGGCTTGTCACTGCGGACTTCAATCTCCGCAACGCCGGGAATCATCTGCGGCGTGCGAACCATCACCACCAGGTGGTACGGGCCAGCTTCGCCCTGAAAGTAGACGTTAGGGCTGCCAACGTGCGCCAGGCAGGTGGAAGCGATCGCTATGGCAAAAAGCAGTGAGATGGTTCGGCGACGCAAGTCTTAGACCAACTCTCCGGCTATAGGGAAGTTCTCCGTGCCCTCAAGCCTTTCTCCGTGCCCTCTGTGGTTCAGCTTTTTGCTTCCCCGCGCGAGCTATCGCTGCAAGTGGACCAGTTTGTCTCCGAATTGCAGGCCGATTCGGCAGGACACGATGGCGAAAATCCACGCGAGGCCCAGCCCTAACAAGAACGCGCCGCGCGTGGTATCCGAATGCTGAAACTCCCAAGCGAGGTGGTACATCGACGGCGGAAACGCGTACGGGAAATAGTTCTGGCCGAAGAACGCATTGCGCGCTGCCGGCGAAATCATGAAGTTGGCCCACGGCCAGTGGACGACGAGTAGCACCGCGAGAAAAGCACTTC
This sequence comes from uncultured Acidobacteriota bacterium, assembly GCA_963788345.1. Lineage (GTDB taxonomy): Bacteria > Acidobacteriota > Terriglobia > Acidiferrales > UBA7541 > Palsa-295. The sequence goes on along the minus strand of CAWBGW010000084.1, from coordinate 28,574 downwards.
CAGCAATGGCCGCCTGGAGCGACCGGTTGCGGTTCGCGAAACGGTTCAGCACAACGTCGAGAGCGATGGCCGGAAAGATCAGCAGCACCGGAAAGCCCATCGGGACCATGTGCGTCACGTTGGTGAACACGGGACCAAGTTTCGGCACGGCCGGGAACATGGGGAAAATCCAGAGTCCTGCGAGCATGAACGCCATGTAGATGGACGCGATGATGGTGGCTCCCCAGCGCCGTCCGGAAGCGCGGGCGAATGCGACGAGCAGCAGTGGAGTCCCGAAGGTCATCATCTTGTAGAAGATGGAACTGTGCATCGCCGTGGCGTCGCAATCTTCGCTGAGCAGAATGAGATGAAGCACGATCAGCAGCCCCGCAAGATACAGGAAGAGCCGGCCGAGCTTCTTTCTCGCTTCGCCGCTCGAGCGATTCATCTGTGCCACGAGCACGAGAAGTGAGCCGACGCCCACTCCGAGAATCCCCAATCCAAGCACCACGTGCGGCGGGCTCAGAATTTCCACGTCAAGCCCGAACGAGTCGTGCCACCAGTTGTCGAACGGCGCGGAAGTGAGCATCGTGGCGCCGCCCCACGCCGTCAGAAAAGCGCCGAGCGGGCCGTGAAAGCCCCAGACTCCCACGGAAGCAGCGCGCGCAGCCGTGTTGTGCGCGAACGTAGTGGAGAAAATCAGGTACGTGCACGTGATGGCTGCCAGAATGCCGCCGAAATGAATGGCGAGGTGCGCCGGCGTCCAAAACGTGTCGCGGCCAATCGTCTGGTGCCAGGAAATATCCCAGTACAAGCCGAATGTAATGGACGTAACCGCGATCACGCCAGCCAGGACGAACCATTGAACGCGGTCGACGGCGGGCGAAGCGTCCGAGACAAAATCGCCTGCCGTCAAAGACGCCAGATTCGCCATTCGAGCCTCCCTGCGCAGGCCGACAGTATAGCCGCTTTTGGCCGTAACCAACTCGTGCCGCCGTTCAGGGAACGGCCAGCCCGAAAATGAGACTTCGTGCCGGAGCCAAGCGCCTCGGTCCGCTTAGTACGGTCAGGGTACCTCCCAGGGGGTACCGACGACCCATTTCCCAATTCGGTCCCGGGCAGCACCATCAAAAATCGGTCAAAACTATCCTGGGAATCTAGCCTCAAGAGAGGACCTTATCCGTGACGCTAGAGACGTCTAACTTACTGAGCAATCTAAGGTTACGCACAAAGCTCCTGCTTTCTTTGGCGCTGACCACCGCCTCATTGAGCTGCGCGACGCTGCTTGTAGTGCGCTATTCAGGGCAGAAGCACGCTCGGCAAGAGGTCGCCGCCGGAGCACGCACCTCGGTGCTGACTTTCGAGGTGGCGCTCCATCAGCATCAGGAATCTCTGGCTCGAAAGGCAGACCTTCTCGCTACGAAAGCGGAAATGGCGGGCGACTTGGAGCATGCCGATCCAACGCAAGGCGCTGCCGACCCACTGGAATCAGACGGGAGCGACCTTGTCGCGATGGCGGATAGTTCCAACGAGATCGTCGTTCTTCATGCCAGCGAAGCAAGGTTCCCGGCGCCGGAAGCTCGCGAGATGCTGCGCCGGTCGCTTGCCAAAGGCTCAGTCGCCGATTGGTGGTATGTCGGCGGGTCACTTTATCAGGTCGCGCTGCAAAAGATCGGCGATGGATCCGGCACAATTATCGTAGGTCGTGAGATTGATTACCGCGCGGTCCGCGACATGGGACGAATCTCGGCCAGCCAAGTGGTTTTGAGCTACGACCAAAACGTTGTCGCCAGCACATTTCGAGCAATCGAGGAACAGGAGGCTGGCAAGAAACTCCAGAATCCTTCATCGCTCGGCCAAATTGAGATTGGGAATGAGGAATTCTTTGCCGATTCTCTGCAGTTGAGTAGTGGTCCAGGCCCCGTGGCACGCCTGACCGTGCTGAAATCATACAGCGAGGCCACTGCCTACCTTACGGAACTGAACCATCTGCTCCTCGCCCTGGGTCTGCTGGTGGTATTTGCCGGCGCTGGATTTGTGTTCTTAATTTCGGACGCATTTACGCGGCCGCTGGCAGTTCTTCTGGAAGGATTCCATGCACTCGAGCGCGGCGATTACGCCTATCCGTTGCAGGCTCACGGAGGCGATGAGGTAGCCCTGGCGACGCGCGCGTTCGATCGCATGCGCAACACACTACGGGAAAACGAGACGCAGAAACGAGAGCTCGAGGATCAACTTCGCCAATCACAAAAGATGGAAGCACTCGGGCGATTGGCTGGCGGCGTGGCGCACGATTTCAATAACCTGCTGACGGTGATCAAAGGCCACAGCGAATTGATTCTGGACCGAATGACGCCGGCGGATCCGGTTTTGTTAAGCGGCCAGCAGATTCGAAAGGCGGCCGACCGTGCCGCGACTCTCACCCGACAAATGCTTGCGTTCAGCCGGAGGCAGGCCTTGCAACCGAAGGTATTGAATCTGAACGTAGTCGTGGAAGACATCGAGAAATTGCTGAAACGGTTGCTACCCGAGGACATCCAAGTTGTCTTCCGGGCGGAGGAAGCGCTGGGTCGAGTGAAAGCGGACGCGAGCCAGCTCGAACAAGTGCTGCTGAACCTGACCGTCAACGCCCGGGATGCGATGCCGCGCGGCGGCCGGCTGACCATTGAAACGCACAATGTGACGGTCGATGCGGAGTTTGCGCAGGCTCGCCCGTCGGTGGAGCCGGGAGATTACGTGAAGCTGGTCGTGGCCGATACTGGAACCGGGATGGATGCCGAAACGAAGGCTCACATCTTCGAACCGTTTTTCACGACGAAGGAGCCGGGCAAGGGAACGGGGCTGGGCCTTGCGACGGTCTACGGCGTTGTGAAGCAAACCGGCGGCTTCATATGGGTCGATACCGAAGTCGGGGTCGGGAGCAAATTTGAAATTTACCTGCCCCGGGTGGATGAGAAAGTCGACGCCGATGTGGTCGCGCAGAGCTCGCCAGTTCGAAAGGCTAGACGGCAAACAGTGCTGCTGGCGGAAGATGAGTCCGAAGTGCGGGCCCTGGCAAATGAATTCCTTACGTCGGCAGGTTACCGCGTGTTGTTGGCCGAGGACGGCGTGCGGGCAATGCAGATCGCTGAGCGCGACAACACAATTGATATCCTGGTGACCGACGTGGTGATGCCACGAATGCGTGGGCCCGAACTCGCCAGGAGGATGAAACGACTAAAACCTGGATTAAAGGTTGTGTACGTCTCTGGCTACCTGGAACCCAACGAAATCGACGGAGATTTGCTGAATGAAGCTTTCTTCTTGAACAAGCCGTTTTCGCGCGAGATGCTGGTGAATCAGCTCGGGGAAGCTCTGCGCAAACCGGTGTCGGTCAAGGTGCCTGTCCAAACCGTTGCGAGCTAGGTGCTCATGAACACCCCACAAGATCGATACGAAGTGATCGAAACGCTCGGCGTGGGCGCCACCAGCCGTGTCGATAAAGCCCGCGACACTCTTATTGGACGTACCGTCGCGCTGAAAACTTTTCTTCAAGGTTTTGGTTCCCGCGATCTCCAGCAACAATTTCTCCGCGAAGCCCAAATCATCGGCGGCCTCTCACATCCCAACATTGTTGCTCTCTACGACGTTGGCACGAGCAAAGACGGCGCGCCTTATTTGGTCATGGAATACGTTGAGGGGAAGACGCTGGAATCCGTGTTCGACGCAGGCCCTCTGCCTTTTCCTCGCGTCGCGGTGTGGGCGGGCGATCTCGCCACCGCACTCGGCCGAGCCCATCGCGCTAAGATCATTCATGGCGACGTGAAGCCCGCGAATATTCTCGTGACTCTTGAGCATCAAGTAAAGCTCGGCGACTTCGGCATCGCACGCACGACGCAAGCCTCTGGCAGCGGAAATCTGATGGGAACTCCTGCCTATTTGTCGCCTGAACAGATTCTCGGTAATTTGCAAGACAGTCGTTCCGACCTTTTCTCTCTGGGTATCGTTCTTTACCAGATGTCAACCGGCATTCGGCCTTTCGATGGAGATTCCGCCGTCGCCGTCTGCGCGCAAATCATCTCCAGCGCGCCGCCGCCGCCTTCTCATCACAATCCTTCGCTGCCTCCTGCCTTTGACCATCTCGTCATGCGCTGCCTGTCTAAGAACCCCGCAGATCGATACCCCACCGCCGAAGCCCTGGCCGCCTCTGTCTACCCCTTCGCCCGAAACAGCAAGACTGAACCGCCGCGGTACTCTGCCGGAAGTCAGCGCGCGAAGATCTCTTGGTGGAGTCGACCTCTTCGGCACAAAGACATGTGGACAGTCGCCTCCAGTCTGTTGCTTGTCATTTCCGTCTTGTCGATTGTGCCCGCCCTCCGCAAACACTTGATGCCCGCCGTGAGCGCCTGTGCGGCTATGGTCGATCCCTCTGCCGTCACGTCGACCCACGGCGCTCCACCTGAATCAGTCTCACCTTCAATGGTCACAGTTGTAGATTCGCCGGTAACAGACTCTTCCTCTTCAACGCAACCCAAATCGCCACTTCCACGCTTGTCCGAGGCGTCGACATCGAAAACTTCCCGGGGGTCAAAACCTCAAGCGAATCGACGGCAAGCTTCTACCTTGCCCCCGGGGCCAACGCGCGATGCGTCTCTTGGACAGGCTCCCGCCACCGTTCAACCACCTCCCAAGGAACCCGGTTCTCTTCATATCGAGATCGTCTCCGCCGTCGCGGAGGAAACCCTCGCCGTCTACGCGGGCGAGGATGTTCTGATCTCTACTCCGCTCGACTCAGCCCATCTGGGCGAACCGCTCCATTTTGACTGCCCCCTCTCCCCGGGCGTCCACCCCCTGCGCGTCGCCCTGTACCGCGCCGACGAGAGCTTGCACATGCAAAAAGAAGGCTTCGCGGAGATTGTCTCCGACGGCTCGAACACCCTCGACATTCACGTCAACCGCCGTGCGAAACTTCTCATTCGCAAAGACGCTGTGCTGGAAGTCAACTGGCCAAACCCGCATTCTGCTCAATACACTTCTCCGCTTGTACTCGCCTCTACTTCGTCAAAATGATTTCAGGTTGAAATATTAGATACGAACTTCTTGTTTTGCGCTTACGTCTGCTCACTGAGGACGTGTCTCTCCGAAGCCTGAACGCGGCCACGCGGCACCTTCCCATTTCGCCTCGCAGAATGGAGCAAGCTCTCAAGAACTTTTCACCGCTTGGTCTATAATCTTCGCAGTCGGCAATGGAATTTGCGCTAAAAGTAGCCGAAGAATAGAATCTACCCCGGCTGAGGCGTCCCACCAATTCCCTCCGAACACCATCGCGCGCAGCGACATTCGTTCGTCGCTAGCATCGAGGTCACTGACGTCCGGACCGAGAACCATTTTGTGGCTCGCACCGGAGATTTGAGCGTTTTCGGATGCTCTGTGGAAACAGCAACACCGTTCCCGGAAAACACGAAGGTCAGACTGAGAATCACGCGCGGTGGCGTGAACTTCATCGCGCAAGGCAAAGTAGCCTACTCGCGGCCAAACTCGGGGATGGGGATCGCCTTTACTTCCGTCGAGCCTAGCAGCGTATCAGTATTGGACGCTTGGCTCGCGGACCTCAGAAAGTGAAAATCCCACAGATCAAACAGGATTTTACAAGGACTCAGAAAAGCCACGCGCTTGGGGGCGTGGCTTTAGACGACAATGCCGGCTAACCGGCGAACTCACCGCGAGTCTTGCGATGGCAACCTCTAACAGAAGTCCACTGATCTTGCGGTCAGTCTATGTCTGCGCCAGCTGAAGAAACAGAGCCCAGAGAGGCCGACAAGCCCAAGTCCTAATGTGCCGGGCTCCGGAGCGGGAGTGCCTCCACCGCCGCCTGTGCTCGTAGTCGCACCCCCGGCCAAGCCGTTGCTGCCGCCTTCTCCTTGAACGTTTGCACACCCGATGGAAATGGTGTTGGTATCCAACGTTACCGCACCCGTTTCCGCGAGGGCTCTACCGCAGTCGTCCGTTGCACCGGTATCGAAGGTGATGGACGCAGACGCGAGGATATTTCCTAAGAAGGAGGTGGTTGTACCGAGAGTCGCCTCGCTACCGACGAGCCAAAATAAGCCATTATCTCCACTCGAAGTCTCGTTTTCTATTACAACAGACGACCCGGATGCAGTGGTGAGGGTGCTCCCTATCTCAAAGATCCAAACCGCATTTGGATTGCCCTCGGCGTTGAGAGTGAGTGTTCCTGTCAACTGGGCGCTGCTGGTAAAAGAATAGACGCCGGGCGTGAGCGTGAGTCCGCCCAGATCCGTACCGGTCAAATGATTAGAAAGGGGGGACGGCAGGAGGGCCAGAGTATTGTAGGCGTTGGTGGCATCGGTCTGAGCCTGACCCGCGACCGAAGCGCTTGCGATCGTCCCGCCGGTTTGGTCGAAGCAGCCTGCCGCGGGGCATAGTCCTCCACCAGTGAGAGAAGAACCTGGTGAGACACCCACATTCCCGTTGATTGTGGTCGTGCCGGTATTCGTCACCGCCGCGCCTCCGAGGACCGCAAAACTATCCGCTGTATTGAGCGTGTCGGCGGACGCAAGGGGGGCCAGCATGGCGAACATAGCGACTGCTAGCACTACTAGAACTGTTCCAAAGACTTTCATGTCCAAATCCTCCTGAGCAGACTGGGGTGCAGGGAGGCATCCTAGATACCGCAAGACAGAAACAGCGTCTGTACAATTTGGGACACTTCTTGCCTGCCGGTGCAGGTGCAAGAAATCAGACTCGGCCACACAGAGAACCTCGAAGAGGGGAAGCGCGAAATCGGACCGTCATGCGGCGCGACGCTTAGAAGTGAGGTGTCGATTTGGAGCCCGCCGTTGTGGTTGCTATCAGGTTCGCTCCCCGATGTACCACGGCGCGCTCACCGTAAATATCCGTTCATTGCCGCGAGCGAGCAGCACCCATTCCAGAAGCCGGCCCCGCTGATTGTGGAGGAAGTATTCGTACCATTTGTCCTCCACAAGCTCGGGGATCACCACGATGATGCTGCGATCGGGATGCTTTTTCGAGAGGTCGAGAACGAACTGCACGATGGGAATGATGACGAAGCGATAAGGCGAAGGCAGGAAATGGAGCTTGGGCGGTTCCTTCCCCGCCGCTCGGAAGGGTTGCTCAACGTAGCGCTTCCAGTCCTCCTGAAGCAATTCGGAATGCTCCGTGGGATCCACGTGCAGGGCAATCACTTCCGGTGAAAGCCGGGCGGCAAATTCAATGCCCAGGCGCGTGATGTTGCTCCAGCGGTCGATGGCGATGACGGCAATTGGAGGCTGGCTGAGACTTGCCGTGTCGATGGCAACCCTGCTCGTCGTGAGGACCTTCACGGAATGGTAGTGGCGGCGGACAACCGTGAAGAAAAAAATCGTCAACGGAATGAACAACAGCGTGATCCAGGCGCCCTGAGCGAATTTGGCCACCAGCACGACGATGACCGTGATGCCGGTGACGAACGCGCCCAGCCCGTTGACCAGTGCGCTCTTCACCCAATGTGGGCCGCGATGCTTATACCAGTGCACCACCATGCCGGCTTGCGAAAGCGTGAACGCCAGAAAAGCGCCCACGGCGAATAGCGGGATCAACCGATCGGTGACGCCGCCGAAAAGAATGAGAAGGCCGCCTGCAAGTAACGCCAGGACGACGATGCCGTAGGTGTAGACGAGCCGCCGTCCGCGGTACCCGAAGACGTGCGGCAAATAGTTGTTTTGCGCGATGGCGCGGCAAAGTCGCGGAAAATCGGCGAAAGCGGTGTTGGCGGAGAGCGACAGAATGGCAAGAATTGACGCGATGGTCAGGTAGTAGAAAAAGCCCTTGCCGAAAACGGCAGCGATGAGCATCGAAAGAAGGCTCTGATAGCCGGGCAGGCCCGGATCGGTTGCAGCGATGCCGTAAGCGTTCACGAGGTAAGAGATTCCCGCCAGCAGCACCGCGAGGAGAGCAATAATCACCGTGAGAGTCTTCTGAGCGTTTTTCACAGCCGGCTCGCGGAAGGCCTTCACGCCATTGCTGACGGCTTCGACGCCGGTCAACGCCGTGCAGCCGCTGGCGAAAGCTTTCAGTAGCAGCCAGTAGCTGACGGCCTGGAGCATGGGCGGCGGAGGCGGAAGCGGAGTTACCGGCGTCGGATGCCCGCCGCTGAGGAACGCACGAACAACGCCTGCACCGACGGTAATGAGAAGCGTGCCGACGAACAAAAACGTGGGGAGCGCGAACGCAATGCCGGAATCGCGCACGCCGCGAAGATTGAGGATCGTGATGACAATCAGAATGCCCACGCAGAGGGCCACCGTGTGCGGCAGCAACGACGGAATGGCCGAAATCAGCGCGCCCACTCCCGCGGAAATGCCCACGGCAGCCGTGAGGATGTAGTCGGCCAGAAGTGCAGCCGCCGCAAGGAGGCTTGCGTTTGCGCCAAGATTGAAGCGCGCTACGGTATAGGAACCGCCGCCCGAAGGATAGGCCGCGATCGTCTGGCGATAGGAGAAGTACACGATCACGAGCAACGTGATGATTGCGGCGCTGATCGGAATCAGATAGCGAACGCCGAGAAGGCCAAGTGGAATCAACAGGCTAAGTGCGGCTTCCGGGCCATACGCAGCAGAACTAAGCGCGTCGAGGCCAAAGATCGGGATGCCCTGCGCGGCACCGATCTGCTCGCCGCGTTCGTCACTGGTCTTGATGGGCTTACCAACCAGGAGGTCAAGTATGTTCATGAGCGATTCAGGTCCTTGCGCTGGGGCATGAGATCGTGTTCGGTAGCGTCCTATTCTCGGAGTCGTCGAAGCAGACGTACGATAACATCGGTCGGATTTGCAATCAAAAATTGGAGCAAACGATCCGTAGGGGCGGGTCTCAGCTTGTCCGCCATGGCGGGACCCGCCCGGCTTTACCCGGCGTGTAGCTCTGTTCGCTGGCTCACGGCGTCGCCGTCGCCTTTTTTCAATCCGCGGAAAACAATCGTGGAAAGGATGGTCATTCCGCCCAGCACAAAAAACGCCTGGTGGACGCTGTGAATGAATTCCGCGGCATTGGAGGTATGGCGGTCGGGGATGAAGAAGGCAGTCACCAGCGATGCCGTAGCCACGCCAAAACTGATGGCCATCTGCTGCGCGGTGGCCGCGATCGAACTCGCACTGCTCGCCTGTTCCTCACTGATGTCCGCATAGGCCAGCGTGTTCATGCTCGTATACTGCAGCGACGTGAAGAATCCGTAGAAAAACAATTCACCCACGATCAGCCACACTGGCGTGCCTTTTCCGATGGTGGCGAAAAGAAAAATCTGCAGGCCCATGAGCAGAGTATTCGACACCAGCACGGCGCGATAGCCGAAGCGCGCCAAAATTCCCGGCATCGCCACCTTCAAGCTCATGGCGGCAATCGCCTGCGGCATCGTCAGCAGGCCGGATTGAATCGGCGTGTACCCCAGGCCAACCTGATACAGCAGCGGAAAGAGAAAAGGAATGCCGCCGATGCCGAGGCGCGTCACGTAGCTGCCGATCACGGCCACGCGGAACGTGCGAATCCGAAATAGCGCCAGGCGCAGCAGTGGGTGCGCGATCCTCGACGAATGAAATCCATAGCCCGCCAGCAGCATGATGGAAAGCGCCAGAAGCCCCAGGATTTCCGGCGCGCTCAGCGTATGTTCGCCGAACACCTCCAACACGTACGAAAGCAGCCCGACGCCCGACCCGAACAGAATCAGCCCTGTCACGTCGAGGGGATCGGTGTGCTCGCGGTAGTCCGGCAGATGCCGGTGGACCATATACAAACCGGCAAGGCCAATCGGAATATTCACGAAGAAAATCGCCCTCCAGTGAAAGTATCCGACGATCAGGCCGCCTGCGATCGGTCCCAGCATCGGGCCAATCAACGCAGGGATGGAGACGAAGCTCATGGCACGAACCAGTTCTGACTTGGCGAACGTCCGCACAATGGTCAGCCGCCCGACGGGCACCATCATCGATCCGCCCAAGCCCTGCAGCAGACGGCACGCCACGAGCACGTGGATGTTGGTCGTTATGCCGCACAGAAATGAGCCCAGCGTGAAGATCCCGATCGCGGAGGCGAACACCCGGCGCGTTCCGAACCGGTCTGCCATCCAACCGCTGATTGGAATGAACACAGCAAGGCTCAGCGTGTAGCTTGCCAGCACCGACTTCATGCTCAGCGGAGCAACGTGGAGGGCCGCGGCGATTGTCGGCACCGCGGTATTTAGAATCGTCGTGTCGAGCGACTCCATGAAAAACGCCACAGCGACCAGCCACGGGAGCAGGCGTTTGCTGGAAGCGGCCAGCGACGGTGGCTCAGGGGGAACTCCGATCGAACCAGGCGGGCTTGCATTCGGATGGCTCGGCTGCATCGGCCCTACATAATCGCGCTAATCAATCGTTATTTCGCGAGAAATTTAGCCGCAGGACTAAGTCAATGCGACGTGGGTCAATGCGACTGAAGCGGCTTGCGAGGAATTCTTTCGTCACGCATGGCGAGACCGTAGACGGCGGACGCCGCTACGGCAGCGGACTGTTTCAGGTCGTCTTCCAGGACGTGGTCGTATGTATCCATGTTGGTGTGCGGAGCGCGGGTGTTGTTGCCCTCCATATAGTCCCGGATCCACTGGAAACCCGGCAGGCCGATTTCATCGAATGACATGTGGTCCGTCGAGCCGACGCCGGCGATAGAAACCGTAGAGGCGCCGAGGTCTTTGAATGGTGAGAGCAAAGCGCGAAAAATCGGCCTGGCGGTCTCGTTGCCCTGCAGGAAAATTCCACGGATGCGGCCGGTGCCGTAGTCGAAATTGAAGTAGGCATCGAACTTTTCGTATTCGGGCTTGAATTCGAACTGCGCTCGGCCCGGCTGGCCGTCCGGCGGGTCGATTCTCCGGCCCAAGTGAGCGGCTACATAAGCGTGCGAACCGCGAGCGCCTTGCTCCTCCGCGCTCCACAGTCCAATACGGATCGTGCGACGGGGCTTCATGCCAAGCGATTGCAGAATGCGGATAACTTCAAGGGCCGTTGCGGCGCCTCCGGCGTTGTCCGTGGCGCCGGTTCCCGCGTGCCACGAATCGATGCAGCCGCCGATCATAACGACTTCATCTTTCAGGTCCGTGCCAGGGATTTCCGCGATCACGTTGTAGCTCATGGGATCGTCGTCGTAGAAACGCGCGGCGATGTTAACTTCGAGTTCCACCGGGATCCCGCGCGCCGCAAGACGAACCATTCGGTTGTACTGCTCGGCCGCGACAACGGCCTGTGGCGTCACAACCGGCCTGCTGACGTCCCAGGCTTGCACGCGTTTATCGAACGGCACGTCGGGCGGATAAGGAACGGTTGCATCCGTGACGTAAACGGTTCCTCCATCGCGAAACCCGGGCTGCAATACAACGGCGGCACCTTCATTTTGGATCAGTTGCCATTTGCGGTAGTTCAGCTCCGCGGTCGCGCGCTGCTCTGGGGTGAATTGAAACGGTCGAGGCTCGCTGGGTGGTTCGGCGTTGGCGAGACTTAGCAACTCTTCGTCGGTTTGCCGGTGCGCGGGCGGATCGAAAAGCGGATCCACATGCCGGGCTGGGGAGAAGAGGACGATTTTGCCTTTCAGCTTGCCCTTGTACTTGTCGAGGTCAGCCGTGGTCTTCACGTCGAGAAAAACCGCTTCACCGCGGATTGTGCCGTTCGTGCCGGGGCTCCAGGCCTTCGGATAAGCGATGAGCGGGCTAAAGCCAGGCGCGAGCATGTTGGCGGTGAAACCTTCGAGCGACCAGCCGCGGCCAAAAGGTCCCCAGGCTTCCAGATGCGCGTTGGCGAGTCCCCACTCGCGAAGTTTGTCGCGGGCGTATTCTTCGGCCCTCTTGAGGTTGGGCGAGCCGGTCAAACGCGGCCCGGTGACATCGGTGAGGTATCCGACGAGGTCCATGATTTGGGAGTGGTTCAAAGCGGCGTCGCGAATGCGCGCGGCGGCGTCGAGGTCTGCCTTCTCCTGCGAGAACGTGGCGCCGGCCGCTAAGAGAAGTGCCCCGCACAAAAGCGTCGCGAGAGTTCCGTTGTGACGGAGAGAAGGATGTGCGTGCGCCGATTTTGACATTGGCGAAGCCCTTATGGGAGGACGAGATTGAGGCCCCGACCGTTAACACGCAAGAGGCGGGCGCCTATTCGTGCCTTAGCGCAACCATGGGATCGACGCTCATCGCTCGCCGCGCAGGGATGAAACACGCAGCAAGCGCCACCAGCGTCAGCAACACGGCAATGCTCGCAAACGTCAGTGGGTCGGTGGCGCTGATGCCAAAGAGAAAGCTGCGCATGAATCGCGTCACCACTAGCCCGGTGGCAACACCGATGAAAACGCCTGTGAGCGTAAGTTTCAGTCCGTGAACAATCACTAGCCGGAGTACTTGTCCGCGATCGGCGCCAAGGGCCATGCGAATGCCGATCTCTCGCGTCCGCAGCGATACCAGATAGGACATCACACCGTAAACGCCTACGAGCGCCAGTAAAAAGCCGAGGCTGCCGAAAATTCCGAGCAAGACACTTTGTGACCTGGGGTTGGCGTTGACGCTCGCAAGTCGCGCGTCGATCGTCTGGATGGCCGTGATGGGTTGATTTTTGTCCACGGACCAGATGCGCTCCTGAATCGACGAGACCACCTTGAGGGGGTCCGGTTTCGTGCGAACGGCCAAATAGACGCCGGTGGCCCGGCGCGCCTGATAGAACGGAGCGTAGATTTCCGGCTTGGGCTCCTCACCCGGGCTGGCCTGGTGGACGTTGCCAGCGACTCCAACGATCTCGCCCCATACCGGGTAACCCGACTCCCGACGCGTGGAGAATCGTTTGCCAATCACGTCGACTGTACCAAAGTACTTTCGCGCAAGCGCCTCATTCACGATATAGACGGGCAAATTGTCTTTTGCGTCGGAGCTCGTGAAGTCGCGGCCCGCGAGGAGCGGAATGCCAAACGTCCGGAAGAATTCCGGGGCAACCACGTTCGCCAAGGCGCTCTCCTGGCCCGGTCCTTGATCACTCGCAGACTGCTCGGTCTGAAAAGCCGACTCCGCCACTTCGTCGCTCAAGGGGAACACCAGGCCGGCGGACGCGGCCGTCACTCCCGGGATTGCGCGCGATTCGTCCAGGATCTGCTGAACGAAAGCGATCGCTTGCGCGGCGTTTGCAAAACGAAATTTGGCAAAGTCGATTCGCATGGTCACAAGATGGTCGGGACGAAAGCCGAGGTTGACCCGAAGGAGCCGGTCGAAACTTCGCACGGCGAGCGTGGCACCGATGAGCAAAACGACCGCAACAGCTACCTCGCCTATGACCATCCACTGGCGCAGGAAGTTGTGACCCGCGCTGCCGCCGTTCAAGCCACCACTTTCTTTCACGGCCACGCTCAGGTTTTGACGCGAGCTCAGCAGGGCGGGAGCAAGGCCTGCTACCAAGGCAGCGAGAAGCGAAGCTCCCAGGGTGAACCAGGCTACCGTGCTTTCGATGCGCAGGTCCTGGATGCGCGGGATGTCTGGCGGGAGCACAGTGCGCAGCCCCTTGAGGGTGAACACTGTAAACAAGAAGGCACAAATGCCTCCAAGGAGAGCCACAAGAACGGATTCCACGGTGAGCTGGCGCAAGAGAGCGCCTCGCGTGGCGCCCATCGCCGTGCAGATCGCGAATTCGCGGCGGCGCGCCCAACCACGAGATAGAAAAAGGTTGCTGACGTTGGCACAGGCAATGAGCAGGACAAAGCCCGCGGCGCAGAAAAGAATGGTCAGGGGAGTCCGGGCGTCACCGAGAAGAAAAAACTTCAGCGAGGACGCGTGAATGGTCCAGCCCTTGTCGGCGTCCGGATAAGAAGCGGCCAGGCGAGCCGAGATTGTGTCGAGTTCCTTTTGCGCCTGTTCGAGCCGGACGCCTGGTTTGAGTCGCGCGACCACCGCGAAGTCATGATTCTCCCGAGCCGCGAGGTCGTCCTTATGAGGAACGAATGGCGTCCAAATTTGGGAATCGGTAATAAAGCCAAGCGATGGTTGAGCAGGCAGCACGCCGATGACGATGTGGGTCTGGCCATCCAGTGTGACGCTCTTTCCAATCACCGCTGGATCGCCGCCGAACTTTTCGCGCCACAGGGAATAGCCAAGGACGACTCCGTTGCCGCCAGGTTGCATATCGGAAGAAGCGAATGTCCTGCCGTACAGCGATCGAATACCCAGGACTGGGAAGAACTCCTCTGAAACTTCGGCGCTCTCGACATGTTCGGGCCTGCCTTCTCCGGATAGGTCCATCGAGGAGTATTGGTAGGTTGCGAGAGAAGCGAAAGCGGGCGCACTGGCTCGGACATCGGCAATGTCCGGCAATGACAAGCCGAGATTGGTGAAGTCGTACAAGTTGCTGCGCGCAGAAATATCTACAAGTTCCGAAGTTTGCGGGAAAGGCAGCGAACGAAGCAGGACAGAGTTCACTACGCTAAAAATTGCCGTGTTTGCGCCGATGCCGAGCGCCAGTGTGACCACTGCAACGGCGGTGAACCCCGGATTCCTCCGCAGCATGCGCGCGCCGTAGCGTAAATCCCGGATCAGTGTCGCCATGATGCCTCCCGCCGCTCAGCCAAGGAGCAAAAATGAACGAGTCATATTTCCGAGGAACCTACGAGCTGCTGCCGCCGAAGATTCTCTTAACCTTTGCCCAGAAGCCCTGCTTCTTTTGCGGCGGTGCCGGGGCAGCCTGCGGCTGCGAGTTGGACGCGCTCGCCGTGGGCCGCGTCGGTTCCGCGGATTTCGGCAAGTCCACATGGCCGGAAAACTCCCATTGGGGCTCCACGTGCACCGTGCGGATCAGCAGAATCATGTCGGGAGTCGGGTCGGGCGGCGGATTGGGCGAAGACGCCGAAAAGCGCAGCGGCGGCATCACGATTTTGTATTCGGGAATCGACTCCACGGGCGGCGCGGGAGGAGCAGACTTCGCGGGCGGCGGGATCGGGCGCACCTCGTTCGCATACGCCAGGACGCTGTACTCCACGCTCGATTTGGGCGCAGGCGGATCGGCCTTGGCGGCATCCGTCGCGACGGAGGCCGGCGGCGGCTCCACGTGAGCCGGAGCGGTCAGTCCGAGCGACGGCTCCGGCGCCGGCGTAATCACCTGCGTCTGCATAGTCAAGCATTGGCAGCTACCTGCCGCGCCCGCCACCGGGACAAGCTTCCCCTGAGCGAGCGAGAACTCACCTGCCTGCGGCACCACGAGTTTTTCACCGGTAAACTGATTCTCGAGCAGCAGCGCGCCGCTCGCCGCCGTTACGCAAAGTGAGTCGTCGAGATCGAGGCCGGCAGTGACATCTCGCTCCGCGCCGTGGATGTCGAGCGGCGTCGCGATGATCGTGGGCGTGAAGATGCGGAGGTCCGCCGACGACGGAAGCTGAACGCGCACGCGCCCAAAATTGAGCGCAAGGGTGATCCCGCTGCCTGCCTGCAACAGCGTCAGCTTGGCGGGGCCGCAGATGTCCACTTCGCCGCCCGATATCAGCGTCAGGTGCGCCTGCCCGGAATGCACCGTCACCAGGCTGCCATTTGCCACGTCTGCGCCGGATTCGGCGCTCGAGATTGTGTCCGAGCCAGCTGCGACGGTCTCAACCGAGGTGTCGCTACCCTGAATGTGACCGACGATCTTCTGCGGCGTGTCGGCTCGCGCGACCGAGGCACCAAAGGTCAACGAACAAACGATCAGCGAACAGACACCCAGCCCCGCGGCCACCGGGGTGGCTTGGCGCAACCACACGCGTAGTAGCGAATACAGGTCTCTTGCGCCAGCATGGCGCCCGAATTCGGGGCCGAGGCTCATGGGGATTCCTATACTATACCCCAGTGGACAGCACTGCAGAGGACAACACGCCGAAACCCTCCCCCGATGGGCCGGCTGCGCCGCCCACCGGCGGGCCAAGTGGGGCAACAGCCAAAACTTTGTCCGGAATCATGATGCCAGAGCTTTCGCGTTGGCGCCGGATGCAAATTCCGGTGATCGCATGGTTCGTGTATTGGGCGATACGCCTGCTCGGGCCGACCCTTCGATACGAAGTGATCGGTGTTCACAACGCACTGCAAATCCGCGAAGGAGGCGCGGTGGGGATCGGCGCGTTCTGGCACCGCTGCATTTTCCCCGCCGTGTGGATCTGGCGAAAGCGCGGCATCGTGGTGTTGAACACGGTGAATTTCGACGGGCAATGGACGCGCCGCGTGATCGAGCGCCTGGGCTTCGGCACGGCGCAGGGCAGCTCAAGCCGAGGCGGCGTCGAGGGCCTGGCGGAGATGGCGAAGCAGCTCGAAGAAGGACACCACGTCGCGTTCACAATCGATGGCCCGCGCGGTCCGCGCTACGTGGCGAAACCCGGCCCCGTGATTCTGGCGCGGCGCTCGGGAGCGCCGATTTCCGTTTTCCACATCGGCGTGCAGCACGGCTACACCTTCAAGCGATCGTGGGACCTCTTCCAGTTGCCGTTTCCGTTTTCGCGGACCGTGATGTTCTGCGCGCCGCCCATTCGCGTCCCCACCGACGCCGACAGCGACACCATGAAGCAGAAGCAAGCGGAGATGCAGGCCGCGCTCGAACGCGTGCGCGACCTGGCGGAGTCGTGGTTCAAGCTGACCGAAAGAGAGCAAGACAAGCTGCGCGAAGACTGGCGCGAAAAGCCCACAGATTAATACGCTGTGCCGAGCCTGATCGAATTGTGATTGGGTGATGGACATCGTTTTATTGTCAGGGTTTGAATCATCAAACCCTGAAACCCGTCCCTCCTTTGCGCTCGAAAGAGCCGCCTCTCGTTTTGGATTTCACCCTGAAAGATCCCTCACCTTCACGACGCCCTGGTTCGGGATGCCTATCCTCGACGGATAGGCAGATAGTTCCGATTAGAAATGGATTCCGTGCTGACAGGACTGGAGTTAGCTGCGTTTCTATTATTCGGCTGTACCGATTAAGAATTGAATCGGAGAGAGTTTGGTTGGTGCAACGCCGCGTGGTAAGTGGCGGCAGAATTTGAAAGAGTGTGATTTTGTAGCGATTGATTTCTGGGAAGTGGTTGAGAGCGCGAGGACTTGCGGCGCCTTCTGTTTCGGAAGTGTAGCGATTGATTTCATCCCTCGCCTCCCTGTCGGTCTGTCGTCGAGACCGAAAAACAACAAACGGTAGCATGAATGCGCCGAGTAAAACAATTCGTAATAGTACGGAAATAGTATTCACAGGACTTGGTGGGAACAAGAATCCGAAGACTCGTCCCGGCCGGAGAATTCAGGCGCGACTGAGGCGAGCATTCTAGCTTGCGCGAGAAGGGCGGCGCGAGAAACGTCGCGAAGGTACGCGGGCTGAGGCCGTGCGTGATGTCGGACCTGAAGGTCGGCCCCCCCCAAAAATAACACTTCGAAACGAGAGTCGGCCACTCCCACACTGCAGAATGATCTGTACTTGTTCTGATTCCCGATATTAGAGGTAGATCGCGTGCCCAAAGGCTGCAGACACAAGGAAAATGAAGAGGGCGGTCGGTTCGGAGCGTTCGAGGTTGTACGAAATCTCAACGACGCCGGGGGCAAGGTCCCTCGCCTGAATGCTCAAATCTTCTGCCGCCGCTTCTGTTGAGTCCATAAAGGCGCTGCTCTGGAGCTCAGCCCGAATTGCCACATCAGACGAAAGGTAAATCACCCGAGCCTGTCGTGATTCGCTAGGATCGAATCGGAGGACCTCGCCAATGGCCTGTGGGTCCGTGATCATTGCGGCAGAGCTTTGCTCCGGAAAAGGTGAAGTGGAATCATCTCGGGATTGACTCTTGTCGAAATGGCGCAGGGCCCAAAATCGAGCTTCAACGTCAACATACTTCCATTCCGGCAGACTTGTCGGCAGGGCGCGGTGTCTTTGTACCGGCCATCCTTCTGAGGACGTCCTGCAAGTAGCCTTCGTTGGTGGCGCAATGACGATGCTTCGCTTTGGAAACGTCACGAGGAGAGTCCAACGTCGTCCTCCAACTTCTCCTGAACACTGCGGTCGTTTCGCCCTCGATCTTCTCGAATCTCGTCGCGACGGTGACCACGTCCTTCATGAAGGAATCGCCTGAACGGGAGAGCGGCCGTCAAACAAGATGATCTGGCATCCTCAAACAACTCCCCTCCAAGCCCTGAAGGTTCCGAAAATGGCGCAGCTCCTTCAATCGCCGTAGCGCGTCCTTGCCTCGCAGACTTCTGGAGGAAACCGATCTTCGTGCCCGAAGAGGCCGATCGGCAAACCCTCAAACATCCACCGAGCTCCTTAGCTCGAGAGCTCATGATCCCTCGATTCATCGTTTGCTTGCCGCAGGTCCGGCAGAGAAAACGGACCGTTGGCTACGGTGATTGTCTCGGTGTCGGCTGGAAGCCAAGATAGGACCTCTTCAAACGCAATTGTGTGCTTGGCGGGATTTGACCCGGTACTCGTTGTTTGCGCCCGAGATTGACAGGTGGAAGAGACTGGGCTGAGAGCGAGGATGAGCGCGCCCGTAAGCACTCGCGTGCAGCAGTTCACTGGTAAACCCTAGCCCTCGCCGAGTTTTACCGGCACATTCATCTTCTTGCCGTCGCGAATGATCGTGAGCGAAATCGTGTCGCCGGGGCGCGCGCGATTCAGCAGCAAGTTCAAATCGGACTGGCTGTTCACCGGTTCCCCATTGATTGCGGTGATCACGTCGCCGCCAATTCTCAGGTCGCGCAGGCCCGCCAGCACGGAGCGACTCCCGCCGCGAATTCCCGCTTGCGCCGCCGGCCCGCCGGGAACGACGCGCTCGACCAACACTCCCTGCTGAACCGGCAGATTCAGCGCACCCGCGAGATCGGGCCAGAGCGTGCGCCCCTCGGCGCCAATCGTCGCGCGGCGCACGCGGCCCTGCGTAATCAAATCCTGCGCGACGCGCTTCGCCGTGTTGATCGGAATCGCAAACCCGATGCCCGCGCTCGTGCCGGTCGGCGCGTAGATGGCGGTATTGATGCCGATCACTTCGCCGTGCGAATTGAGCAGCGGCCCGCCTGAATTTCCGCGATTGATTGCGGCGTCGGTCTGAATCGCTTCGTCGATGAACGTGCTCTCGCCGGTTTGCACCGTTCGCCCCAGCGAGCTGACCACCCCCGTCGTGAGCGTGCTCTGGAACACTCCGAACGGGTTGCCGATCGCAAGCACACGCTGCCCGACGAGCAATCCCCGCGAGTCGCCGAGAGGCAGCGGCGTCAACTTGTGGCCCTTGAGGTCGATCTGAAGCAAGGCGATATCGTTCAGCGTGTCGGCGCCGATGAACTTCGCTTTGTACGTGACGTGATCGCCGAACGTTACTTCCACCGTCTGCGCGCCCTGCACCACGTGATTGTTCGTCAGCACGTGGCCGTCCGCATCGATCAGGAATCCGGAGCCTGCGCCCTCCACCGGAACGGGATTGTAGAAGAAATCGTACTCGACCGTTTTCGTGAGGATGTTCGCCACCGATGGCGACGCCTGCTTGTAGATGCGGACGTTCTCCGTCTCCGTGGGATCGAGAGTCGGCTCGCTTGCCGCAGCGGGAGCAGCAGCGGGAACCGCGCTCACCGACGCAGGCTCATGCTGACCGTAGCGCGAGCCCGCCCAATAGGCGCCGAGGCCGATAATCGCGCCGATCGCGAGCAGCCGAAACGCTCGGCGCCCCGTTTCGTCAGGCATCATAGCCATTGCGGTGAACCCCTTCTGCGGAACGCAACCGCGGCGCCGCAGCGGCACAAACTCCCTTGCAAGGAATACGCGGCCGCCTCAGGAAATGTTTCCGCCCGTGGCGACCAACTGTTTCAGTTTTACGAGCAGCGCGTCCACCTGCCGCTCGGTTTCTTCGATGGTCTTCGAGCAGTCGATCACTTCATCGGCCTTCGCGCGCTTTTGATCGATCGGCATTTGCGCGGCGATGCGAGCCTGCGCTTCTCCGCGCGAGTAGCCGCGCAACTCGAGGCGTTCCATTTGCTGCTCGGGCCGGCACCAGCAAACTACGATGCGGTCGAGCTCCTTTTGGAAACCCGATTCGATAATCAGCGCCGCTTCGACGAACGCAAGCTCAGGACCGCCCGGCCGGTCGAGCGCCGTGAACCACTTCCGCACCACATCGAGTATTCGCGGATGAAGAATCGCATTCAGCCGCGCGCGTTTTGCAGGGTCCGCAAAAATGATCGTGCCGAGCTTGTTTCGATCCACCACCGCGCCGTCGCCGAGAATCCCCAACCCGAACTCGCCCACCACTTCGTCGTATGCAGCCTGCTCGGGTTCGAGCAGTTCGTGGCCGATCGCGTCCATCTCGAGCACCGTGCAATCGCGATCGCGCAGCAGCGACGCCACCGTCGTCTTCCCTGTCCCGATTCCGCCAGTGAGACCGATCTTAAGCATGAGCTTTTGTATCTTTCGCTGTTCCCTGGGGCTCTGTGCCCTCGGGCTTTTCTCCGTGACCTCTGTGTTTCAGCCTTTGAATTTTGCCCGTTTTGAAATTTTGAATTTCCAGATTCATCACGATCGCGAAGCGCTTGCCGCTGGCGCTCGTGTGCCGCGCCGCATGCGCGCGGCCTTCACCGTGTTGCTCATGAGCATGGCGATGGTGAGCGGGCCCACGCCTCCCGGAACGGGCGTAAACGCGCCCGCCGTATTGACCACGTCGGGATGAACGTCGCCGACGAGCACGGAGCCTTTCGCGCGGAACGCCTCGAGCTTCTCGGGAAAATTCGCGAAGATGCGCTCGGCCTCGGCGCGGTCCGTGATCACATTCTGCCCGACGTCGATCACCGTCGCGCCCGGACGAATGTAGTCCGGCGTGACCATCGCCGCGCGACCCATGGCCGCTACCACGATGTCGGCGCGCCGAACCGTTTCCTTCAAGTCGCGCGTCTTCGAGTGGCACACCGTCACGGTGGCGTTCGCGTGAATCAACAGCAACGCCATCGGCTTCCCGACGATATCGCTGCGGCCCATCACCACCGCGTTCGCGCCCTCGATTGGAATATTGCTGCGGCGCAGAATTT
Source organism: uncultured Acidobacteriota bacterium (assembly GCA_963788345.1). Lineage (GTDB taxonomy): Bacteria > Acidobacteriota > Terriglobia > Acidiferrales > UBA7541 > Palsa-295. The sequence continues at coordinate 7,573 of CAWBGW010000084.1, read as the reverse complement.
CCATCACGCCCGCGGGCGTGCACGCCACCAGAGTCGGCCGCCCTGCCACAAGCCTCCCCACGTTGATCGGATGAAAGCCGTCCACATCCTTCGCGGGATCCACGGCTTCGAGAATCCGTTTCGCGTCCACTTGCGGCGGCAACGGCATCTGCACGAGTATCCCGTCGACGTCGTCGCGGCGATTCAATTCGCCGATGACGCCGAGCAATTCGCTGGTCGTGATCGACGCGGGCGGAGTGACGAGAAAACTCGCGAGTCCCAGTTTCCCGCACGCGGCGATCTTGCTGTTGACGTACAGTTTCGACGCCGCATTCTCGCCCACCAGCACCGCCGCGAGCCCCGGACGCACTCCGGCCGCCGCAAGCGATGCGATTTCGTCCGCAAGCTCGCCATAGATTTGATCGCGAATGGCGTTGCCGTTCAGGATGCGCGCTGCCAATGGAACTCCTTACGGGAACCTCGTTTGACCGGAACTCGCCATGATAGCACGCAGCGGCGCACGAAGTTTTTCCCCGTGGGGCTGCGGGACGTGAACACCCCGACCGTTGGAGGGCGCGCCAAATCGTGCTAGTCTCCGCCCGAACCGCACTCACCAGGGAGAGCGATATGAAAAAAATCAAGAAGTTCGATCCGCTGTCGGTAATGCGCATTGCGGCAATTTGTTATGCGGCGCTCGGCCTTTTCGAGGGACTTTTCGTCGCCGCCATTTTCTCGTTTGTCGGCGTTGCCGCCCGCGACTCTTCGCCGGGCATGCCGCCATTTCTGGCGCCCTTTTTCGGCGTCGCCTCCATTGTCATTTTCCCGATTCTGTTCGGGGTGATCGGAGCGATTGGAGGCGGCCTCGGTGCCGTGATCTACAATGTCGCAGCCCGCGTCGTGGGCGGCATCCAAGTCGAAGTGGAATAGGGTTTTCGTAGCGCTGGTCTGAAAATGATTTTCGGCGAAACCACCGAACGCAAACAACTCGAACGCGCCATGCGTGAAGCGGGCCGCCTTCCTCCCGGCCAATCGGCAACGCTGAAATGGCCCGTGCTGCACGAAGGTCCGGTCCCGCGCTTCGATCCGAAAGCGTGGGATTTTCGCATCACCGGACTCGTCGAGCGGCCCGTGCGGCTCACATGGGACGAATTCACGCGCCTGCCGATGAAAGCGGTCACTGCGGACATGCACTGCGTCACGCGCTGGAGCCGCTTCGACGTTCGCTGGGAAGGCGTGCCGTTCACGGAAGTGATGAAGCTCGCGCAGGTGAAGCCCGAGGCGAAATACGTGATGGTCCACGCCGAAAATGACTACACTGCCAACGTCCCGCTCGCGGATTTGCTGCGGCCTACCACTCTTTTCGCGCTCAAACACAATGGCGAACCGCTTCCCGCCGAGCACGGCTATCCCGTGCGCCTCGTCGTCCCGCATCTCTACGCATGGAAAAGCGTGAAATGGGTCCGCGGCATCGAATTCATGCCGCAAGACGCCCCCGGCTTCTGGGAGCAAAACGGCTACAACATCTACGGCGACCCCTTCAAGGAGCAACGTTACAGCGGCTAGGGGCGCTGCTCGCCGGTATGGTGCACTATGGTGCATAATGGTGTAGAATGACGCGCATGGCCAAATCAGAGAAGTCCGTGCGTCAAAGCGTATCGCTCCCCCGCCGCATCGCCAAACATGTGCATGCAATCGCTAAAACTCACAAGACCAGCGCCAATCGAGTACTCGTCGACTTGATCGAGGCCGGCCTTCAATCGAAGGAGTCCGAGAAGGAGCGGTTCTTCGCTCTCACGAATCGCCTTTCCGAATCCACCGATCCCTCCGAACGCCAACGCATCAAGAAAGAACTTGCGCGCATGACCTTCGGTGCATAATGCCGAAGATTCAGTGGACGAACCTTCCGCCAGCTCTGAGGCGGCATCTCTTTGACCGCCTCGAGGAGCGCAAAATAACTGCGGAGGACCTCTATCAGCTCAAGCTATGGCGTGAGTCGGAGCCGGATGCACCCGAAGGGGAATGGTACAAGGATTTCGGTTCGTTCAAGATTTGCGGTAAGGGCAAGTTCCCCAAGACGTTCCTATTGAAGGGACAAGCTGCGAGAGGGAAGGCACTGACATCAAGCAGGAAGCACAATGCAAAAGATAAGCAGCTAGAGCCAGGTCAATTGGTCGTGCTCACAAAACTGCCGCCGCGGTTCCTTGACGATTTGCCGAGAGAGGACCAACAAGCGATCTTGAACATTGTTGGTAATCCCATTCGCCTAAACGAATACGACGAAGATGGGAGAGCAGAGTTAGAATTCAACGACCGGAAAGGAAACACTCACTTCATTTACGTTAGTACGGACTTCATCCGACCTGCGGAATGACTTGGAGGTGGGAATATGAGCTCGAAAATCGGCGGGGACTCAGACTCGATCACGCGTCGTGAACTGTTTGGCGCCGCCTCGCTGGCCGCCGCGGGACTCACCGCGTGGGGCGCCGCAGAGGCGACCGCTGCTGCCGCTCAACGAGCGCCGGGTAAGCATGAGCCGCTTGAAAACTTCAAGTATGACATCGAGGCTTCCGAAGGCTGGGTAGGTGAAGCAGGCTCGGCGAAGGAAGCCAACGTCAGCGAGTTTCCTGTGTCGAAGAGCATGGCAGGAGTGTCGATGCGCCTGAAGCCCGGCGGCCTGCGCGAGCTGCATTGGCACGCGGTGGCAGCGGAATGGGCTTACGTGATTGAAGGCAACGTCCGCACGACCGTGATCGCGCCGAACGGCGAGGCGGAGTCATCTGATTTCGGCCCCGGAGATGTTTGGTATTTCCCCAAGGGACACGGTCACGCGCTGCAGTGCCTCGGGCCGGGCGACGCGCATTTTGTGCTGGTCTTCGACAGCGGTTACTTCTCGGAGTTCGGGACGTTCAGCATCACAGACTGGGTGGGACACACTCCGACGGCAGTGGCGGCGCGCAACCTGGGACTTCCCGAGTCAGTCGTTGCGAATTTGCCGAAACAAGAGTTGTACATCACGCCGGGAAAAGTGCCGCCGCCAATGCCCGAGGCGTTTCGAAACGGCGATCCACAGGAGAATCAGTTTCCGCACAAGTTCCGACTCGGCGCGACGAAGCCGATCGTTTTCCCTGGCGGCGAGCAACGAATCGTATCGTCGCTCGAGTTCCCCATCCAGAAGACCGTCACCGGGGTGGTTCAGGAACTGAAACCGGGCGCTCTGCGGGAATTGCATTGGCATCCCAACGCCGATGAGTGGCAATTCTATCTTTCGGGAAAATCGCGCGTCACGATTTTCGGAGCGCACGGCCGGGTCGCCACCGAAGAATTCAAGCCCGGGCAAATTGCGTTCATCCAGCAGGGATTCGGGCATTTCGTCGAGCAAGTGGGAGACGAGACCACGCGGATTCTGATCGTGTTCAACAGCCCCGTTTACGAAGAAATTTCCATTTCAGGATGGCTGGCCGCGAACCCGCCGTCCATGCTCGCCGACAATTTCAAGCTGACGCCGGACCAAGTGGCGCGCCTCCCGAAAACCGCACAGGGAATCCTGGGTTGAATGCTCGAATCGAGGATCACTCCCATGCCGGCGGATTCTCGTCCGTCCCGAGGCTTCGGGATGCCCGTCATCCGGACTGAGACCTCGGGCCTATTTCGCGGGGCGTGAACCGGTGATCAGGATGTCCACCAGTCTTTTGGCGCTTTGCTGCCAGTCGGGCTGGACGCGACGTTGGCGACGCCGACAAGAGCCCGAAGGAGATCCAGTGGGTCGAGGTCGTTGCGTATGTCGCCGCTCCGGATCGCGCGCTTCACCAGGGCACGTATGGCTTCATGAACCTGCGCGTAGGAAGCTTCGAACACCTTCTTGGGATCGCCCACCAGCGTATTCACTGCGGGGGCGATCAGCTGTTTCGTCTGCGATACCATCAACGAACAACAACAGCCAGGCTCGCAATGCTTCGATGCGGCGGCATCGTCTGAGCAAACTTCTGCTCGGCTGCGGCCAGCTTTTCCAACTCAGACCGATAAACCGCCTGTAGAAGTTCCTCGCGCGTCGGAAAGTGGCGATACAAAGTTCCTGGTCCAACGCCTGATTCTTTGGCGATGTCGTCCAAGCTGGCGTTTGCGCCGAAACGCGTGAACGCCTCCTTCGCAACTTCCAGAATGCGCTCGCGATTGCGCTGCGCGTCAGCGCGCGGCTTTCGCTTGGGAGGTTGTGACCGTTTCGTAGGCATATAAAAAGTCAAAAAAACTTGCAACCGGAGACCATCTCCGATTATCTTATCCAGTGCGGAGACACTCTCCGTTTTATGCGAGCCGGGACCGCTTGTCAATAGGCACCTCCTAAGCGGACCGGCGAGAGGAGAAAAACATGGCGGAGGCATTGGGAGCTACATCAAAGGCATTTGGAGCTACATCAACCACAGAAGATGTTTTGTCCGGTATCGACCTACGCGGTAAGCGAATCCTGGTGACAGGCGTTTCGGCTGGGCTCGGCGTGGAGACGGCTCGGTCACTCGCCGCTCACGGCGCGAACGTAATTGGCAGCGCGCGCGACTTGGCCAAGGCCGAAGCGGCGACAGCTCAAGTACGAAAGGACGCGGCGGCGAACGGTGGAAGCTTCGAGCTCGTCGAACTCGATCTCGCCAGTCTCGCGAGCGTGCGAAACTGCGCCGATCAACTGCTCCGAAAGGGCGAGCCGTTCGATGTGATCATCGCCAACGCGGGCGTGATGGCCACGCCGTTCAGCTTTACGACCGACCATTTCGAGATGCAGTTCGGCACCAATCACCTGGGCCACTTTGTCCTGGTGAACCGGATTGCGCCTCTCATCCGCAGGGGAGGGCGACTGATCAACCTGTCTTCGGCAGGTCACCGCTTCTCGAACGTTGACCTCGACGATCCGAACTTTGAGAGAACAGCCTACGATCCCTTCGTCGCGTATGGCCGGTCGAAAACGGCAAACATTCTCTTCGCCGTCGCTTTCGACCAAAGGCACCGCGAACGTGGAGTGCGCGCCGCGGCTGTGCATCCAGGAGTCATTCAGACCGAACTCGGCCGGCACATGGACGCCAGCCGCCTCGAAAACATGATCAAACAGATGAACGAACAGCTCGTCGCGGAGGGAAAGGGGCCTTTCCAGTGGAAGACGATCCCGCAGGGAGCGGCAACGTCCGTATGGGCCGGCGTCGTCGCGCCGGCTGGGGAGATCGGCGGCCGCTATTGCGAAAACTGCCATGTGGGGAAAATCGTGCCCGACGGAGTGACGATCAGCGGCGTAAGCGAAGGAGTGCGCGGATATGCGCTCGATCCCCAAATGGCGGAGGCCCTTTGGAAGAAAAGCGAAGAAATGGTTGGAGAGTCTTTTTAGTCGTTCGAATGTTGCGCGCAAGAAAAATCCAAAAAGCGGATCAAGAGAAGGGAGAAACAAAATGACGAAACGGACGAAACTGGGTGGCACATTCAATCTTTCTGGTACCTCAAGCAGCTTGTACCGAATGGGCTACGGCGCCATGCAACTGGCCGGCCCCGAAATCTGGGGACCGCCGCGGGACGTTGACGCTGCAATTGCGGTTCTGCGAGAGGCGATCGCATCGGGCGTGAACCATATCGACACCAGCGACTATTACGGCCCGCATGTTACGAATCAAATTATCAAGAAGGCCCTTCATCCCTATCCGGCCGGCCTGGTCATCGTTACCAAAGTGGGCGCCCGGCGCGGTGCAGACAAATCGTGGATTCCAGCCCTTTCGCGTGAGGAGCTGATCGACGGCGTTCATGACAATCTTCGGAATCTCGGTGTCGACGCGCTCGACGTCGTCAACCTTCGAGTTGGCGGAATGATGGAACCAGCGGAAGGATCCATCGAGGCACCCTTGACGCGTGCTTGCCGAGTTGAAGCGTCAGGGGCTGATTCGTCACATCGGTCTCAGCAACGTCACTCCCCGGCAACTCCAGGAGGCTCAGAAAATCACGGAGATCGTTTGTATCCAAAACTTCTACAACGTGGCAAACCGCAGTGACGATGCCTTCATCGACGCTCTCGCGCAGCAAGGCATCGCTTATGTCCCGTTTTTCCCGTTGGGAGGGTTCACACCGTTGCAATCGTCGGTGCTCGATCGGGTAGCGGCATCCCTGCAGGCGAGTCCGATGCAAGTCGCGCTTGCCTGGCTTCTTCAGCGTTCTCCTAACATTTTGCTGATCCCCGGCACCTCTTCGGTAAACCATCTTCGAGACAATCTCGCTGCCGCGGCGCTGGAACTCCCGCCGAATGCTCATCGCCGAGCTCAACGCGATCGCCGAAAACGTGCGGGCAGCGGCTCAGTCCGGCACACTGACTTCGTATTCCGATAACTTTACGCAAAGGAGCGATTTATGAAGATTTTTGTTACAGGAGCAACAGGTTTTATCGGTTCAGCGATCGTTCGGGAACTCATCGACGCGGGCCATCAGGTGCTCGGTCTTGCTCGCTCCGATGCGGGCGCCAAGTCGCTGATCGCCGCCGGCGCGCAGGTGCATCGAGGTGATCTCGAAGACCTGGAAAGCCTGCGCAGCGGAGCGGCCATGTCCGATGCGGTGATTCACACCGCCTTTATCCACGACTTCTCGAAGTTCGCAGGAGAACTGCGAGATCGACAAGCGCGCCATCGAGACTCTCGGCTCGGCGCTCGAAGGCTCCGAGCGGCCGATGTTGGTCACCTCCGGGATGGCGACGACGGCGCAGGGGCGCTTGCCTACAGAGGAAGATGCTCCTTCCGCCCGAGTTTCCGCGCGCTCTCGGAAGCAGACGGCTGAGGCGTTGCTGAAGCGTGGCGTGCGCGTGTCGGTCGTGCGCCTTCCGCAAGTTCACGACACACGTAAAGCAAGGCCTCGTCACCTACGCAATCGCGGTGGCTCGCGAGAAGGGTGTGTCGGCGTATGTCGGCGACGGACTCAACCGCTGGGCAGCCGCGCACGTCCTCGATGCTGCCCGCCTGTACAGGCTGGCGCTCGAGAAGCAGGAAACAGGCGCCAGGTATCACGCGGTCGCCGAAGAGGGAGTGCCGCTCCGGGACATTGCTGAGGCCATCGGCCGCGGCCTGAAGGTGCCGGTCGTCTCCAAATCCCCCGAGGAGGCAGCAGCGCATTTCGGCTGGCTGGGGATGTTCGTTGGTCGCGACCTTACCGGTTCGAGCGTGCAAACCCGGCGACGGATGGGATGGCGCCCCACCGGGCCCGGACTCATTGCCGATCTCGACCGGGCGCACTATTTCGCGGCCGAACAGACAGCATAACGACCTCACTCCAGTGCTGCAGGCAACTCTTCCTCTCGCCGGATTGAGGAAGAGTTGCCGCAAGGCGCCTCCGTTTACGAAGAAATTTCCATTTCAGGATGCCTCGCCGCAAATCCGCCTTCGATGCTCGCGGACAATTTCAAGCTCACGCCGGATCAGGTCGCGCGCTCCCGAAGACCGCCCAGGGAATTCTGGGGTAATGGAGATTCTCGAAGCCGAACTGGAAGTGCAGACGAATGCAAATCGCGGACCGAAAGCGGAGGGCGGTATCGGACGACGACGAGCGGTTTTTCCGCTTCAGCGGCCGTTTTTTCGATTGAGATGAC
>CAWBGW010000083.1:0-24058 GCA_963788345.1 uncultured Acidobacteriota bacterium | reverse complement strand
GCACGCCGGATTCTCGATCCCCTGGCCGATCTTGGGATCTAAGCGATCAGCATGGGAGAAGCTCATGCCACGGCTGCTCATCATCGAGGACGAACGCAAGGTGCTCCGCAGCCTCGAGCGCGGGCTGCAAGCGGAGGGCTACGAGGTTCGGACCGTGGCCACCGGAGAAGCAGGCTATGAGCAGGCGATGACCCAGCCGTTTGATGGCGTCGTGCTCGATCTCATGCTACCGGGGCGCGATGGCTTGCAGGTGCTGGCCGGTATCCGAACGGCCGGCAAAACGACCCAGGTACTTATCCTCACGGCACGGGATACGGTCGAAGACCGGGTGATCGGCCTCGATAGCGGGGCCGATGATTACCTGGTGAAACCGTTCGCCTTTGCGGAGCTGCTGGCCCGGCTACGGGTTCTGCTGCGCCGCGGCATCCGCGAACGCGAAACCGTGCTGCACCCGCGGATCTCGAGATGGATCTTTTGCTGCACCGCGTCCGCCGCGCCGGCGAGGAAATCGCGCTCACGCTGCGCGAGTTCGAGTTGTTGCATTACTTGCTCCTCCACAAGAACACCGTAGTCACCCGCGACATGTTGGGTCGAGACGTGTGGAAGGAACCGGACTATGCGCTCACCAACGTCATTAAGGTCTTCATCAATTATCTGCGGCCCGCAAGCTGGAACGGCCGGGAAAGCCGCCGCTCATTCACACGCTTCGCGGCGTCGGTTACAGTCTCTGTGAATGACGCATGCGCCTGAGCATCCGCTGGCGATTAACCCTCTGGAACACACTTACGCTGGCCGTCATCCTGCTCGGCTTCGGCGGGCTGGTGTATGGCCTGCTGGCACGTGCTCTTTACCAGAGCGTTTGACCGCTCGCTCTTGGCCGAGTTCCAGGAGCTGAAAGATGATCCCCAACTGCTGAGCAGCCGGAACGAGCGCTTCGCTACTGGATCACGGAGCTCAAGGAACACGAGAACATTTGGTGTGTCGTCTACGACGGCGATGGTCGAGTTTACGATCGCACGGCGACCCTCGCGCTGGAAAGTGTGCCGCCGATGCCGTCCTTAGCTCCGGGCGAGTGTCGCTATGTCGACGCGGCCTTACCGATTATCGGACGTCAACGCCTCTTGAACAGTTCTTTGCGGCTGGGAGACAGCAAGCTCCCCGTCGCTCTCTTTTCCCCCTGGAGGAGGCGGATCGCACCTTGCGACAGCTGTGGATGGTGCTGGCCACGGCGGGACCCGGTGCTTTGGTTCTTACCGGCGGTCTGGGTTACTTGCTGGCCCGCAAGGCCTTCGCGCCCGTGGAGCGCTTGCATCGTTTGACTGAGGAGATCACGGCCGAGCGGCTGGACCGGCGTCTGTCGGTAGCCAACGCCAACGATGAGCTGGGACGCCTGGCCTCGACCATCAACGCGATGATTAGCCGTCTGGAGCGTTCCTTCGCCGAGATCCGCCGTTTCACGGCCGATGCCTCCCACGAGCTGCGCACGCCGTTGACCGCCATTCGCACCGAGAACGGAGGTCGCTCTCCGCAAGCCGTTAACCACGACCGAGTATCAACACTTGCTCGGCAGCATACTGGAAGAGTGTGATCGGCTTACGCGGCTGACCGATCAGCTGTTGACCCTCTCTCGTGAGGACGCGGGGACCGCTCGCCCAGCGGCTGCCCCAGTGGATCTCGCCAATCTGTTGACCGGCGTGGTGGAAACGATGCGGCCCCTGGCAGAGGTGAAGGGGTTGCACATTCACGCTCTCGAGAACGGCCCGCTTGCCATCCACGGCGACGAGGCGCGGCTGCGGCAGGTTTTTTATAACATCCTTGACAATGCCATCAAATACACATCCGCAGGAGGCCGCATCGATATTGGGCTCGTGCACCAACACCAGGAAGCGGTGATCACCATTCGCGACACCGGAATAGGCATCCCGCCGGAACACCTCGCGCGTGTCTTCGACCGCTTCTACCGAGTGGACAAGGCACGCAGCCGCGAGCAGGGTGGAACCGGGCTCGGTCTCAGCATCGCCCGAAGCATCGTCGCCGCCCATAGGGGACAGATCGAGATCGTGAGCACTCCCGGTCAGGGAACCAGCTGCATCATAAGCTTGCCGGCGGAAAAGCTTCAGCCGCTCGGATAGCGGGCCAGACACAATTGAGACAGCTCATGATGGGAAATGATCGTTTCTCGTGAGGCAGGCGTTCATGAGGCGGTACTCCATTCGTTTCGCGCTCGGCGTCGTTACATTCCTTCTCCTAACCCACATTCTCTGGGCACAGCACGATAACCTCGAGCTCGACCAAGCTGTTACCGTGCTGAAGAAGTTAGGAGGAACGGTCAGAACGAGACGCGGCGAGTCCCGGTGAACCTGTGAGGCTAGTGCGCATTCGCGGGACTCAGGCAACGGATGCGGACGTGAGGCTCCTGAAGCGATGGGCGACGCTGCGCTTCCTAGACATGGCTCATACTTCCATTACCGACGCGGGATTGGAGGAGCTAACAGGCTTAAGAAACCTCGAAGAATTAGACCTCCAGGGCTGCCGAGTTTCCGATAACGGTCTCGTTAGTCTTAAAGCACTGACTAACCTCCAAGTACTCAACCTCGGCCATACGGCCATTACGGATAAGGGCCTGGAGCACCTCCGGAGGTTGAGCATGCTTCGCAGCCTTGGTCTCGCGCACACAGCGGTAAGCGATGCCGGTCTCGCGCACCTTACAGAATTCCGCCGACTGCGCTTGTTGAACCTCGACGGGACCAAGATCACGGACAAGGGCTTGATCCATCTTCAATCACTTCCCGGCATCGAATACCTCGACGTTGGTGGTACCTTCCATCGATGATGCAGGACTCACACACCTCGAGGACTTGAGTAGCCTCAAGGAGCTCCACATTGATGGCACGGGAGTTACGGACACGGGGCTCGCACACTTGAGCCGACTGAGCAACCTCGAAATACTGCACCTTACCTATACCAAGGTTTCGGATAGCGGCATGGAGCAGCTTAAAGGCCTTACCAAACTCCACACGCTTGTCGTGGGCCAGACGGAATTGACGGATAAGGGATTGGAAGCCATTCGGAATCTTTCCAACCTCCAAGTGCTGTCCTTGGAGAGTACGGCAGTTAGCGACAGGGGCATGCGCTACCTACAGGATCTTCGTGAGCTGCGCATGCTGAATCTCTGGACCGTTCCGGTAACGGATGCCGGCATCGTCGCCTTCAAGCACCTGAAACGCTTGCGCAGCGCTAAATCTCGGGGAACACCGAAGTGACGGACGCGGGCCTCGCGCATCTCCAGGGGCTGAGGGACTTGGAGATATTGGACCTGCAGAACACCGGCATTACCAACGTTGGGGTGGCGCAGCTCGAAAGCATTCGCGCAGCTGCGCATATTGGACCTTCAAAGTACGCGCATCACAGATGGCGGGCTCGTGCATCTGAGCGGTTTGAGAAGACTCCAAAGCTTGGATTTGGGAACCACGCGGATTACCGATAAAGGACTGCAGATGTTGAAGGGGTTGACCAACCTGCGTAGGCTTGGTCTATCAAACACGAAGACCACCATTCAAGGCATTCGGGACCTGCAACGATGGGTTCCCCTAGCCCAAGGCAGTGATCGCCCGTTGGAATTGTGGGATCGTCAGTAGCAGTGAACGAGACAGGAACGGCATGCCATGGTCCAGGGAGTGGGACCTCGGTGCAGTCCCGTCGACCGCTGCGTTACGGGTTGTCGCCAATGCAAAAGAGATGGCGGTCCCCACGGATAAAGATTCTGCCGCTACTGATCGCCAAGGAGGCGCGCACCGCCTCACCCACCGTGTTGTGGCTGACTAGCTGAAACTCCGGTGCCGCAGCAGCCACGGTGGTTTCGCCCTCTGTATTGGAGAAAAAGAGTTTCCCATCTGCGGCAATCACCGAGGCGTCGTAGACACCCCGAAGTCGCTGGCTCCAGCACACTATACCCGTGCTTGCTTCCAGACAAGTGGCAATCCCCTTGTTCGTGATGGCATAAACATGGTCGCCGTAGGCCACGGGCGATGGCACATCCGGAAAATTGCGTCGCGCTCGCCACAATGCCGTCGTGGTCAGGCCCTCGTTCGCGTGCTCCACTTGGATGGCTTGGAAGCAGCGGGAGCCGCCGACGATGACGACATTTTGCCAGGAGACCGGGGTAACGACGACCGCATCATTGGGACATTGAAAATGCCATAACTCCTTGCCGCTCGGCAAATCATATCCAGCTAGGTAATACCCAGCATGGTTCACCAGCTGGGGCCCGCTGGCATGCTCCAGAACCATCGGCGTACTATACCCCTCGAGGAGTTCTTTTTCCGAGGGATGAATCAACTCGGTCCGGCAGGCCCGCCAGCGCACCTGTCCGGTATGCTTATCAAGGGCCAAGGTGAAGGAAGTTGCGGTAAGATCATAAGTCAGGATAAGAAGATCGTGCCATAAAACCGGCGAGCTGGAAAAGCCGTAGGGAGGCGGCGTAACTGGCTCCCGATGCCACCACACCACGCGGCCCGCGAAGTCGAGACAATAAGTCCCGGCGTCCCCGAAATGGGCGTAGACGTAACTACCGTCGCTCACGGGCGTCGGTGTGGCCAACGAGTTTCCCGCATAGAGGGAGTTCAGGCCCCCGCGGGCGCAGCGGGTCTTCCAGAGGAGCGTTCCGGCATTCTGATCGATGCAAAGGACCTGGCGCCACAGAACCGTGTTCGGCGGGAACACAAACGTACAGACTCCGAACACCACTCCGGAAAGCACAAGTCCGTAGGAGGCGCGAGGTGCGACAACATATGGCACGGATTCCTCTACACTTACCGATCGAGATTCGAGCCATTCGCGGATGAACCATAGACAGCTCACGAGGAGGATCGCCCAATAAACTTCAAAGCGACCTTCTCGTAGACTATCCCACCAGTCTTCCAACCTGTGAGAGAGAAGAGGAAGAAAAGCGCACAGGGTAATGATGGGAACAAGGATACTTATTGACAGAATCCGCGCGGTTGACCTCGGATGAAAAGAGCCCACCGCAGCGATTAACTCTATACAGCAGATATCTGCAATCTGGTACCATGTGGAAAGCGGGGAGAAGAGAGGGTTATCGAGAACATTCGCCGCGATGGCAATGAGAAAGGTGATTGCCATACCGAGAACATAGACGCACCGGAAGTAGTTCAGCAAACGGTATCCCATGGGGCCAGTCGCGGGAACAACTCCTAACTTGAGAGGATGCCGAAGCGCGCTAAGGAGCCGAAGGAAGGAAAGAATCACAAAGGCGAAGAGAAACATTGCAAACAAGCGCGTCTTTTCAATAAGAAATGTGCCGCCCAGGCCAACAATACACGCGCATTCTAGCCAACAAAGCAGGGCAATGGCGCTAGAACGTTGTTTGGGCGATGCCGGCATCGCGGCGAGAGCCGGATCTTTGCGGAGAGCAGGGCGAAGGCGGAGCAGAACACACGCGGCCAGAAGCCCCGCCAGGAAGTCATCCGTGCGGATATGATGGGAGTGCACACTGCTGAATTGCCATGGTTTCCCCGTGAGGCGCACAGATAAAGTTGGAAAGCAGGCGCGGACATGATCCAGGGCGATCGGGACGAAGCAAGCCGCCGCGAGGCACATGAGCAGTAGCAGTATGCGTCGGCTGAGGAGACGAGCTCGTGGAGCGGGCTGCCGCGAAGCGGTGGACCGGCCAGTGAAATAGGCGAGAAGCACAAAGGGCGCGACGACCGCCCACAGTGCCAGAAGCACAAAGGTAGCCCCTTGCCAGTCGGACGCGTCAGCGGCTGTGGTAAGGAAGATGCGATCCTTCCACACGATTGGCGACGAAAGGCCCTCGCCGGGTATCGCTGCGATCCAACGCAGGTTTGCTGTGGTGCTCCAGGAATGAGGTAGGCGGGTTTCGGAAGATACGCCGCTGCCATCGCCCCTCCAGCCAGGCCAGTAATCGGCGAAGGCCGCCGGATGCATCGCGAGGCTAATGACAACAAGGCAGGCCGTAATCAGGAGGGCTGTTCGCTTGCGCAAGAAAGACCATAGATGCTGCTGAGCATGCTGCGAGAGCATAGTTGTCTCCCGAGTAGGATGACGCCTGCGTGAATCGAGGTGACGAGCAGTTCAACCTCGTGGGTGGCATCGCGAATCCGTTCGAACGGCAGCAAACTCAAGAAATACGGCACGGACCGAGCTGCGTCAAGCTAAATCCTCCGGATGTGGACAGGAGCGACAAAGCGTTCTACTTGGGCAGCGCTAACTCCATGCTTTTGCAGCCATGCCAATGACCGGGCGGTAGAGCTACTCACAAGCGGCTGCCATCTGCTTTACTGTGGCCGTGTTCCCAATACACGGGTTGTTCACACCTCGGTTCATAAGATTTCCACTTGCCTGCTACAGAGCCACGACTTTGTGCCCGTCATTGCCAAGCTCGAGATGGCCTTGCACGGCGATTTTTTGCGCCCGCTGATGGGTTCGGTGACGATTTGCGGAGTTACTTATTAGGGGAGCCGCACCGGTTGGCAATACCTGTTGTTTTTGCGCGAGCCGGAGCGGTTGCACGGATAGCCAGGTTGAGGAATTTGCTTGCAATCCGCAGTCTAACCCGTTAGCTTGGAACTGTCCGGCTGTCCCTGCTCTGCCCCATCGAGTTGGCAAGGAGGACGGCATCCTGTTCAACTACAGGCTTGCTGGCTTTCTTGCTCGGCTCCGCCGCCCCTGGTAGACCCGGCAGAGATGGGGGCCATCCCGTTCACGCAAGCGATGTTCATCTGGGAAGGACAACCATGCAAACCGTGCAGACCGGGCGTGCGAACGCGATGACCATCATCGCCAAGGACCATCGCCTCAAAGACATTACGCGCGTTTATTTCAATCACCCGGCATGGTCGATGAACTGGGGCGACCCCGTTCCGGACATGCCGTTAGACGTGATGATCGAGCTGGTGAATCGCTGTAACCTAAGCTGCGAAGCTTGTCCCATTCATTACCTTACGCGCGAGGAATCACACCTCGACTGGGAAACGCTCACCCGGATCGTTGACGAAGCAGCCGAGGAAGGCGTGTGCTACTTCACCGTGTGCGGTCTTGGCGAAGCGGCGCTGCACCCGCAGTTGTTTTCTTTGCTCAAGTATATCCGTACGAAACAGGTCGTTCCCAAGGGCCTACGGACCTTGACGATGATGCCGTCGGTCTTGATCTCCAACGCGATGTGGTCGGATCATCAAGTGGACGAATGCATTGAGAACCCTCCCGATCTCCTCTCCGTATCCTTGGCCGGCCTCACCGATGCCGAAATCCGCCAGCCCGGCACCCTATCAATCTGGAGCGGTTTACAGCAAACGTTGCTCGTATCTACCGCGAGCGGCATGTCATTCGTGATGTGGATGGAGGCGTGGCGCCGGTGATTCACGTCTCCACCCATATCTATCCGCATGAGATCGTGGCCCGAACCGATGAGGTCGAGTGCTTCAAGGAGAAGTGGCTGGAGATCTGTGATGCGGTGGTCATCAAACCGACGATGCTCGGCCAACACTATAAGGAGTATCAGCACTTTGCCACTCCCGAAGCGTTGGCCCCCCTGCAGGGCACGACACTCGCTTATGCGGATATATCCGAAAGACATTTTGAGCGAACCGCTCCCTGTTTTGAGACGTCGCGTCGTCTGGCCATTAATTCCGATGGCGATGTCTGGTGCAGCCACCATCTGTCGGATGATTTCGGGCCATACCTGGGTAATGTAAAGCGGCAGACGCTCCGGCAGGTCTGGCATGGTGAAACGATGAACGCATTCCGACGGCAGACCCGCGCGGGGATCTTTCACCGGACCTGCTGTAAGACTTGCGGCGGTGAAATCATCGAGAACCACCGCGTGCCCGCACAGCAGATGGAACTCCAGATAACCTTTCTGCCCGTCTTGAATCGACTGCGCCGCACAGAAGAGTGCTCACCCTGTGGAAGAGGGGAAGCCGGCTGATCGGATGGCGCAACGCTCGGATCTGCTCGTGGACCTTCCGCAAAACGTCGTCGTGATCGTCCGCGAATTGTCTACCAATGGCTGTAGAGGAATCCTGCGCAAAGCATAGACACGCTGGATCGTGCATCTACGGCGAGCCGGAGTATCGGAGCTATGCGATTTTGCGACATCTGTCGAGAACCAGCAACTCGTAGCGGCTTATCGCTGCATGGCGATAAGCCGCCAACCATGAAGTACTACTGCTACATCCACGCGGTTGCCGGAGGTCTGCTGGGAGGATCTTTGGCTTTGCTTCTAGAGATTGCAGCCAAGACCGGCCACGCCACGAATGCGGTCGTTTTCATAGTCGAAGCGTTGCGCCAACATGGATGTGTGATCGAGCCCGACAAACAGCGTCCTCTGTGGTCGATTCCAGCGCCCAGCGAGACTGCGGAGAGGTTTTGCATTGCCATTAGACTATGGACAATAGAGCGCTTTGACTTTCACGAACATCTGGTGCTGAATCATTGGAAGCTCATGCGCGGTGAGGATATCGGCCTCATTCTAACTCGCTTGGCACAAGCCGGCGTTCTCGCGCTGGAGGAAGATCACGCAGTCCAGGTTGTGGAAAACCTGTGCGCGCTGAAGAGAGAGCTGCTGACCTTTCCCTATGATGAGTATTAGTCCGCTGCGGGTTTGTGCATCGCGTGCCGCCAGAGAGAAGGACACAATCCCATGACGAAGGACGAAATCCGGCAGTTCGATAGAGACGGCTACCTGTTGGTTCGGGATGTCTTTAGCGCCGCACAGGCCGCCTGGCTGCGGGAGTTTTTCTTGGCGAAGTTCGATTTGCCGCCGGAGCCGCTGCACGGCGATACCGACAGTACCGTGGTCGATATGTTTTCGCGCTACCCCGAGATTCGATGGTTGCTTTTTAGCGAGCGCACGCTCCGCGCGTTTAGAGCGCTTGCCGGGGATGACTTCGTCATCATGGCCGAATGCTTCGCTGCCCTGAACAATTACGTCAACTGGCACAAGGATACGACCGCGTGGGAACGGCGCGGCCACAAGACGCATTGGGAAAAAGGCTACCGCATGATCGGCTTTATGTATTACTTGCAAGACAACACGGAGGAGTATGGTGGCGGGCTCGAGGTCGAACCCGGATCCCATCTCGCAGCCCGACCCGTATATTGCGCGGCAGCCGGAACGCTCGCCACGACCCTTGCGAGTAAGGCTTGGATCGAAGATGCGAACCCTGTGGCGCAAAGCCGCCGGGCAGAAAGCGAGCAACGCTTGCGGCCCTACGAAGACGGTTTACGTCCCCAGTAAGGCCGGCGACTTGGTTCTCTGCCATTTTCTGCTCAATCACCGCGCCAGCCAGCCCCGCACATTCCCCCTGCCCCGGGAGCGGGAGAGAGATCTGCATCACCGGAGGGATCAGCAGCAATAACCGCCGGTTCATCCAGGATCGCCTCGATTACTACCAGTCCAGGAGTGGCCGTTTTTATCCGAAAGGCCTGGGCTTTCCCGACGATTTCGTCGAGCAAGCGGCAGCTCACGGGATCAGTTTTTGTAAGGACGAACAAGGGCGCAGGTGATCGGCCGCTAAACCGCCGCGTCAGGCCGATCGCGGATCAAACGGAAGTTCCTAAGATGAAGGTGCAATTCCTGAAGTCGGCAACGGTGCTGGTCGAGGCCAACGGGCTCAAAATACTCACGGACCCCTGGTTGGTCGACGGCGAGTATTACGGATCATGGGCTCACAACCCACCTTACGAGTTCGATCCAACACGCTTTACGGACCTTGACTTCATTTACATTAGCCATATTCACCCGGACCATTGGAGCCGGAGGACAATGGCTCTCCTACCCCGGCACGTACCCGTGCTCATCCATGCCTATGCTACCCGTTTCTTACGAGCCGACGTTGAGGCCATAGGCTTTCGGGCGATCGAGCTGCCCCACAACCGGTGCACGCACTTAGGAAACGGTGTGTACATCAATATTCTTGCCGCCGACAATTGCAACCCCGCCCTGTGCGGCAAATTCTTTGGCTGCGCCCAAGTCGAAAGAGTGCAAGGCTCCACGCAAATCGATTCCCTGTCCGTCATCGATGACGGCGAACACACCGTCGTGAACGTGAACGACTGTTTCTTCGACCTGGCCGTCCAGAGCCTGGATCTCGTGCATGCGCAGTATCCCGATGTGGACCTACTCGCTGACCGGCTACTCGGGAGCAGTGCCTACCCGCAGTGTTTTCCGCAGCTGTCCCCCGCGGGAAAGGAGCAAGCCGCCGCAGCCAAGAAGCTACAGTTTCTGACCCAGGGAGAGAATTTCATCCGTGCCGTGCGGCCGAAGTTTTATCTGCCCTTCGCCGGCACGTACACTTTGGCTGGGGGGCTGGCCAAACTCAACGCTCACCGGGGCGTCCCCGAAGTGGAGGAGGCTTGCGCGTTCTACTGCCGCTCCGAACGTGTTGCTCACGAGTACTGCCGCTGCCTTCACCTGGCCTCCGGAGGGCACATCGATTTGGCCTCGGGTGAAGTGTGCAGCGACCCCGAGCTGGTGGATCCGGCCGCCAAGGCGCGATACATCTCCGAGGTGCTGGCGTCGCGACAACTGGACTATGAGAGGTGCGCGATGCCAACCGCAGATGAATTGAGGCGGCTGATTCCGCAAGCTTATGAGCGGATGGAGCGCAAACGCCACGAGGTCGGCTTCCAATCCAAAACGGTCATTTTCGTGAGCTTGGGGGACGGTACAGCAGTCCGGCTGCCGCTCAGGGGTGGGAGCTACGAGTTCGCGCCGGAAGACACCGGCACTTGGCCGGACGGTTTCGTTTACTTCAGGACCGATCCACGGCTGTTGTTCTGGCTGCTGAAAGGCCCGAGCCATGCCCAGTGGAGCAATGCGGAGATCGGTTCGCACATCGAGTACGTCCGGCAGCCAAACATCTATGAACGTGGCCTTTATCAGGTACTCTGCTCCTTCCATGTTTAGCTGGGGCAGCGTGCCTGTCCCGCCGGCGCTCCCCGTGCCTGCAACGGTGCTCCCGTTTGCGCTGCCGCCATTCCCATTCGGCGAACCCGGCCGCTTGCCGTCTGGCGAAATCGCGACCCGGGCGGCGAGGTTGCCTGCCGGGACGCTTACCTCCGGCGCCGGTGGGGCAGGCGTAGCGGAGAGCGCGATTACGCTGCGCAAATTGGGATCGCCGTTCGTCGCCGCCCCACTTCGGGCGCCGCGCCGGCCGCGTTCGCGCGTGCGCGGTGCGCTGGGCGACGGCAGTGGACACCGGGATCATCGGCTTCTTCAGTTGCGGCGTCACCGCTGCGGCTGACACAACGCTCAAAGCTTCCGAATTCTTCGCCACAGTTGGCACGTCGGGCGCCGACGACGTTCGCTGTAGCGCGGCGTTGCACCTTCGGAGCCGAAACGCTGGGCGCAATCTGCAATCGCGGCCTTTGTAGCGCCGGGATCGCTGCCCACTGAACGATGTTGGGCAATTCGGGTTCGATCTTTGGGAGGCGTCGCCGGAGCGTCGGGCCGAATCAGTGTTTGTCGCGGATGCGTCACGCGAACCGGAATCGAAAGGATCGTCTGTCGCGGATGAAACGCGTCGGCGCCTGGCTGCGCGGCCGTCTCGGTCGCAGGCATTTTCGGTGTCAGCAGCGCATTTCGCTTTCGGACCTGGCGCGGGCAAGGAAATGTGCGGCAAATCCTGCGCCGATGGGGTGTACGTAAGCTCGATCTGAACCGGTGCGAGATTGTGCGCCGTCGCCGGAAGAAAACCCCAAATCGGAAGGATCAGCAAGCACAACAGACGATGACATGCCACGCCGAAGACGCCGCGAACGCCCAGCCCGAGTTCCTGCCGCGAATCCAGTGAACCCGCAGATGCGAGTCTTGCGGCAGCTCGCTTTCCTTCGGTGCTTGCGACTTCTCGAAGAAATCGCGAACGCTCGTGCGAAATTCCTGCCACGGCGATTCCCAGTCGACGCCGAGATCCAGGCGCGGCAAGCGCCCGTGCGGCGGCAGCTCGACCAGCGAGTCCGCCGGCGGTTCAAACGCGCGTTTAGTTCCGGTCTGCATGAAGCATCATTATATCCGACGAGTTTAGGATGCGCCCACCTACGCGGCGGCTGCCAGACGATAAAAACTTAGTGCCGCGTCGCCCTGCTCGAGCAGGCGGTCGCGTTCCAGCCGATCGAAACGATCGAGCAGCTCCAGTTTTCACGCCGTGCTCGACGATTACGAAGCTCCTGCGGCGCCACCAGGTGCGATGCGTCAAGAAATTCGAGAACGCGCAACTGCTCTTCCGTCTTCTTTTGTAGGGCGGATCGAGAAAAATGAAATCGGCCACCAGATGCCGCTTCGCAATCTTTTCCAGCGCGCGAACGGCGTCGCCGTCGATTACCTCGACTCCGCCGGCGATGTCGAGCGACTCCAGATTTTTCCGAATCAGCCGCGCCGAAGCCGCATGCTCCTCGACGAAAATCGTCTCTCGCGCGCCACGGCTGATCGCTTCGATGCCGATCGCCCCCGTTCCGGCGTAGAGATCGACGAAAAGCGAATCCTCTACCGTCGGGCCCAGCACGTTGAAAAGCGTTTCGCGCAAGCGGTCGCTCGTCGGCCGCATTAGCAATTTGCCGGGACTCTTCAGCCGCCGGCTGCCGAATTTTCCAGCGATCACGCGCATGATTTATCCCACTGATGCCAGTTGGTACCTTTTCTGCCACGCCGGGCTCAGCGATTCGAGCTGCGCCACCACTTCGTTTGCCTGGGCGGGATTCTCCGCAAGCGCCAAAGCTTCTCGCCGCGCGAGCTCCAGGATTTCATGGTCCCGCAAAGGCTGCGCGAAAGAAAATGCGGCGTCACCGTGCTGCCGCGTGCCGAAAAATTCTCCCGGCCCGCGCTGCTTCAGATCCTTTTCCGCGATTTCGAATCCGTTCGAAGTTGCCACCATTGTTTCGATGCGTTCGCGCGCCTCTGCTTTGACGGATTTTGGCGCGATCAGGATACAGTGCGACTTTTCAGTGCCGCGTCCGATGCGCCCGCGAAGCTGGTGAAGCTGCGCGAGGCCGAACCGATCCGCGTGCTCGATCACCATCACAGTCGCGTTCGGCACGTCCACGCCGACCTCCACCACGGTCGTCGCCACCAAGACTTGCAATTCGCCGCGCCGGAACCGCTCCATCGTGGAGTCCTTGTCATCATTTTTCATCCGACCATGCAGCAATCCCACGCGCAGCTTCAGGAAAACCGTTTTCGCCAGCCGCTCGTACTCCGCCGTCGCCGCTTTCAGCTCCTGCTTCGACTCTTCCACCACCGGATAAATCACATACGCCTGCCGCCCGCGCCCAATTTCACGCCGCAGAAATTCCCACACGCCCGCAAGCTGTTCGTTCGACGTCCACCGCGTTTCGATCGGCGTGCGTCCCGGCGGCATCTCGTCGATCACCGAAAGGTCCAAGGTCGCCGTAGAGCGTCAGCGCCAGCGTTCGCGGGATCGGCGTCGCCGTCATCACCAGCACGTGCGGCGACGCGCCTTTCTCGATCAGCCGTTTGCGCTGCAGCACGCCGAAACGGTGCTGCTCGTCCACGATCGCCAGGCCGAGGCGGTGGAACAGTACCGGGTCCTCGATCAACGCGTGCGTGCCCACAATGAAATGCACTTCGCCGCTTTGGACGCGCGCGAGCACGTCTTCTCTTTCCGCGCGTTTCTGCCCGCTGACGATCAGTTCCACCGTGTAGCCCGCGCGCTCGAAAATCTTCCGCGCCGAAAGATAATGCTGGGCCGCGAGAATTTCGGTGGGCGCCATCAGAGCCACCTGGTAGCCGTTTTCGATCACGATCGTCGCCGCCTCGAGCGCCACAATCGTCTTTCCGCTTCCCACGTCGCCTTCCAGCAGACGCTGCATCGGGTACGGCCGCTCGAAGTCTCCGACGATGTCCAGGAGCACGCGTCTCTGCGCGTTCGTCGGCTTGAACGGCAGGATGCGCTTCAACGCGTCGCGGATTTTGTCTTCGCGGACGCGCATCGCAATTCCGCGACGGCTGCGGTCGCGAAGCCGCCGCAATCCCAGCGCGAGTTGGTAGTAAAAAAACTCCTCGAAGATTAGACGCACTTGCGCCGGGCTTCGAAAGCTGTTCAGCAGCTCCATGTCCTCATCTTTCGGCGGGAAGTGCGCGTAGAGCAGCGCCTCGCGCCGCGTAGGGAACCGATAGCGTTCGCGAATGTCCGCGGGAAGCGGATCGGGCACGTTCAGATCGAAATTGAGAAATATCTGGTAGACGATCCGCCGCAGCATCCGTGAGCTAAGCCCGCCGACGGATTCGTAAATCGGCACGATCCGTCCGACCTCGGTCGAATCCGGAGGCTTGCCGTCCATGCTTCCCAGCAATTCGATTTCCGGATTCACCATTTCTCGCCGAGCAGGCCGGTAAGGATCGATTTCCACTTTTCCGTGCAGCACCACCGCCTGGCCCGGTTTCAAGCGGTCCTGCAAGTACGCGCCGTGAAAGAACCGTGCGTGCAGATTGCCGGAACGGTCGCGCACGTTCACATGAAAAATTGGACCGCGGCCGCGCGCGAACCGCACCACGCTGCCCGCCTCCGCCACCTCCGCCATGATCGTGTGCACTTGGCCCGGAATGGCCTCCGCGATGGGCGTAAAGCGGATGCGATCCTCGTAACGAAAGGGAAGATAGTTCAGAAGGTCGCCCACCGTCGTGATTCCGCGCTCCGCGAGCGCTGCCGCGCGGGTGGGGCCGACGCCTCGGAGATACTTCACGGGATGTGTCAGGGTGAACTGCATCGCAGGAGGAAGCTGCGCGCAACGCGCGTCAGCCACCTCTTATACCATCAGTAGCCGCGCCCCACCTTCCGGCGGTGTCGTCTCGTCGGGTCGGGTTTCAAACCTGCCCGCCTTACCCTTTCGACTGCGCCAACTCATTCCTCCACTCGCGTCCATCCGCCGTCAGGCTTCATCGCCCACCGGTGGCCGTACATGTCGAGCCATTCACCGAACGGTTGATTGTCCTTCGGCTCTGATCCGATCCGGAGAACATTGCCGTCGAGGTCCTCAATCTGCATCTCATACGCCCATTCGTAGTTGGTTGGTGGATGCCGCACCTTGGCGCCCGTAGCCCGGTACTCCTCAAGGAGAACTTCGATGTTCCCAGTGCCGATCCAGACCCAGGCGGGCGGGTTGCCCTGATCACCGTCGCACAAGAAGATGCCACACCGCCCGCGCGAGACCGAAGCGAGATAAGGTGTCCCCCAATTCAGCTTGAATCCCAACACTTTTACGTAGTGCTCGATGCTGGCCTGAAGGTCTCGAACCCGGAAAATCGGGTTAACGCCTCCAAACGTTGTCGCGGCTTCTCTCGATGCTTTTTTCTCGGACATCGTCAAGTCCTCCGATCTTCATTTCTTGTTCGACTCACCCACTCACGACTTCGCACCGTTACGCCGGAGCACCTCAGCGATGCGCGCCTTCGCCGAGGAAGAGCGGCCTTCCTGCTGCGCCAGCCAAGCCAGCGAACCATCTTCAATCTTCGCGCCAGCTTGGATCAGCGTTTCGATCACAGGAACATAATCAATACCGGAATCACTGTTGATGGCAGACCATAGCGCCTGGCCCAGTGCCGTCCCTCCGTACGCGTTCTTCTCTCCGAGAGGGGCGCCTCGTTCCAGGAGCAACTTGATCGTTTTCAAATGTCCGCCAACCACAGCCCAGTGCAAGCCGGTCTGTCCGGTCTTGGCTTGCGCGCGCAGATCGACACCCTTCTTCAGCAGGAAGTCTGCGACGCTATCTCGGCCATACTCGCAAGCCCACAGGAAGCCCTTCTCCATTTGATCTTTGGTCGCATTCGCCTTCAGGCCGCCGTCTTCGTTGAAGAAGCTTTTGACCACGTCGAGCTGTCCCACCCCGGCGGCTCCCTCGAGGTCCAATCGTGCGCCTCGCTTCGCCAGAAACTCGGCGGCCTCTCCGCGCCCATTGTGCAGCGCGGCGACCACTGCGTTCCATCGCCCTGCGGCGCCGTCGACGGCGGCGCCATAATCCACCAAAGTTTCGAGCAGTGCGATTTGCACGCCGGCTCTCTCCGGATGGACGCTGGTCGCCGCCAACCCCAGAGTCGTGCTCTTGCCGTAAGCGTCCGCCAGGGCGTCCACTTCAGCACCCGCTTCAAGCAGCATTTTCGCAACTTCGACGGCGTTCTTCGGAGTCTTTTGGCGATAGTCCTCGACGCCGTTGGCCGCCACATAATGAAGTAGCGTGGCCTGATGCAGGCGCGTCGAGCGCCATCGAATCAGTTCTGGATTTTCCCGCAGCAACGACGCGAGCGCAGCGACGTCGCCTGTGATGATCGCGTCCACAGCCGATTCGAATTTTGAAACCGGAGAGCTTTTGCGAGCCATCGTCTCGATGGTTTTGGCAAACTTCGGCCAGCTCTCGAAGCCGTGCTCGCGCGCAACGGTGAATTGAGCATCCGCAAGAGCGAGCTTCTTCGGAATGCCGGACTTCGGCACGTCGCCAGGCCGAAGACGATGTGTCTTGATTCGCTGTACCGCTTCGGGATCGTCTGCCTTGCAGGCTTTCAGCAGGTCTTTCGCTTGTTTCTTGTATTGCTCGAGGCTGGGGCGTACAGGTAGCGCTTTGGCGTCCATTACGACCTTCCTTTCGTAACCGCGCCTGGAGTCCGCCCGAATCAGGCTGAAAGAAGGTTCGTAACCTTCAAGATTTTACGTAAGGTGGGCACGGCCCTTTCCGCGGACTGGATGCGCCCTTCGCGCTGATCCCCACTCTATCGTTTCCGATGAGCCAAATCAATCAGGCCGTACTTCAACAAGAAGGGAAGCAAGGAACTTAGGCTTCAGGGAGTTTCGGCGAGCGTGTACTCGAAATCATACGAATGTTTTCCGTTGTCGATCTTGATGGTCATCATGCCGGCGAGGCCCACCAGCTGCCCCGTGCCGGAATCCGGCACCACAGTAATGCTCAGTTGCGGCGTCCCGCGCGTCATCGTCCCGCTCTGCTGAAGGACGAAGCTGCCCTCGCGGCCATTCAGTTTTCCGGTTACGCGCTCAATCGCAACGTAACCACCCGACGACCCTTTGGCGCCCGTCCCGGCGCTCAGCATTTGGCCCCGGCTGGTCCCTTCGAGATCCCCGTGGAACTGTTTGTCGAGCAACATCCTGCCGAGAGCCGCGTCGCCCGGTTTGTCGTCGAACGGCACGGGTGTGAGCTTCACATCAAAAGTTCCAGTCGCATGCGTCATCAGGACACTCTCCTTCTCAATTCGAGTGGGAACCGTCCAATCGACCAATTTGTATTCCGAGTACGCGGAACCGGGACGCGAGCAGCAAGCGCCTGAGTAACTGCCACGCCGGTCAGCCCGCGATTTTGCGCCCGCAACCACTCGGAGCAGCAGTCCGCTGCCGGCGCGGATATTCAAATCGCGTTCGCTCGACGTCAGCGTAATCCGGCCAACCGGGTCGGTGCGCCCGGCGTGAGCAATCGTCACAGCGTGAAAGCCGTATACTCCGCATGCGTCAGAGGAAAAGACCCACAACGATTGTGGCCGGTCGTTGCCTTCAATCGCGCCACGGCATTCGCCGGCAGCATTGGGCCTCACCTCACCCACCACGCCATCTCCGACTGGCTCGCCGACGATTCGGGAGCCGTTCATCACGTGACCTCCGCCGCGGTATACCACTTCATCGCCTCCAACCTGATTTGTGGTGTAGGCCGTTGACGGAGTGCCGCGGTCTCCACCCATATCTGGAATCTGGGCGTCCTCTACCTCCATTGGAGAAGCCAAAGCTCTGAGATCGGTAACCAGTCCCAGCTTGCGATGAGACATCAGCAATTCATTAAATGTTATCGAAATGCTCGCGCTGGCTCCGAAAGAACGCGGAGTTACATCGATCACTTGCCCGGTGACCTTCGCGCCTGCGCGGATTCTTGATCCGTCGCCAAGCGCTACGTCTTGCATCACTCTTGCCGTGATGAGTTGACCAGATCGCGTGTTTCTCGAAAGGGATGAATTCAACCGTACAGGAAGCACGGTCCCAGCAGGAACCGGTTCCTGCGCCAGGACTTTGACTGGAAGTATCAACACGCTTAGGAGCACAAGAGTGCGTTTCATGGCAGTTCCCTCGATTCATTTTACACCTCCCGTAGCCGTCCACTGACTGCTTCGCCTGTGCCGCCTTCGATTGGCTCACTCCTTGCAAGATATCCACAGGGATACTGCGCACGGAGAAATCGGCGAACTTTCCGGCGTAACTTCGAACGCCTCTAAGTACTGCCGTTACAATCCGTCACAGTGACCTTCCATTTCGGTCGCGAAGACAGTGGTGACGCAGATGTCCGATAGTGGGAAAATGCCAGATCCGGGTGCTCACCAACGGCCACTTGAGCCGTCTATCTCCCCGGAACTCGCAGAAAGGCTTGCCGGAAAAAGCGAGCTTCGCTGTTCCGATTCCGCAGCACCCCTCGGAACCGAATCGCAACCGGCCCTAGACACCATGGGGATTAGCGTCGCACTCCAGGGAGATGCGCGCCAGGCAGCAGCGGTGAAGCTCGCGGAAGAGCACGGTCTCATCCGCAGGGCGCAGGCGGGCGACCGCCTGGCCTTCGAAGAGTTGGTCAGGCGCTATGACCGCGACGTTCTGCGGCTAGCCCTGAACTTGGTCCACCGCCCGGAAGACGCGCGTGACATTTATCAGGAAGGTTTTTTGCGAGTTTACAAGAACCTGCACCGCTTCCGGTTCGAGTGCAGCTTCTATACTTGGTTGTATCGCATCGTGACCAATGTCGCTCTCGACCACCTACGACGCCGCACGAGCCGCCGCGAAGACCAGGCGCCCGTTCCCGAGGAAACAGAAGGCGGCGACGCGCGACTTCTTCGATCGTCAGCCGGAATTGCGAGCTGCGGCCAATCCGGAGCGCCACCTGCTCGGCCAGGAACTCGGCCAGCACATTTCGGCCGCGCTCAACCGCCTCTCGCCGCGCGAGCGCATGGTCTTCGAGATGAAGCACTATCAAGGCCTGAAATTGCGTGCTATCGGCGACTTGCTGGGCACGTCAGAAGAAACAGTAAAGAATTCGCTGTTCCGGGCCACGCGAAAATTGCGCGCCAGCCTGGACTTCATGAGGTAAGCGAGGCAATCGAAAGATGGAGTACGCCAAGAACAAACCGGGCCAGCCGTGCAGCGATATGGAACCGCTGCTGGTTTTGTCGGCGGCCGGCCAGGAACTTGACCCCGCCGAGCAAGCGGAAGTCAGCGAACATCTCGCGCACTGCGCGGATTGTTTCGCGGCATACGAAGGGGAAAAAGAGCTTTTGGCTCTGCTCTCGGCGCAGCATGCCGAGCCCGATGCCGTGCTGCTGGCAAGCTGCCGCGCCGGTCTGGAAGACGCGCTGGATCGCCGCGAGGAAGGCGGGTGGTTCCGGCGATTGGTCGGCAGTCTTGTTTTGACGAGTTGGGTTTCGCCGCATCCTGCATGGAGCGGCGCGTTGCTCTTGATCGTGGGATTCTCCGTGGGAATTTTTGGGCCTCGCCTGCTGAATCGGCCCCCGCAGCCTGCGTCTCCCGCTCCTTCCGTGGCGAATCTGCCCGCAAATTCCGATTCGAACGCGACAAACGTCACCGAGCCCGCCAGTCAAGCTTCCACCGGCTCGCTCGATCTTCGCACCGCGGAGGTGGCCGGCATCAACGTGCTCCCCTCCGGCACAAACGAGCCGCCGCAGATCGAGTTGCAGTTGACCTCGCAGCGGCCCGTCACTCTGCAGGGCACCGTCGATAACGACGACGTAAAGCGCGTGCTTCTCTTCGTTCTGCGCAACAGCGAGCGATTCGATGCCGACGTGCGTCTCAACGCCGTCGATCTTCTCCGCGCGCGCAACAACGATCCCGAGGTGCGGTCGGTTCTGTGCAACGCCGTTCACACGGACCACAACGCCGCGGTTCGTCTGAAGGCGCTCGAAGCACTGAATGGCGCGGAACCGCAGGATCTTGTTCGCAAGACGCTGCTCGATGCGCTCGTCGACGATCAGAATCCCGGCGTTCGCGTCGAAGCGATCAACGCCCTGCGCACCATGGCTTCCAACGGCCAGGTGTCTTCCGACGATCACATGCTCTCCGTTCTCCGCGATCGTATGCAGAAAGATCCCAACACCTACATCCGGCTGCAGAGCGCAGCAGCGATCCGCGATTTCGGTCCGCGCCAAAAGTTCTGATCATGCGTGACGCGCGGCTTCTTCGAGTTTCCCGGCAACGTCTCGGGCAATTTGCTCGTCCCGTGCGCTTTACATTGCCGGGCGGCTTGCTCGCCGGTTTGCTCGTCGCGGGGATTTTCATTCCCGCGCCCGCCGCAGCAACCGGCGACGCACAGCCAGGAACGCACGCGCCCTCCGGCCCGCGCCTGACCGCGCGACTCAACGGCAGTGTCACCACCCGCGACGGCGGACGCCTTCACCTCGTCACCGACCTCGGCAACATCGTCATCCGCACGGGAAGTTCCGGCCGCGTCGAGTACGTGGTCAATCTCGAAGCCGACGCCTCCCAGAAAGATGCCAAGGAACTGCTGAAGACTTTCAGTGTTTCCGCGCACGAGACGCCCGAGGGCGTCTACCTCCGCGGCGCAACCGGACGCGAATCCAGCGGCCGCCTTTGGGTCACGATTCAAGCCACGATTCCGAAAAACTACAGCCTCGACGTCACTACCGGCGGCGGCAATATCGAAGCCGGAGACGTCTCCGGCCGCGTCTCCCTTTCCACCACCGGAGGCAACATCACCGCGGGCAACATCGGCGGGCCTTCGCGCCTCTACAGTGAAAGCGGCGGACACCTCACGGTGAAGAACGTCGCCGGCGAGCTGACTGCGATCACCGGCGGCGGCCACATCACGACGGGCTCGATTGCCGGCAATGCCAATCTCCATACCACGGGCGGACACATCCGCGTCGCTTCGGTGGAAGGAATTGCGCGCCTCGATACGGGCGGCGGCAACGTCACTCTTCAGCGCGCGGGAACGGAACTCATCGCCGAGACGACCGGCGGACAAATCGAAGTGGGCGAAGCCGCGGGACTCGTCCGCGCAAAAACGGGCGGCGGCGGGATTCGCGTGGTCCGCGTCTCCGGCCCCACCAATTTGCAGACCTCCGGCGGAAGCATCTACCTCACGCAAGTGGACAGCGCCGTGAAAGCTTCCGCGGCGGCGGGCGGAATTACCGCGTGGTTCGTTTCGCCGCCAAAGGGATCGGGCTCGTGCGACCTCGCCTCGAACGACGGCGACATCGTCATCTATCTGCCGCGCGAAATGCCCGTCACGATCGACGCCCGGGTGCAAATGGGGGACGATCATCGCGTCATCGTCGATCCCGCGTTTCCGCTGAAAGTCAGCTATGACGACAGCTCGAGCGGACCCCGCACCGTCCGCGCGGAAGGCGCCTTGAACGGCGGCGGGGAAGTGATTCGCCTGCGCACCGTCGCCGGAAATATCCGGCTCGCCGTCAGCGATACGAACAAGCAGATTCAGCTTTACAAAGAGCAGATGCTGCAGCTTCAGCAAAAGCTCGAATTCCAGTTGCGCCAGCTCGAACAGCAGCCGCTGGCGCAAGATACGTCCCAGCCCTGAGTTGCGCCTGACGGCGCACCGGGCAGGCAAGTCGCCCTGAACGCTCGAAGCGAGCTGGTCCCGGCCGACCGGCCACGGGGGCCGAACGTTTGAGGAAGAGAGGTAGTTCCACTCAAGGGGGCGTCCCGTGAGCACGATGTCAATTTCGTCGCGGAATCGATCGAGAAGCGCAATCGCGGGCGTAATCGCGCGATCGCTCTTGCTGCTGGCCGTGGCTCTCTGTTTTTCCTGGCCCGGTTTTGCCGGCACTCAAACCTTCCTGCAAACCTATCCGCTGATTTCCGGCGGCAGCTTCGTGCTCGAAAACGTCAACGGCTCGGTGCGCGTCGAGGGCTGGGAACGCGACGAAGTCGAAGTGCGCGCCGTGAAGACTTCCGTCAGCGACCCTCGCGATGCCGACCGCGTCAAGATCGAAGTCTGCAGCCAGCCCGGCCAGGTAGCCGTGCACACTCGCTATCCGCAGGGTGAGGGCGTCGAAGTCGCGGTCGAGTACGTCGTTCACGTGCCCTATCGCGTGCTTCTCGGCAGCGTCGAGACCGTGAACGGCAGCGTCATTGTCCGCGGCGTCGAAGGCGGTGGCGAATTGCGCTCCGTGAATGGCGACGTGGACGTTTTCGACAGCTCCGGCCGCTTCAGCGCGAAAACGACGAACGGCAACCTGCATCTCCAGCTTCGCGATCTGCTCGACGGCGGCCCGATGAACATCGAGACGGTGAATGGCTCCGTGGTTCTGGGCCTTCCCTCGAACGCCCAGGCTGATTTGAAAATCCTGAGCATGAACGGCGACTTCTACTCCGAATTGCCCGTCACATCGACGACGGGCACGCCTGCGGCGCGAGCGTTTCGTGCAAAACTCGGCCACGGCAGCGGAGGCGGGCAGATTTCAGTTCGCACGGTAAACGGCGGCATTCGCCTGGTGGTGGAGCGGCCAGGCGTCTGACGGGGCGTAATCTCTGGAAAGCGTGCAGTGCCATGCACTGCCGGAAAGGTGAGGACCTCCATGAAGCATTTCAATTACTCCAACCTCGCGGGTGTGGGCGTGCTTTGTCTGGCGCTCGGCGCGGCCCCCGTCTCTTTGCCCAGCCAGACCGCCACGCCACAACCTCAATCGCCTCAGTCCCCAGCGGTAGCTCCCAACCCGGACCAGCACTGCACAAATCTTGATTCCGCCGTGGAACAATTGGCCGACCGCCTGCGTAATATGAATCTTGAGGGCAAGGTCGCCAGTCTTTCCCAGCAATTGGCGAAAGAGGAGGCCGTGATGAGTTCGCCCGAGTTGGCGAAATTGCAGGGACTCTCGGCCCAGTTGGAAGGGAAGCTCGAAGGCGAATTGGCAGGGAAGCAGGAAGAAATTGCAGCGAAGGCGGAAGAAATGGCGGCGCGCGCACAGGAACTCACTTCCAGGCTGCAGGATGACCAGGACAGCGCTTCCAGGCTCGTTGTGTCTGCCGACGAAGGCAGCGGCTGGCTTGGCGTCGAAATTGGCGAAGTTACTCCGGAGAACGCCAAGGATTTCAAGCTCTCCGCCACGCGAGGCGTCGTCATCCAGGACGTCGAACCAAGCAGCCCCGCCGCGAAAGCCGGCCTCAAGGAACATGACGTCGTCCTGCAGTACGATGGCCAGACGGTGGAAGGCACCGTCCAGTTCCGCCGCCTCGTGCGCGAAACGCCGGCCGGTCGCACCGTTCCCCTCGTGATTTCGCGCGACGGTACCACGCAAAACCTCTCCGTCGAGCTGGCCGATCGCAGCTCCTACTACGAGAAACGAATGCAGGGAACGATGCGCGATTTCGGCAAGCCGTTCGTGTTCGCCTCTCCGAACTTCGATTTCAATGTCTCGTCCCCGGAGATTTTCTCGATGATGGACATGCGCACGCCTCTTCTCGGCATCAGCGCGGAAGACCTCACCGGTCAACTCGGCTCCTACTTTGGCGCGCCCAACAATTCCGGTGTCCTGATCCGCGAAGTCCGCAGCGGCACGCCCGCGGACAAAGCCGGATTGAAGGCGGGCGACGTCATCATCAAAGTTGACGACAAGCCCGTCAACTGCGCTCTCCGAACTCCGCGACCAGCTTCGCGACAAAGGCGACGGCAAGACGGTCAACCTCGGCGTCCTCCGCAAAGGCTCCGAGATGAACGTCCCGGTCACAATCGAAAAGCCCAAGCCCATCGAGAAAACCCAAACCATCCACCGCGCACAGCTATAGCCGCAAGGTGGAGGGCGGAGTTTTAACTCCGCCGGCAGGCCCTACACGCTTCCTCAAATACTGAAAAGGGCCCGGATAAAATCCGGGCCTTTTTTTCTGCTGCCGCTCCGCCCCTACTGAACGCGGAGTAGCGCTACTAGCTTTCTCCTTTGTCCATAGACTGCTAAACTTCATGCCAGAGAGGGAACCCAGGTGCAAAGCGCCGTGACGAAAGACTCAAAGGTCTTAGGCGGAGAGCCCGTTTTTCGCGGTGA
>CAWBGW010000082.1:0-43013 GCA_963788345.1 uncultured Acidobacteriota bacterium | reverse complement strand
ATCGCCGAAGAACCCGGCGCTCCCGCCACGGCGGCGAATAGTACGGCTCGGCGAGGGAGGCGTTTTCGTGCGCGCCGGGCCGCGGCGGAATCGACGACGCGAGCGACGGAATCCATGTTGTCGCTTGACCTGACGTCGCTACAGCGCCCGTCATATCGATCACGGTTGCGCCGGCGCGCTGGGCCGCTGGCCAATTCTGTTCGGCGTCGACAGAGCTCCCGGCGAAAAAGACAAACCGCACGCCTTCGAAACTGTCTGCCTCGAGTGCGCGGATAAAAGTGGGCTCGCCCGCGGCCTCGGTAAGGGTTCCGGCCATGATGCTTTCGTCGAACAACACGACATCATTCGCCGGGAAATTGCGGTCTTCGAGAACTTGCTTGAGTTCTTTGCCGCGAAGCGAGGACGCGCCGACGATGGCGACGCGCGAGAGACTCCGGGACTCCGGCATGACCTAAGCCGGCCGAGAAGCGGTACGGTGACGCATGTAGCGCACCAGTTGAAGGACGACGCCGTGTATGGTGTAGACGCTGGCAATCAGCATCAGCACGATTTGCGAAAAGAGCACGACCGATCCAATCAGCAAAACGATCAAAACCACCGCGAGCGACGGCTGGCGCCGCGCCCACTGAATGTCTTTGAAGCTGTAGTACCGGATTGTGCTCGACATCAGCACGCCCAGCGCGAGAACCAGCAACAGCCAAAGAATCGAAACTTTCACGTCTGAAATCGGGTTGCGGAACGCGTGCACCGTGGCGGCGATCATTCCCGCCGCGGCGGGCGTAGGCATGCCGACAAAGTACCGGCTGCCGCCCGGCGCCATGCCGTGAATATTGAAGCGCGCAAGCCGCCACGCGCAGCAACCAAGGAAGAAAAAGCCAATAAGCCAGCCCAGTTGAATCAGGTGCAGTTCGGGCGGAGAACCCGCGGCCGCCAACGCATGAACACCCCACGCATACGCCAGCAAGGCCGGGGCCATGCCGAAGCTAACTACATCGGCCAGCGAGTCAAACTGCTTGCCGAATTCGCTATTCGTGCCCATCGCCCGGGCCACGCGGCCATCGAGCGAGTCGAACAATATGGCGATGCCGATGGCAGCGGCTGCATTGTCGAGGTCAGTTGTCGAACCCTCGAGCGTCGCCAGAATCGCGTAGTACCCGCAAAGAAGATTTGCCACCGTGAAAATGCTTGGAAGGATGTATATGCCGCGGCGAAGGCGGTGGTTGCCGAACGGCCGTTTCGGACGAGAATCTTCTTCGCGCCCAACCGGATCTATGTCGTTGAATTCCATTTTGCCAGGATACTCTCGCCGCCCTTGACTTGCTGGCCGCGCCGGACCAGCACCTCTACTTCCGGTTGAAGCCAGACGTCTACACGAGAACCGAAGCGTATCATACCCACGCGCTCGCCGAGAGTCACTTCCTCTCCCTCACGTTTCCAGCATAGCACGCGGCGCGCGATGGCTCCGGCGATCTGCTTGAAGACCAGCGTGCCGTCGGGAGCGTTCATATAGATCACGTTCATTTCGTTCTCGGTGGAGGCAGACTTGCGAAACGCCGCGTAGAACCGTCCCGGACGATAGACGACGCTCGCGATGCGCCCCGCCACCGGCGCCCGCTGAATGTGGACGTCCCATATCGATAGGAAAATGCTGACGCGCTTTCCCGGCTTCCCGTCCAGCGGTTCGTCGACGATTTCCACTACGCGGCCGTCGGCCGGCGAGACCACGGCGCCCCGCTCCGACGGAATTCGGCGCTCGGGGTCGCGAAAGAAATAGAAAACGAACAGGCCCAGGAAAATCAGGACCCCGGCAGGCCATTTCCAGCCTGGGATCAAACAGAGTAGCCCGGCGAAAATCGGCGGAAGCCCAAATTTGTACGCTTCTTTGACCATTCAATCGTGTTGTTCGCTGATTTCAGCGCGCGGAGGTAACATCAGGGAACCTTAGTCTCGCTGCGCGGCCGGGGCGACCCGCTTTGACACGCGCCTCGAAAGGTACACTCCTATTCTACGACAGAAGCAGGGGGTGCGCTCGGACCTTACGAGCGCGCTACTTGGGGCTGGTGCACCATCTCGTGCTGATGGCGCGCCACCATAAACTCCATTTCGTCCTTCAGGCGCAATTTCATTTTCTTGAGCGTTGTTTCACGAATCAGGTCCTCCGAATTCAGGTAGGACTGTTTGACGATTTGCTCTAGCTGGCTTTCACAGCGGGAGTGCTCTTCTGCGAGGCGTCGAAACTCTGGATCGTGGGCCAATAGGGTCTGCCGTATAGCGTCCGTCGAAAGCGGCATTCGTTCCCTCCTGGTTGGAGCAAGCGTTTACATGGCTGTAACAATTATCACAATGCGCGGCCGGTGGCAAATAGTACGTGGGGCACAAACTTGCCCGTCTGGAAAACGTGTGGAAATATGCGGGGGGGGATACAAAACACCGGTCAGTGGTGGCGCTTGGGTTCCTTAGGCGCCTTATGAGCGTGATGCGTCCCGGCCCGCTTGCGTTCCGAGGGGTCCCAGTCTTCCGGGGGAAATGCGATGCGCCAGAAAAGCGGCGACGGCTCGCTGAACTCCAGCCCGATTTCGGTCTTCCCGGCGTCCGTTTGGCCCACGAACGTGACCGTGCACGGAAGCTCTTCCACCGTCTTCGGGTTGACGATCGAAACGTGCTGCTCCCGCGCGATTCGCGCTTCCAACCGCACCATGCACCCGTTCGCGTTTACCGACACCGTTTGAGTCTTCTCTTCGAACGCATGGCTTCCGCTCTTCCCACGAACGATCACAGGCATCGTGATTTGAATGCGGTGCGTGCGCCGGCGCTCTGCGGCACTGTCCCCTGCCGGCCCGGTCGTCGAAGACTTCACGTCTGCCATCACCTCTCCAGTCGTTCACCGCTATTTCACGACCTACCAGCGGACACCGCGCGAGCCGAGGCCCCGCGACGCACTGTGCCGCCTCACCAGACTTAAACGAACGATCGAGGACGCCTATATCGGAACAGACGCTTCGCGGACAACCGGTTCCCACGAAGCAAAGCAACTGGGAAAGCCAGTTTACCACTGCGGCGCAAGAATCAAGCGTGTCACGTAAGAAGTACCAGATACTCTTTCTCTACACGCTCCTCCCGATTCGGACTTGTTCCGCGGGTTTTCGTCTATCGTTAAATAGAGCGAAGTATGCCCGAACCCACAAATCCGAATCCGACCCCACCGCCTCGCGAGGAAACCGGTGCGCGGCGTGAGCATCAGGAGACGCTTCTTCTGAGCGAGGTCCCGGATCCTGTGGCGTTAGTCAACGAAACTGCGCCTCTGACCGCGACCAGTCTCAATTTGAGCTCCATGAGCCTCGCCGCCCTCAGCCAGCGCTACGACATCCTCGCGGAGGCGGGCCACGGCAGCATGGGCAACGTGTACAAGGCGCGCGACCGGGAGACGGGCGAAACGGTTGCGCTGAAGCTCTTGAAGCCGGAGATCGCTTCGGATCAGGCCATGATGGAGCGGTTCAAGAACGAGCTGCTCTTCGCGCGGAAAATCACTCACAAGAACGTTTGCCGCGTCCACGATTTCAACCGCATCGGCGGCCTCGCCTACACTTCGATGGAGTTTGTCGAAGGCGAGAGCCTGCGCTCCGTCATGAACCGCTTCGGCGGTCTGCCGGTGCGCAAAGCGATTGGCGTGGCGCTGCAGATTTGCTCGGGGCTGAAGGAAGCGCACGCGCAGGGCATCGTTCACCGCGATCTGAAACCCGAAAACGTGATGATCGATGCGAGTGGCAACGTCAAGATCATGGATTTCGGGATCGCGCGGTCCATGGAAGCCGGCACCCGACTGACCGGCTCGATGGTGGGAACGCCCGCCTACATGGCGCCCGAGCAGGTCGGCGGCAAAGCCATCGACTACCGCACCGACATCTATTCGCTCGGGCTGATGCTCTACGAAATGTTCACCGGCACGCCGGCGTTTACGGCGGACACGCCCGTCGCCGTGGCGCTGAAGCAACTGCGCGAGACGCCGCCTCCGCCGCACGAAGTGGAGCCGACGATTCCGGTCGCGATCGAACGCGCGATTCTGAAGTGCCTCGAGAAGGAGCCCGCGAAGAGATTCCAATCCGTCGCCGAACTCGAAAAAGTGCTCGGTGGCTCCGGTGCGACGGGAACGTCATCGGGGCTTGCGCCGTTTGCGGTTTCGCCTTTGGGCGCGCCAACGCTGGTTCGTTTGCCTTCGCCGGCCGCGGTGCAGGAGAAGTCATCGCACGTTTCTCCGATCATCTGGGTCTTGTTCGGAGGCGTACTCGTTTTCGCGGGACTGGCCGGAGCGCAGTGGGCGAAGAACGCGAAAGCCGCCGAACAAATTCCTGCGCCGCCTGCCCTGCCCATGCCGAAGCCGCCGGAGTTTGCGCTCACGATTCCTGCGCCAGAAGCGCCGGCTCCGGCTGAGACGAAGGCAGCCAAACCCGCAGAGAAGAAACCCGTCGAGAAGAAAGCGGACGCGGTTGTCCCGCATGCGCCGCCTCCAACTGCCGAAACGGCCGAACCCGCGAAACCAGTGAGCACCGGCGGCTTTCCTGCGGTTGAGCTTCCCGGGAAAAAGAAATCGGCTCGTCAACAGGAACTCGAAGGGACCACACCTCCGCCTGCTGTGCAGCAGCGTGCCGACAAAGCCTTTGGCGAAGCAAGTTCCACCGACTCCCAAGAAACCATGTACTTGTGGGTTGGTCGCTATCAAGATGAAGACAAAGCGCAGAAAGTGGTGAAGAAGATCAAGGGCTTTGGCTTGCCCGTAGCGGCGATCCCGCGGACGGGCCCCACTGGACCGTTCTGGATCGTTGTTACCGGCCCATTCACGCCGAAGCGGGTATCCGACGTGACGCAGTGGCTCGAGGCGCAGGGATATTTGAACGTGCACGAATTCAAGTTGCCCGGCGGGAAACCAGCTCCTAACACGCCGCCAAAATAGGCACGGCTCTTGTAGGCGGGAGACGAAACGGGAAATGGACTTTGGAGCGCGCAGCGACACGGGACGTGTCCGCGAGAACAACGAAGACAGCTTTCGGCTCGCGCCGGAGCTGAATCTCTTCGTCCTCTCGGACGGAATGGGAGGCCAGGCGTCCGGCGAAGTGGCCAGCCGCGTGGCCACCGAAAGCATCATCGCGCATTGCCGCGAGGCGGAGTCGGATCCGTCGATGCCGCTCGTGGGAGGGCGGATCGCCGGCGTCTCCGACGCGGCGAATCGCCTTGCCAGCGCGATTCGGCACGCGAACGACGAGGTTCGCAAAGCCGCGCGATGAGAATCCCGCACGGAACGGAATGGGCGCAACGGTGGTCGCGGTGCAGTTCGTGGGCGAACGGATGAGCCTCGCGCACGTGGGAGATAGCCGCGCGTACCGGCTGCGCGCCGGCGAACTCGAGCAGCTCACCCAGGATCATTCCTTCGTCGCCGAGCAGGTTCGCCGCGGCATCATGACCCAGAAGGAAGCGGAGCGCAGCAAGCTGCAGAACGTCCTGCTGCGCGCGCTGGGCGCCGAGCCGATCGTGGACGTCGACGTCCAGGAGGAGCTCATCCTCGAGGGCGACACCATTCTTCTCTGCTCCGACGGGCTGACGCGCGAGCTTTCGAACGCGCAGATCGCGGCCGCCCTGAACGAAGCGGAAGACGAGCACGAGGGCGCGCAGGAAGCCGCCGAGCGTCTCGTCGACCTCGCCAACCAGGCCGGCGGCGGCGACAACATCACGGCGATCGTGGTGCGGCGCACCGCGAAGCCCGTGGGCGCGTTCGCGCGCATCGGGCGATGGTTCAAAGGATCCGAAGAACATCTTGACGGAGGAGTTGCGATGTCAAAACTCGTACTGAAATTTGAGAATTCGATTCTGCAGGAACTGGCCATGGGCGAAAAGGAAGTGAGCATCGGCCGCTCGCCGGACAACGGGATCGTGATCGATAATCCCGCCGTGTCGCACTATCACGCGCGCGTGTTCAACGAAGAGGGCCGCCTGATGCTGGAGGACTTCGGCAGCTTGAACGGCACGTTCGTCAACGGGCAGCGCGTGAAGATGGTGACGCTCAAGCCCGGCGACTCGGTGATGATCGGCAAGCACACGATCGTCATCACGGAGTCCGTGGAAGTGCGCGCGTACTCGCTGGACCACAACGCTTCCCGGCCCGCTGCGCCGAAAATCAACGAAACCGTGATGCTCGACACGAAAGAGCGCCGCGAATTCCTGCAGAAGGTGGCGTCCGGCGGCGAAAGCGCCCAGGTAGCGCCGACGCGCCTGAAGGTGCCGACGCTCGTCGTG
The DNA here is from genome assembly GCA_963788345.1 of uncultured Acidobacteriota bacterium. GTDB lineage: Bacteria > Acidobacteriota > Terriglobia > Acidiferrales > UBA7541 > Palsa-295. The sequence goes on along the minus strand of CAWBGW010000082.1, from coordinate 36,728 downwards.
AAGAGAGGCAAAACGGACCAGAAGGAATACAACCTCACCGACAAGCTGACGGTCATCGGCAAATCAGCCATGGCGACCGTGAAGCTCAAGGGCTGGTTCGCGCCGAAAGTCGCCGCGCAAATCAATCGCCGCGAGGACAACAGCTACTACATCGGCGGCGCCGACAAAGTCCCAAGCGTCAACGGCCAGGAGATCGGCCATCCCACGAAGCTCTCGTCCGGCGACGTGATCGAGGTAGCAGGAACCGAACTCGAGTTCGTCTTCCGCGATTAGCGAAGACGCGAAAAGACTTGCCGTTTCCCCGCAGAGTAAGACTTTGGCCAACGCTGTGGGAGCCCCCGACTTTCAGTCGGGGGAGCGCGGCCTTCAGGCCGTGCGAACAGCAGGCTGCAAGAAAAAAACCGGCTTCAGCCGCGGGCCGTAAAAGCAACTATCGCTCAATCCCCACCAAATCTCGCCAGATCCAAATTCAGTAGCAACGCATCTTCAATCGGCGCCGTGTAATACCGCAGCCGCTTCCCCGTCACGACGAACCCATGCCGTTCGTAGAATCGAAGTCGCCGCCAAATTCGACGCGCGCACTTCCAGAATGACCCTCTCGGCCGCAAACGATTTGCTCCACTCGAGAGCTTCTTCAAACAAGGCTGTACCCGTTCCCTGCCGACGAGAGTCCGCTCGCACCGCGAAGTTCAGGATTTCAGTCTCGCCAACAAGCTTGCGTGCCACCAGAAAGCCCGCAATCCCGCGCTCATCCTCGGCCACCCAACCAGCCATCTCGCCGCGAGCCACACCCTCGTAATCCCAAACACTCCATTGCGCAATTTCAGGGCAAGCAGCCTGAATCGTGACAACAGCGTCAACATCGCGAGCTAACATCGGACGAACGCGCAAGGATTACGGGCCCTTCCAATGCAGCTCGGCGTCCGAGCGGCGAACGTAGTTCGCGTCGAGCGCGAGCGCGTCCACCGTTTCGCCTCGCCGAGCGCGTTCGAGTGCGAGCGCGCCGATCACGGGCGCGAGAACCTTCGAAACGCGCTCCACGGGAATGTCGCCAATCTCAGAATGAGATGCCAATTTTCCGGCAGATATCGGGGTCGGGAGTTACGATTACCATGCTGGCGGATTCTGATAAGCTCCCGCAGCGCCGACAAAAACTCCTCGGGCGTCGCCACTCGATCGTCTCCTTCTCGCACGAGCCTGCCGACATCAGTCCGGTGACCTGGCGCTGATAGAAGCCGAAATACACCTGCCCGCGCCGAGCATCGAGTACTGGAACCACCACGGACCCACGTCGCGATTGCGCAGCAACAGCTTCCAAGTCCGCTGATCGGCGCCGCTGGCTTGGCGTAAACCTCCGCCCAGCCCTTCGCCGCCGTAAGTCCCACGCGCAGCCCGGTGAACGATCCAGGCCCTGAATTCACGGCAAACAAGATCGAAATCGCCGTGCGAGCAACTTCAATTCCGCGAGCAGAAACTCGAGCTGCCGAAACATGCGCGAAGAGTACGTTTCATCGCCTGTGGTCGACACCACTCCGATGACTTTTTCATCGCGAAGAACGGCAATGCTTCCGGAAGGCGAAGAAGTATCTAAGGCGAGGATGAGCACGAGCCCGATTATAGGGCAATTGGCGGGCCAAACCCGTGAGAAACAATCGTTTCTCCCAAACTTCCACCACCCGCCAAACGCCCGGATTTGCTTGACGTAGGCGTTGCATGTGCCTAAAATTTCAACATGCTCTTCGGGGAGGGGCCTTTCACCTATGGACTTTAAGCTAGGCGAAAAAGTGGTGTATCCGAACCATGGTGTAGGAGTGATTGAGCAGATCAGTTACGGGTACCTGAACGGTCGGTCCGAACGCTATTACATGTTGCGTATTGTCTCCAGCGGACTGAAAGTGATGGTTCCACAATCCAACGCAGAAAACGTCGGCTTGCGAGCCGTCATCCGATCCACCCAGGCTGGTGAGGTTCTTTCCTATCTCGAAAAGGGCCGCTCCGCTTCCCACCACGATTGGAAGCATCGCTTCAAGGAAAATTCAGACCGGATGCGCACGGGATCGTTGATGGAAGTAGCCGCCGTCCTGAAGGGACTCGTAGCGCTGAGCCGGACGAAACCGCTCTCGTTCCGCGAAAAGAAAATGCTGGAGCGCGCGAAGTATCCTTCTGGTAAGCGAACTGGCGACCGTGCGAAACACCTCCGAGCAGGCTGTCGAGGTCAATATCGTCCGCGCGCTCGCAAAAGCAAAACTGCAAATGCCGGAAATGACAGCACTACCCGAATAAAGTTTTCCCTTCTCTCCTCTCTTTACACCGGGCACAATCTGCAAAGGTTGTGCCCGGTGGTGTTTTTGGGACCTGAAAAGCTCTGGGCTTGGGCTTACTGTGGCGAACTAAGATGCCAAAACTTTCAGCCGTCCGGTTGCTTCTCCGGCGCCATCGCGCACTTCGTGAATCACAGGCAATACAACATTCACTATCGCCGCGGCGCAACCAGCCGTCGACGCGTAGAAACGGGCTTCTGAATTGGACCTACGCTAGCCCTTGCCCCAGCCGCCGCCGCCCGGAGACTCGATACGAATGCATGTCGCCCGCCTTCACATAGAAAGCCGCACTTCGATGCGAGCGCTTTCGCTTTCCGCGCGAAATCAGCTTCGTTCTTCCCTTTCGCGCCGGCGCCGCCGCCCGCAAGACCATACGGAGCAATCACGCGCCGGTCGCTGAGCATCCCCACCTGCGCGTCCACCAGCAGCTCCATTTCGCGAACGATTCCGTCGCCGCCGCGATACTTCCCTCTTCCCCCTGAGCCGCGACGCAATCCGTAGCGCCGCACGCGCACCGGATACGTGATCTCGAGAACTTCGGTCGGCGTGTTGAGCGAATTCGTCATGTGCGTGTGGACTCCGCTGATGCCATCGCGTCCCGGACGCGCGCCCATGCCGCCCGCGATGGTCTCGTAGTAGGCGAAGGGCGCGCCGCCGCGGCCGCGCCGCGTGTCGGCGCCGCCAAACGTGAAATTGTTCATCGTGCCGGAACTTGCCGCCGGAATCCTGTCTGGCACAGCGCGCGCGAGCGCGCGCAGCAGCGTGTCCACGATCCGCTGCGCCGTTTCCACGTTCCCGCCCGCCACCGCTCGCGGCGGACGCGCATTCACAATCGTGCCCTCCGGCGCAATCACGCGAATCGGACGCATCAAGCCCGAAGTTGCCGGAACCTGCTCGTCGAGCAGGCACCGAAAAACATAGAACACCGCCGATTCCGCGATCGCCGCCACCGCGTTGACGCTGCCTGCGCATTCAGGATCCGAGCCGGAAAAATCCACCTCCGCGCGCTCGCCGCGAACGCGAATCGTCACGGCGATGCGAATCGGTTTCGCGGTGATGCCGTCGTCATCGAGATAATCCTCGCCGCGATAGGTGCCGTCGGGAATGCCGCGCAGCGCCGAGCGCATCATCGCGTCCGAATACTCGAGCAGGAAGCGGCTGTAGCGCGCCACCTCCGCGCGGCCGTATCGTTCGACGATTTCCGCCAGCCGCCGTTCGCCGATGCGGCAGGACGCGATCTGCGCCGTCAGGTCGCCTTCGCGTTCGCGCGGCGTGCGCACGTTCGCGAGCAGCATTTTCAGCACGTCGCCCACAGGCTGCGCCCGGCGACGAAAATCTTCACCGGCGGAATCCGCAGGCCTTCCTGGAAAATCTCGCGCGAGAGTCCCATCGAGCCTGCCTGCGCGCCGCCGATATCCGCATGGTGCGCGCGATTCGCAACGTAGAACGCTGGGCGGCGAGCCTCGCCCGTCGGCAGAAATACGGGCATCACCATCGTGATGTCGGGCAGGTGCGTTCCGCCCGCGTACGGATCGTTCAGGACGGCAATGTCGCCCGGGCCGAGATCGATCGCGCGCACAGCCGCTTCCACCGAGCGCGGCATCGACCCGAGATGCACCGGCATGTGATCGCCCATCGCCAGCACTTCGCCCGCCGCGTCGAAGACGGCGCACGAGTAGTCGCGGCGCTCCTTGATATTCGGCGAAAACGCCGACCGCCGCAGCGCGCCGCCCATCTCCTCCGCCACCGAATGGAACAGGTTCTTGAAAACTTCAAGCCGCGTTGGATCAAATCGATCCATAGTCTCCGCTGTTCACCAAGCCGGCGTGCGTATCGCGATCTTCTCTGTGCTCTCCCGCGTTCTCTGTGCACTCTGCGTTAAAGCCTTGTTCCGGCTCATCTACCAGCACAAGATTCTCAAACCCATCCACGCGAGTGCCCCAATCAGGCGGCACCACGGTAGTCGCGCTGTACTCGGAAACAATCGCCGGCCCACGCAGCCGATTCCCCGCCCGCAGTTTTTCGCGCGCGTAGATCGGAGCATCATAGTGCTTGCCCCCGAAATAAACTCGCCGACGCGCAGCAATCGCGCCGCGCGAATCCGCCTTCCCCAGCCTGTGCCGCGGCCAATCGATGCGCGGCGTGATCCCAACCACCCGCGTGCGGACATTCACCACTTCCACCGGCCGCACGCAGGTCCGAGTACCCATACCGCAGTTCGTGCTCGCGGTGAAACGCGCGAACGAAGTCGCCGCCCTCCGGAACCATCAACTCGTACGCCTGGCCCACGTAGCGCATATCGAGGAAGCGTTCCATGCGAACGCGGCTCGCCGCAAAACCCTCGCCGCGCATCTCGCGCGCGCCCTCGCGCTCAAGCCGCGCAAACGCCGGACGAAGTGATCGCCTTGCAGCCAGAACTGACTCGACCGGCAGCAGCACCGTCTGCGACAAATCCTTCACCACGTCGGCCCGCAGAATCCCCAGCGCCGAAAGGGCTCCCGGAAACTTGGGAATCAGAACGCGCGGAATCGAGAGGCTCGCGGCAAGCGTGCAGGCGTGCAGCCCGCCCGCTCCTCCAAACGCAACCAAGGTGTAGTCGCGCGGGTCGCGGCCGCGCTCGATCGAGATCACGCGAATCGCCTTCTCCATAGTTGCCTCGACCACGTCGAGTATCCCCTGCGCAAATTGCTCCACGGAGCGCACGCCGCGCTGCTGTCGGATCGCGCGTTGCATGTAAGTGCGCGTCCGCGCGCTCGTCCAGGACGAAATCGCCTCCCAGCAGACCCTCGCTTCCCAGCCTGCCGAGCACGAGATGCGCGTCGGTCACAGTCGGTAATTCGCCGCGCCCGTAACAGATCGGACCAGGATCGGCCCCCGCGCTTTCGGGTCCCACGCGCAACGCGCCCGCACGATCGAAGCGCGCGATCGATCCGCCGCCCGCGCCCACCGTATGAATCTCGAGCATCGGCACCGCCACCGGCAGGCCCGCGATGGTCGATTCGTTGCTCGTGCGCAAAGTTCCTTCGATCAGTGACACATCGGTGGACGTCCCGCCCATATCGAAACTAATCACGCGCTCGTACCCCGCGTCGCGCGCCACCTGCCCGGCGCCGAGCACGCCACCGGCAGGTCCCGAGAGAACGGTTCGCACAGGTTCGCGAGCCGCCACGCGCGCCGATAGGATTCCGCCGCTTGATTGCATCACGCGCACGCGCGCGAGGCCCGGTCGCCCGCCGGTTTGGTTTTTCGCTGCGACAGCACGCCGCGAGTCGCGCTCGACTTCCTCCAGATAGCGGCTCATCACAGGAGCGAGGTACGCATTGACGACAGTTGTCGAAGTGCGCTCGAATTCGCGAAATTCAGGAAGGATTTCGTACGAAACGGAGACGGCATATCCCGCGCGACGCAGACTGCGCGCCAGCAATCGTTCGTGCTCCGGACGAAGGAACGAGAACAGCAGGCACACCGCAACGGAATCGGCCCGCGAAGCGCGCACGCGCCTCACGACGTTCGCAACCTCCGCTGGCGACAGCCGCGCGACCACTCTCCCGTCGGCGCCGACGCGCTCCCGCACACCGAAACGCCTCTCGCGCGGAACCAAAGGTTCGGGTCGCTCGACGAAGAAATCGTAGAGGCTGGGCCGCGCCTGCCGCCCAATCTCCAGCACGTCCTCGAACCCAGCCGTGGTGACCAACGCTACTCGCCCACCTCGCCGTTCGAGCAGCGCGTTCGTTCCCACGGTGGTGCCGCAAAGCAAATCGAGTTCGCGGCAATCCACGGCCGATGCCCCTGCCAGTATCTTTTCGAGTGCGTTTGCGATGGCCTTCGTGGGATTGCCGCGCGTCGAAGGAACTTTGAGAATCTCGATGCGCCCGTCGCGGAGAAAGAGACAGTCGGTGAATGTGCCGCCCGTATCGATCGCAACGCGCATGGACCGCACATTCTACACGCAGGCCAGGGCTGAAGCCCCGGTCATTACAATCTGGAGGTCACTTTCGGATTATCCGCGTTTCCCACGACCTCGAATCAGAATCGTTTGTGTTGAAAACGGAGACGGGACATACTCGGGCGCGAGGATCAAGTAGCTGACGTCCGGAAGCTGAGCGCCGAGCTAGAGGGTGCGTACACAGTGTTTATAATCACGGTCGTGCTTTTTCTTCTGCCAAGCTCGCTACTGTGGGCGGCGTGGAGAGGCTCGGCCAGAAGCGCACGCGAAGGAGCGGCTCATGGCTGGAGGACGTACTGTGGCACGATCGCGCTGGTAATCGCCACCTGTGCGACTCTTCTGGAATTGGCCTTCTGCTTTTCCTGGTTTCACAATGGCGGTAGCCCGCACGGAATGATGCCTTCTCCTGGACTTTGGAAGGTCGTGGGCCGAATTCCGGCGTCGATGCTCATCAGCGAGCATTATCGTAGGCGTTTTCGGAAGGGGTAAGTCGAGGCTGTTGATTTTCGCTTGGGCGGCGTCCCTAACTTTTGTTGCATATGCTATTTCCATGTTGGAAATAGATTGATTCGCGCTCTCGCCTAACCTCAATCGCGTTCAGGCGCCTGGTTAGCCGGATACCCCCGTAGGCGCACGATTTCCTTAAAGGCTCTGACCCCTGAAGCCGATCCGCCAGGGTTTTGCGCAAACTCTGTAAGCGCTGCACAAACTCTAGGCTTTTTTCGGTGCCAGGATCCGTTCGATCTGCTGAATGTGGTTCAGGTCGTGACCTGCCATCATCCGCACGATCAGCTCGATCGACTCCTCGCCCCGCTCGGCGTGCATTCCGAAGTGCTTCCACTGCTCGGGCGCGAGCGACTTCAAGAGAGCGAGGTTCGCCTCGCGCACCACGCGATACTGCTCGATCGCTTTCCGCGCGTCGCGCTTCTCGTAGTGCCCGCTCAAGACCCACACGTCCTGATCGTATGCCTGAATCGGCGTACCCGGCGCACCAAGAATCGTGCGCATGCGATAGGCAATGACAATTTCCGCATCGGCGAGATGCGCCGCAATCTCCGCCACCGACCATTTCCCGGGCGCCGGACGCTTACGCAGCTTCGACGCCGGCACGCCCTTCACCAGCCGCGCGATCTTCTTGTGTGCAGCGGCCTGCAATTTCATCGGGTCCTGCTGGCCGACGTGGTCGGTGATGCGCTTGCGATATTCCTGTACTGTTTCTGCCATGGTTTTCCTCTCGTTTCGCGGGTAACTTCCGGTCCGTATTCTACTAAGAGAAGCTGCGCCGCGACACCCACGCCCGGCCGTCGTTAACGGAACTCCACTTCCAAATTGGCCCTTACTGAGGGTCGAATAAATAATGTCGCCTTCCCCTTCCCTGATGTAAATTCTCACGCATGCTAAAGATCGTTTTCCCGTTACTCCTGCTATTCGTCGCCGTTTCAGGCTGCGCCTTCGCCCAACAAATTCCCACAGCCATCACCACCGATCCCGCGCCGGACAAGGATTTCCCCGCTGCCACCGAGGCTCCGGACATCGTCAGCCACGGGGCGCGCCTGAGCGCCGTCTTTTTCATCGCATCCGGACGCGGCCCGCATCCCGTTGTGCTGCTTCTGCACGGTTTTCCCGGCAACGAAAAGAATCTCGACATTGCTTACACGCTTCGGCGCGCCGGCTGGAATGTCCTGTTTCCTCACTATCGCGGCGCGTGGGGTAGCGCGGGCAGCTTCACGTTCTCGAACTCCATTGAAGACACGCAAGCCGCCATCTCATTTCTGCGCGACCCCGGCAACGCGGAGAAATTTCGCACGGATCCTCACCGCATTGTGCTGATCGGGCACAGCATGGGCGGTTTCATGGCCGTGAACGCAGCCGCGCACGACCCCGACATAGCGGCTCTCTGCATGATCTCCGCCTGGAACATTGGCGCGGAAATGAGGGAGCACATGAATCAACGCCGTAAGGACCTGTTCGACGGCGCTTCCAGCAGGCTTGCCGGCACCACTCCCCAGGGTCTTCTTGACGAAGCGAAAGCAAACATCGCTCATTGGGATTACGTTGATTGGGCTCCGCTTCTCAAGTCTCGCCCGGTTCTAGTGGTCGAGTCGCACGACGGCACTGTGGCAGATAACAAAGTGTTCGCCGAAAGGTTGCGCAAAGCCGGCGCCGCGCAATTAACCGAGACATACTTCGAAACCGACCACAGCTACGCAGACCACCGCATCGCCCTGCAAACTGCCATCCTCAACTGGCTTCAGTCTCTCCCGCCTCCAAAATGACCGCGCGTGAAGTTTTAGATCTAGAGTGTCGTCCCGCACAAGAGAGGTCATAATGAGGCCGTGGATGAGAATCCGTGACAAATCACCTCTTCAAGAGCGCTCGCCCGCTGCTTTGCTGTCGATCACCATCGTTCTTCTAGCCGGAGGCTGTAAACATCCGCGCTCGACCCCAGAAGGTGGAACTGTAGCCAATGAGGTATCGCACGCACTGATCGGAAAGCAGATCACCATTCGTGGGAAATTTTCAATAAGCGGCAAGTTTGGCGCGTACGTCGTGCTCGACAATCAGCAGGTAGTCGATCTCGAGTATACGGGGCCGGGTACGTTTACGTGGGGTAAGCCCTATTCTGAAATGGAGGGCAAACTCGTCGAGGCGACTGGCACCCTCAGGTTCTATCACGCGCCTCCCGCCGAACCATCAGACCGAGCCGTAGCACGAGCTCCTGATCATTATTACTTTGCGGTGGAGACCGCTCAGCTGCGGCTTATTAGCCGTTGACGGCGCCAGCCGGTCAAGCGTCGCTCCGGGAGGTGGTTGATGGATGTCCTTCTGATTTTTGCTCTCAGTGCCTTGATGAGCCTCGTGAGTTCCGCGGTGATAGCCTGGCTCTACGTGTGGCCATGGCTTCTAGCGAGGAGCCGCAATCAGGCGCTGGTTTCGTTGGTGGCGCCCCACATGTTCCTTCGGTTCATCGGGCTGAGCCTTCTGGTTCCTGGGGTGGTCTCGCCTGCGCTGCCAGCTGCCTTTGCGGTACCGGCCGCATACGGAGATTTCGCTGCGGGAATCTTAGCCATCATCGCCACGATAGCGCTGGCGAAACATGCATCATGGGTCGTTCCAGCCGTATGGCTGTTCAACGTTTGGGGCGCGGCTGATCTCCTATTCGCCTTTTACGAAGGGCCGCATGCCGGCCTTCAGCCCGGGATGCTGGGAGCTGCGTTCTACCTTCTCACGGCAATCGTGCCACTCCTGCTGACAACTCACTTTCTGATCTTCCGGCTTCTCATGCGCCAGGAGCAAACCTAATCGTTCGCGCGGGCGGGCAAACGCCAGTTTAAGAGTGTTCCCTGCTTTCGTCCTTGCTTCCATGCCTCCCGCTTCTCCCGCCTGCCCATCGTGGCGGGTTTCCGCTTCTGGAAACACCTTGCTCGAAAGCAGCAGCACTGGCGCGATGACCCTTTACAATTTTCTTAAGGCTACGAGTGTGACTACCAAACCGACGGAAATGGTCCCGATTAAACCGGTTAAGCCCGAGGAGCAGGAGCTCGCCCTCAAGCGCGAGGAGCAGCTCGCCATCGAGACCGAACTCGCCGACTGCGAATTGCGTGCCGCGAACCTCCGCGCCGAACTCGGCGCCTTCGAGCGCCGCTACCTGCATTTCGTCGGCTTGCGCTATGCCGAGTTCGATGAATTGAATGCGCAAATCGCCGAAGAAATCGCCAAGTCCCAACCGAGCAGCGAACGCGCCCAGCAGGCCGCCCACGACGCGCGCGATCGCGCCGGCAACACAAAATCATCCGCCGGCGAAAAAGCAGACCAGGAACCGAAAGCCTTCCAAGCGTCGCCCGAACTGAAGCGCCTCTATCGCGACGTCGCGCGGCGCGTCCATCCCGGACCTCACCTCCGATCGCGACGACCGCACGAAGCGCCAGGGCCTGATGGCGGAGGCGAACGAAGCCTACGAACGCGGCGACGAAGCGCAGCTCACGAGAATTCTCACCGAATACGAGTGCAGCCCCGAAGCCGTCACCGGTGAAGGGCCCGGCCCCGAACTCATTCGAGTGATCCGCCGCATCAGCCAGGCGCGCAGCCGCCTTTCCGAAATCGAAGCGGAGCTCCAGGAGCTTCTGCGCAGCGACCTTCATCAGCTCAGGACGCGCGTCGGTGAAGCCGAAAAGCATGGCCGCGACGTGGTGAAAGAAATCGTCGCCAAAGTGGACGAACAGATCGTGCAAGCCAAGCGCCGGCTCGAAAATCTTCAGCAGCGCCTCCAGGCATAAGAGATGGCCATGGAAATCACCGAGAAACCAACGACGAAACACATCGTTCCTGCGCCGCCGCAGGGACTTGCCGTCCGTTCGGCAGCGCTCGTCGCTCGCGGACTGCGCGACTTGGTGCGCAATTCAAATTGGCTCACCACCAAGGTATTCACCGGGCATGCGCCCCAGGCGTCGATCTCGTCAAACGGCCAGGTCTGCGCGGTAGCTCCACATGCCAAGGGCGAACCTCACCGCATCGTCCTCTATGATATCGAGCGCGGAGCGCCTGCCCTGGCGCTTGCGGTTCCGAACGAGGCCATGTCGTTCGGCTCGCGTCTCGCGGCCAGCGCGGCATTTGCGTGGTCGCCCAGCGCGCAATTCCTGGTAGCCGCATGGGGCCTGTGGGAACCTTCCCTGCACTTCTTCGATCTCCACAGCAAGATGTTTCTCGGCGCGTTCTCCACATTTTCGGCGTTTCCTCGCTACATCGGCTGGTCCGGAATGGGCAGGTATTTCGCGATGGCCGGCTCCGGCAAGAAGGCTTCGCTCGACCTGTGGACCGCAGGAACGAACGCGATGGTTTTGTCCGGCCCAGCTTTGCGAAGGATCGGCCCGCCGGAGTGGGTTGCCCAGCAGGGAAACGCCCAGCAAGCCGCCAGTGACGAACCCTGCGACGAAGCCACCTTCGCCGGTTACGGCCGCCTCGCTTTCAGCCCCGACGAGCGCACGCTCGCCAGCGCCGTTGAGATCGAAGGCGAATGGGCGGACGATTCCATTGCCTTCGTCAGCCTGCCGGGGTTTCAGCAGCAGCAAGTGTTCCCCGCTCAGGGACACATCACGGATTTGACGTGGACTCCCGATAGCCGCCGCGTTATCTATTGCGCCGCTGGCCAGGCCTATCGCGTGAATCCCGAGACGCTCGATTCCGAACAGCTTCCGTTCGGCGCCGAGCTCTGCCTGTGCCATCCGTACAAGCCGCTGTGCGTGTGCTTTAGTTCGTGGCTGAAGAATTCGGCGAAAGGCCGCTTGTTCCTGGTGGATTTGGACGCGCTGGACGTCTACGACGAGCATCCGGCCGAGAACGTCGTCGATCTTCGCTGGAGCATCGACGGCTCGAAGGCCTACGCCGTCACCCGCGACGGCCTCGCCTACTCCTACGAACCCCCGATGTGACGATCACGCTGACCGGATGATTGTATTTGCAGGGGCACGGCATGCCGTGCCCGCTTCGGCAATTTAACCCTAAGCTAGAGGAAGACTTGCTTCGGCATTGAGCGTCGCGTCTTCGTTTTCGCCGGAACAGAAACGCGCATAGCCCGCCGCAGCGATCATCGCCGCGTTATCCGTCGAAAGCGCGCGGCTGGGAAAGTAAACCTCGATACCGCGACGCGCCGCCTCGGATTCGAATGACCGCCGAAGCTCCGAATTCGCCGCGACGCCGCCCGACACGAGCACGGTCCGCGCGGCATGCTGCTCCGCAGCGGCGAGCGTGCGCGTGACAAGGTCGTCGACCACAGAGCGCTGAAAGCTGGCGATCAGATCCAATGTCGTCGGCGTCGACAGCGCCCGCAACGCATCCGCGCTGCGTTCCCCGCGCGTCAGCGCCTGCTGCCGCGCGTCGATTTCGGGTTGAAGCTGCGGATTGCGCCGCAGGTAGTACAGCACCGCCGTCTTGATGCCGCTGAAGCTGAAATCGTACGCATTCCCTTTCATCTTCGGCTCGCCGAACCGAACCGCGCGCGCGTTGCCGTGCTCCGCAAGGCGATCGATCACCGGTCCGCCGGGATAGCCGAGCGCCAGCATCTTCGCCACTTTGTCGTAGGCTTCGCCGGCGGCATCGTCGCGCGTTCCGCCGATGCGGCTGTACGAGAATCGCACCGCGCCATTCGCGGAGCTGGATTCCACGCGATACAGAATCGTATGGCCGCCGGAAACAATCAGGCAAACGGCAGGAAGCTGCGGCGAACGTCCCGCGGCGTGCGCCTCGAGAAGAACCGCGTGGACGTGGCCCTCCAGGTGATTCACGGCAATCAGCGGCTTGCCCAGCGACAGCGCCAGCACCTTCCCGTACGTGACGCCCACCAGCAGCGACCCAATCAGCCCAGGGCCGCGCGTCACTGCAATCGCGTCCACATCGCGCAGCTCGACTCCCGCCTGCTCCACCGCTTCGCGCACGACCGGCACGATCTGACGCAGATGCTCGCGCGAGGCAAGCTCCGGAACCACGCCGCCGTATTTGCGGTGAACGTCCACCTGCGAAGCGACCACGCTCGATAGGATTCGGCGTCCGCCTGCGACGATCGCCGCGGCCGTTTCGTCGCATGACGACTCGATTCCCAGAATTAGATCGTGTTGCTCGCTCAAGAAACGTGTCCTCTTCGCCCGACAGTGTCCCGAAAAATCGATGGTAGCATAGGACAGCTGGCCGGCCCGCGAGCTACAACGCTCCTCACGCTGGCTGGCTCATTTCAGGCCACAATTCTGGCCGCCAATCCATTTCGAGGCTGACGATACATCCATGACTGCGAAAACAAGGAAAGTGCGCAAAGCTGTGCTGCCCGTCGCGGGACTAGGCACCAGATTCCTGCCCGCAACGAAGGCGATGCCCAAGGAAATGCTGTGCGTCGTGGATAAGCCTTTGATCCAGTACGCCGTCGAAGAATGCATTGCCTCGGGAATCGAGAGCGTTATTTTCGTCACGGGCCGGCGCAAGAATGCCATCGAGGACCACTTTGATTCTCAGCCGGAACTGGAGCAGTTTCTCGAAGCAACGCGGCAAGCCTGCTCAGGCGCAGATGGTCCGCGAAATCAGCGGCGGCCTTCACTTCAGCTATACGCGGCAGAGCGAAGCGCTTGGCCTGGGTCATGCCGTGTTGACGGCGCGCGAGCTTGTGGGCGACGAGCCGTTCGCCGTATTGCTCGGAGACGTCATCATGGACGGTCCGGTCCCGCCGACGCGCTCGCTGAGGGAAATTTACGAAAGGACAGGCATCGGCGCTATTGCCGTCGAAGAAGTCCCTCGCGAACAGGTGCACCTCTACGGCATCATCAGCGCGGATCCGGCCAAGGGCGGCTCCGAGGATGACCGCCTGCTGCGCGTGAAAGACCTGGTGGAAAAGCCGAAGGCCGCCGACGCCCCGTCGAATCTTGGCGTCACCGGCCGCTACGTGCTTCCGCCTGAGATTTTCGATTATCTCGAAAACACGAAGCCGGGAGCGGGCGGCGAGATTCAGCTAACCGACGGATTGCGGATGCTGGCGCAAAAAGAGGGCTTGTACGCGCACGTCTATCAGGGCAAGACATACGACGCCGGTGACAAATTGGGCTTTCTCAAGGCCACCGTCGAAATTGCCTTGCGCAACCCGCACTTCGGGGAAGACTTCAGAAAATACCTGCAGCGCCTGAAGCTGTAGCCAGCCTCAAGAAAAACAGAGTGCTATTTCAGATAGGCCTTGTGGCTCGTGGCTTTAGCCACGACACAAGATTCGCGCGAAGAACCGGCTTCAGCCGCTGAAGTTCCGGACTCAAGAAGCTCGATCTCACTTTTTCTTCTTTGACGTTCCCTTGTCGCCCTTATCGCCTTTATCGGCGGCCGGCTTCGATTCGCCCGACTTTTCGCCGGACTTCTCTCCAGACTTCTCCCCGCCTTCTCCGCAGTCTTCGCCGCGCCGTCTCCCGAGCCGTCACCCGCCGTCGGCGCCGTACCCTTCCCGCCGTAATCGTTTACGTACCAGCCTGAGCCCTTGAACTGCAGCGCGGAAGGCGACACCTGGCGTTCGGCCTTCTTACCGCACTTCGGGCACTTCTTCACCTCAGGAGCGGAGAAATTCTCAATTTTTTCGAAGCGATGACCGCATTTCGCGCACTTGTATTCGTATAACGGCAAAGAAGAACCCCTCCCGAACCGTAACAACCGCAAATTTTAACATGACGCTGCGCCCGGCGGGCGCTTCTATCCGCGAACCGGCGCGAGCCGCTGTGCTAGACTTCTTCCGGACGCCATGCCCATCGCCAAAGCCTCCGCGAAAACTGTCGCCAAAGCTCCTGCCAAAACCGCCGTCAAAACGGACGACGTGGCCGGATGCCTTTACGTCGTCGCGACACCCATTGGCAACCTCGAAGACATCTCCATGCGGGCGTTACGAATCCTGAAGGAAGCCGACGTGATCGCGTGCGAAGACACACGACAAACGCTGAAGCTGCTATCGCATTTCGACATCCAGAAAAGGCTTGTCAGCTATCACGAGCACAACGAAATCACGCGCGCCGCGGAGCTGGTGATCGAGCTCGAGCAGGGCGCGAAGGTCGCGCTCGTCAGCGACGCGGGAACTCCCGCAATTTCCGATCCGGGCCATCGGCTCGTCAGCCTGAGCCTCCGCCACGGAATCAAGGTTGTGCCCATACCCGGAGCGTCCGCTTTTGTCACCGCGCTAGCGGCATCGGGCATGCCCATCGAGCAGTTTCTGTTCGTCGGCTTTTTGCCGTCGAAGCAATCCGACCGCCGCAAGACCCTTCGCACACTCGCGGAAGAGCCGCGAACCCTGGTGATGTACGAAGCGCCGCATCGATTGCTCGATTCGCTCGAAGACGCGCTCGAAATACTCGGCAACCGGCCCGCCGTCATCGCCCGCGAAGTGACGAAGGTCTACGAGGAGTTCGTGCGCGACCACCTGGAAGGCCTCGTCGAGAGCGTGCGCAGCAAGCCCCCGCGCGGCGAAATCACCATCCTGATCGGGACGCCTGACGGGCAGCCGCAGCACAACGGCAACGCCGCGAACGCCAGCGCGCCGCCGCTCGCGCGCCGCGTGGATGAAATCATGCAGGAGAAGCAAGTGGACCGGAAGGCAGCTCTAAAGCAGGCAGCCCGCGAGCGCGGACTCACCAAGCGCGAAGCCTACAAGCAACTCCTCGTAACCCGCGACGAGTAGTCTGAAGATTCAATCCGCCCGAGCAGCCGTCGTATTTGCAAAGAACGCGTCCACGCGCTCGAGAATTTCCGCCGTCTTCTGCGACCGGTGAACCGCCTGCCTTAGTTCCCCGCCATTCCGCACGCCGTGCGTGAAGAGGCTGGCAAACTGCTTCATTTTCCCGATGGCGTCCGGCATGTCCGCTTCGATCAAGCTGCGGAAATATCCCGCAAGCAGCGTGTAGCGATCCATCTCGGTAGGCTCGTCGTAGCGGCCGGTGGCGATGTAGTCGGCAATTTGCCGGAAAATCCATGGATTCGACGACGCGGCCCGACCGATCATCACCGCGTCGCAGCCGGTTTCCTTTACCATACGGACCGCATCCTGCGGCGTCAGAACGTCGCCATTCCCGATCACCGGGATTCGCACGGCTTCTTTCACGGCGCGAATCACGCTCCAATCGGCTTTGCCGGCGTACCCCTGCATGCGCGTGCGCGGATGCACCGCGACGCCCTCGATGCCCACCCGCTCCGCCATGCGCGCCACA
Organism: uncultured Acidobacteriota bacterium; assembly: GCA_963788345.1. Taxonomy (GTDB): domain Bacteria; phylum Acidobacteriota; class Terriglobia; order Acidiferrales; family UBA7541; genus Palsa-295. The sequence continues at coordinate 20,751 of CAWBGW010000082.1, read as the reverse complement.
TCGACGGCGACAATATTGTTGTCGTCCCAGCCGGAACGAATCTTGATCGTGAGCGGAATCGTCACGGCGGCGCGCACCGCGCTCAGAAGCCTCTCCAGATGCGGCAAATCGCGCAGCAGACCGGATCCGCCGCATTTCACCACTTTCTTTACCGGGCAGCCGAGGTTGATGTCCACCTGATCGAAGCCAAGATCCTCGATCAGAGCTGCCGCCGAAGCCATCACCGCGGGATCGGCGCCGAAAATCTGCCCGGCGATGGGATGTTCGTCTTCGTCGAAATAAAGATAGCGCAGCGTGCGAGCCGAATTCCGCGTGAGTCCCTCAGCGCTCGTAAACTCGGTCATGATCAATCCGCACGCGCCCAGCGAGCGAATCACGCGCCGAAAAACGGTGTCCGTGACGCCCGCCATGGGAGCCAGGATCGTCGCCGGGCGAACCTCAATGTCGCGAATTTTGAATTCAGCCGGAAACATAGAAGGTGAAACGGAAGGGCGGAGTTTTAACCCCGCCGCAAAGCGCCCCTCACTTCTTCAGGGGTTTCAACCCCTGAAGCCGCGATTTCTTCTGCGCTCACTACAGTAGTGTATCGTCAATCCGCTCGGCCGGCTCGGAATCGTCCGTGAGTGTGCCGGCCTGCGCAGTCGCCGAAGAAGAAGCCGACATAGGTCCGGCGGCGCCGGCAGCCGCTGCCGCCGCGAAAGCGCGAGGTGCCGGGGCAGGGAAAGCCGCCACCGCGTTGAGGTGCCCGAGCAAACGCTCCTTCGAGCCGCCGAAGAAATTCTCGATCACTTGCACGAGAGCCTGCGAACGAGCGTCCTCGGCGCTCAGGTTCGGGCGATAGACATAAGCGCGGCCCACTTTGCGCCGCTCGACAATGCCCTTCCGCGCGAGCCGGTCCATGATCGTCATGATGGTGGTGTAGGCGCGCGGCCGTCGTTCGGCCAGGCGGTCGCGAATGTCGCGAACCGTGCCCTCGCCCACCGGCCACAGAATATTCATGCAATCCAGCTCCAGCGGAGCCAGATCCAGAACAGCGCGCCGGGGCGCGGAACTCTTCTTCGCAAACTCTTTCAATGAATCGCCCCCGGTTTTACTCATGAAGTTCACTCATGGATTTCAGTCACAAAACTTCAGTGGTGTAGCTAGAGACATATAACAGTTCGCCTGCCTCTGGCCACTCAAATCTTCCGCGCCACTTCCGCGGCGTCCTGCCTCGACTTCACGCCGCCGGTGGCTTCTGTCTTGCGCGCCGCCTGCTGGCCGGACGCGCCGTGGCCTTCAAGGTACCTCTCCGCAAGCAGCAACGCGCGCCGCAACGACGGATTGCGCGCGCTCCAACCGTCGGCCCCGCATTGGGATTCCAGGGTCGCGCGCATCGCGGCCATTTTCGAATCGAGATCGTCCAGAAAATGCAGCGCCACAGCTTCGCGCGTCTGCGGCAGCGTGGGGGAACCAAACTCGAGCGAGCCGTGATGGCTCAGAATCAGGTGCTCTACAACCACTGCAAGCGCCGGAGGAAATCCGGGGATCGCTTTGATCCTGTCGCGCACCATTCCCACGCCCAGCATGATATGTCCGAGCAACCGTCCTTCGGTGGTGTAATCGATTTCCCGCGCGTAACGAAGCTCGTCGATCTTGCCGATATCGTGCAGCACCACGCCCGCCAGAAGCACGTCCGGGTCGAGTTCAGGATAATGCGCGCTGATCGCCGTCGCCAGAGCCGATCAGGCTCACCATGTGCTCGAGCAGGCCCCCGATGAACGCATGATGCATGGTCATCGCGGCGGGGGCGCGTTTCAGGCGCGGCGCAATTCCGGGGTCTTCCACCACGCTCCCCAGAAGCTGCCTCAGCCACGGATTCTTCATCGCCGCCACGGCGGAGAGCAGCCCGGCATACATCGCTTCCACGTCGTGCTTCGTGTGCGGCAGAAAATCGATCAGGTCGTAGGCATTTTCGGGCACCGGCACGATCTGTTCGAGCGTCACTTCCAGCCGGTTGTTGTAGAGCTTCACGCGTCCGCGAACTTGAATCACGTCCCCGGCTTCGAACGTCTCCGCGAGCGGCAAAAAGTTCTCCCACATCTTCGCGGAAATCGAACCCGGTGCGGTCGCCAAGTTCCAGTTGAAGCCACGAAGCGCCCGAGCGCGCGGAGGTCCGCACCTCCTTTTCGCAGACGAGGAACAGCGAAGCGACGGCTTGCCCGTCGGCGAGATCGGCTACGAAATGAGACTTCATTAACTGTTGACTTTCGGCACCGCCAGCTTCTTCTTGCCCTTTTTCTTCGCCGCCGCGTCCGGCGTGGGTGAAACTTCCTGAATCACGCTCGCGCCCGCAATCGCCGCCGAGTCGGTGTAGCCCGGCTTCACCATCACGTAGCTTTCCTCGCGCAATTCCGCCAGATAGTCCCGCATCGCAGGCTCCATCTTTTCCATGTAGAGCTTGTTCTGAATCTGCTCTTGAACTTTCGCCAGCGGTTGCAAACCCGCCTGGAAGTGATCCTCCACCTTGAAAATCTCGAAGCCTGTTTTGGTCTCGATGACGTCCGTCACTTGGCTCTTGTTCAGCACGAAGACTGCATCCTCGAGCGCCTTGTCGAGCTGCCCGCGCTGGAACGTGCCGATGTTTCCGCCGTCCTTCGCGGTGCTGCCTTCGGAATAGCGCGTCGCGAGCTGCGTGAAATCCTGGCCCTTCACCAAGCGACTGTGCAAGTCGGCGGCCTTCTTCCGAACGGCGTCAACTTCCTCCGGGCTCCTTCCTGCCGTGCTCAGGAAGATTTCGGCCAGCACCACCTGCTCCGGCAGATCGAATTCCGTTTTGTGAGCCTCGTAGAATTGCCGCACTTGCTCCGGGCCGATGTCCATGCGCCCGGAAACCTCGCGGCGAACTACTTCCTGCGTGAGCAGCTTGTTTCTGCTGCTGCGTTTTGTAATCCTCCCATCCCATTCCGGAGGACTCCACGGCCTTTTGCAGGTCTTCCATGGTCGGAAGGTTGTTCTGCTTGCGGATCTCGTCCAGAGCCTTGATCAGTTCCGTGTCGACGGTGATGTCCATGTCTTTCGCGCGTTCGACAAGCAGCGCTTGGTCGATCAGGCCGCGCAGCAGGTCCTTCTGCTGTTCCTTGTACTCCGTTTGAACCTTGTCCGGCGTGCAGCCTTGGCACGACTGCGCCACATCCTCCTGCAGCGCCTGGTCTGCTCTCTGGTAGTCGGACAAAGTTATGATTTCGTTGTTCACGCGGGCCACGATTTCTTCCACCACTGTGCCCTTTGCCTGCCCCCACGACGGGTTGGCAGCTAAAAGACACACGGCGCCCGCAAATGCAACATGGAACCATTTGAGATTTTTAATTTTCATAGTGCTCTCTCGCTCGCGATTCTATCCCTACGATTGTAGTTGGAGCAATACGTTTCTGACTGCCGCTATTACGCCGCCTTGATACCCCTTCCAATTCAACCAAAGCACTCCCGTCGGGTCCAACCGCATGTCGCGGTGCTTTCGGATCAGCTTCACCAGCCGCTCGGGCCCCAGTGGCGTGTCGTCGTAGAACTTAAGCGCCACCTGGTCCCCGCGCCGGTCGGCCGAAGCCACCAGCAGCTTTTCCGCCATGGCCTTCAGCACGGCGTAATCGAGAAGCGCCTCCACAGGCGCCGGCGGCGCCCCGAAGCGGTCCTCGAGTTCCCGTCTCACCTCGACGCGTTCCGCGTCGGATGTGACCCCCGCGATCCGCTTGTAAATCCGCAACCGCAGGTTCTCGCTCTCGATGTACTCAGGTGGGATGCGGATTTCGAGCCCAAGGTTGAGTGTGGCCCGCCGCTCCGGTGTAACCGCCTCTCCCTTACGCTCGGCCACCGCGCGCTCCATCATCTGGCAGTACATATCGAAGCCGACGGCTTCGATATGGCCATGTTGCTCGCGCCCAAGCAGATTGCCCGCTCCTCTAAGCTCCAGGTCCAGCGCCGCGATGCGGAAGCCAGCGCCCAGATCGCTGAACTCCTTTAGCGCCGCCAACCGCTGACGCGCGATCGAACTGAGCGAGCCTCCCGGCGGAATCAGCAGATAAGCGTAGGCCCTTTGATTCGACCGGCCCACGCGTCCCCGCAACTGGTAGAGCTCCGAAAGCCCCATGCGGTCCGCGCGGTTGATGATGATCGTGTTGGCGCGTGGAATATCCAGGCCATTTTCGATGATCGTCGTCGAAACAAGCACGTCCGCTTCGTCGCGAACGAATTTCAGCATCACCTTTTCGAGTTCTGCCTCGCGCATTTGGCCGTGTCCCACCACCACGCGCGCCTTGGGAACCAGCTTCTTCACCATCGCTGCAAGCGAGTCGATCGATTCCACGCGGTTGTGCACCAGGAATACCTGGCCGTCCCGAGCCATCTCTTCCTCGATCACCCGCTGCACCAGCGTCTCGCTAAACGGCGCCACCGTGGTTTGAATCGCGAGACGGTCCTTCGGCGGCGTTTCAATCAAGCTCATGTCGCGCAAGCCCACCAGAGACATATGCAGCGTCCGGGGAATCGGCGTGGCCGACATCGTCAGCACGTCCACATTCTTCCGTATCTCCTTCAACCGCTCTTTGTGAGCCACGCCGAACCGCTGCTCTTCGTCCACAACGAGCAAACCCAAATCGTGAAACTTCACATCCTTGGAAAGGATGCGGTGCGTTCCGATCACCACGTCCACTTTCCCTGCCTCGAGCTCCTCCAGCGTTTTCTTCTGCTCTTTCTCGCTGCGAAAGCGGCTGAGCATTTCAATTCTCATCGGGAACGCGCCAAAGCGGCGGCGAAACGTCTCATAGTGCTGGAACGCGAGCACCGTCGTCGGCGCCAGCACCGCCACCTGCTTCGAATCGGCCAGGGCCTTGAACGCGGCGCGCATCGCCACTTCGGTCTTCCCGTAGCCGACGTCGCCGCACAGCAGCCGGTCCATCGGCAGAGACGATTCCATGTCCCGCTTCACGTCCTCGATCGCTCGCTGCTGGTCCGGCGTCTCCTCGAATTCGAACGCATCCTCGAACTCGCGCTGCCAGTTCGAATCCGGCGGGAACGTGTGCCCGGTGGTCATCTTCCGCTCGGCATAGAGCGCGAGTAGCTGGTCGGCCATGTCGTCCACCGACTTGCGGACGCGCGTCTTCCGTGCCTCCCAAACCCCCGCGCCAAGCCGGTCGAGCGTGGGCTTCGCGTCACCCAGCGATTGGTACTTCTGCACCAGGTCCAGCCGCGCCAGCGGAACGTAAAGCTTTGCGTCCTCCGCGTAACGCAGCAGCATGAATTCGCCGTTCGCGCCTTCCACCGATACCTGGCGCAGGCCGTCGAACTGACCGATTCCGTGATCCACATGCACCACATAGTCGCCGGGCTTGAGGTCAGAGAAATCACTGAAGAAACTCGCCGTCTTCGGCCGCGAACGCGGGCGCTGCGGAGGCGGCAGCGTCTCGAAAAGGTCGGCGTTGCCGTAGATGACCAGATTCGCATCGCTGAACACAACGCCTTCGCCGAGCGGCGCCTTCACCAGCAGCACCGACGGCGCGCTGCTCCCGCTCTCTTCCTCGGCTAGCCGCGCCACCGTAACGTTTTCTTCCAGTTCGCCCAGCCGGTACGGAACTTCATACTCGTGGCTGATATCCGCAAAGCGTTCCAGCTCGCCGGTGCTCGCGGCGGAGATCATCACGTGCTCGCCCGCCGTCACGCGGCCGCGCACCTCGGCCATGAACGCCGCCACGTTCCCGTGATACCGCGTCGTCGGCTGTGTCCGCAGGACGCGTTCCTGCGCTCCCGCAGCGCCGCCTCCCGATTGCGATATGCCAAGGTGCTCAAGCCCCAACCGCGGAACCATCTGCCGCGCCAGCGACCATTCCTCTTCATCGAAGATGTACCGCAGCGGCGGCTCCGCCCGCGGGTCCTCCACCTCTTCGAACGCCTCGGCCAATTCGGCTCGGTATTTCTCGACAGCCAACTCAAGCAGCGCAGGCTCGTCTTCGATCACCAGCGGATCGGTGGCGAGGTCAAACAAAGTCGATTTCCGTTCCTCGCTCAGAATCTCCCGGAACTCCCAGCCCGGATAGAATCCGACGGGAGGCGAATCGTCCTCGCGCGCCGATTCGGAAGCCACGCGCATTCGCTCGAGAACTTCCGCCCGTTGCGGAAACTCCGTCAGCGGCATCAGCGTCGCTCGCTGGACTGGGTTGGTCGACCGCTGCGTGTTGGGATCGAAGGCGCGAATCGATTCAATCGTGTCGCCGAGCAGGTCCACGCGGACCGGCTGCGGCGCTTCCGGCGAAAAAATGTCGATGATTCCGCCGCGCACCGCGTATTGCCCCGGCATTTCGCAGGTGATCTGCCGGTCGTAGCCGGCGCTCGCGAGAAAGTTCAGAAGCTCCTCGAGCGGAATCTCCTGGTCGCGTTCGATGGTTCGCGCGAGCTGGCGATAAAATTCCCGGTCGCGCATTCGCGAGAGCGCCGTCTCCACCGGCGCAATCAGCACATCCGCTTCGCCCGACGCGAAGCGCCACAACGCAACCGCTCGATCCTCCGAAATTTCCGCGTGAGGCGACCGGCTTTCGTACGGCAGCACGTCGTGCGCCGGGAGCACCAGCACGCGATGGCCCGGCTTGCCCGTGATCGCGCGGTAGAACCATCGCAGCGGCTCCACAATCGCTTCCGCATGCTGATTCGAATCCACCAGCAGAATCGTCGGCCGTCCCAGCTCCGCAAACGCCAGCGGCGCCACCAGAGCCTTCGCCGAATCCGTCAGCCCGGCCACGCGCACTTCGCCGCCCGTCCGGCGCAGCGTGTCGAAAGCCTCCTCCAGGACGGCCTTGCGTCCCACGCGTACGAGAAGCTCGGATACCGATGAAAGAATCATGCGCCCATATTGCCCGAACGAAGTTGGGAGATGCGTTCGATCAGGCGCGAAGCGGAATGCCCCGGCTCGAGTGGGATGCGGACTACTTCGATTCCTGCTGCTTTCGCAGCGATTACAAGCGGAGATGCGGCAAACGATGCGTCGGCGCCGCCAACAATTACGTCAGGAGCGAACCGCCGCAGCAAATCCGCGAAGGAGTCGCCCTCGATTTCGAACACGTGGTCCACTGCCGCAAGAGCAGCCAGAACTTCAGCGCGCTCCGCCGCAGGTGTGATCGGGCGCTTCACGCCTGGAAACGAACGATCCCAGCCGGTTTCGACGGCTTTGTCGCTCAGCACGCCCACGACGATGACGTCGCCGCGCGAATGCGCCTCCTCCAGTAAACGAATGTGCCCCGGATGAAGCAGGTCGAAGCAGCCCGCCACGAACACGACGCGCTTCCCCTCGCCTTTCCATTCCCGGCGTTGGAGTATGATCTCGTCTTGCGAGACGACCTTGCCCAATTCCCTGCCCCCTCAGTCCGCAATCGCGGATGAAAGCAATCGCATGATTCTACCACGCACGATTGATTGCCCATTGAGGGCACGATGAAGCGTTGGGAAATCGTCTGCGCGAGTGTTGGCGTGTTACTCCTTCTTGCGAGCGCGTGGGCAATTCATCGCGTGGAACTGCCGCGCGAAACCTTCACTCTCAGCGCCGCGGAATGCTCGATGCCCATCACCGTCATCGAGCCCTCCGCAGCCCGAGCCGGGCTTCGGCCATCCTGTTTCATGGCCTCGCGGCAAATCGACGCGTGATGCAGTCCGCTGGGAGAAAATCTCGCGCGAGAAAACGGACTGCGCGCCTATCTGGTTGACCTTCCTGGTCACGGCGACAATACCGACTCATTTTCGTTCGCCCGCGCCGAGAAGTGCGCCGCCGCCACAGTCGAGACCCTGATTCGCGATCGCGGGATCGATCCGAAGCAAACCGTCCTCGTCGGCCACTCAATGGGCGCTGCCATCACAATCCGCTTGGCCGATTCCGAACCCACGGCTGCCACCATCGCAATCTCGCCTGCGCCGCTGGTGCTCCCTCGCCGAATGCCCGCAAACCTGCTCGTCTTCAGCGCGCAATACGATATCCCGCCGCTGAGGCGCCAGGCGCAAACCCTCGCCGATGCCGCCGACGGTGATCGCGCCACAACGGAAGATTTTCTTCAGCTCCGCGCCTTCCATCTCCAGATACTCAGCCTCGCCGACCACACCAGCGTCCTCGTCGACGCCCGCGTCACCCGGCAAGCTGCAAACTGGATTCGCGATTCTCTCGTTAGGGCGGGCGGGCCGCCGCAAACTACCGCGAATCCAAGCTCCTTCGCGCTCCTAAGCGCAGCGATTGCGCCGTTCGTGGGCCTCGCCGCGCTGCTGATGATGTTTCCTGTAGCATTGGCCCTCGCGACGCGCCCAGCCGAACCGCTGCCCCGCGAAATTGTCGCCGCGCGACCCTCAAGAGCCCTAGCACTCGCAGAGGGCGCAGCCTTTGCCCTCGCCAGCGTCTTCGTCCTCGGCCTTGGCGTGCCGCTAAAATTCCTCTACATGTACTCAGGCGACTATCTCGTCTCCTTGCTCGCCATCTTTGCCGCGTTGATGCTCGCCATGAATCGCCACGCCGCCAGGCAATCCTGGTCGTTCAAGCTGCGTCCGTCGCTCGCCGCCGCAATCCTTGCGTTCGCGGCGCTCCTCACGATCGGCGCATGGCTCAACTGGCGCGTCTCGGACCTATGGCTCAACGAAGCCCGCTGGATTCGGTTCGCCGCCGTGCTGCCTTTCGCATTTCTCTTCGCCTTCGCCGAAGAAACCATCCTCGGCCCGGTGCTGCAAGGAAAACAGCGCGCCGTCCGCTACGCCGTCGGGCTGCTTCTCCGGTTCGAGCTCTGGCTAGTCATGCATCCTCGTGTTCTACACCCTCTCCAACGGACAATTTCTGATAGCCCTCCTGATCGGCGCGCTCGGCATATTCTCCATCTTGCAGCGGCTGGGTACCGATGCGTTACGCCGCCGCACCGGCTCCCCGACGGCGGCGGCGCTGTTCAATGCTATACTCGCCGCCTGGTTCATTGCAGCGGTGTTCCCGCTCACTTGACCTGCAAATGAAAGAAATCGCCATCGTCGGAGGAGGACCAGCCGGTGCGCTTTGCGGCGAACGTCTCGCCACCGCCGGATTTCAGGTCACGATTTACGACGAACGACTCGCCTGGGAAAAACCCTGCGGCGGCGGCCTCACTCACAAAGCCATCGAAGCGTATCCGTTCCTTCTGGACGCGCCGCACCCGAAGAAACTAGTCCGCACCGCCGAATTGATCTCGAGCCATGGCCATCGCGCGCGCTTCGAGATGAGCCATCCGATCGTGATTTATGCCCGCAAAGTGCTCAACGGCCTTCTGCTCGATCGCGCCGTGGCCGCTGGATGCACGGCCGTGTGTTCCCGCGTCACTTCCGTCGATACGAATGGCGAACGGGTTCGCCTGACCACTTCCGCTTCCCCCGAGGAGCGCGTTTCCGATTTCGTCGTTCTCGCCGCCGGCGCCCGCAATCAACTCCTGCCCGAAACCACGGCTCTCGGCGCTCCCGACCTCGAGATGACTCTCGGCTATTTCGTCCCCACCGAGGAAGACATCATCAAGATTAAGTTCCTCAAGCAATTCGAGGGCTACCTTTGGTCCTTCCCCCGCGCCGACCATCTCTCCGTCGGCATTTGCGGTCGCATGGGACAAACCTCCAGCCAGGAACTCCGCCGCCACCTTTCTGACTTTGTCGAGGAAGAGAAAATCCCGATGGAAGGCGCGCGTTTCTACAGTCACGTGCTGCCGTCGCCGCAGGCGCAAACGCATCCGCGGCCGCCGCATCGTGGGTAGGAATTGGGGAATGGCGGGAGACGCCGCGGCGTGCGTCGATCCCATCACGGGCGAGGGCCTTTACTACGCGCTCCGCTCGGGCGACCTGCTGGCGCAGGCTCTGATCGAAAATCAGCCGCAGACATATCCCGAACGCCTTCGCGCCGCTTTTTCCTGCGACCTCGAATTCGCGGCGAATATTGCGCGCAAGGTGTTCCGCGGAACTTTTCTCGGCAGCGCCATCACCACGCGCATGGTCCAACTGCTCAACTATTCGCCCGCATTCCGCGACCTGATTCGCGACGTCTTCAGCGGCTCGCAGGATTATCAAAGCCTGAAGCGCCGCCTCTGGAGTCAGCTCGGCATCACCATTTCCGAAATCTCGCGCCATCTGCTCGACCCGCGCGCCATCGCCGCAGCCTCGCGTTCGCAGGGCTCCCGCGAACCCTCCCGATGAATTTTTGTGGGCCGTGGCTTTAGCCACGACGTAAACGCACGCCCCCCAACTCCATGAAGAAAAAATCCAAACCGAAATCGACTGCCGCCGCCAAACCCAATCTGCCGCGAATCGGCCTCGAAGCTACAGTCGAGCTCGCCGTTCCCTTCGAATGGACGATCCAGAAATACGACCCACGCTTGCCCGCTGTCCTCTCCACCCCCGCCATGATCGGAATGATGGAGATGGCCGCCGCGCAAGCTGTGCGGGACGAACTGCCTCCCGGCGCCATCACCGTCGGCACCCGGATCGAAGTCGACCACCTGAAGGCAGCCACCGTCGGCGCCAACGTCCGCGCTCACGCGCGCCTGGCCGGATACAAAGGCCGCTTCCTCATTTTCGAGACCGTCGCCCGCTCCGGCGAACACGTCATCGGCCGCGGCCGCGTCTTCCGCGCCATCGTCGATCCCGCCAAGTTCCAAGCAAAAGCCAAAACCCACACCTGATACAGTCCGTAGGTCTCTTCTCAGCGTCCTCTGCAGCCTGCCCGCCATCCTGCTGGGCGGGTCTCTGCGTTAAAATCTTTCTCCCATACGCGATTTTGCAGTACCGCCCTTCAGCCCGCCCCACCGCCGTGATAAGCTACTCAGCGCAGCTGGTGTGGCGGAACTGGCAGACGCGCCGGACTCAAAATCCGGTGGCCGCAAGGCCGTGTGGGTTCGATTCCCTCCACCAGCACCAATGTTTCCGCTGGGAAATCCTCCGCCGAGATTCCAAAAGCAAGAACTCCGAGCCGCAAAAAAATCGGGGCTCAGCAATCTTTGCTGAACCCCGATTCCGCAATTGAAAGTCTCCGGTCGAAACTTGAGGCGGCCTAGAACTCAACGCTGAGAATGTCAACCACGTGCCAGCCTCCGTCCACTAGCACAACGTGCCCGCCAATCACGTAGTAGCGGTAGTGCGGCGGCGGAGGTGGCAACCCGGCTAGCAAATCTGCCGGCACCGGATGGCACCGTGCCCGCCAATCGCGATCGAACACAAACCCAACTTGCAGCTGCGACTCCCACGCTGCAGGCAGTCGGTCCTCCGCGCGAAACCCAACCACATTCCGATCGCGATGAGTTCCCCACCAATCGCGGACGACCCCGCGTTCGTGATCGTCGAACTGCGGGTGGTCCTTGTCCCAGTGATGCTCGTGCTGTTCCTGTGCCGCGAGCCCAACTTTTGCATGGGCCGTCGAGCAACTAAACGCCGCAAAAACTGCCGTGGCGCAAACTGCTGCCCACCATCGTACCTTCATAAATAACCTCCAGTAGGATTTGCACGCTGCCATGGCGTCTGAAGCCACGGCCCGCAGAAAATCCTAGCAATCCCGCGCGGCGAGCGCCGTACAGCAAAGCCCGTATCTTCCTGGGTTTGGTGCCGTAGTACGGACTAGGCTGAATTCAAAGCGGCAGGAGGCTCTCCTTGCGTCACTTTCCAGTTAGAAGCGCACGCTGAGCACGTCGGCCACGCGCCAACGCCGATCCACCAGCACCACCCGTCCGCCAATCGCGTAGTAGCGGTAGTGCGGTGGCGGCGCCGGCAACCCAACCAGCAGGTCCGCCGGTACCGGATGGCACCGTGCCCGCCAATCGCGGTCGAACACAAACCCAACCTGCAACCGAGGCTCCCATTCAGGTGGAAGCCGGTCCTCGTCTCGGAAGCCAACTACATGCGCGTCTCGGTGACTCCCGTACCAGTCATGCACCACCACGCGTTCGTGATCGTCGAACTGCGGATGATCCTTGTCCCAGTGATGCTCGTGATGTTCCTGCTCGTCGTGCCGGTCCTGCGCATACACGGTCGAGATATTGAACATCGCAACCAGCGCCGCAGCGCAAATAGCTACTCCCAATCGCAGCTTCATAACAATCCTCCCCTCAGATTCGCACGCCACCATAGTCAGAAGCTATGGCCGCGAAAAATCCTACCAAATCTCCGCTGACGCCGCCTCTGCCCTAAACCCTGTGTGCGCTTCTTTGCACTGTCGCGTTACCCCCCCGCTGATTCAGCACCCAAGAGGAACATTAGCTGCTCTCCGGACTTGCCTTCGAGAAACCTGCGACCTATCGTAGTAGGGTCTTCACCGTTACGAACGAAAGGGGCGACGACAAACCGCTTGAACATCCGCAGATTTTTCGCCTACATCGTACTAGCCTGTTGGATTGGTTTGACTCCTGTAGCAATCGTGACCGGCATTCAATGGTCCAGGGAACAAGACGCAGAACAGGTCCTCCTTCAGCGGTCCAGGGATATCAGCGGCGACCTTCTCAGGGATGGCCTTCCCACAACTCCAGACCAGACCGAACAATTGGGAGCCCAATTAAGGCGAAGCGCGAAAACCAAGGAACAGATTGACGCCGAGGCCGTTGACGCATTGCGCGCCGCCGAAATTAACCGAAAGGAACTTTGGTGGGAATTTATCGCATGGGCTGCCCTAACCCTGCTCGGTAGCGCGTTGCTTGCCGAGCATAAGGAGAAAATCCACCTCGAATAGCCATTCCTCTTGACACGCGCCCTACTACGCCGTACGATATAGTACGTGAGACGTAATACTAATGTCTGACCCCACGCTCCTCGTCCTCTCCAGCCTCGCCGGCGGCGACAAACACGGCTACGCCATGATGGTGGATATCGGGCGCTTCGCCGGCGTCCGCCTAGGCCCCGGAACCCTGTACGGCGCGATCACGCGCCTCGAAGAACGCGGCTGGATTCGGCCGGTCGCCGCAGATGCGCAGGACAGGCGTCAGCCCTACACCATCACCGCCGCCGGCCGTGAGCGCCTTCGCAACCAGCTCGCGACTCTCGATCGCGTCGTCCGTGCCGGCCAGCGCAGGCTGAAGCACGCATGAAGCGCACGCTGAAATTACTCGCGCGGCTCTACCCGCCAGGCTGGCGCAAGCGTTACGGCGCCGAATTCGACGCCCTGCTTGAAGACGCCGCGCCGTCGACACGCGACGTTTTCGACATCCTCTTGGGAGCTTTGAAAATGCAAATAACAACGTGGAGTTTCGGCAGAATCACCCTCGCAGGTTCAATGGCGGGAATCCTGGTTGCGGCGGCGCTCTCCTTTGCAGTACCGGTCCACTACCTGTCGCATGTGGTGGTCACGGTGACGCCCGCCGAAGGATCGGTACCCGAATCTGCGCCCGTTCAGATAGGCAATGTGGAGCGCTACGCCTTCAGCCGAGAGGCTCTAGCCTCGATCATTCAAGAGCATAACCTGTACCCGCGCGAGCGCGCCCACATGCCCCCCGACGACGTAATCGACATGATGCGGAAGAGTATCAGCGTGTATCCCCTCGCCCCCGCCTCGCCCGAGAATCAGGATGCGCTCAAATTCGCCGTTCAGTTCGACTACTCAGACCCACATGTCGCGCAGGAGGTAACCTCCGAGCTAACATCTCGCGTCATCGAGGGCAACTTGCGGATGCGTCAACGTTCCCTCTGGATTAGTTCGCAGCTCAATCCCGGATCCATGATGGGCGGTGCCGTGTCTTCTAGCTCCGGCCCGAGCTTCCAGTTCATGGTGCTCGACCCACCCACTCTTCCGCTAAGACCATCCGGACCGAATCGAACACAATTCGCCGCCGTCGGCCTCTTCGCCGGACTCCTCACCGGCCTCACCCTGGCATTCGCCCTCAGGTCACGCCGCACCACCACCGTTTAACCTACCGGCGGTCCACCGTGCCGGTCCAGGCGGTGTTGAGCCGAGCATTTCCCTCACTCCTTCTTCAATCGGTACACTTTGCAAACGGAAATCGCCCTAAGTCGATGAAAACAAGCCGCGACAAATATTTCAATCGGTACACTTTCGGGGTGTTCCGGCCGCTTGGTTTGCATCCCTCACCCCACGTCCTCGTCAATCTCGCGGTAGCAGTTCGCGCCGGATTGATGCTACCTTCCACACTTGAATCTCGCCTCGCGTGGGGCACGCCATGTCCGAACGCTTCGTCTTCTCCGATCTCCGAGAGCTTTTCGCCAAAGCCAACGAGCAGAAGTCCGGCGACCAGCTTGCCGGAATCGCCGCCCGCTCGGAACAGGAACGCGTCGCCGCGAAACGCCAGCTCGCCGATCTAACCCTCGACGAAATCGTCCGCAACCCCTTGATCGATCCCGAAGACGACGACGTCAGCCGCCTGATTCTGGACACCTTCGACCAGCAGCGCTTCCAGCAAATCAAAAGCCTCACCGTCGGCGAATTCCGCGAATTCATCCTCGACGACGCCACCAGCCGAGCCCGCACTCAAGCAGCTTCAATGGGCCATCATTCCCGAAATTGCCGCCGCAGTCGCCAAGATCATGAGCAACAAGGACCTCGTCCTCGCCGCGGCCAAAATCCGCAACGTCACGCGCTGCCGCAACACTATGGGCGAACGCGGCGTGCTCGGCATTCGCATCCAGCCCAACCATCCCACCGACGACGTTGGCGGCATCCTGCTCTCGGCATTCGAGGGCCTTCTTTACGGTTGCGGCGACGCCGTCATCGGCGTGAATCCGGCCTCCGATTCCGTCGACACCGTCGCATCGATCCTCCACGCGCTCGCGCGTCTCGTCGAGACGTACCACGCCCCCACGCAAACCTGCTGCCTCTCGCACATCACCACGCAACTAGCAGCGCTAAAACGCGGCGCGCCGGTGGATCTTCTGTTTCAATCCGTCGCCGGCACCGAAGCGGCCAATCGCAGTTTCGGTATCACGCTCGAAATGCTGCGCGAAGGCCGCGAACAGGTTCTCGAACATCACCGCCAGCGCGATGTCCCCTGGAAGGGGACGAACGCGATGTATTTCGAGACCGGCCAAGGCAGCGCCCTTTCCGCCGAAGCCCATCACGGCGTCGATCAGCTCACGCTCGAAGCCCGCGCCTACGGCGTCGCCCGCGTATTCGAGCCATTTCTCGTCAACAGCGTTGTCGGTTTCATCGGTCCCGAATACCTGTACGACGAACGACAAATCATTCGCGCCGGCCTCGAAGACCATTTCATGGGCAAACTGCTCGGCCTGCCTATGGGCTGCGATGTCTGCTACACGAATCACGCGGAAGCCGACCAGAATTCCGTCGACAATCTCCTCCTGCTTCTTGCCGCCGCCGGATGCAACTACTTCATGGGAGTTCCCTGCTCCGACGACGTGATGCTCAACTATCAATCCACCAGCTATCACGACGCGCTCGCCGTCCGGCGGCTCTTCAAGCTTGCTGCCCGCTCCCGAATTTCTGTCGTGGCTCGAGGAGATCGGAATCTACCGCGACGGCGAGCCTGCCCTGCTCGAGGCCCCGGCGCGGCGTCAACTGATGCAGGGCCTCGAATCTTCGCTGGAAGGGATCGCCTGAAATGGCTGACGATCCCAAGTCGCCTCTTGCCGCGGCCGACCTGCCCGAAATCGTGCGGCAAGATTCGCGCCCGAACTCCGGCGCGCATCCTGGTCGGCCGCGCGGGCGCGGCATACCGCACAAGCACTCAGCTGGACTTGCGCGCCGCCCATGCTGCCGCGCGAGACGCAGTCCGTGCCGAACTCGATCTCCACACTGCACTCGGCCCAGTTTTCGCAAAGCTATGGGAACCCTTCGAAGTCGATACGCAGGCAACGTCGAAAGATGAGTTCCTGATGCGGCCCGACCTCGGCCGGCATTTCGGCGAACCGGCCCGGCAGGAAATCGCGAAGCGCTGCCCGCGCGGTTGTGATCTTCAGATCGCGGTCGGCGACGGCCTGTCAGTGCCCGCTGTCTCGTCACAGGTTCCCGCGCTGCTGCCCCTCCTCACTGAGGGCGCTACAGCGCGCGGCTGGAAGGTTGGCCAGGCATTTGTGATACGCCATTGCCGCGTGGGAATCTTGAACGAGATCGGCGAGCTTCTTAACCCTCAGGTGGCCGTGCTACTGATCGGCGAACGCCCCGGTCTCGCCACCGCGGAGAGCCTCTCGGCCTACATAGCCTATCGTCCGGACGCAGGCCACACCGACGCGGACCGAAATCTGATTTCGAACATTCACACCCGCGGCGTCCGCCCGCAATCAGCCGCGACTCGAATCCTCGATCTGGCCGCGCGAATGATGGAACTGCGCAGCAGCGGCTGCGAAGTCAGGGAACAAGGGCCGTCGCGCCCAAGGGAGTAATGCCGGATTGACCTTATTGGGGCTGCTTTCAACACCAAGCAAACACGAGATTTCCGGCGACGAAGCCTTAAGACGTGCGTCAATAGACCTGGCCGCCACTTCTGGCAGCGGTGTATTCAATTCGGAAGCGCAGGTCAGGTTGAGCGAAGACTACGGAATTAAGCCTCTGGACGCCGGCGCTCGTTACGCGGAAAGGCGGTCTGTGCCTCGGTACCCCTTCGTTGCAGACGTCGAAATTTATGAGCCTCTGAGCCGCACGCGGCTCGATGGGACAAACCTCCGAGATCAGTGCAAACGGCTGTTACGTCGACGTCTTGAATCCCCTGCGAGAAGAACACAGTCCTTCAGCTTCGCATACTGCGCGACGGCCAGACCTTTCAAACCTGGGCGCGGGTAGCCTACGTTCAGCCGAACCTCGGCATGGGTGTGGCGTTTTTCGACACGCTGGAAGAGCACCGAAGGATCATTGCTGACTGGCTGGTGGATCTGTCGCTCCAGTCCAAACCTTCGTGAGACCCCTCATGAAGTCCCTCATAAGGGAAGACTAGTGGGCAGCGCCAGCGCTCCGCAGCGCAGAAGCGTAAGCCAGGTTGGCGTTCAAGCGCTGGTCCAGGACAGCCCCGGCATAACGTGAGCAAGTTACCAATTCCGCCTTCGACCACTGGGCCAGGGCGGGAAGTCTCTCGGAAGACAGATTTTGCATCGCCTTCACCAGCCTGTAATAGAGCCGCACTTCCTTTAGCCAAACGTTCCGTTCTTGCGGAGACGGACACAATTGCTCAGAAGTCCGGGCAAGCACCTCGAAATCGTCCGCGCCGATCGCGTCGCCGGCAATACCCGTGGCCGTTTGCAGGCTGGCGGAAAGGGGCTGTTCCGCAATGCTGATCCAGATGGACCGCCATTGCGCAATCCCGAATTGGAGCAGTGCCGCCACCGACAGCACGAGAATGAAGGCTGCGATCATAGGTCCTGTCCCTAGTACAAGTTTCGTCACTATCCCAGTCCGCGGCAATGAGAAGGTAGTACCATCAACTCAGGGTCTAACTTCCTATCCGGTGAGTCGATTTGAAACATTGGCAAAGTGAACCCAATCCAGACGCGCGGAGGCGGCGTTCGTGAACAAGCAGGAAGCCAGCCCGAAGAGTGACCTGCCGGCCCGCATTGAAGAATATCAAGTCAAACTTGCCAAGCTTCAGCGCCGCGAATGGTGGACGTGGGGTACGTCGGTCGTAATCATACTGTGCCTTACCGCTGGCGTGGCTTCTCTGTCGATGCCCGCTTTTAGTCAAGACAAGAATGTCCTCGAGTCAGTGATCGGACTCGTGTTTCTTATCGTCTTGTTTGGCGTCTACCTAACGTACGAGAAATTCTTGATCAATCGGCTCCGGCTGGAACTCGCGCAGAACCAATCCAGTTCCGCGCTCTGGCGCGACCTGGCTCTGATTGACCCGCTTACGGGGCTGTTCAACCGGCGGTATGCCGAGAAGCGCCTGAAAGAGGAGATTTCGCGTTCCCAGCGCAAAGGCTATCCGTTGACTCTCGTCATGTTTGATCTGAATGACTTCAAGCGCATCAACGATCAGTTCGGTCACGCTGCCGGCGATACGGTCCTCAAAACGTTTTCGGACTGCCTAAGCAAAGCGGTCCGGGAGGCCGATCTCGCGGCGCGCCTGGGCGGAGACGAGTTCGTGATGCTCCTCACCGAATGTGATGCCGTGCAGGCCGAAGCCATCGTCAACCGGCTCAGCCCACCCGAGGTGACCTTTGACGGGCAAAGGGTGGCAATTCGCTTTGCGGCTGGATGGAAACAGTACGAACAGGGCGCTCAAGCGCACGACATGCTGAACGAAGCAGACAAGGCCTTGTACCAGAACAAGCAAAGAAGCAAGGGTGAAACGGTTTCAGCCGCAAAATAGTCCAACAAGCGAGCGGAGCCCGAGGACAGAGTGCCACAAACCGCGCAACGGCGAAGTGAACGAGTGCTGCTGGACCTCCCGCTCGTGATTCGTGGAGAATTCGGAGACAAGCGAGGATTTCGCGAAGAGACGTTCACGGTCACGCTCAGCGCTCATGGCGCGCTCGTCATGATGGAAACACCCGTCGCGTTGGGGCAGAAGATTGTCGTGATGAATCCCAAAACCTGGGACGAACGCGAAGCCAGAGTCGCCTATTTTGGTCAGCCCCATGCGGGGCTGGCCCAGGTGGCGTTCGAGTTCAACCGGCCGGCGCCTGAGTTCTGGGCCCTCGACTCCGCTCCCGCGAATTGGAACCTTCTCGTATGACTCTGCGGATTCGCTCGCCGTTCGCCTCTCTGCAGAACTAGCCTTCCCCCTGCGGCATCCGGCCAACCTCCGAATTGTAGACATCTCTCGTGACCGCTAGTTCCAGTCGAACCATCTTGCGTCGCGCCATCCTGTGAGCTATACATGCTTCTGGGCAAAATCAAATCACTGAGGAGAGTGCGCCAATGTCACTTCGTTCTTTTCTCGCTGCCGCAGTTCTTGTATGTGCGAGCACTGCGTCCGGGCAGATGATGCCGCAAAAGGCTCACGCCGATATCGTCAACGCGCAGGGTGAAAAAATCGGAACAGCTGCTTTCTCGCAAACGGATGCGGGGGTTGCGATCAAGGTCGACATTTCACAGTCTACCCCCGGGGACGCACGGCATCCATGTCCACGCGGTGGGCAAATGCGAAGGGCCCGATTTCAAGTCTGCGGGCGGTCACCTGAATCCCGATATGAAGAAACATGGCACGGAGAACCCGGACGGACCGCACGCCGGAGACATGCCGAATCTCGAAGTCGGTAGCGACGGGCAAGCGCACACGACGATCATCGCGAAGGGCGTTACGCTGGGCTCTGGTCCGAACTCCCTGTTTCACGATGGTGGCACGGCTATCGTCATTCACGAGAAGGCGGATGACTACAAGACAGACCCCAGCGGAAATTCCGGCAACCGGATCGCGTGCGGCGTCGTGCAAAAGTAAGACGCAGCGCAGGAGTCAGTCCGCCGCAGGAGAAGCGGCTGCGATGCGGCTGAAATTTGCTTGTATGTTCGGACGCTAATACGTCGGTGTAAAACTGCGGACCGCCGCCTGCTCGTCGGCGTAGTCGGGAAACACCGTATGGAGATTCGTAAGGCGCAGCACTTCCTGCGCCCGCGGGCTGAGATCGACGGCTTTCAGTTCGGCGCTGTTTTTCCGCGCGGTGTACAGCCCGCGGACCAATTGCCCTAACCCGGAGCTGTCGAGATAAGAAACGTCGCGAAAATTCAGGAGCACTCTGCGCCTGCCGTCGCGAAATAGATCGAGCAGCAGCTCGTGTACTGCTTCGCCTTCAATTAGAGTGAACCGCCCTCGCACATCCACGATCGTAACCTCACCGAGTTGCCGTGTGCTCGCGCTAAACCCCAATATTCCCTCCCAGAGGACACCTTTATTCTAACTCAGGCAGCGCAAAGTCCGTATGTCGCGATAGATGACGAAACGCACCTGCAGCAATGAGAAAAAGCAATCTTCCGGCGGTACTTGCGGGAGAACCCAGAACTGCTAGGATGCGAGCTCCGCCAGCCAAGCGTCGAGGATCTTCAACTGGTCGGTCGGCGGATCCACGAAAGCTACGCCCATTCCCATTCCTTCCTGGACGTAGATAACTTTCGCCGGTGTTGTGAAGGCTCCTAAATCGCGCGTGATGCTAATTCTGATTTTCGTTCCAGCGGGCAGTGTGTTGAGTATGTCTACATAGCACCCTTTGCGGCTGATCTCGGAGACTCGTCCCGAAAGGCGCATATCGCTTACCGGCTCGACCAGCTCTACCGTGGCGATGAACTCATAGCGCGGCACCGTCCGCTGTTCGCGATACGGCGGGCCAACATGCGTTGTCGAATCAGACGGACTGCTCACAAAGTAACTCCAGCTTTAGAGTCAGCTTCCCACAGCTGGAACGCTCAATGCCAGCCCCTCCGAAGCTAATGACGCGAAAAGGAAAACCCTCCCGTACAGGCTCGATCCTCCAACGATGTACAACAAGGTAACCCCACAACTTGTTCCCCTTAACGCCCGCGCCCCCGGAGTAAAACGGGGTCGCGCTGGTGAGTCTTTAAGCCCTGCGAAGCACGCCCAATAAGTTGTCGATGTCGCCGCAAACTCCACGTCTGCTCCTTCGAAAGCCGGCCGCAAGCGGGCCGCAACAAAAGTCCGAAAACGCACGAGAGTTTCGGCAAAAGGGGCGTCTCTGCTTCTAATTGCAAGCAGCCCCAACAAGACTGGTGTGGACTTGCCGGAGTCCAGCACAAGAAGCTTGCGATAGGTAATAGAACCACTGCGTACCGGAACCATAGATATCGCAGGACAAAAGTTGATTCATTGTCTAAAAAGCACTAATCTCGCGTCTGGGAGCCGTTGATTCAAAGAGGTATGA
>CAWBGW010000081.1:0-38864 GCA_963788345.1 uncultured Acidobacteriota bacterium | reverse complement strand
TGGCCTCGTTCCCGTGCGGATTCAATACGCGCTCACGGGGGCGCATCACGTCACGTTCGCACAGGCATTGGTTCCGCTGTTCACCTGCATGTTCCTGCACGGCGGGTGGATGCACATTATCGGCAACATGTTGTTCCTGTGGATTTTTGGCGGGAACGTCGAAGACCGCTTCGCCACGTTTCCCTATTTGCTCTTCTATGTTGTTTGCGGACTCGGCTCCGGAATTTCGCAGGTGCTCTTCTCGTGGGGCTCGAGGATTCCATCCATCGGAGCTAGCGGCGCCATCTCTGGAGTGCTCGGAGCGTACATCGTGTTCTTCCCGGGCTCGCGGATACTCACGCTCGTACCGCTCTTCATCATCTTCTTCCTGGCGCGCATCCCGGCCGTGATATTTATCGGACTCTGGTTCATCGTCCAGTTCTTGAGCGGACTCGGGTCGCTGAACGCGGTGAACACGGGCGGCGTGGCGTGGTGGGCGCACGTAGGTGGATTCGCGATCGGAGCAGTCATCGCCCTAGCCACGAAATCAGAGACGCGCGTGTCCGCCTACGGCTGACGAGATTCCCGCGGCGGACAAGACCGCCGGACCGAAGAGCAGAAAAAGTTTGTAACGTATCCCCTTCCCGCTGAATCGAAAATGATAGAGGCAAAGCTTATGTGGATTTGGCATCTGCCTAAAAAGGGGGCGGCCGTGAATCGCAATGCTCTGTTCGCGTATTTGATGTTTGGGGCGGCGCTGCTGTTGCTGGTGCCCGCACGTGCAGACAACAAAGTGATGGGACAAGTAAATTTTGTCCCCGCAACAAAAGTGGAGAAATCAGCCGGCGTATGGGTGGATGGGCAGTACATCGGATTCATCAACGAGCTCAAAGGCGACAAGAAGCTGTTACTGCTGCCCGGCGACCACGAAATCACCGTACGTCAATCGGGATACCTTGACTCGACACAAAAAATAACAGTACAGCCGGATCAGATGATGACCCTGCAGATAAAACTCGAGAAAGACCCGCGCATCCAGTATTCGAAAGTGACTTCCGAAGTTAAGCTGAAGGTTCAACCAGACCGAGCAGCCGTGTTTCTTGACGGAGCGTTCGTTGGCTACGTCCACGAATTCGGCGGACTGGGACGCGCCATGCTCATTGCCCCCGGCAAACACGAAATTAAGATCGCGCTGGTGGGGTACAAGGATTTCACCACGGAGGTAAATCTGCAGCCGCAGCAGAAATTCACGGTCGAAACCAAACTCATTCCCGCTGGAGCGGATGAAGCCGATCCGGCGGTGAAAAAGGATTGATCGCCAACCAGGGAAAGCGGGAGTCGCGGGTCAGTGTCGGCATGTCGACTCCTCAAGCTACGCTTGAAACGCGAAATTCAAAATTAAAGTCTTACTTCAAAACGAGTGGTCGCGGCACTTTCGTGTTAATCATAACTGTTAGCTGAATCGCAGCCGGGAGTCGAATCGCCTCACACAATTAAAGCCTTGCTTTCACTTATCATTGCCGGTGCGCTGTCGTTGCGTCAGCTCGTGAAGTAATACTTCACTCTCCTGTCAGCGCTGGCCATTCTCTGCGTCGCCTGGGTTTCGCTTTTGAAGTCTTCAGATGCCACCGCGGGCAACGGCGTCGGCAATCAAGTCCCCGACCTCGCGTGTGCCGAGAGCGCCGCCCAGCTCGGCGGGCGTCTTCCCTTCGCGCAGAGCAGAGCGAACCGCGTTCTCGATCGCCTTGGCTTCCGCCGCCCCACCGAGATATTCGAGCATCATCCCCGCCGCCAAGATCGCGCCCATCGGGTTCGCGATGTTCTTACCCGCGATGTTGGGTGCCGAGCCGTGCACCGGCTCGAACAGTGAGACTCTGCCGGGATGAATATTCCCGGAGGGCGCGAGGCCCAGCCCGCCAGCAAGTCCCGCCCCGACGTCGCTAGCGATATCGCCAAACAGGTTGGACGTGACGATCACCTGAAACTGCGACGGGTCGCGCACCATTTGCAGCAGCAGGTTATCGATGTACTGGTGGCTCGATTCGATGTCGGGATACTCGGCGCGCACCAGCTTGAAGACGCGCTGCCACAAGTCGTGTCCGAACGTGAGCGCGTTCGATTTGTCGCTCATGCAAACGCGAGTCAGCTTACGCTGCCGCGCGTATTCGAACGCGTAGCGGATGATGCGCTCGACGCCGCGGCGCGTGTTCACGTCTTCCTGGATGGCAATTTCCTCGGCGGTTCCCTTCCGGAAGAATCCGCCCATGCCGACGTAAAGCCCTTCCGTGTTCTCGCGGAAGACGATGAAATTCACGTCTTTTTCGCTGCGATCCTTGAGCGGGGTGTAGCGCTTGTCGAAGAGCACGCACGGCCGCGCGTTCACGTACAGATCGAGTTTGAAGCGCAGGCCAAGAAGAATGTCGGCGGCGTGCTGGTTCGTCGGTACGCGCGGATCACCCATGGCACCCAGCAGGATCGCGTCGAAATCCTGCTGAAACATTTCGACGGCGTCGGCCGGCAGCGTGGTTCCGTCGCGAAGATAGCGGTCAGCGCCCCAGTCAAATTCCGTGAGATCAACTTCGCGCCCGCCCGCGGCCGCTGCGGCCTTCAACACCTTTACGGCTTCGGGGATCACTTCTTTCCCGATCCCGTCGCCGGGAATAATCGCGATGCGTTTCCGTCCCGCACCTGTGAGTGAGTTCATATTTGTGACGCGAACGTAGCACGCGGCGGAAGACGCTTGCAACTGTGCACTGAAGGGTTGATATTGCCTCAAAGGGGATGCGGAGATGACTGCGAAGGAATTTCGACAGATGGCACTGGCGTTGCCGGAGGTGGAGGAGCGCGAGCACATGGGGCACCCGGATTTTCGCGTGGGTGGCAAGATATTCGCCACCTTGGGCCACCCGGACAAGAGTTGGGGAATGGTGAAGCTGAAGCCGGCGGACCAGGCGCGACTCTACGAGGCCGAACCGGCCGTGTTTGTGCCGTTCAACTGCGCGTGGGGCCGTCACGGCGCCACAAAGGTCACCCTTAGGAAGGCGAAGAAAACCACTGTCCGCCAAGCGCTGGCCTTGGCGTGGAGGAATGTAGCTCCCAAAGCCCTTGTGAAACGCCTCGAGACTCATAACTAGCCGTTTTCCGTGATTTTTTGGGCACAACAAACGAAAGTATCAATTATTAGAATATTTTAAGAATGACGCGCCGCCGTTTCGGGGTGTAGTCTGAAGGGGATCTAAATGGAATCGAGGTCCAATACCACCGTGGCGACCACTAACCCGGACCGTACCCGACGCTGCCCCTACTGCAATAGCGCCGAACTGCGCCGGTCGCGCACGCGAAGCCTCGAGCGTCTGCTACGTCTTGCCCGCATTCGTCCCTACCGGTGTGATGCCTGTGACGCGCGGTTTTACGCGCGGGACATCGCGTCCCCTGTGGTCGGAAGAGAGACCGCCAGCAAAGCAGCCTAAACCTTCGGTAAGAATCCTGAATCTCAGCTTAAATCCTCTCAGATAGATACATAAAGGCCGATCTCGTCGTCCGTCAACTCTAGAGATTACTGGCAGATCGGTCGAAACCGACGAAAGAACCGAGCATTCGCCGAGCAGCAGCGTGGCGGAACCCCGGCTCCGAAGGTCGTTCGTGCATAAATCTTGAGCTGGGGCCTAAACTCTGGCGGAGTCCGGCCGAATACATCAACGCAACTAATCCTTTTACGGAGGGTTGGGTATGGCATTCGGCTATGACAGGCGTAGTTTGTTGGAGTCATAGAGTCGGGAGCGGGCGCGTTGATGGCAATTCCTGATCCAGACCGAAGGCGACGCTGCCCCTATTGCTGCAGTGACGAGCTGCACCGGTCGCGCCGGCGGGGCTTCGAGCGGCTGTTGAGCATCGCTCATTTTCGCCCATACCGATGTGGTGCCTGCGACAGGCGGTTCTATGGGTGGACCCTCGGGTCCGCCCGGGCCAGCGGGAAATCGGCCAAGGACGCAGCCTGACCTCGTCTCGTTCCCCATCACGGGATGCGACACAAACTTCTCCGTGATATAAAGGATCACTTGAAGTTGCGAGGCATTCCGCCTGAGTCTGCGTGCCGACAATGGAAGTAGGGGGTTCAATATGATTGACGGCGTCTCGAGTCCTCCGACGACGTTGAAGAGGTACTCGAACTCCGTCGACGCTTCGCGAACGGCCTGGGCGAGGGTGTTCAAAACAGTACAGTTTCGGGAAATGGGATCGTTGCAAGATGGTCAGGGGTAAGTGCGATGGAAAACACTGCGCCGAATCGCTCGCACCAAAGTTCTGCCGATATCATGCGGTCTGCAGAAAGCGTGGCCGAGTTAATACGGTCCGCATGGAAATCAATGCGGTCAAAGCCCTTGATGTTGTGGATGCGCCAGCCGATGCGACTTGGGCCCGTGACCAAGCGGCTCGCGTCGATGCCTAAGCCCGCGAGGTCAAGACCGACGCGGTCAATCTCTATGGGGCCGATACTCATAAGCGTGAGCAAAGCTCCCAGGGGCTTCGCCGAACCGACGAAGCCAATGCCGCAGCCTCGGACGCCGATTCGACCGATGCCACAGGCCCCTACGACTGCTCGGCTCTCCCTGGAACGGATGCGGCTGCTTTTGCCCGCGGCGGAGTGGATACGAAAACCTCTGCAAGGCCGCTCTGCAACCGAGTTAGTGGACTTGGCTCGGCGGCACGAGTGCCCACGGTGTCACGGCATCAAATTTCGCAGGTCCCGTCCGCGAAGCGTTGAATGGGCGCTCTGCCTTGTACGAGTAGTTCCCTACCGTTGTTATTCATGCAACCGGCGATTCTTCGGCCTGTCCCTCGAGCGTGACCCGGCTGCACGCGAACGAGAGACTGGCACTTCCCTGTGGTATACCCGCTAAAGCGCACCAGCAAGCGACCGATATCAGCAAGAATGGAATAGGGCCCGGCCGGCCCGCACACGACATCGTTCAGGGCGTGCCTATCTATCCAGTTTCGATCCAGTTTCGATTGTGAAATTTTGAA
This sequence comes from uncultured Acidobacteriota bacterium, assembly GCA_963788345.1. Classification (GTDB taxonomy): domain Bacteria; phylum Acidobacteriota; class Terriglobia; order Acidiferrales; family UBA7541; genus Palsa-295. The sequence goes on along the minus strand of CAWBGW010000081.1, from coordinate 33,863 downwards.
GAGTACTATTGCCTGAGGCGCCGCGCGGGACTAAGTTTTCTAAGACAAACAATCGATACCAGGGGGACCAGTCCATGGTCGAGAAACGTCGCTGCAAGCGCTTGCCGCTCTCAATTCCAGTCCGAGTCTACGGTCGCACACCGGAAGATCATCCGTTCCGCGAAATGACGGTCACGAAGGCGGTGAACGTCCATGGCGGGCTACTGCCGCTCGCTCCCCGCGTGAAACGCGGTCAGAAGCTTCTGCTTGTCCACGGTCTTACCGACGAAGCGCGGGAAGCCCGCGTCGTGTACGTCAAGAATGGCGGCCGCGGGAAGAAGCGCGTCGGGATCGAGTTCATCAGCACCAATGGCGACTTCTGGCACGTGTTTACACCCGTCGTAGAACTGAAGCGCGCCCGCGCTGGCGCTGCGTAGATCCGAACCGCCCACAAGTCCCTTCAATCGCCATTCGAGCGGTCATCGGAAGGCTCAATTGCCTGATCGAGGTAGATCCAAAGCACGCGGCCGAACCGCGTGAGCGTGGGAATGATCGGCAGAAATATCAGGAACGCCACAATCGCGGCTTTATCCAGCGGCCAGCGCGTCAAGTACCAGACCACGACACCGATCGCGCCAACAATGGCAAGCCCTAGACCGTAGTCGATCAGCATCGCCCCTACGAAGTAGCCTTCTTCCCTTTCGAACTTTAGCCCACAGACCAAGCAGGTTTCGCGCATCGCAGGAAAGCCTCGAAAGATCGAGGACCGGAAAATCCGCCCGATGCGGCAGCGCGGGCAGAGTTGGTGCACTATGCAGTGGATCACACCCTCGGAAGCACTGGTCATCGCGATCGCCCGGACGCAGTGTAAGCCAGATTGCTCGACCAGAACTCGGGTTCGCCCCGGCCACACGGCAGGCCTTCCATAGAGTATCTCCTCTTAGCGCGGTAGACGGTCTTCCCTAGTCACCCTCCTGTGGGCTGGGCTGTAGCGAATATGGGATCGCCCGGAAAACTGCGAATTTTCTTGTTGTGGTAGATCATCTATGGGAGTAGGATTCGCCCATGCCGAAACGAGGCGCACCACCACTCGAAGGCGAGATGCTTCAAGGCACGCTCGACATGTTGATCCTGCAAACGCTTGTTCTCGGCCCGGCTCACGGGCACACGATCGCCTACGCGATTGAAAGACGCTCCGAAGACGTACTGCAAGTGGAGCACGGCTCTCTCTACCCCGCCCTGCACCGCCTGGAGTCCCGTGGCTGGATTTCGTCCTTCTGGGGCACTTCGGAGAGCAACCGCAAGGCGCGCTACTACCGCCTCACCAAGGTGGGCCGCAACCAATTGACAGCCCAAACGAGCCGATGGGAGCAGTTGGTACGCGCGATCGACCGCGTGCTGCGCCCCGCGACGGAGTAGACCATGCGATGGACCCGATATTTGCAGCGCCGCGTCAACGATGACGAACTGTCGCGCGAAATCGAAGTCCACATCGACATCGAGACGGCGGAAAACGTTGCGCGCGGAATGCTGCCCGAGGAAGCTCGGTATGCGGCGCAGCGCAAACTCGGCAGCGCGCGACGCATCCGCGAGGAGGTCTACAGCATGAACAGCATCGGCTTTCTCGAGACGCTCGCGCAGGACCTGAAATACGCGCTCCGAATGCTGCGGAGGAGTCCGGGATTCGCGGCGATCACGGTGCTAACCCTGGCGCTCGGAATCGGCGCAAACACCGCCATATTCTCTATTGTGAACGCCATCTTCCTGCGGCCACTCCCCTTCCCGCATTCCGACAGAATCTTCGTGGTCGACCGCGTTGGAAATCGGCTGGGTGGCCACTCGATTTCCATGCCCATCTTTCTGGCCTGGCAGCGCGACAGCGAAATGTTCGAGCATTTCGCGCTCCTGAGCTGGCGCGGGCCCGCCACCCTTTCGGGAGTCTCGGGCGAAGCAGAACGCGTACGCAGCGCCGGCGTCTCCACCGACTTTTTTGCGATGCTCGGAGTTCAACCCGCAATCGGACGCGATTTTCGGCCGGAAGAGGGCCGCGTGGGTGGAGCGCATGTTGCCATTCTGAGTGACAGTCTGTGGCGCACTCGATTTGGCGGAGACCCGAACCTGCTAGGGCACGCGGTTCGAATGGACGACGACTCGTACACAATCGTTGGAGTAATGCCGCGGGGCCTGGAAGTGCCTCTCCCCGGAATTCGCAATGCACAGGTATTTGTGCCGGCCAATATTCCTGCGGAAAGCCAGGACCCGGGCAACGGAGGGCTGCTCGCCCTCGGCTTGCTGAAGGTCGGCATCAAGCCTGAACAAGCCGCGGCGGAGCTGACGCCGGCACTTGCGGTGCTGCGAACCAGGTTCCCGAACATGTTCGCCCCTGAGGAGAAGGCGCACCTCGTGCCGCTGCGCACGTTCATCGGCGATTGGGCGGGACCTGCGCCGCTGTTGCTGTTTGGCGCCGTGGGGCTGGTGCTGCTGATTGCCTGCGTGAACGTGGCAAACCTGACGCTCGCGCGCGCAACGAACCGCCAACGAGAGATTGCCATTCGCGCGGCCATCGGTGCTGGACGCCGCCGAATCGTGCGGCAACTTCTGACGGAAAGCGTGCTACTGGCCCTGCTCGGCGGCCTGGCTGGCGTCGCGGCCTGCTACGCGAGCTTCACCGCCATCCTCTCGCTCGTGCCGGCCGACATGCCTCATGTCGGCGGATACCAAATCGATCTGCAGGTCCTGGCGTTTGCGTTCCTGCTGAGCCTCGCGACAGGCCTCGTCTTCGGACTTGCTCCCGCGCTCAGCGCCTCGCGCGTCCCGTTGAATGCCTCCTTGCAGGAGACGAGCTTGCGTTCGGGAGGAGGACGCGGGCGTTTGCGGCAGGCCCTGGCGGCAAGCGAAGTGGCCATCTCGCTCGTGCTGTTGATCGGCTCCGCGCTGGCCCTCGAGAGCTTTATGTCGCTGATGCGCGTTTCGCCTGGATTCGACACGAACAATCTCAGCAGCGTTCAGTTTTCTCTCTCTCCCAAACAATACGACACGCCGGAAAAGCGCGCCGCTTTCATCAACGAAGCGTCTGAACGCATGGCGGCCCTACCCGGCGTCGAAAGCGTCGCAATGGCGAATGCCCTGCCCCTGCGCGGAGGGCCCGACATCCTGTTTAGCATCGATGGGCGTCCCGATCCTGCGAATTTGAACGAGACGCCGGGCGCTGAGCACCGCGTGATCAGCCCTGCGTACTTTCATGACCTGCGAATCCAGCTGCAGCGCGGGCGGACCTTTTCGGACGCCGACAACGCGAATTCAGAGGCCGTGGTGATCATCAACCAGACGATGTCACGGATGTACTGGCCGAATGGCGATGCGATGGGTCAGCACATCTGGGTCGGCAAGCCGATGGGACCGCAATACACCGAACGGAGCGCTCGCGAAATCGTCGGCATCGTCGCGGATATTCGCGAGATGACCCTCGCCGAGCCGCCCGAGCCCACCCTGTACATTCCGTGCGCGCAGGCGCCCGGAACCGACGGCGGCTTCTTCGTCGTACGCAGCGTTCGCGCGGGCGCTGTCTCGGCAGCCTCAATTCGGTCGGTGCTGTCGCAGTTCGATCCCGAACATCCCGCCGGGCAAGTGGAAACGATGGACGAGACGAAGACCGCGTCGCTCACCGACTGGCGCTTCCGCGCCATTCTGCTGAGCGCATTCGGGGCTCTCGCGTTGTTCATCGCGACGATCGGCGTCTACGGCGTAATTTCGTATTGGGTGGCGCAGAGAACTCACGAAATCGGCATCCGCATGACGCTCGGCGCCGAGCGCCGCGACGTCCTACGGCTGGTTCTGGGGCAAGGCACGCGGCTGGCTCTGGTGGGTGTGCTCGTTGGCGTGGCAGTTGCCTTGGGGCTGACGCGGTTCATGGCGGACATGCTGTACGGAGTGAAAGCCAGCGATCCGCTGACGTTCGTCGTCACTGTAGTGCTGCTGCTAGCGGTTGCGGTTGTCGCTTGCTACATCCCGGCGCGCCGCGCGATGCGAGTGGATCCGATGGTGGCCCTCCGCTATGAATGATCAGGATTCGAGATGAGCTGGAAACGATTCTTCACGCGGGTGCGGGACGGCGAGGAGCTGTCGCGTGAGATCGAAGCACACATCGATATTGAGACCGCGCAGAACATCGCGCGGGGAATGTCGCCGCAAGTTGCGCGTTCTGCGGCGTACCGGAAGCTCGGAAGCGCGAGGCGGGTTCGCGAAGAGGTCTACGAGATGAACAGCATCGGATTCCTCGAAACGCTGTGGAATGACTTGCGGTTCGGCGCTCGATTACTGCGCTTGAGTCCCGGTTTCGCTATCACGGCAATCGTTTCACTGGCCATCGGAATCGGTGCAAACACCGCAATCTTCCAGCTCGCCGACGCATTGCGGTACCGCACGATACCGGTGAGGAATCCTTCGGAGCTAGCGATCGTGAAAGTCGGAAATGGCTTTGACGACGCCTCAGGCAACTTTACGGGCAACTATCCCCTGCTTACTTACGCGCTGTGGCAACAGATCCAGGCCCATCAGGAGGCGTTTTCACACATCTTCGCCTGGTCGGGTCGCGACTTCAACCTTTCTCGCGGCGGCGAAAAGCAATTTACGCACGGCATCTGGGTCAGCGGCGATTTCTTCGAGACGCTGGGTGTTCAACCATTGATTGGCCGCCTGCTTACACCGCGAGACGACCAACGCGGGTGCGGCGCGATCAGCGCAGTTCTCAGCTATGCGTTTTGGCAGCACGAGTATGGCGGCAGCGAATCCGCGCTGGGCAGGCGAATCACGATCGATGGACACCCAGCTGAAATCATCGGCGTAGCTCCAGCGGCATTTTATGGCGTTGCTGTTGGCAAGACTTTCGACGTTGCCGTGCCCGTGTGTTCCGAGGACATCGTTCGTGGCGAACGAAGCAGGCTGAAGGGTGAATCCGACTGGTGGCTTGCGGCGATGGGACGCCTCAAACCTGGTTGGACGATTGAGAAAGCGTCCGCACAAATGGCCGCGATCTCGCCAGGCGCGTTTCAGGAAACGTTGCCGCAAATGTACGATGAGCCCACCAGAAGGAGATACCTCGGATTCAAACTCGCGGCGTTCCCTGCTTGGAATGGCTATTCGCAGCTTCGCGACGATTCCGAGCAGCCTCTACAAATCCTTTTGGGAATCGCAGGCTTGGTCCTTTTGATCACGTGCGCCAACCTCGCAAACTTGATGTTGGCTCGCGGGAGCGCACGACAACGTGAAATGGCCGTGAGGCTGGCGATGGGAGCGCCTCGCACGCGGCTGGTGCGGCAGTTGGTTTCGGAAAGCCTCGTCTTAATGGGTTCCGGAGCCGCTGCCGGCGCGGTCCTCGCGCACTACTTGGGTCGAATCCTGCTGTCGATTATTGATTCGGAGCACGACCCGATATTTCTTGTGCTCACATTCGACTGGCGCGTCCTGGCCTTCGTCACAATTCTCGCAGTCGCGACGCTGCTGATCTTCGGGCTCGTTCCAGCGTTCCGGACAACAAACACGACACCCGGGGCCGTTCTCAAATCCGGCGGGCGCGGAACAACTTCGAGCCGCGATCGATGGGGGCTGCGGAGCGTGCTTGTGATTTCACAAGTCGCCCTTTCGCTTGTTCTGCTCGTGGGAGCGCTAATGTTTGTACGAACATTGCGCAACCTGCAAACACTCAATGCAGGCTTTCAACCGCATCACGTACTTCTGACTAGATTGGACTGGAGCCACCTGAATCTGCCAAAGGAGCGCCGAACCGAATTCGAGCGGGAGCTTGCAGAACGGGCGCACGGAATCCCGGGCGCGGAGGCCGTGGGAGAGGTTCAAAACGCGCCTGTCACGGGAAACGGGTGGGACGGCAGCGTCCTTGCGCCGAATTCAGATCATGAAATCGCTGGAACGACGGACCGCAATCGGGTTGGACCCGGATACTTCCATGCGATACAGACGCCGCTGCTCGCCGGCCGCGAATTTGATGAGCATGACACGCTGAGATCTCCGTCCGTGGCGATCGTGAACCAGACCTTCGTCATGAAGTTCATGAATGGAGGCGAGGCCCTGGGAAAGATTGCTCGCCTGGAGGCACCTCCCGGTCAACCACCCCTTTCCTATCAAATCGTCGGCATCGTCGGAGACTCGAAGTACATGGATCTTCGCGAGGACTTTCCTGCCACCATCTACTTCCCGCTGGCACAAGACGAGTATCCCGGAAACAGCACGGAACTGGTGATTCGTTCCGCTTTACCGATGGCAGAAGTGGTTGCGCAACTCAGAAGCACAATGGCGACTGCGAATCCTGACATCGAACTCACTTCCCGGATCTACGACACAGTGGTCAGCGACTCACTGGTTGGAGAGCGCGCGATGGCGTTGCTTTCGACGTTCTTCGGCACCCTTGCGCTGTTGTTGGCGGGAATCGGCCTCTACGGCGTGATTTCATACATGGTTACGCGGCGCACAAACGAAATCGGAATTCGAATGACGTTGGGCGCTCAGCGGTCTGACATTCTGAAGATGGTTCTCCGTGAAGCGGGCGCACTGCTCATCTTCGGGCTGGCCGCCGGTGCAATGCTATCCCTCATTGTTGCCCGCGCCGCATCATCGATGCTGTTCGGGCTGAAGCCAAACGATCCTTTCACGATTGGACTGGGTGCGGGCATCTTGGCGGTGATCACGCTCTTTTCGAGCGCTTTACCCGCGCGCCGAGCGGCAAACCTGGATCCGATAACTGCGATCCGCGAAGAATAAAGCGGAGATCCCTTCGGCCTGGCAATGAGGCCGACCCCACTCTTCGTTGAAAACGATACCAGTAACTACTGTACGGTCACCGTGAAAGTTGCGGTGGTGCGGCCGAACTCGTTCGTCGCGTAGAGGGTATACGTGGTGGTCTGCGTCGGCGTCACCACCACCGATGAGCCGCGCACCGCGCCGACCTGCGGCGAGATGACGAAGTACGACGCGCCAGTCGCGTTCCAGCTCAGCGTCACTTGCGTTCCCGCGCTGGCCGTCGACTGGGTCGCGGTGAAGCTGCTGATCACCGGCGCCGAGCCCTGCGGAAGATTGGTCTGCGTGTAAACGGGATTCATGTCCACCACTTCGAAATCGGACGCCGTCAGCGTGGTGAGGTTGTGCAAGTCGTCGTTGTCCCAGCGATCGTCTGGCGCCCCGCTGATGAACATGTTCGACCCATTGTCGGCCATGATCATGCCGTATTGCTGCAGCGCCGTCAGGATCACCTGATTCGCCGGCGAAAATCCCGAAATATCGAAGCTGGATTTCAGGCGCATCCGCATGCCCATCGGGGCAGCAAGCGAATTCGACGTCGTCGACGCCCAATGCGACGCCGGAGGCGTGAATGCTGCCTGACTATCTTGCAATGTGAAGCGAATCGCGTGATTGATCGCGCCTGCGGCAACTTCGTCGTAGCGTATCAAACCCGGGAAGATCGGAAGGCCAGCGGCATCGGCGGAAGTCCACGTGAGTGGACGCTGTTCGTCCGCGGTCAAGTCCCACACGGCGGCGGAGGCTGCGTCCCAGCTCCCGTCGGTCTGCGGATACGAGCTATAGAGCTCGTAGAGCCAGCAATTATTGTTGTCGAGCACCAGGATATGGCGGTCGCCGCTGCCCGGAGCGGGGTAGCCTTCGATCGGTGCGGTCGCGGGCACAGGCATCGGCCCGGGATCGCTCTCGCTGCCGTACGCGGTGAAGGTGATGTTGACAAAGCTTTGTCCGGCACCAACCACCACATACGGAATTCCTATGCTCGAACCGTCGTACAGCCCGGACCCGAAATCCGGGTGGAGCGGATCGCTCGCGCCGATGTAATTGATGATGGCGGAGGAATTCGGATCGACCGCCGCACCGGCGATGTTCTTGTTCCACAAATTATCCGGCGGGAATGGCACAAAGCCGTTGAGGCTGCCTCCCTGCCCCGGCGTGATGCCTCCACAAGTGCCTGCCTGTCCCCCGCCCGACGAGGTGACGGTCACGTTCACCGCGCCCGAACTCGCGCTACCAGGATTTGGGTTGGTCACCGTCACAGGAATCGTGCTTGCCACGGAGGCCGTGCCGGATGCGGTGAGCTGAGTCGCCGATACAAACGTCGTCGTAATCGCGTTCCCGCCGAACAAAACTTGCGCTCCACTCACGAAATCGCTTCCGGACAGCGTCAGATTGAAAGAGCCCGTCGCAAAGGTTGTTGGCGCGACGCTGCTCAGGACCGGGACCTGGTTCTCGAGTGTGACTACGACCGACGACGTCGCGCTGGAATCAGCCGCGCTTACTGCCTTTACCGTCACCGTATTCGGGTTAGGCATTGCAGTAGGCGCCTGGTAGATTCCCGCGCTACTGATCGTACCGGTGGTCGCATTGCCGTTCGCCACGCCGTTGACGAACCAGTTCACCGAAGTATTCGACGTGCCGGTGACAGTTGGCGTGAATTGCTGCGACGCACTCAGACGAATGCTCGCCGAGAGCGGGGCAATCGACACTGCGATTCCCGGAGGCGGGTTTGTGCCGCCGTTGCCGGGCGACGTTCCGCCGCACCGAGCCTGTGCGCAGGCAACGATCAGCACGATGAGCAAAGAGATACGTTTTCGCATGCGCTCCGTCGAGATAAACGGCTTGAAATTCCGGGCTGGTTCGAACGGAGTATGCGGAGCCGAGCGGTCACAAACAACTGGCCAAAGGTACAAGAAAGGGGCAGCAGGCAAGTGCGTGCATTATCAGTGTATTACGAGATCTCGTTGAGGACGTGTGAAGCCGCCGCTAGGCGGCACCTCGCTCGGCCAGCCACACACCCACCAGGACGAGCGCTGTACCGCCAAGCAGGTGCGGCGTGGGATGCTCCCCCAGGAATGCGCTTGCCAGCAGGACCACGAGGATGGGCTGGAGATAATTGATCGCAGCGACGCGCGACGGGTCCATATAGCGCAGAACCCAATAGAAAATCAGATAAGCGAGCACCGAGCTGAAAATAGCCATATAGAACATGCCCGCCCATCCCTGCCAAGCCACGCTTTTCCAGTCGAGATGAATCCCCTGCCGGATCGCCACTGGTAAAAAAAGAATCGCCGCTCCCAGGCAGTTGAATGTGTTTAGTGCGACCGGGTCGTATTCCTGAGCGATACGTTTCGCCAAAACGGCGTAAATCGAAAAGCCGATTGCGCCACCCAGCGAAATCAGGTCGCCCATCAGCAAAGGCGAATGCGAACCGTGCTCGATTTCGAGAACGAGTATCCCCACGCAAGCGAGCGCCATGCCGGAGACTTTTCCCGCAGTGAATCGCTCGATGCCCATCGCCCGCGCCAGCACCAAAATCAGAATCGGATCAATGGCGACGATGATCGCGGAGTGCGACGACGTCGTGTAATTCAGTCCGATCGTGAACAGGCCCTGGTTTACGACCACACCCAGAAATGCGAGATAAGCGAACGTCCAAAGATGGCGTGCACGCAATGGCATGCGCCGCCTTTGCGCGAGATAAACCGCCAGCATGATCGCGCCAGCCACTTCAAGGCGGAACGCCACCAGCGTGATCGGATCGAGGTACAGCAGCGCCGTTTTGCCCGCGACGTAGTTGATCGACCACATCACGAGCATCGCCACCAGCGCCGCCATCAGCAGCGCCGAACTAGGGTGCGCTGGATTGTGGGTTGCTCCGGAAGTTGCGCTCAAGTCTACTCGAGGACCTCGCGGCGCTTCGTGAGGGATTCGATGCGGTCGAGACGAGGCGTGTAGCCGATGCCAGCGGCCGTAGGTATGCGAATCGTGCCCTGCCGCGACACTTCCACCTCGGGCTCGATGATGTCCTGCTCCCAGTATCGCCGGCTCGCGGAAACATCGCCCGGCAACGAAAAATTCGGAAGCGACGACATCGCGATGTTGTGCGCCCTCCCTATGCCGGATTCGAGCATGCCTCCGCACCACACGGGCACCGACTTCGACTGGCAGAGGTCGTGCATCTGCCTCGCCGCTGTGTGCCCACCCACCCGGCCAAGCTTGATGTTGATGATTTTGCACGCGCCCAACTCGATTGCCGCGCGCGCATGCTCGACGTCGTGAATGCACTCGTCGAGGCAAATCGGCGTTTCAAGCTGGCGCTGCAACGCAACGTGCGCGTAGATGTCGTCCCAGCCGAGCGGCTGCTCGATCATGATGAGGTAAAAGGCGTCGAGCTGCTTCAGGAGAGACGCATCGGCGAGCGTGTACGCGGAATTCGCGTCAACCATCAGGCGAATGCGCGGAAATCGCTCGCGCAGCGCGCGCGCGGGTTCGACGTCCCAGCCCGGCTTGATCTTGATCTTGATGCGCTGGTAGCCGGCCGCAAGCTCGTGCTCGACCTTCGCCAGCAGCGCATCAATCGACGGCTGTATGCCGATCGACACGCCGGCAGGGATTTCGTCGCGCGTGCCGCCGAGAAGTTTCGCCAGCGGCACATTTTTCTGCTTCGCTTCCGCGTCCCAGATCGCCGTCTCCACCCCGCCCTTCGCCATGTTGTGGCCGCGAATCCGCGCCAGCAGGTCCCACACCTCCGCCGCAGACGTCACTTCCCTGCCACGAAGGACGGGCCAAATGAAATCGCGGATGATGTGCCAGGCGGTCTCCACCGTCTCGTAGGAGTAAAACGGATCTTCGCCCGCCGTCGATTCGCCCCAGCCGACCACGCCATCCACGTCGGCTTCGATCAACAGAATCCGCCGATGCTCCGACGTGTCGAAGCTCGTCTGGAAAGGCTCGATAAGCTCGAGATGAATCTCACGAAGAGTGAGTTTTTTCACACGCATAAATGTTTGCCGCAGATTTGATGTTGTTCTCGCCGGCCCGGTCACAATTCAGTGTTTGGGCGCCTCGGGTAACTTCAAACCAGCAATCTCCGCCGCAGGCTCAAGAATGTACTCCGTCGAAGCGTCGCGCCTTTCGACGCTGGTCGCAACATAACCCTCGGCGAAGTATCTTTCAAACTGCTCCCGTGCGGCGCTCTGGACGCGAACGCCCGCGTCGCGGTCACTCGCCTTGATATCCCCAAGATTCGTGGGCAGGGAAATTCGCGCCGCCGTATCTTTCGACGGAACGACGTTGTCCGCAAGGATATTCTTCACGCGGTCGGAATCGAGCCACCACTCCGCCACCAGACGGTCCGTCGGCAGCCCAGCGTGAAGCGGGCTTTCGGTTACGCCGTAGCAATTCGGGATAAGCCGCCGCGCAATCGCGCCCAGCCGGACCAGGTTGAAATGCGCGTTCTTCAGCTCCAGCGGATCGAACGTCCACTCCACCAGCCGAATGCCGCGTTTCAGCGCGTCCTGACGCTGGAAGAGCTTGAGGCGGCGGCCCACGCCCTGATCGCGATAATCCGGAAGAACGGCCGTCATGTGCGAGTGAAGGAATATCTCGGTCCCGCGCATGCCCGCCAGCGCCAAAGTGAAACCGATCATCTTCCCCTCGCTGAATGCGCCAATGATTTGTCCGCCCGTATGCTGCGCAACCACAAAAATCGCTGATGGAACGGTAATGTTCACACCCCAAGTGAGCAGTTCAAGGCGCACGCACTCCTTGTACTCGGGAAGCGTCGAGCAACTCCGAATTTCGATGTCAGCGGGCATTGTCCGGCGCCTGGCTCACGCCTTCACCTTCGCTTCGTCCCACAATTCTTCCATGCGCGCTCGTGGCAGGTCGGCGAAGCGCCCGCCTTCTCGTGCAGCTTCTGCCTCCATCCAGCGAAAACGCTTTTCAAATTTACGATTGGCCTTCTTCAGCGCGATCTCGGGATCGACACCCAGAAACCGCGCAATGTTGACACCGGCGAAAAGGAGGTCGCCGATTTCTTCCTCAAGACGCTCTACGGGCGCGGTAGGAGGTTCCGCGTGCGAATTCTTGCGTCCTGCGGGCGATGCCGCCAGCAGCGATTGCAGCTCGAGTTTCTCTTCGTCGAGCTTCTCGAGGATTCCCGCCAGGCTGTCCCAATCGAAGCCAACGTGCGAAGCGCGCCGCGTAAGTTGGTACGCCTCGAGCAACCCGGGGAGTGAGCGCGGAACCCCGTCGAGCACTGACCCACCGGATTCCGACGCCTCGGCATTCTCCTCGCCGGCGCGCTCGATCGCCTTCAGTTGCTCCCAGTTCTTCAGAACGTCCGCCGAAGTCTTGGCCTTCACCTTGCCAAAAACGTGCGGATGTCGGCGCACCATCTTGGTGTGAACGGACTCCACGACATCCGACATCGTGAAGCGCTCGGTCTCTTCAGCGAGAATCGAATGGAATACCACCTGGAGCAGCAAGTCGCCCAGCTCCGACGAAAACTTGCGCGGGTCTCCCGAGTCCATCGCATCCAGCACTTCGTAGGTTTCCTCAATCAGGAATTTGCGAAGGGATTCGTGCGTTTGCTCGCGGTCCCAGGGGCAGCCGCCCGCGCCACGAAGACGGGCTTGCAACGCAACCAGCTTCGCAAACCATGCGCCGGCAAGTTTGTCACGAGCGGTGACCGGAATCTGAGCGTCCGCAGCGGCCCGCGATCCAGCGCGGCGTTTCTCCTTCGCGGAGCCTTGCGATGCTTGGCCGCTCTTTTGTGGCGCGGAGACACGAAGGGTTCGCTCGCTCCAGAAGCAACCGGACAATTTACGGTAGCCCGCAGGAATTGACAAGGCGAGATCAGCCGGCGTCACTTCGCATCGTCGTCTCTCAGCACTCGCCTTTTGACGCTCACTACCCGGTAACCTCTCTTGTGGCTACCCGAACGCCGATGCTAAACTGGCTTTTTACGGTCAATGCGCCACCGCGGATAACCCCACGAGCCGTACTGGCGCGCATATAACCGTCCGAATTTAGATCCGAGGTTACAGTGGCTGAGCACAAGCAGGAAGAGACATTCAAGGTCGTAGACCGGCGATTGTTCACCGAATCCGGTGAGCTGCGCAAGGAGGTCGTCGAGCAGCACAACCGCGAGGAAGAGGCCGCAAAAAAAGCAGCACCGCCCGCCCCGCCGCAAGCGACCCGGAATACGTCCCTCGAATCCGCAGGGGCTTCAGCTCCCGCAAGTCCCGACCAGGCTGCATCGAATGCGATTGAACCATCGCGGAGCTTCCAGATGCTCGTCGACTTCCTCACTCGGAATGCCGCCGCGATGCTCGGCGGAATGGCCGATCCCCGCACGGGACAGGCGTTCCTCGATCTCGAGGGCGCGCGCGAAATGATCGATATGCTCGACGCGCTGCGTGAAAAGACGCGCGGCAATCTCGCCACCGCCGACGAGGATTTGCTGATCGAGGTGCTCGGCAGCCTGAAGCTGACGTTCATGGAAGTCTCCAAAGCAGCCACAGAAACAATGAATAAGAAGGCAAAGGCCAAAGGATGAGGGCGGGCGATCCGATTCACGCCAAACAGACGGACGGGAAAGAGACCTTTCGGAGAATCTGGGACCGCGAATTCCGGACCACTTTAAACGTTTTTCGCTCCTTCCCTGCTGACCATCTCGGCGTGAAGCCACACGAGCGCTCGCGCTCGGTCCGCGACCTTGCCTGGCAATGCGTGATTGACGAACGCGTGATCGAAACCATTCTCGGCAAGACCGAGCACGATTTGCGGAGCGTTCCGCCCAGTCCCGCGCCTCCGGAAGCGATGGACGAAATCATCGCGCTGTATGAAAGCGCGCACCGTGACGCCGTCGAGAAACTGAATCGACTCCCGGAGGGAGAGTTTGGCAGAACCGTCACTTCAATTCTCGCCGGCGGCGAATGGAAGATGCCGCAGCCGGAGGCGCTCTGGGCCAATGTGATGGACCAGGTGCATCATCGGGGACAGTTGACGATTTACCTCCGCCAAGCGGGTGGGAAAGTGCCGTCGATTTACGGACCTTCCGGGGACCAACCCGTTCCCGCGTATTGAAGAATTCGCGATTTCCGCGAAACCTTCCAGAAATCCTATGCTCACTCTGCAACTAACCGTTTTGGGATCGGGCACCTCGATGGGCGTGCCCACGCTTGCGTGCCACTGCGCCGTTTGTGAATCCACCGATCCGATGGACAAGCGGATGCGCCCGTCCGTGCTGCTCGAATACGGCGGACGCTCCGTAGTGATCGATACGACGCCCGACTTTCGCTCGCAAGCCATGCGTGCAAAGCTCGATCGGCTCGACGCCTTGCTTTACACGCACGGGCACGCCGACCACATTCTCGGCCTCGACGATGTGCGGCCTTACAACGCGAAGCAGCGAAGCACGGTGCCCATTTATGCTTCGTCCGAGACGCTGGCCACGCTGCGCCGCCAGTTCGCCTACATCTTCGAGGGTTCGCCGACTTTCAGTTCCCTGCCGCAAATCGAGCTCCGCGAAGTGGACGGCCCGTTCGATCTTTTCGGCGCGCGTGTGATTCCGATTCCCGCGTTTCACGGACCGAGCCCTGTGCTTGGCTACCGCCTCGGCAACGTGGCCTACCTGACGGATTTCAGCCTCGTGCCCGAACCCTCAAAGAATTTGCTGCGCGGGCTGGATCATTTCATTCTCGACGCGCTGCGCTATGCACCTCATCCGATGCATTCGAACGTCGAGCAATCCCTCGCGCTGGTGGAGGAGCTGAAACCGAAGCACGCCTGGTTCACGCACATCTGCCACGACCTGGGCCATGCGGAGACGAACGCCAAATTGCCCCCGCACGTGCGGCTTTCTTACGATGGCTTAAAGCTCGAGGTGGCAATCTGATGGCGCTCGCGCGACTGGATTCTCCTCAGGGATGGCTCGCACGATTCGGCGAGCAGCGCCCGCCCACCGCGATGACGATTGGTAATTTCGACGGCGTCCATCTCGGCCATCAGCAGATTCTGCGCCGCGTGGTCGAGCGAGCCGAAAAGTCGAATTGGATGCCCGTGGTTCTCACGTTCTTCCCTCATCCTGCAAGGGTGCTGCGTCCCGAACAAGCGCCGCCATTGCTGGCGACTCTTGATCAGCGGCTTGCAGCTTTCGGGGCAGCGAAGATCGACGCCGCACTCGTCTTGAACTTCGATCGCGCACTCGCGCAAGTTACAGCCGAAGATTTCGTGCAGCGTTACGTCGTCGAAACCATGCGAGCAAAAGCCGTGCTGGTCGGCGGAACCTTTCGCTTTGGTCACCGCCAGGCCGGAGATGTGAACTTATTGCGCGAACTTGGCAAGCGATGGGGCTTCGAAGTCGACGTAGTGCCGCCCGTGACGATAGACGGCGTGGCCGTATCCAGCACCGCAGTCCGAGAAGCCGTGCGCGATGGCCGAATGGAAGATGCTCGGAAACTGCTCGGGCGTCCTTATGCGCTTGCGGGCCAGATTCGGACCGGCACGGGTCAGGGACGAAGGCTCATCGTGCCGACGCTCAATCTGGCCACAGACCAGGAACTGCTGCCGAAAATGGGCGTCTATGCCACGGAAGTCGCGCTCGACGGCAAAGTCTATCGTGCGGCGACCAATGTGGGAGTTCGACCGACGTTCGATGGCGCGCGAACGACCGTGGAATCGCATCTTCTGGATTTCAGCGAGAGCCGCACCAGCGGGCCCATGGAAGTGCGATTTTTTACACGGCTGCGCGATGAAAAGAAGTTTTCCGGTCCCGAAGCCCTTCGCGAGCAGGTGCTCAAAGACATCGAACGCGCGCGCGAGTACTTCCAGGCAATTCAAGGCAGCAAATCCTGATCGTATCAGCGCGCTAGTTCGGAGTCGCCGTTGCCTGCGGCACCACTTTATCGCCGCGAATCTCGGCGGCAACATCCAGAATATTTCGCTTCGAGAAGTGCTTGAAGATTCCCCATTGACCGTACTTTTCGGTTAGCTGCGGCATCACCGCCGCCACCAGTTCGTCGCCGGACTTCCCTTCCTTCACGGGACCCGCCACCATCGCGCGCAAATCGCTCAGATAGCCGCGGAAGGCTTCCACGTCAGCCGCGGTGCCCACATCGCCGTGCCCGGGCACGAACACGGTCCCCTGCCGCGGAGCAGGATTCGTGAACGAGTCGAGTGTCTCAATCCAAAGCCGTGTATTCGCATCAATTAAGTTCGGCAGCGATTGCCGCCAGAAGAGATCGCCGCAGAAAACCACATCGTTGCCCTGCTCGTCGGAAACCGACACAAGCGAATCGCCGCCTGTGTGCCCAGGATAGAATTTGACGTTGATCACTCGCGAACCAAGATACAGACTGATGCCGGAGTCGTACACCACATCGGGCGCGTAAAGGCCCTCCACCATCGCCTTCTGCTCGGGCTTCGCATCTTTGCCGCCGAAGAATTTCAGGTTCTCAGTGTGAATCCACGCGCGAACGTTCCGGTGGGCCATCACGATGGCGCCAGCCTCGGCGAACACGCGGTTTCCATCGACATGGTCGATGTGATAGTGAGTGTCGATTACGAACTTGATCGGCAGGCTCGTCTTCTTGCGAATCTCGGCAAGCAGGGCGCTGGCAGCCTCGGGATACTCGAGTGTGTCGATCACCGCGACGCCGTCATCGCCAATCACGAAGCTAGCGTTTGACCCGGCGTGACCGTTGAGGTCGATCGCGGCCCACATGTTCCGCCCGACAGGATTCAGCGTGAAAGCCGGAACCGTGGCGGGAGCAGGCGTTTGATTTTGTGCCGACACTAAAACTGCAAGAAAGAGGAACGCGATAACGATCACAAAGGCTCGTCGCATGCGGCAATGGTACTACGAGCCTCGCGGTCTTGCGACCAATCGCAGTGCCGACCTCAAAGAAAAAGGGCACCGCACTTGCTTGCTGCGGTGCCCTCGAACTAAGTATCCGTTCAATCCTACTGCCGCATCTCCACCACTTGAATCGCTTCTTCCACGTGATGGTGCGCCTTGTCGATGTGCTCCATCGCGCGCTGCTGCAATCCCTGAGCAGCCGGGTCATCCTCTTCCTTCGAGACGTCCTGATGCGCCTTGTCCAGCAGATCGAGCGCCTTGTGCAAGCGTCCGCTCCAGGGCAAATGTGCATCTACCATCGGATGCTCGTTCAGATCCTTGCCGTCGTCGATCGAGGCCTTCTTGATTTCGCCGATGGTCTTGTCGATCTCCTTGATGGCGTCCTTTTCCTGGTCGCGGAGTTCACCGCCATCAGGACGTTCCAGATGCGCACGCGCATATCGCAAATCCGAAAGCGCGTGCAGGTAGGCCGGATGCTGTACGTGTGCCGGTTTGGCGCTGACTCCGATCACTAGAACAAGCGATATCGCGAATGCAGTCACCAATACCCTGCTTATTGGCTTCATGTTTGAATGCTCCTTGGGGATATGGTTTCGTCCGCTCAGCAACGCGCCTGTACAGACGCCCCCACTGCGCGGCACT
This sequence comes from uncultured Acidobacteriota bacterium, assembly GCA_963788345.1. Lineage (GTDB taxonomy): Bacteria > Acidobacteriota > Terriglobia > Acidiferrales > UBA7541 > Palsa-295. The sequence goes on along the minus strand of CAWBGW010000081.1, from coordinate 16,567 downwards.
CTACGAACTTAGCACCGCGCTGGAGCAGAACTCTTCAAAGTTGCCATCCCAGCAACAAAACCGACTTCACGACGGCTCCCCGGCTTTCCCCAATTCTTCGCCGGTGGTGTTTATCTGCGCCATCTGTGGTTAAAGCCTTGATCTGTGGTTTAGAATCGACACTGCATGAAGCGTATCGCCATCCTGGGCTCGACAGGCTCGATCGGGCGCCAATGTCTCAGCGTAGTTGACTCCCTCCCAGGTCACTTCGAGGTGGTCGCGCTCGCTGCTGGGTCGAATATTGCCCTCGCCGCCGAACAGGCGGCGCGCCATCGCCCCCGACTGATTTCTGTAAGCTCTGAAAATGGAGCACGCGACTTGCGTGCGGCATTGAATCTTCAGCATGGCACTCGCAAGACCGGGGACCAACCGCAAATTGTTTTTGGTCCCGAAGGCATCGAGCTCGTCGCCACGCACCCGGATGCGGACACCGTCGTGTCAGCTGCCGTCGGAGTCGTCGGCCTGCCCGCGACCTACAAAGCCATCGAGCAAGGCAAAAACATCGCGCTGGCGAACAAGGAAGTCCTCGTCGCAGCTGGCGAGGTGGTAATGGCTGCCGTGAAACGCCACAATGTTGCCCTTCTGCCTGTGGACAGCGAGCACAACGCCATTCACCAGTGCCTTCGGGCGGGTGAACAGCGTGAAGTGAAGCGCCTCGTCCTCACCGCCTCTGGCGGTCCCTTTCGCAAGACTCCCGTGTCGCGCCTCGCGAAAGTGACCCCAAAACAAGCTCTGGCGCATCCAAATTGGAAGATGGGCCAGCGAATCACGATCGATTCTGCCACCTTGATGAACAAGGGATTCGAGGTGATCGAGGCTCGGTGGCTGTTCGGAATGGATCTCGATCGGATCGAGGTGGTGATTCACCCACAGTCGACGATCCACTCGATGGTCGAGTTCGTGGACGGTTCCATCTTGGCGCAACTGGGGCCCACAGACATGCGCATGCCGATCCAATACGCGCTAACCTATCCGGAGCGTCTTCCGTCGAATGGATGCGCCCTGGATTGGTCCACGCTGCGTAAGCTCGATTTCGAGGAAGTTCCCACGCGCAAGTTTCCGTGCCTCAGCCTAGCCAAGGCGGCCCTGCGCGAAGGCGGCCCATTGCCCTGCGCCCTGAATGCCGCCGACGAAATTGCCGTCGCTGCGTTCCTCGAGCGCCGGCTCCCGTTTCCCGGGATTGCTGTCGTGATTGAGCGCGTACTGGAACGGATGCCCCGGAAGCCGATGAACAAGATAGACGACGTCATAACGGCGGACGCCGAAGCCCGGGACCTGGCGAGTGAGGAAACTCAACGGTTCACCAAGCGTTCCTGATGCGGCTTGGACGCCAGGAAACTTCGATAAATTTCCCGCCCTGCCGCGAGTGGAGGCGGGGCACAATTCAAGGTAGAATAGTCCTAGAGGGCCAATGTCGAGTTTCTTCTTCGATCTGATTGCCGGGGCGCTTCGTCCTCGGCATCATGGTTTTGCTTCATGAGTGGGGGCATTTTGTCGCCGCTAAGGCCTGCGGCGTGCGCGTGGACGTTTTCTCGATCGGTTTTGGCCCGCGAATCTGGGGAGTCAAGCGCGGCGACACCGACTATCGCGTCAGCGCACTGCCGCTCGGCGGCTACGTTCGCATGGCCGGTGACAATCCCGCGGAAGAGCGCACCGGCGCCCCCTATGAGTTCCTCTCCCGACCGCGCTGGCAGCGCTTCATCATTGCGGTAGCTGGTCCGGCCGCGAACATCGCTCTGACGTTCTTGATCTTCTGGGGCATTTTCGTTTTCAAAGGCGCTCAAACTCCAAATTATTTCCGTCAATCGGCCTTGGTCGTAGCCGTCCCGCAGACAGCCGATCCTTCCGGTGTGAAACCCGGCGACCAGATTATCGAAGTGAATGGAATAGCGACGCCTGACTGGAAGAACGTCTACGACCAGGTGGAAAAGGTAAAACCGGGCGGCGTCGCTTCCCTTACGGTTTTGCGCAACGGTCAATCGGTGAAGCTAACCGTGCCTGCCCCCAATGGGCCAGTGACGACAGCCACCGATTCCTTAGTTGGCTATTACGCGTTGCCACCCATCACCGACGACATTGAACCCGGCTACCCGGCCGAAAAAGCGGGACTCAAGCCCGGAGACCTGATCGTCTCGATGAACGGCAAGCCCATCGTGACGTGGCCGCAGCTTCCTGAAGCGATACGCAATTCGGATGGCCACACGATCCACTTCATAGTCCGCCGCGACGGCAAGGATATCCCTATCGACATCACTCCCCAGAAACGCACCGTAAGCACAGATGGTGAGATGGCCTGGGTGATCGGTGCCGGAGGCAGATTGGAAACAACCTTCGAGCGCGAGGACTTCGTCGCTTCGCTGAAAGATGCAGGCGCCCAGACCCTGTTCATTGGCCGGGGAATCGGGGAAACGGTCGCGAGCTTGTTTCGCGGCAGACTGTCGGTGCGCGACTTTGCCGGCCCGGTTGGCATCGTCCAGCTTTCGGGGCAGATGGCGAAGCGCGGGCCTCTGACGCTTCTTCACTGGATGGCCTTAATCAGCCTCGATCTCGGGCTTCTGAATCTCCTCCCAATTCCTATCCTCGATGGCGGGCACGTATTGATGCTCGGGATCGAGGGAGTCCTGCGCCGCGACCTGAGCGTCGCCGCGAAGGAGCGCTTCGTTCAGGTGGGCTTGGTTTTCCTCCTCTGCGTATTCGCCTTCGTGATGTACAGCGACATCTTACGCCTGTTCCAAATCCACTAGTACGCCCACGCTACGCTTCTCCGCCTGATGTCGTCGCTCGGCATCCGTTCTTTCTTTTCTTTGTGCTCTTCGGTTTTTCTCAGTCTCCTCTGTGTTTCGCTTTCGGGTTTGCCCTTATCTGAAATTTGAAATGAGATTGCAGGCTCCTTGGCTCGCAGTCCCGTCGCCCCACCGCATTTCGGTCCTTCTGCTATAATCCGGTTTGGGAAGCCATGACCGCCACCCCCGTCCATCGCGTCTCCTCCGGCGAACGCATCAACGTTCACGAACCCCCGGGCCGGCTGCAGCATGAGCTTGGCGCTCGCGGGATTCGCCTCACACGCCAGCGGCGCGTTCTGCTTCAAGTTATGGAAACCGCGCGTCGCCACCTTGACGCCGGCGAAATCCTGGATCGCGCGCAGAAAATCGATCCGGACATCACCCGCGTGACGGTCTATCGCACGATTGACCTACTCAAGCGTCACGGTCTGATCGACGAGCTCGATCTGCTCCACTTGCGCGGCGACCGCCACTTCTACGAAAGCCACGGCCCGCGCGACCATATTCACGTCGCCTGCATGCGCTGCGGCAAAGTCCGTGAGGTGGAAAGCGAGTTGTACGAGGAGCTAAAGAAGCAAATCTCGCGCGACACGGGTATCGAAATCACCGTCAGCCGCACGGAAGTGGGCGGAATCTGCGCCGACTGCCGCCGCAAATCCGACTCCGCCTCCTGACTTCCCAAAATCCTCTGCGTGATGCGTCTCTCTGTGATCTCAGGCCTTTCTCAGCGCTTGCCCGCCATCCTGTTGGGCGGCCCCTCTGTGTTAGGTTCTTGCTTTCCCCTACATACTGCCTTCGTCGGCAGACGGCCCGTAAATCGACGGCACCGGAAGGTTGTTCAGCCGCAGATACACGCCAAGCTGCGCGCGATGATGAATCAGGTGGTTCATCACCCACGTCCGCAGGCACGCGATGCGCGGCATCGCAACGATCGTCGCCCCATTGTTCAACAGCGACCACGTCTTCAGAAGGTGCGCGTCCGATGCGCCTGCAATCGCTTTGCGGCCCTCGGCCACGTTCTTGTCGAAGACTTCGAGCAGCTCCTTGCGCGACTTGGGCTCCGGCGGCGGCGGCATCTGCACGCCGTTCGGCGCCATGTCCAGCGCGTCCTGGTTGATCGTGATCACCGTCCAGCCAGGAATATTGGCAACATGCGCTGCCAGCCAGCCCATGGTCCCCGACTTCGGATGCGGCTTCCAGCCGAGCTTGTCGTCAGGCACGCGTTCGAGCGTCTTCCGCGCGCCCGCCATTTCCTGATCGTATTCCGGCAAAAGTGCTTCGCTAAAGGACATTGGATTTCCTCCGAGAGAGATTTTGGCACGAGGCCGAGGCCAGAAGTATAGGCGAAGAAAAGGCGAATATCAAGAACAGGTATCCGGGAGTCGCACCGGGCAACCCCCTCCCCAGAAAGGCCTCGGCGACTCCGTCGCAATGTTGCAAATTGACTTGGAACCCGGGAGGGATTTAGGCTCACCCGCGCATTCCGTCCTCGCCGGCAAAAGGCACCCTGTTCCCTGGCGAGATCTACACGCCGCTCAACGGGTTCATCAATTCTCCCGCCGATGCCGAGAAGGCCGTGCATTTGCAGATCAAATACGGCGCGCGGGTCATCAAGGTGCTGGCGTCCGGTGGCGTGCTCTCCCCGCTCGATTCACCCACCGCCGAGCAGGTTTCACCCGAGGAACTGCGCGTGATCGTCGAGCAAGCGCACATGGATCACGTGAAGGTGGCCGCGCACGCGGAGAATATCCGCACCATTATGGCCGCGCTCCTGGCGGGCGTGGATTCCGTCGAGCACGGCTCGGAACTGAACGAGGAAGCCGTGAACCTCATCAAGAGCCACAAAGCGGTGCTGGTCCCCACGGTCTACGTCGTCGATAACAGCGTGACCACCGGCGAAAAGGAGCACTTGCCGGATTACGTGATGCTGAAGGTGCGCGCGCTTGCCACAACTCATTTCCCGAGCTTCCAATTAGCGCTGCGCTCCGGCGTGACCATCGCGGCCGGCTCAGACCAATCCTACGAGCCGGGAAAAGGAACGGTGCGCGACGAGATGATCGCCGAGGTCAAGTATGGGATGACGCCGCAGCAAGCGCTTGTCGCCGGGACCAAGACCAGCGCCGCACTGCTCGGCCTGGATCAGCTCGGCACGGTGGAGGCGGGCAAGGAAGGCGATTTGGTCGCCGTCGAAGGAGACCCTCTCAGCGATATTCACGCGCTCGAAAAGGTGCGCGCCGTGATTTTCCAGGGACGGTCCGTAGCGCCCGCCAACAGGCCCTGATCGCGCGAGCCTAACGGCTGGGCGTTATAGAAAGCTGCGGCGGTACGCGAGCGATCTAAAACAAGAAGGCTTCCGGAGACTTACCAGAGGCCTGAAAACCGAGTGCGCAAGGAGACAGCAGAACGCCTAGCGCTACTCTGCCTTATACGCTGACCGGTAAAATTGGCGAATATCAAGGCGATCTCGCGACGCGGACGCGCGTCGAAGCTACTTGGGATTTACTTGCGAGGGCGCCCTTCTGCCTCTTCCTCTCGTCGCGCAGTCATACCGGCTGCGGACCGCTTTGTACTGTAGAGGGCGCGATCTGCTGCTGACATGAGCTTTTCAACGGTCTCGCCGTCATCGGGGAATACGGCGCTGCCGACGCTCGCGGAGACGGACGGGCTCTCTCCATCGGAGGCGAAGCGTTCGCGGATTCTTGTGGCAATCTGTTGAGCCTGCGTCGAACTTGTCTCAGGAAGTACCACGGCAAACTCATCGCCCCCGTACCGCGCCGGCGTGTCGACCTCACGGCAGTGGGCTCGTAGAACCTCCGCCAGCCTGCACAAGGCTCGGCTGCCCACCAAGTGACCATGGGCGTCGTTGATCTTTTTCAATCCGTCCAAATCGAGAAGCAAAACTGCAAACGTTCGTCCGGAGCGGCCATACCTCTTGATTTCCAGATCGAGCGCATCGAGGAGGCGCCGATAGTTGGCAAGCCCGGTAAGCGGGTCGGTTACGGCCAACTGTCGCACGCGTTCTTCGGCGCGTTTGCGTTCGGAAACTTCGGCAGCTAGTGTCAGGCTTGTTATGGCCACTATACCCGTGAACACTTGCACCAGCAGTAGAGAAGTGTTTGGATCTCCCACTGAAAATGGGCCAAACCCATGTGCCGTGCCCCTGATGGCAATTCCGGCCAGCACGCAAGTCGCTGTCGCTGTTTTGCGGCGGCCGAAGCGGAACGCAGCCCAGATTAAGAATGGAACGCAGAGGTATTCCAGCGGATAGTTTTTGACTTCAGAGTGAGACCGCCATCCAAATACAATCCAGGCCGTGAACGACAGTCCCAGAAACAGGAGAAGAACCTCGACAATCTGTTCCCGGGTCCAATTCAAGTGTGGATTTTCTCTCCAAAGGAGCACAAGGGGCGTAACAATTACGGCGCCTACTCCGTCGCCCAGCCACCATGTTCGCCAGATGGGGCCGTACATCGTCCAGCTGGCAAACCCGCCCAAGGACAGGGTCGTGACGCCAATAGTGGCGCTGATTATGGTGCTGACCATTCCGGCAAAGAAAACGAACTTGAAGATATCCTGAGCTCTCTCGAAGACATGTTGGCCGCGTGCAAATCGCCTTACGATGTAACACCCGACCACGCCTTCTAGCGTGTTCCCCGTTGCCACACCGATTGACGTCAGAATCGTGCCCGATGTCGTTACATTCGCAAGAAACGCACCCAGCAAGATTCCCGGCCATACACGAAAACCGAATATCAGGAAAGCCGCAAGCGCGATTCCCGTTGGCGCCCATACGGCGGAGGCGCTGGGATTGACCAAGGCTAGCCTCAGGCACAGCTTGGCTGCGCCGAAATAGACCACGGCTAAGACTGCAGCCCTGGCCAAATCCTTACCTGTCCTATTCATCGCCTAGCTGGTCCCAAGAATTCAATTCTCTCTATAATCATATAACTTACGTAGTTAATTCGACCAAACCACGCCTCCACAGACGTGTATCAATTAACTGGACGAAAAGAAGCCTCGCCTGACCTTTCGGCCAGGGCCGTCCTCCCGGGAATGAGCTACGGCACACTCGCGCTACGCAAACGGTTTCGGAAATCAGACGTGCCGGCCATCCCAGCAGAACGTCCGCGGCGCGGCCACCTGGACGCATAATCGCGTTATCGGGAAATGATTCACTGCTCTGGGGAAAAGAAAAAGGCCTCCGGAATACCCCCCGGAGGCCTGAAAAGCTAGTCCGCAATTAGCCCGCGGAACGCCGGCTCTGCCCTGCCTTACACGCTGAACGAACTGCCGCAGCCGCAAGTGCTCTTGACGTTGGGGTTGTTGAACTTGAAGCCCGAACCCTCGATCGTCTCGATGTAGTCGATCGACACGCCGTCAAGGTACATCTCGCTCATCTGGTCGATCAGCACTTTCAGCCCGTCGAATTCGTACACATTGTCGCTCGTCTCATTCACCGCATTCTCGAACGCCATGTGATAGCTGAACCCCGAGCAGCCGCCACCCACGACGGCGACGCGCAGCCCCGCCGGCACAGGAGTCTGCTGCGAAAGAATCTCTTTCACTTTCGTTACCGCAACCGGGCTAAGTTGAACCATTCTCGATCCTCCACTTGATTCCAGAAAGTTGGCGCGTTGAAACCACGCAGCTAACGCCGCGCACTACTTTACCTCGCAGACATTATATCAGATTCACGAAAGCCTCGCAGGGTCGCAGGAATCCGCGTGTGCCAATTTCCGTCCGAAAAACCCGCTTCCCACTCTTTGCCTCCTTCTCCCCATTTATGCCCGTCGCGGTGTACACTCGCCGCTCGACAAAGGGGGTTTCGCCCATGTTCCATTCGAGACAATCGTTTCGAGCCGTAGTCATGCTGTTGGTGTTTTGCTCGGCCTCCGGGCCCGCCATCTCCTTCGCGGCCGACGAAACGCTGGACAAACAGGTCGACCTCCTCTGGAGCGTGAAGATCCCGATGCGCGACGGCGTGAAGCTCGATGCGACGGTCTACAGGCCGCACGAACAAAAGCGCCGCTTCCCGTGATCTTCACGCTGACGCCGTACATTGCCGACAGCTACCTCGAGCGCGCCACCTACTTTGCGAAAAACGGATACGTGTTCGCCCTGGTGGACGTTCGCGGCCGCGGCAACTCCGAGGGCCCCTTTGAGCCCTTCGCGAACGAAGGTCGCGACGGCCACGATGTGGTCGAGTGGCTTGCCAAGCAGCCGTGGTGCGACGGCCAAGTCACGATGTGGGGCGGTTCCTACGCCGGCTTCGATCAGTGGTCCGCGCTCAAGGAGTTCCCTCCTCATCTGAAGACCATTGTCCCGGCCGCCGCCGCGCACGCAGCCGTCGACTTCCCGTTCTTCAAGAACGTTTTCGGGCCTTACGACGTTCAATGGCTCACTTTCACCAGCGGCGTCACCGGCAACGCGAATCTCTTCGGCAATTCCAGCTTCTGGACGAGCAAGTTCACCGAGCTCTACATGAAGCATTGCCCTTTAAGGAACTCGACGCGTCGTGGGCAACACTTCCACGGTCTTCCAAAAGTGGCTCGCGCATCCCACGCCAGACGCCTACTGGAATGCGATGGCGCCGACGCCAGATGACTACCGAAGAATCACTGTCCCCATCCTCACCATCACTGGCCACTACGATGGTGACCAAACCGGCGCCATGACCTACTACCGCCGCCACATGGAGTACGGGACAGCTGAGGCCAAGGCGAAGCATTACCTGATCATCGGTCCCTGGGACCACGCCGGCACGCGCACGCCGCGAAAGAGGTGGGCGGCCTCACCTTCGGTGACGCGAGCGTCCTCGACCTGAATCATCTGCACAAGGAGTGGTACGACTGGACGATGAAAGGCGGTCCCAAGCCCGAATTCCTCAAGAAGCGCGTCGCTTACTACGTTCCCGGCGCGGGCGCGGAAAACTGGAAGTACGCCGACAGCCTGGAGGCGATTTCGAATGAGACCCGCAAGCCTCTATCTGCGATCCCGCGACGGCCACGCGAACAGCGTCTTCCAGTCCGGCGAACTGAGCGCCAGCGAACCCGCCTCGAATCTCCGGACAGATATGTCTACGATCCGCTCGACACTCGCCCGGCCGCGCGCGAGCAGAAGGACGTAATCCCAACAGCTCACCGACCAGACTGGCGTGCTGAGTCTTTCGGCAATGGGCTCATCTACCACAGTGAAGCCTTCGCCGCCGACACCGAGATCACCGGCTACCTGAAGTTGGTGGCGTGGATTGCGCTGAACGTGCCGGACACGGATTTCGCGGTGGAGGTGGACGAGATCAAGGCGGACGGGAGCAGCGTCCAATTGACCAGCGATCTCATTCGGCGCGATACCGCGATTCGCTCACGGAAGAGAAACTGGCCAAGCCGGGCGAGATCAACCGCTACGAGTTCAGCGGCTTTACGTTCTTCTCGCGCCGGATTGCCAAGGGCAGCCGTTTACGGCTGACGTCGCCTGCCCAACTCGATTGGGATCGAGAAAAACTATAACAGCGGCGGCGTAGTGGCGGGCGAGTCGGGCAAAGACGCGCGCAGCGCACAGGTAATTCTCTATCACGACGCTCAACACCCGAGCTTTCTGGAGATTCCGATCGTTAAATAGGGAAAGACTCCCAAGCTTCGAGGGGTGGCCGGCGCGAAACCGGTCGAAACATAACCAGCGGCGGCCGTTGCATGAGCGTAGACTCAAATCACCATGGAAAATCTCCAAGCATTCCAAGACGCCGCCCGCAAGAATGGCTTTGTTGACGTTGAGCCCACCGAAGACGGAACTGTTCTGTGGTTGAAGAAGCAAACGGTAGATGCGGAAGATCGCATTTGTATCGACCGAGCGGCAAACAATGCAACGGTCTTCTGGGCGACCGATGCCGTGGAAGATTAATTCCAAGACCTTTCGCACCGTAGCCGCCCTCCAAGACTGGCTTGCCGCAGCGCACAAATAGGGTCAACCACGACGAACCGCGAGGCCCGATTGGGGCTCTCCACCGATGAGAACGACCTCCTGCTTCCCTAGCATCTATGCTTCCCCGTGCTCGAAACTGCTTCTCATCCAATAGGCGCCGCTGATGATATTCTCTGCCGCGATGGAATTGCCCGGCAAAGTCGTGATCGTCACCGGCTCGGGCGGCGAAGGCTCGGGGCGTGCCGAAGCGGTGCGGCTCGCCGCCGAAGGCTGCCAAGTCGTCGTGTCCGACATCAACGAAGCGGGCGGCCGGCAAACTGTGAGCATGATCACGGAAGCGGGAGGCAAAGCCGCGTTCTGCCGCTGCGACGTTTCGCGCGCAGATGAAGTGCAAGCTCTTGTCGCGTTTGCGGAGAGCACGTTCGGTGGGCTCGACATTCTGATCAACAACGCTTCGGGTCCCTATCGACCCGGCGCGCCGCCTGAAGACTGGCTCTCTACAATCCACATCGATCTGCTCGGCCCAATCTACGGCTTGCAGTACGCCCTGCCGGCTATGCGCAAGCGGCATGGAGGGGCCATTCTCAATGTCGGCTCGACGTCTGCGCTCACTCACGGCGCGGGCCATTCCAATATGACGCCGTACGACATTGCCAAAATCGGCGTCCTGCGAATGACCACCACGCTCTCTGCGTTGCGCGATAGCGACAACATCCGCGTGAATTGCCTCGTCCCGCACTGGGTTGCCGTCCCCGAAGTGAAAGCTTACTGGGACGCGATCACGCCCGAAGAGCGCAAGCAGCGGAAGATTCCGTCGAAGCTGATTGAACTCGACGACCTGGCGCAAGCGGCTGTCGACCTCATCACTGATGAGAATCTCGCGGGCCGCGCCCTGATTCTGTGGGACGGCCCGCGCGCCGAACTGATTTCGGCCACCGATCGCGGCTACGTCGAAACCGAACCATATCGGTTGTAGAGCCTCGCACCCGAAAAGGCTGTCAGAACAAACTTTAACCAGAGAGTGCACAGAGAAAACCGTGAGGACACGGAGAGTTTTGCTTGTAGCGCCTAGGTTTTCTCTGTGCTCTCCGGCCTTTCTCTGTGTCCTCTGTGTTAGTGTTTCGCAGTCGAATTTGAGCCGAAGGAGAAAATGACTATGCGACCTGCGAAAATCCTCCTGGGTGTACTCAGCATTCTTGGCGTTTGCGCGATCGCGCAACGAACTTCTTCGCAGACTTCTTCGCCGACGTCCGCGCCGGGCAAACGCATCGTAATTGCGGCGAGCACCATGCTCGACGGCAAGGGCGGCGTGCTGCATGACACGCGCATCGTGGTGGAAGGCTCGAAGATCGTCGCAATTGATTCCAAGGCCGCGCCCGTGGATTACGACCTCCGCGGCCTGACGGTATTGCCGGGCTGGATTGACGCGCACGACCACATCACCTGGATTTTCGGCAAGGACGGAAAGAACGCGGGCACCGAAGGGACAACGCAAGAGGATGCGTATCAAGCGGCGTCGAATGCGTGGGTGACGCTGATGGCGGGCTTCACGACGATACAAAGCGTCGGCGCGCCGAATGATGTTCCGCTGCGCGACGCCATCGCGAAGGGCCTGATCCCCGGCCCGCGCATCCTGACGGCCATCCACCCGCTCGTCGGGCAGGGCGACAAGACCGGCACGCCCGACGAAATCCGCGCCTTCGTGCGGAAGCAAAAGGAAGCGGGCGCGGACCTGATCAAGATTTTCGCGTCGCAGATCCATCCGCCTGGGCGGAGGAATGACGCTTTCGCAGGAGCAATTGAACGCGGCTTGCGACGAAGCGAAGAAGCAGGGGCTGCGCACGCTCGTGCACGCCTACAAAGATGCTGTGCGCGCCGCCACTCTTGCCGGATGCACGGAAATCGAGCACGGCGCTCTGGCCACGGACGACGATCTGAAATTGATGGCCGCGAAGGGCACGTATCTGGATCCGCAGGCGGGGCTCGTGATCGAGAACTACTTGCAGCACAGGGACCAGTACGTCGGCACGCCCGGCTACACGGCGGAAGGTTTTGCGGCGATGGAGAAGATTCTGCCGATGGAGCACGAATTCATGCAACACGCGGTGAGAACGCCGGGGCTGAAAGTCGTTTTCGGCACGGACGCGGTGGCGGGTGCGCATGGGCGCAACGCGGAAGAATTCATTGACCGCGTCCGCGATGGCGGCGTGGACCCGATGGCGGCGATGGTCTCCGCCAACTCGCTGGGCGCGGAAGCGATGGGCCTGGCGGACCAGATTGGGTCGATTGCGCCGGGATTGCAGGCGGACATCATCGCGCTCGACGGCGATCCGCTGAAAGACATCACGGCCGTGCGGCGCGTCGTATTCGTGATGAAGGGCGGCGTGGTCTACAAGAATGCCGCGCGGTCTGCGATTCCCGTCTATGCCGGCGTCCAACCCTGACGGCTCCTCGAGGATGGCAGGGTGAAAGTATTCGCCGTGCTTTCGCTTTGGCAAGAATATACCCCCCTCCCTTTTGCTTATTAGAATGGGGCGCCAGTGAATGTTTTCAATCATTTGCGTCGATTTCTAATCGCGGATTCGTTATTGGAATTCTGGGAGGGGGGAGAAGCTGGGGCGAAAGGTCTGAGGGGCGAGGGGCTGTTCGGGGGGACTGTGCCTGAAGGCGTCGCGGGTGGCCTGCTCTTCCGGTCATATCATCCAACTCCGGCTGCAGGATAGCATATAGTAACTACTATGTCGAGACCCAGTACTGTACAATCGTGGAAATAAAGCGTAAAAGTCGACCAGGCATTAGAGGCTAAGACAGGCACCCTTCACAGGTCGAACGGCTACGGCACCACAAGAATCAGGTAAGGCTCGCCACCCACCGTTAAAAGAAACCCACCCTAAATCTACTGGACTCCCTGTAGGCCGGAAATGTCCTGTCACGGCGGTGGATTCAATAGGTCAATGCAACACCAGCATGAAGGTTAGGTGCAGCGGTTTCAAAGGCTGAGTTCGTTCCCGAACGTAAATTCAAAGAAACAACTGCCCTGATTAGGTATAAACAGAATCGAGCCATACAAATCGGTTTTCTTGAAAAGCCTGCAGAAGCAATCAACTAGAGGGGTGTTGCATCGACCATCTGAGCTGGCAACCGTTAATCAGGACTTTGCAGCCCTGACAACGTCCATGATGTCGGCAATCTTGTGATCGGGGAGACCAGAAGAGCTTCTCAATCGGTCTTCCAGATTGCTTCCATGTGGGAGGCAGTCTATGGAAGCTCCATGGGCGAGCAACAATTTGATAAATCGCATATGAGCACGATGCGCCGCGAGGGAAAGAGCAGTCTCCCCAAATTTATTGGTCGCATTGATATCTGCTCCCCGAGAGATGAGCAGTTCGCCGATCGTTGAATTTCCCTCAAGCGCTGCCAGCATGAGCAAGGTCCAAGCGAACCGATTCGAAAGGTTAGGACTCGTCCCCGCATCTAGTTGGCGCCGTAAAGAAACAATGTCGTCCTTTTTTATGATCCTGTGTAGCGCGTCGAACCTTAGTTCGGAATCGTTTAGCGCCCTGACGAACTCCGGCTCCACCCAAATCTTGTGGAAGTCTCCGTTGCGGTCTATGAACTCTAGCTCGGCGTTTCCATCTCCGTCGTATTCGTTCAGTTGGATTGGCTTTCCGACGACCTCATTTATTGCTAGCTGGGCGTCTTCGGGCAAGCCGCCCAGCAGCCCCGGCGGTACTTCAGTAAGCACTACGCGGTCGCCTGGCTTCGGTTTCGTGTCCCCCGTTTTCGCCATGCGTGCAGTATACACGGCCAGATAGCGGCAATTTCCGACTCCCCTCAGACTGGCCCGGCAAGTGGACGTACAGTCGGATAATCGGACATTGGCTGTACTAGGACCCGAAATATCCGGTTTCGCTGTTTGCCAGGAGCTGGCACGCCTTCGGCAGTCATTCGGTGGGATCGGTCGTTTCCGAAGACGACTATACAGAGTGTTCTAAAGTGAGCAGCTTTAGGAAAGGTCTTGCGGTAGCCTGTCCCTCAGGATGAAGGATCTGACGCCAAGACTGTTCCTCGCCGTCCCCAGTCCTACGAGGCAGTGTTGTCTGTTGCAAGCTGGTGGGCTGCGGCACGAGCCGCACGTGGACCGAGAGCTTTCTGCGGCGGAAGCGATTGAGACCGAGAAAGTTCCCTGTCCTGCCCGGCGTAAGTTCCAGTAAGTGGGGACTAGTACACTGCACCGCAGAGCTAAGTCTCAAGGAAATGAGCGCACCATGAGACGTCTCTCGCACACGTTTCTGTCAGAGACTGGGCTTGTATTCGGAAGATCGTTCTGTCCTTTTTTTGCGATCGCGGTCATCGCGGGCGCGACGCTTTGGGGGCCTTGGGTCAGCTTGGCAATCACGGTCCTGGCCGTAACTGCGGCTTTGAGGTGGTTATGAGTCGAGATGACCCCGACGCCCCGGCCGCGCTCAGCCGTTGGCGAATTCTTGCCGATCCCCAGGACCGGCACTGCGTGATCTTCCATATCACTTGCCTCGTGGCATACTCTTGCGCCTTCTGGCTATACCAGCACCCCAAGCTGGCCGGCATCACTGGACCCTGGTCCCGCATAGCCTTTGTGGCAGCGTCGGCGTCGATGCTTGGTTGTATCTCCGGCATCGATGTTGGTGTTAACTTCCACAACCATTCACATCGCCCAATCTTCGTCTCGCAATTCGTCAATCGCTGGTTCGGCCGAATCTGGACGTTTTCCGGCGGGTGGCCGTCTTTCTTTTGGGAGTACTGCCACGTCACCATTCACCATGCCAAGCTGCTAACCACTGATGATTGGACTCTCCCAAAGCAGAACGCCGACGGATCATTTGAAGACTTCCGCCGGTACATGTTCACGCATTGGCCGTGGCGCCTCGTGACGCGTCTCTGGAGGGATATGACAGCGCGCCGAAGCCTCCATAGCAAGTCGCTCCGTGAACTCGCCATCTTCCTTGCGTTTTGGTCGATTCCTTTTTGGATGGATCCGGTAATGGCAGTATGGCTCTGGGTGCTGCCGCATTGGATCGCTAACGCGTTGGTGATGGGGTCGGGAATGTATGTCCAGCACGCGGGATGTGTCCCGAAGAGTTTCGCGAGGCCGGTTAGTCACTCCACCGTGTTTATGTCGAAATTTTTCAACCTCACAATGTTCAATATCGGTTTTCACCTCGAACATCACGACCATCCCAGGGTCCATTGGTCGGAGCTGCCAGAGCTTCATAAGCGCCTCAAGCAGGATATGATCGACGGCGGAGCGCACGTGGTTCCCTACGGTCTCTACCACGCCACATTCTTACTTGCAGGCGACGATGCCCGCAGGAAGCGTTTCGCCGAGCAAGCCTTGGGCTACAGAAGCAGTCGATAGCTTGGCGCACCCCTCATCGCATCGCCGAAACGACCGCCGTTGACTCTGCGGGCGCACCATCCTTCACTTTTGGCACAGGTCAGCTCCCGGTAAGTCAGATAGTCGTAAACTTGCGCCCGGGGCAATTCTCCGGTTACGGCGTTTACCAGGTCCTAGGCCATTACTTCCGGCTTGGCGACAATCCAGACAGTTGGCCCTTTGGTGTTTTCGAATCCATGGATGTTGTTTACGGCCTCTTCGAAACTTCGCCCGTTTCTGTTTTCGGTTCTAGCAGCGTGTCGGCCCAACCCGCAATGACCTGAGCAACGCGGTCTTCTTGCCCGGCATACATGTGATCGGCACCTTGAATCATGATTGTGTTTACGCGACTGGGACCGGTGCGCTGACGCCTGATTGAGGACTTAAGTATCTCTAGGTCCTCGTCGTTTCCAACGTCCCCGTTCGTCCCGAAAAAGACAAGAAGTGGACAGCGAATGCGGGTGACGCCGGGATTCGGTGTCTGGACTCCAAAGAAATCTTTGAATTCCGGAGGAGTGTCGACGATGTCCATGAACGTAGCGGCACTAACAAAGGGGCCTTGCACGAGGTCTTCGGGTTGACCATCAGCGATCATCCTTTTCGCCTGTGCCACAAATTCCGGAGGTGGAACTCTGGTATCGGGACGCACGTTTCCCGAAGCAAGTACCACTCCTGCCACACGAGTATCTTGGGTTTTCGCCTGATAGGTTTGAACTGCGGTTGCACCGGCGCTGTGGCCGACCAGTACAACCTTCTTGAATCCCAACGCTTCAGCGAAGTCGAGCCATGCGGCTAGGTCCCTCACCTCTTCGCTGGCCACTCCCCAATACCCGCCGCGCGTCCGCTTTTCACCACGCCACGCTTCCACATTTCCAAGATCATGCATCCGCGTGTTTCCCGTGATAGTGGTATAACCGCGTTTCGCCAGGGCTCTGCTAATCGCAATGTAAGTCGGAGAATAGAAATTCACTCCCCATCCGTGGATCCAAATTACCGCGAAGGGCTTGGCCAAGCCCTTCGGTGGAGTGAAAAGCACTCCTGAATCAACGATGTCATCTTTCGTCTGAACTTGGACGACTTGCTCTGCAAATCCTGCGGCCTTTTGGTTGTCAGCCGGACCTGCGAAGCTTTCCCCCATCGGAAGAGCTGCACCAATTGCAGCAATGATTATGGCTATTACCGCAAACCGACATCGATCTTTCAAATTCTCTTGTGTCATTGCCTCTTTTCCTCCTTGCAACTCTTTGTGTTACGCGCGCAGCATGCTCAAAGTTCAGCGGGTTTGTCGAAATCCTCCCCCTGCGCTTCCGCTGGCTAATCTGCATAGTTTCTGGCAGTACCCGCCCTTTGACTTTGTGAACGCATGACGGGCAAGCCTGGAAGTAATTCCACTTGGACGTATAGTCGGATAACC
>CAWBGW010000080.1:0-65159 GCA_963788345.1 uncultured Acidobacteriota bacterium | reverse complement strand
TCGCTCGAACCAGGTTGGGGGCGCCGACCGGAGGACTAATCTGGAGTGTTTCGCCCGGACGGATCTGGCATTGCCATTGCGAGTGATGATCGGCTTCGCGAGCAAGTTCGCATTCTTGATCTGCGGAATGGCACGGATCGGAACCTGCAACTTCCGCAAGCGTGGAGCGTCTGGTCTCTGAGTTGGTCGGCGGACGGCAATGCTCTTTATGTGGCTGTGCGCTCAGGCGAGTACCTGATAGCGCGCATTGAGTTGGATGGCAAAACCCGCGTGCTCTTAAATCGAGGTAGGAATCAGTCGTTGAGCGATCTTTGCACCTCACCAGACGGTCGTCGCTTGGCATTCAGCGCGAACATTTGGGAAGCCAATGCCTGGATGCTGAAGAACTTCTGATCCCACGCTGAATCCCGATTGCTCTGTGAACCATGCTCAGCAGTCTCCCCGGCAAAAACCGATTCGCCGCTTGCAACTGCCGGGGTAGAATTCGCCGTTACAATTCCGAAGGCAAGGCGTGGAGGTGTCTCGATGGGGTCGGGCAGACGATTACTGAGGCTGAGTTTCATTCTTCTCGCGATGCTGGCGCTTGCGTTCGCCGCCAGAGCGCAGACGCTTTCGAAGGATTCGCTCGCGGGCATGAAGTATCGCCTCGTCGGGCCGTTTCGCGGCGGACGCGTCGAAGCCGTGGTCGGCATCCCTGGCAATCCCTACGTCTATTACTTCGGCGCGGCTGCTGGCGGCGTGTGGAAATCGACGAACGGCGGACTGAGCTGGACGCCCATCTTCGACCACGAGTCCAACCCCTCGATTGGCGCGATCGCAATCGCTCCCTCCGACACGAACGTGATTTACGTCGGCACGGGCGAGCCGTGCCTGCGCGGCGACATCACGCAGGGCGACGGAATGTACAAATCGGTCGATGCCGGCAAGACCTGGACGCACATCGGCCTTGAGGACACGCACCACATCGCCAAGATGCTGATCGACCCGCGGAATCCGGACGTGGTTTTCGTCGCGGCGATCGGCCACGCGTTTGGACCGAACGAACAGCGCGGAGTGTTTCGCACCACCGACGGCGGCAAGACCTGGCAGAAGGTCCTATATAAGGACGACAAGACCGGCGCCGTAGACATGACTTTTGCCGGCGGCAATTCCCACGTTTTGTATGCCGCCATGTACGAGGAAGTGCGAAAGCCGTGGGACATCGTCAGCGGCGGGCCCGGCAGCGGCCTCTACAAATCGAACGACGGCGGCTCCACGTGGCACCAGCTCAAAGGCCACGGCCTGCCCGAAGTCCTGCTCGGGCGCATTGGCGTTGCCACGTCGCTGTCGGATTCCGAGCGCGTGTACGCCCTGATCGAAGCGGAAAAAGACAAGGGCGGAATCTACATGTCGAATGACGCCGGCGAATCCTGGCAGTTGGTCACCGGCGATCATCGATTCCTGCAGCGCGCTTTCTATTACACGCACATTTTTGCCGATCCGAAGGACGAGGACCGCATCTACATCCAGAACGTCGGCTCCTACCGCTCCACCGACGCCGGAAAAACCTGGCAGACCTTGCGTCCACCGCACGGCGATAATCACGCGCTGTGGATTGACTCCGAGAATCCGAATCGCATCATCGCGGGTGACGACGGCGGCGCGGCGATTTCCGTCGACGGAGGAAATAGCTGGACGGCGGAGGACAATCAGCCCACCGCGCAGTTCTATCACGTCGCGGCGGACAATCAGTTTCACTACTTCCTCTATGGCGCGCAGCAAGACAACTCCACCGTCGGCATCGCCAGCGCCACGGACCACGGCTATATCGGTCGGCAGGATTGGTATGACGTCGGAGGCGGCGAAAGCGGCTACATCGTGCCCGATCCCACCGACGCCGGAATTGTCTACGCCGGAGGAAACTACGGAATCATCACGCGCTGGAACAAAGAGACCGACGAAGCGCACCTGATTACGCCTGCACCCGTGATTATGGACGGTTCAGGCGCGGCCGATCAGAAATACCGTTTCCAATGGACCGCCCCGATCGTGATTTCGCCGTTTGATCCTCACACGCTGTATATCGCGGCGCAGGTGCTTTTCAAGAGCACCGATGCCGGCCAAAGCTGGACCGTGATTAGTCCGGACCTGACGCGCAACGACAAGACCAAGCAGCAACTGTCGGGCGGTCCGATTACGAAGGACAGCACAAGCGTCGAGTTCTACGACACGATTTTCACCGTCGTCGAATCGCCCGTGCAGCGCGATCTGATTTGGGCCGGCAGCGACGACGGCCTCGTCCACATCACTCGCGACGGCGGTAAGAATTGGGACGACGTTACGCCCAAGGGCTTTCCCGAATGGGGCAAGGTCAGCTTGATCGAAGCATCGCCGTTTGACGCCGGCACGGCCTACATGGCGGTCGACAAGCACATGCTCGACGATTTTCAGCCCTACGCTTACAAGACGACGGATTTCGGGAAAACGTGGACGAAAATCACGGACGGAATTCCGGCTGGCTCGTTTGTGCGCGCCGTTCGCGAAGACCCCAAGCGCAAAGGCCTTCTCTTTGCCGGAACCGAGACCGGCGTGTTTGTTTCGTTCGACGCGGGCGGCCACTGGCAATCACTGCAACTGAATCTGCCGGTCGTTCCCGTGCACGACCTGATTGTCAAGAACGATGATCTTGCGGTCGCCACTCACGGCCGCTCGTTCTGGATCCTCGACGACATTGCGCCGCTTCGCGAACTGAAGGGCGGCGAGCTTGACGAGCCGGTTCACCTGTTTCAGCCGGCGCTCGGCGCATCGCTCGCGCAGCGGCGGCGGCTTTCACCCGAGGGGCGCGCTCGGCGCGAATCCGCCGGGCGGCGTAATCATCGATTACTCGCTGAAGGCCGTTCCCAAAGACGACATCGCGATGGAAATCGTCGATGCGAAAGGGCAGACCGTGCGGAAATACTCGAGCAAGGAAAAGAAGCCTGAGGGCGACACGGGATTCTTCGGGCCGCAAGGGACTCCCCCCATTCCCAAAGAAGGTCGGCCTGAACCGAATCGTCTGGGACATGAGGTACGACGTTCCGCGCGCGCTTCCCGGCGCTCAGTACGACAACGGGCCGCCGGAAGGCGTCCTGGCGCTCCCGGGAAAATATCAAGTGAAACTGACCGTCGAAGGGAAATCGTATTCCGCGCCAATCGAAATCGTTCCCGACCCGAGAGCCAAAATTTCGGACGCCGACCTTCAAAAGCAATTCGCGCTCGCCACCGAAATCCGCAACCTCAACGATGACGGCCACAAGCTCGTTCTCGAAATCCGCGATTTGCGCGCCCAGCTTCAGGCGCTCGGAAAGCGGCTGGGGCAGGACGACGCCTCAAAGCCTGTCCGCGATGCTGCCGACTCCATAACCAAGAAAATTGCGGCCATTGAGAATCAAGTGATCGAGCCGAAAGCCACAACGAACGAAGACCAACTCAACTACGGCAACATGCTCAGCAGCCAACTGGCGTACCTGGGGAACAGCGTCGACGACGCCGACGTTGCGCCGACCCAGTCGGAGTTCGAGCAGTACGAGCTGTTTCGCGCTCAGATGGAAAAGCTCGACTCGCAGTGGAAGGAAGTGATCGGCCAGGATCTCGCCCAGTTGAACGATCTCATGCGCAAGAGCAATATTCTGGCCGTGGGTATCTCGAAACCTGAAGGGGAGGAAGCCGCATCTCATTAAGATGCCCGGCTGGACGAACGACGCTCACTCATTGCCGGATCAAACTTCTCTCGAATGGGCGCACCCGCTCGTTCGCGAATGGTTTTGCCGCCGCTTCGGCACGCCCACCGAGCCTCAGGAGCAAGGCTGGCCGCACATTCTCGCCGGCAAGACCACGCTGATCTGCGCGCCCACTGGTTCGGGCAAAACGCTCGCCGCATTCCTCGCGTGCATCGACCGTTTGGTTCGCAAGGCCCTCGCGGGCGACCTGCAAGATCAAACCGAAGTCCTCTACATCTCTCCGCTGAAAGCGCTGAGCAACGACGTTCGTAAGAATCTCGACGTCCCGCTGGCTGAAATCCTGCAGCTCGCGGGCGAGCGCGGATTCCTAATGCCCGAAATTCGCACCGCCGTGCGCACGGGCGACACTCTCATGCACGAGCGCCGCGCGATGCTCGATCGTCCGCCGCACATTCTGGTGACGACGCCAGAGTCTGCCTTCATCCTGCTGACGGCGGCCAAGAGCCGCGAAATCCTGCGCACCGTCAACACGGTGATCGTCGACGAAATCCACGCGGTGGCCGACGACCCGCGCGGCGCGCACCTCGCGCTTTCCCTCGAACGCCTCGACGCTCTGACCACGCAATCGCCGGTCCGCATCGGCCTGTCGGCCACTCAGAAACCCATCGAGCTGATCGCCAAATTTCTTACGGGCAACGGCCGGCCCGAGCCGGTGATCGTCGAGATCGAGAATCGCCGGCGGCTTGATCTCGCCGTCGAAGTGCCCGCGAGCGAACTTGGACCCGTCGCGTCGAACGAGATGTGGGACGAGATCTACAAGCGCGTAGCCGATCTCGTCAGCCAGCATCGCTCGACGCTCATCTTCGTCAATACGCGGCGGCTCGCGGAGCGCGTGGCGCACCATTTGGTCGCGCTGCTCGGCGAAGACGCGGTTGCCTCGCACCACGGCAGCCTTTCGCGGCAGCGGCGGCTCGCCGTGGAAACGAAACTGAAAGCAGGCGAGCTCCGCGCGCTCGTCGCGACCGCGTCGCTCGAACTCGGAATCGATATCGGCAACGTCGACCTCGTTTGCCAAATTGGTTCACCGCGATCGATCGCGGTCACGCTGCAACGCATCGGCCGCGCGGGCCACTGGCGCGGCGCGATACCGAAGGGCCGCATCTTTGCCACCACGCGCGACGAGCTGCTCGAATGCGCTGGTTTGGTCTGGGCGATTCGCGAGGGCGAACTCGACAGAATTCACATTCCCGAAGCCCCGCTCGACGTTCTGGCGCAGCAAATCGTCGCGGCATGCGCGGCCGAGGACTGGAGCGAAGACGATCTCTTCGCGCTGGTTCGCCGAGCGTATTCCTACCGCAATCTTCCGCGAGAAGATTTCGACACGATCGTCGAAATGCTTTCGGAGGGAATCGCTGCGCGTCGCGGCCGATACGCCGCGTACCTTCATCGCGATCGCGTGAACGGCCGGCTTCGAGGCAGACGCGGCGCGCGCCTGGCCGCGATCACAAGCGGCGGCGCAATTCCCGATAACTCGCTCTACACCGTTGTCATCGAGCCTGAGCACACCACGGTGGGCACCGTCGACGAGGATTTCGCGGTCGAGAGTCTGAGCGGCGACATTTTTCTCCTCGGCAATACATCGTGGCGCATTCGCAGCGTTCGCGGCGGCGCCGTGCAAGTCGAAGACGCGAAAGGAGCGCCGCCGAACGTCCCGTTCTGGCGCGGCGAAGCGCCCGCCCGCACGATGGAGTTATCCCAGCGCGTTGCCGACCTGCGGGAAAAAATCAGCTCCCTCGTTCCTGGTGACACGCCGGTTCCGGCCCGCGCAAACTCCCCCGAAGTCCGCGCCGCCGTCGACTGGCTGAAGAATCGAGTGCGGCCTCGACGATGCCGGCGCCGAGCAAGCCATCGAATACATCGTGGCAGGCCGCTCGGTACTTCGCGCCGTGCCCACTCAGCAGACCGTGATCGCCGAGCGTTTCTTCGACGAAGGCGGCGGGATGCAGCTTGTGATCCACGCTCCGTTCGGCGGTCGAATCAACAAAGCCTGGGGACTCGCGCTGCGCAAGCGTTTCTGCCGCTCCTTCAATTTCGAATTGCAAGCGGCCGCCACGGACAATGGGCTGAATATTTCGCTCAGCGAGCAGCACAGTTTTCCCGCTCGCAGACGTCTTTCATTTCCTTCATCCCGAATCGGTGAAGCCAGTCCTCGAGCAGGCAGTTTTGGCATCTCCGATATTCGCCACGCGGTGGCGATGGGTGGCCGGACGCGCTCTCGCCCTGCTCCGCTTCAGCCACGGCAAGAAAGTGCCGCCGCAGATTCAGCGCATGCGGTCCGACGATTTGCTAGCGGCCGTATTCCCCGAAGCGGCCGCGTGCCAGGAAAATATTCAAGGCGACATTTCGATTCCCGATCATCCGCTGGTGCGCGAAGCGATGAACGAGGCGCTCACCGAGGCCATGGACATCGATGGCCTGCGCGAAGTCCTCGCGGCAATCGGCGACGGCCGCATTCGCTGCATCGCCGTCGACACGCCCGTTCCGTCGCAGTTCTCGCACGAAATACTCAACGCCAATCCGTACGCCTATCTTGACGATGCTCCTCTCGAGGAGCGCCGCGCGCGCGCCGTCGAAATGCGCCGCATGCTGCCGGAGGCCGTGCTGTCGGAAGTCGGCCGCCTCGATCCCGCCGCGATCGCGGAAGTGCGCGAAGAGTCGTGGCCCGACGTTCGCAACGCCGACGAATTGCACGACACACTGCTGACGCTGCTAGCCCTGCCAGAGTCAATTGAGTCGGAGCAGGGCAATGCGATTCCGTTCGGCGCGTCGCTCGAACGATCCGTCGCCGCGTGGCGAGATTGGTTCGGCGAGCTGGCATCGGCAAGCCGAGCGAGCCGCGCAGTGGTTGGTGGTCGTGGCTACCTCGTCGCAGCCGAAAGAGCAAAAGCATTCTCGGCGATCTTTCCCACCGCGCAATTCGACTCGTCGCTGCCCGATCTAGGCACGCAACCTTCGCGCGAAGACGCCTTGCTATCTCTGATCACCGGATGGATGGGGCACATCGGTCCGTGCACGGCTGCCGATTTGGCGCGCGCCCTCGGCCTTGCCCGAATCCGACGTCGACAAGACGCTCCTGCGCATGGAGAGCTCGGGAATCGTGCTGCGCGGCCAGTTTACCGGCTCCGCCGCGGCGCAAACCGAGTGGTGCGATCGTCGTCTGCTGGCGCGCATTCACAAACTCACGATCGGAAAATTGCGCAACGAGATTCAGCCGGTCAGCGCCGCGCAATTCATGCGCTGGCTGCTTCGCTGGCAGCACCTGACGCCTGGAACGCAAACCTTTGGCGAGCGCGGCATGCTGGAAGTTCTGCGGCAGCTCCAGGGATTCGAGTCGCCCGCAAATTCGTGGGAGCGGCACATTCTTCGCAGCCGCGTGGCCGACTACGACCCCAAGGTCTTGGATCGGCTGTGCCTCACCGGCGCGGTCGGATGGGGCCGCCTCTCGCCGCATCCGGCCACGTTGCAGGAAGCATCCGGCACGCGACGCCGCGTGATTCCCACCAGCGCCGCTCCGATCACGTTTCTTTGTGCGCGAGGACGCGGACTGGATGAACTCGCAGCACACCGCGAGCGGAGATCGCTCTCCGGGCCTGAGCGCCAATGCGCGCGAGGTCTTGAGCTTCCTGCACCAGCGAGGCGCATCCTTCTTCGCCGATATCGTGCGAACTACTCGCAAGCTGAAGTCTGAGGTCGAGATGGCTCTTTGGGAACTCGTCGCAGCGGGCATGATTACCGCCGACGATTTCGATAATCTCCGCGCCCTGATTGATCCGCGAAGGCGCGCGGGCCGGGGCATCGGACGCGTCGCGCGGCCCAGGCACAGTGGCGGGCGTTGGTCGCTGCTTTATGCCGGCGAGGCTCCCGATCGCGCGGTCGCGCTTGAATCCACGTGCTGGATGCTGCTGAGGCGCTACGGCGTGGTTTTTCGCGAGGTGCTCGAGCGCGAAAGCATTTTGCCGAAGTGGCGCGAGCTTCTGATTACGTTCCGCAGGCTCGAAGACCGCGGCGAAATTCGCGGCGGACGGTTCGTCGGCGGCTTTCTGGGAGAACAATTTGCGCTGCCTGCCGCAGTCGAATCACTGCGAGCGATGCGCAAGCAGGAGGCTTCCGGCGAGAGCGTGAGTCATTTCCGCGGCCGACCCGCTGAACCTCGTCGGTATTCTCGTTCCCGGCGATCGCATCGCCGCCAATTCAGGGAAGACCGTCACCATTCGCGACGGGGTCGCGATGGCCGCAGACGACGCAAACCACAGCCTCGCCGGCCTCGCCGTCGCGCAATAAGCTGGAGCAAGATTTTCTCAGCGCTCTCTGCGCTCGTCTGCAGCGGGTCGGGTTTTTCAGCTTAGCCTACGTTACAGCGGTCTGCGGCGGCCGCGTTTGCCACAGGAGCCAGTCGAGGCAGCCTGACCAAAAACACCGTGCCCGATTCCGATGTCTTCTCCACCACCACCGACCCGGCGTGATCGTGCACGATCTTGTTCACGATCGCGAGTCCCAGTCCCGTTCCATTCGGCTTCCCCAGGCTCACGAAGGGATCAAACAGCGTTGCGCGGATCGCCGACGGTATCCCCGCGCCCATTATCGACCACGCGCACCTCGAACGAATCCTGGCCGGAGCTGATTTCCACTTCGATCTGGCCTTGCCATTGCGCCGTGGCTTCGCACGAGTTCAGGATCAAATTGAAAAACGCCCGCTCGATTTTCTTCGGATCGAATACTCCTTCCGTTTCTCCCGTCGCGCGCACCGAAATCGTTCGGCTGCGAAACTCAGGCCGCGTAAGCACCGCTTCCACGGCGTGGCGGACCGCCTGTTCCAACGAACCAGGAACGGGAGAAATGGCTCCATCCTCGCGCGACAATTCGCGCAGTGAGTCCAGCAAATCGAGCATCTGCTCCGACGCGGTCTTGATTTCGTTGTAGACCTCGTTCCGGTCGAGCTTCAGTTTTTCGGCTTCGTACAGGAACTCGGCGTTCGCAACGAGCGCGGCCAGATGATGCCGCAGGTCGTGCGAAATCGAACTGGCCGCCCTGCCCAGGGCTGCCGTTCTTTCATTCGCCATCCAGCGTTGCTGCGATGCCAGCAGTTCGCTCCGCATTTTTGCAAACGCCTCGCCGACCTCCGCCACCTCGCTGCTTCCCGTGGGCGTCGTTATCGCGTACCCGTAGTCTCCGGCCGCCAGGGCCCGCACTCCCGCGACGAGATTGTCGAGTGGCCGGGTGATCGTCCGCGACACAAACGTAAGCAGCAGCGCGCCGAAGAGCACGGCCGACAATCCCAGAATGAAGATCGTGCGATTGAGCTGCTGGATGGATTTGTTCGCCTGGCTCAGCGAAACCAGAACGTAGCATCGCACGGGCGTGGGCGGCCCGTCGTGAATCAAAACGGACTTAACGTCATATTGATTGGAGTGGAGGCTGACCTCTCGAGTGCTATTCGTGTCCTCATCATCGGCAGCGCCGAACAACGCTTGCAATTCGGGCTCCTCGGATGTGGGGAAAGTGGAAGCGATGATGCTGTTTCCGCTTGCCAGCACAATCTGGCTGCCCGCGCCGACGGCAAGCTGTTGCGCCACGCTGGAATCCACCTGCTCTCCCACCGCGATGACTCCCAGCTGCTTGGTCTCGGTTTCGGTTCCTGCCGTGATCGGACGCAAGAAGACCCAATACAATTGACCCGCGGCGTACCACCACGCTGCGTCCTCTCCTTGTTCGAGGGATCGCTTGAGGTCGGGTTCGGCGATCGCCGGGTTCCAAACATTTCTTCGCACGTGAAATCCCAGGATTTGGCCCGCTGGATTCGCGACGAGAAACAGGTCGCTGCCCGAAAGATGCCAAAAAGGCAGGGACGCATCCTGAATCGTGGGAGCGTTCTCGGTTGTCATCATGGCTTTCAGCGTGGGGAGCTCGGCCAGAAGGGCGGCGGTTCTCGAAAGCTGAAGCTCTCTCTGCTTCTGAACGCTCGTGAAAGCCCGCACGGAAGCCGCGGTGCTGTCACGCACTTGCTGATCGATTTCTGATCGAACCTGGCTGCGCACGATGAAGAGGATCGCACCCGTCAGGCCGCAGACGATCAGCAGGTTCGCGATCAAAAGTTGAGTTCGAAGTCGAAGACGTGCCATCGGTTTGCCGGATCCGCTCTACTCTCTCGCCGGCGCTGCAACGTTTCCGGTCGTAAACTTGTATCCCGCTCCATGCATGGTCAGGAAATAGCGCGGGGTTGCAGGGTCGGGTTCGAGCTTCTGCCGCAGCCGCAGAATGTGATTGTCCACCGTTCGAGTGGTCGGATAATTTTCATAGCCCCAAACCTCGTTCAGCAATTCCTCGCGCGAGATCACTCGCCCCGGCGAACGCGCAAAGAACTTCAAGAGCTTGAATTCCTGCGCCGTGAGCGTGAGCGAATTGCCCGCTCGCGCCGCCTCCATGCTCGTGAAATCCACTCGAACGTCTCCGAACGTGAGGAGTTCGTGTTCGATCGTCTCCGCCGGCACATTCGTGACGTGCTGCGCAGGCGCCGGGCCGCGCCGCATCGCGCGCCGGACGCGCGCCAACAGCTCCTTGGGGCTGAACGGCTTCGTCACATAGTCGTCGGCGCCCAGCTCGAGAAGCAGAACTTTGTCTTCCACTTCGGCGTTCGCGCTCAACACCACCACCGGCACTCCGGCGGCGTGGGACTTGAACGCGCGGCACAATTCCTTGCCCGGCATGCGCGGCAACTTCAGATCGAGCACCACAACGCTGGGCGTCTGTTTGCGGAAGCTTTCGAGTCCTGCGACGCCGTCGGAAGCGATGCGCACGGCAAGCCCGTCTGCTTCGAAAAGACGCTGCAGCGTCCGCTGCATCGCCCGGCTGTCTTCTACCACCAACACGGTTTCCATAATTGCTCCGGCGAAATTAGTTCTGGTAATCGCTCGCTCCCGCTTTGGGATCGTAATCCTGGCCATATTTATTTTTGTGCTTGGTGGCCGTCCGCTGCGTCACCGGGACCGAAATCGCAGGCAAGTTCGCGCCCTCGGTTTCAATATCCACGGAACGGTCCAGGGCCATCAGGGCCTCCGGCGTCGCATTCTCATACCACACGTGGAGGACGTATTTTCCGGCGGGCACGTTGGGAATCGAAACGTGCCCTGACTTATCCGAGATGCCGTAGAAATCTGAATCTACGGTCATGATTACGGCGGCCATTTCCGGATGGATGTTGCAGAAGATATAGGAAGCGCCGGGGCGGTCGAACCGGATTTCCTTGTGTGCTCCCGCTTCGTAGAGACCCAGGTCAAACCTCTTGCCGCGGTAGAGTGAGAAAACATTGTGAAACCAGGGATCGAGATTGGGAAAATCCACCAGGCTCCCGATCGGCACCACCAGCAGGTTAGGCTCAAACATCTTGTTGCGTTGCACCATTCGGTATTTTTGCGGCACTTGCTGCGTCAGCTGCCACAACCCCCCGCGGCGTGAGCCACACAACCACTTTGGACGCGTCTTTCACCGGCGCTCCCGAACTGGCGAGAAAGAGTTTCACTTCGCCGCCGACGTTGCCAACAACGCCGAAAGGTTTTTCGCTTGCCGAGTCGTGCGTCTGCCCGATCGCCGTCGACGCAAGCGCGATGGCAACCGCCAGAATCGAAATGTGGAGTCGACGGCTCATGGTTAGAAGAGAAATGCCGCCGCCAGTCCGATTTGATCCGCGGCGACAGCAGCCCCCGAACTCGGATAGGTCCTCAGGCGCCGGAACTCCGGTGCAAACAGCAAGTCGGATCGCGGCCGGAAGATGTAGTTCACAAACAGCATCTGGTTCCTTGGTGAGAGCGTAGAAAGGGCTGTCGGGTCCAGCTGCTGGGCTTCACGGAAATCGTCTGAATCGCGGCCTCCCGTGCCAATCCCAAAATTGAACTCGTTTCGTGCATCAAGCTTGTATTTCAACTGCCCCCACCCCCCCGCCATTGTGATGCCTTCGAGATAGGGAACAGCCACGGCGTAATAATTGTAGTCGCCGGTCGGAGGCACCGGAGTGGGCACTCCGCCAAACGCATCGATTCCTTTGCCGGCGAAGAATTCTCCCGAAATCTCGGCGCGAGGAAATACCTGGAAACGCCAGTCCGCAACGCCACCCCACCCGCTCACCGTGGTTCCCCCAACGAATCGTTGGGGCGAATAGATCGCGGATATCCCGAATGCCATCGGATGCCCTTCGTCTCCGGCGTTCTCAGATACTCGGATGGCAAACGTTGGCTGCCGCGAACTCTCCTGTGGAGACGGATTTCGAACGGTTGAAACTTGTCCCGCATAGCTCGGCGGATCCATCGCTCCAGCATCGATTCTAATCTGAGACTTGCCGGCATCGATCCGCTGCTCGACGCCGATCGTCGGAGTCCACGTCCACAAATTCCCCGCAGCCGCAAAACCCGGGACGGCCACCGACATAAAGGACGTCGGGACGTTCGGCGAAAAGAACGGAGCGTCGATTCCGCCGAAAAGGGACGTGTGCGTCCAATTCATCCGAATCCTCGCCACCCTCAGCCGAACCAGACCCGACGTGTTCGAGGTATAGCCGCCCGGAATTCCGCCAAAAAAGTCCATCTGCACATCACCGACGGTATTCGCCCCAAAAATCTCGGGCCCGATACCCGTGATGCCAATAATCGACTGCCGCAGCGACGCTCCCACGCTTCCGGAAGAGGCTCCCTGATAATGCGGCAGCGCGATCGTGGGAACGTCCTCGTTGTCCACCTGCCCGGAGACGCCGAATGCGTTCAACAGAACCATTCCTGAAAGCTTGACTCGATACTTCAGGTTGCTTTCCACCTTGTCCTGTTCTTGTTCCTCGAGGCGGGCATTCACGATTTGCCAGTCGTCGGAGCTGATCTGGGCGCTCTCGTGCTCGCTCGGCTTTTGCGGAGAAGCATTCGCACTTGACGCGACCTGCTCGCCGGTCGCGGCCGCAGTCGCGACGCCCGTCTGCTCCCCCATTTTTTGCATCACCTGTTCGAGCATGCCGCGCAATTCTCTAATCTCCTGCCTGGATTCGGAAAGCTCCGCTCGCGTCTGCTCCAGGGAGTCGGTCAGCACGCGGATCTTCGCGTCCAACCCGGGTTGCTCCTGGGTCGATGCTGCTTGCGGAGAAGCCGACTGACCCCATGCCGGCACGCTTCCTATCAGCATGATCCAGACAATTCCTCCGCACGCGCCCCGGCACGTGGAAAAAAACAAGCCCTTCGCCCCAACTTTCATATGACTCTTCTCCCCAGAGACCAAGACCTGCCGTCTTGGTGCTGCTGTCACCGAGAGACTCCGTGGTCACATAATCTGGCCCACTCCGTTTTGATCTAGCTACGCCAACCGCCCGCTTTCAACCGCCACTTCCCGCTGTTTTCAGCCTGAATGCAGTCTATGAGTCTAACGCAACGCGCTGGATGAGAACGAAACCAAACTGCTCGCATCAGAGGCCAAAAGAGAGCCTGACGCACGGGGCACAGAACAGGACATGGAACAGGATTGAGCTCGATCGGTCGATTGCCGTTCATGGCGTCGAGCCGCTGGATGCAGCGGCTGCCCTCGCCGGCATGGGGCGATTTATATGCCTTTGCGAAAGCGGCCGCTACTCCGCGGATCTCGAGACGAGTCTTCCCCTGAGAGATTACCCGTCTCGGAGAACTCGTTTAATGAATCAGGTTCAGTGTGTTGGCCGCGTCGTCAACGAACACGATCTGTCCATCCGAGTTAAACGCCAAGCCGAACAGCGCGCCCGCTCCCGGAGGAGTTCCCGTGCTGTCCAGAAGCAGCGTTGCAATCTGGCTGCCCTGCCGGTTCATTTCCGTGATGAACCCGTCGTCGCTGTCCACGGTGAGGACGTGACCTCCCTCGGAAACGATCAGTCCGAGTGGCCCGTTCAGACTGCCGCCCGACGAGAACGTGACGCCCTCGCCCGCTGATGTCGTGCGATCCAGCGCATGCGGGATCGCTTGAATGCGATTCTGCAGCGAGTCCGCCACGTAGAGCACGCGGCCACCGTCGTCGCCGAAAATCGTTCGGCAGTCTTCTCGATCGCCTTCTTCGCAACTTGGGCTCAGCCCAACGCCGGTGGGCCCGATGACCAAAGCCGCAGGATCGGTTCGCTCCTCAAAGCCTGAGCCGATGACGGTCATCGATTCGATCCACGGCATCTGTTTCTGCGACACGCCAAGGTCGATTCGCACGACCGTTCCTTGATTCACCACATTGCCCGGCACGCTCGAATCGCGGCTTGCCGCCAATGTTCCGTTCAACACATTCGTGACGAAGAGATGAGCCTGATCGTCGCCGTCGACAGCCGCCATGTCCCATGGGCCGTTGACCAACGAGCCGTAGAACGTCTCCACCGGATTTCCCAATGCATCCAGCACGATCAAGCATCCAGCCTGCGCCGTAGCGGAAGTTCCGTCGGTCGTGGGCAAGCTTCCCACAATCACCCAGCCCGTCTTGAGAACCGCTAGAGCCGTCGTCAACCCGACGCCACCAGGGCATGGCCCGGGCAACTTGCGTCGCATCGATCTGAGCGAAAAGCGAGACCCCGCCTCCCGGAGTCACCGCGACAATCGTGCTGCCCGTACCTTGTTGACCTGATGGCGGCGCGCTGTTGTTGAAATTGCTCACCAGGATGTCGCCTTCATGCAGATTGCCTACGCTCCGCGGCACACGCCACACTCCATAGGGATTCACGTCCCCATTGGCGGGAACCGTGGAAGCGATGAATTCGGGTTTCTGACCTTTCCTCAGCACGTTATCGTCGTCACCAAACGCCGATGAAGTCGTTGCCACTACAGCCACGGCACCGAGTATCAGGCCGGCCAAAACAGTGCAATTGAGTCTCTTCACGATGTCTCCTCTCGAGATTGATTCCAGATTCCCCAGAGCCGAGCATCTCCGGCGGTAGCGTGTGCCAGGGATGAACCCGGCAAACGCCGCCGCCGCAGGTACGAACCGAAATCCCGGCAGCTCTCTGGGGATTGGGCTGATGCCGGCATTTCGAGTTCTATTCGGGCAAAAATCTACGAGACTCGGAGTGCCCGATTGCCACCAGCGTGTCTGCGAATTGTCAAAAACTTGTAACGTCTACCGTTGCGTTGGAATCGACGACAGGGAAGAGGCGAGAAGAGAGTTTCAGCGGCTGGCACGCAGTCGGAACCCTAAGCCCCGGTACTAGTATCAGGAAGCTGGTGAGCGATCGCCACGAAACCGATACAGATCGCTGCTATTGACGGGCACGCCCAGCAGCTTCAAATAGAAAAAGAGCTGGTACTTGTGATTCAGCAAGTGTTCCAGGTTCCCGAGGAGCAGCGTCACAAGCCGTTCCCCTTGCAGGCTCAAACACGGTTGGGAGCTTGCGGCCAAGGTCTTCGTCTGTGCAGAGCTCAAATCCCCGAGCGATGCACCGGGAGTACTGTTCGAGCCGGCTTCGCGGCGTCCTCGGGCCGGCACGCATGATTCACGCTCAGATGGCGAAGGTCCGCGAAATCACTCAGTTGGAAAGGATAGGCGGCATACAGAGCGGCGCAGAAACCCGCCGCACAATCCAGCAAATGCCCAAGCAGGTGGCCCAGGTCAGTCATGGGCCGCGAGGCAACTACATCCGTAGCGGGTCGCCAATCGAGTTTGTCTGACGGCACCAGACTCACCAGATGCTCCGTTCGTTCCAGCGCTTCGAGCACCTTATCGCGCACCGCGACCGTAAGTTCCCGCTTTTCCATGCCAGCCACCGTTCCCCTTATCCCCATTCTGAGTCTGCCGCGAAGCTCGTCAGGCAATCAGTCGCCTCAGCGCTCGCCCCTGCTCGCGGATGAAACGGCTTGACGCCTTCTCCGCTCCCCTGCTATACAGGCTCCTTCGATGGCGAGTGCAGTGGTGTCTGTATAGATACGGGCAGCTTTCGGGGCATCTGCTACTCCTAGGCGAATCCTACTCACAACTCTCGCGCCGCTGCCGGGGAGTCGCCATCTCTTTAAGCGACAAAAGACAGTTCGGTGAGGAAAACTCTCCCAAGTCGGCCTCTGTGGGCGCTTCTATTTGCCGGATCCATGGTCCTAGGCTCCTCGTCTGCCCGTGCGCAGAGTTTACCCAAGCCGGCCTATCCTCTGCCAGATTCCAGTCCCGCCACAACCGAGGATTTCAACCGGCGTCTCGAGCAACTCCGCCACTCGGTTTCCGCCCAAACGAGCGGAGCGGTGTCAGCGGAATATCGTATCGGTTCGCAAGATCTTCTGGAAGTAAACGTGTTCGACGCGCCGGAACTGAACCGTTCCCTTCGTGTCTCCGCGAACGGTGAAATATCTTTGCCGCTCGTGGGAGCCATTCAAGCCTCGGGTTTGACCGCCCGGGAAGTGGAAAACTCGCTCGAAAGCAGGCTGCGGATTTACATGAACGACCCTCACGTCGGGGTTTTGGTGACCGGCGTTGAAAGCCATCCCGTGTCCGTCCTCGGAGCCGTGAACCAGCCTGGCGTGTTTCAAGTCCGTGGTCCGAAGACGCTTCTCGAGATGCTCTCGATGGCTCAGGGCCTCACCGATGAAGCCGGCGACAAAGTGCTCGTGATGCGTGGCGCGGGTGTCGATTCGCCTGCCCCAGACGTGGCGAAAGATGCCTCGAACGACGACCCTCCCGCTTCGTCCACCTCGATGGCGCCGACCAGCGCAGCGAGCACTGCCGACAAAACTGAGTCGGCGACCACTGATCCAAACACGATTCAGATTGACCTTAGGCTGCTGCTCGATTCAGCCGATCCGCGCTACAACGTACCGATCTATCCGGGCGACATCGTGAAGGTAAAGAGGGCGGGCATCGTCTACGTTGTGGGCAGCGTGACGAAGCCCGGCGGCTTCACGATGAGGACCAACGAGCAAATGTCTGTGCTCAAGGCCGTGGCGCTCGCCGAAGGCTTGACCTCAACTTCTTCCAAAGGCCACACGCGCATCATTCGCACGGACCCGATCACCGGCGAGCGTTCGGAGATTCCCGTTGACCTGGGAAAAGTTCTTGCGGGTAAACTTCCCGACGTGCCGCTTAAGGCGGCCGACATTGTTTTCGTTCCGAAGAGCGGCACGAAAGCCGCCCTTTACAGGGGATCGGAAGCGGCAATCGCAACGGCGAGCGGAGTCATCATTTTCCATCCCTAAAAGGCACACGTTAAAAGGAACAATGGACCCAGAAACACAAATCAGGCCCTACGAACCGCCGGCGCATTCTTCTTTGAAGCTGCACGAACCGGCTATCTACAACGCCGAGCGCATGCGCGATGTTCCGGACCTCGTCGAATACTGGCGCGTTGTGCAGAAACGCCGCGCCACCATTCTCACCACCCTGTTTGTCGTCTTCACCGTGGCCCTTTTCGCCACGCTGAAAGAGAAGCGCGTCTATGAGGCGCGCACCCTGATTGAAATTCAAAAAGAGAATCCCGACATACCGACGCTGCAGGAACTCTTTCAAGTGGAAAGCATCTCGGACACGTACCTCGAGACGCAGAACCGGATTCTGAAAAGCGAAAATCTGGCCCGGCGTGTGATCACGCAACTCAAGCTGGCGCAGTTGCCTGAATTCAGCTCGCGCGAGAGCCAGGGGCTCGCACTCAATCCGCAACAGCCCGATCCGCAACAAAGTGACGCTCAAAGTACGTCGGCCGCCCAGGTTTTCGCGGCGGCAGGCAGCGCCCCGAGCCAATCCGATGTTCCCGACGACGTGCTGAAGAAATTCCAGGACCGCCTGAGCGTTGAGCCGGTGAAGCGCAGTCGATTGATCGAAGTAACCTTCGACTCGAATGACCCGAAGCTCGCCGCCCAAGTCGTCAACACCGTCGCTTCCACCTACATTCAGCAGAATCTCGAAGCGCGCTGGGATACTTCCCAAAAGGCTTCCGAGTGGCTGTCGCAGCAGCTTGAAGGAATGAAGGCCAAGCTCGAAAAGTCGGAAGACGACCTGCAGGAATATGCCAACAAGAACGGCCTTCTGTTCCTCGAGACCGACAAGGGTACGACTGAAAACATCGTCACCCAGCGCCTTCGCGAGTTGCAGGAACAGCTCACGAAAGCAGCAGGCCGACAGATTCGACAAGGAGTCGTTGTTCCACTTGCTCGAGCAGGGCGATTACGCATCGCTGCCGGGCGTCTTCGACAACAAGTTGATGCAGGATCTTTCCGAGCGCGTGGCTGAATTGGAACAGGAACGCTCGAAGCTGATCTCCACCTTCACGCCCGATTATCCGCGCGTGAAAGAGATTCAGAGCCAGATTGATGAAAGTCAGGCCGTGCTGACCTCCGAACGCGAGCGCGCTGCCAAGAGCATCGCGAATGACTACCGGGCGGCCGTCGGACGCGAAAGCATGCTGCGCCAGGCTTTTCAAGAACAGCAAAAGCAGGCCAACGACATCGCGGAGAAATCAGTCCAGTACAACATCCTGAAACGCGAGGCCGACACCAATAAGCAGCTTTACGTCGGCCTGCTCGAAAAGTTGAAAGAGACTGGAATCTCCACGAGCCTCAAGGCCACCAACATCCGAATCGTCGATCCGGCATATCCTCCGAAGAAACCGGCGCGCCCGCGAATCCTGCTGAATTTGTCGATGGGGCTTCTCCTGGGTCTTTGCCTCGGAACCGGCGCCGCTTTCTTGCAGGAGCATCTCGACAATACGCTCAAGACGACGGAAGACCTCGAGCGCTTCCTGCAACTTCCCGCGCTGGGCTCGGTGCCCGCCGTGGCGGGCTTGGAGAACGGCAATGGCGTGCACGCGTTTTACGAACGCGCGCGAATGCTGACGGGGGAAAAAGGAAAGGGACCCTCGAACGGCAACGGCCATTGGAATCGAATCGAGGGCCACGGGTCCGAACGCGCCGCTGGCGGAGGCCTTCCACGGCCTGCGCACTTCGGTGCTGCTCTCTACCGCGAAGCGTCC
This sequence comes from uncultured Acidobacteriota bacterium, assembly GCA_963788345.1. GTDB lineage: Bacteria > Acidobacteriota > Terriglobia > Acidiferrales > UBA7541 > Palsa-295. The sequence continues at coordinate 46,490 of CAWBGW010000080.1, read as the reverse complement.
TCCTTCTTCGCTTTTGGTCACCAGCGCCCAGTCGGGCGAAGGCAAGACGACCGTTGCTGCCAACCTGGCGCTTTCGCTCGCGCAGCTTGGTGAATCGGTGCTGCTGATCGATGCCGACCTGCGCCGACCCAGTCTCCAGAACTTTTTCGGTGTCGACAATTCTTCCGGGCTGGTGGATTTCCTTACCGGAAACTCCGACTGGCGGAAGGTCGTATGGCAATCGCCGGCTGAGGGTTTGTCGGTTCTATTCTCTGGACCTGTCCCGCCGAATCCCGCGGATCTGCTTTCGTCCGAGTACATGCCGAACCTGATTCGCGAGGCGACGAAGGAATACAAGTTCGTCGTGCTTGATTCTCCTCCGATGCTGAATCTTGCGGACAGCCGCATTCTCGCCACGCTCGTCGACGGCGTGATTCTCGTGGTCGGCGGCGGCACCACTCCGCGGGAGCTGGTTCATCGCGCTTACGTCTCGGCCGTGGACGCGGGATCGCACATCCTGGGCGCGGCCATCAATTTTGCGGATACGCGGAACGACTACTACTCGAACTACACCTACAAACCGAATGGCGACGCGAAATGACCGCCCGAGTTGACGCCGCCGAGCTGACGGCCCCGAGGTTGACGGACATTCGAATGACAGCCGCTGAGGTTTCGCTGACCGTGGGCGTCGTTCTCGCCGTTGCCGCGTTCGGCGGCACGGAACCGATTTCATTCGCGGTGGTGGAAATTCTTTTCTTTGCGGTCGCGGCTTGGCTCTTGCTTCGCTCGGGATCGGTGGCTGCTTCTGTTCGTGCCCGTTACCTCGTAGTTCCAGGGCTGCTCACCGCGTTGGCGTTGCTTCAGTTGTGCCCGCTGCCTGCGGGATTCCTTTCGCGATTCGCGGGACGCGCCAACTACACCGGCGCGTGCTTCTCCGCTTTGAGCTTTGCTCCTTACGATTCGCGCAACGGCCTTCTGATTCTTCTCACTTGCTTCGTCGCTTTTTTTCTTGCCTACGTTGTGAGTCAGGACCGCAGCCGGAAGCAGCGCTTGATCTTTGCGCTCGTCGCGCTGGGGGTCGCAGAAGCGTTCTACGGTCTGGCTCAGTACCTGATGAACGTGCAAAAAATCTTTTGGTTTACGAAGAAATATGATCTCGAAGAAGCCACCGGAACTTACATCAATCGCAACCATTTCGCCGGCTTTCTCGAGATGGTCCTGCCTTTTGCGGTTTGTCTCGCGATGTACGAAGGCGAAAAGCTGCTGGCGCGTCGCAAGCATGGCAGCGGACACGCAAAAAAGCTGACCGCAAAGTTGACATCCGATGTGAAAACTCAGGCCGTCATCTTGTGGCTGGCCGTTGCGGTGGTGCTGATGGCGGCGATTGTGTTCTCGCGCTCGCGCATGGGACTTCTCGCGGCCTCCGCGTCGCTCCTTGTCGTGTTCGGACTCAAAATGCTCCAGCGAAAAGCGCTTCCCGCCGTTCTCGGCGTCGCTTTTGTCGCGCTAAGCCTCTGCCTTGCCGGCTGGATCGGTCTTCGTCCCGCCTTGAGTCGATTCGAAACCCTGGGACAGGAATTCTCGGGCGACCAGAGCCGCCTCTCGATGTGGCCGGGGACCTTGAAATTGATCGCCGAGCATCCGCTCGTTGGAACGGGCCTCGGCACGTTCCCGGTGGTGTACACCGAGGTGCAAACCACGTTTCTGACGCAATTCGTGAACCACGCCCACAACGACTATCTGGAAATCACGAGCGATCTCGGAATTCCGGCGGCGCTGCTTTTGTTCGCTTCGATTTTCTTTGTGCTGTTGCATGCGGTGCGCGCTTTCCTTCATGGAGAAGGGAAGTACGGGCCGGCAATTTCGCTCGCTTGCGTGGGCAGCATTGTCGCGATTCTGCTTCACAGTTTGACCGATTTCAATTTGCATATTCCGGCAAACGCGCTATTGTTCGCGGTCATCTTGGGGCTCGCGCTGGCGTCCGCTTCGAAGGCGACGCCCGCGGAGGCGGCAGCTTGAAACGCAATTTCGAATTCGCTCTAAAGCGCGCTCTGGACGTCGGAGTCTCCATCGTCGCCCTGCTGCTTCTCCTCCCCGTCTTCGCGTTCATCGCGATCGCCATCGTCCTCGACTCCCCCGGCTCGCCGTTTTTCAAACTTCGCGTTGCCGGCCGCGATGGCCGCGCCTTCGATCAATGGAAATTCCGCACGATGGTCCAGGACGCGCGCCAGAAGGCGCATCCGTTCGAAACTTTTTTCGCCGATCCGAGAATCACGCGAACCGGCCGCTTTCTCCGGCGATGGAGCCTCGACGAGTTGCCGCAGCTTTGGAACGTGCTTCGAGGGGAAATGAGTCTGGTCGGACCGCGCCCGGCATTCGTCGAAGTGGCCAGCCGGTATTCCGCGCAGGAAGCGCGGCGCCTTCGCATGCGTCCCGGCCTCACCGGCCTCGCGCAGATTCAGGGTCGCAACTTGATTTCCTGGCAACGCAGAATCGCGCTGGACGTTGCCTACGTTGATCGCTATTCGCTCTGGCTCGACGCGAAAATCCTGCTGGCTACGATTCCGGTTCTCCTTAAGGGCGAAGGAGTTTACGGACCTGACGGCAGAGTGCGAATGCACGATTTGGCGTGAACGAATGAATCACACACGACACGGAAAGCGCCGCGTCATCGTTTGGGGAGCGGGCGGTCACGGAAAAGTGATCGTCGACGCCCTGCTCGCCGCGGATTGCTGCGAGGTCGTGGGAATTGTGGATGACGACGCCACAAAAACGGGCGCCACGATTCTCGGCGTGCGCGTGCTCGATTTTTCGGGCGGCTTAGGCCAGCTCGCGAACAAAACAGATTTTGACGCCGTGGCCGTCGGAATCGGCGACAACTATGTGCGAAGCGAAAAATTCCGCGAAATTCGCGCGCTCGGCCTCGAGCCCATCAACGTGATTCATCCCGCGGCGCACATCTCCCGCTTCGTCGAGCTTGGCCAGGGCGTAACCATCCTTGCCGGCGCCACCGTCAATCCCGGAACCGTCATCGAAGACAACGTTTGCATCAACACGTCCGCCTCGGTCGATCACGATAACCATCTCCGCCACAGTTGCCACATCTTCCCCAACGCGACGCTCGCCGGTGGAATTGATGTCGGCGAACATGCGTATGTGGGATCGGGCGCAGTAATCGTCCCGAATGTGACGATTGGCAAACATTCCTACGTCGGCGCCGGAGCTGTCGTGCTCAACGATGTCCCCGAAAGCGTCACCGTCGCCGGGAACCCCGCGGCGGAAATTCGCGTTCAATCGAAACGCCATAACGAGCGCCCGGAGCAGCGCCAATGGACACAATGCCTGTCGAAACCATAAACGTTCCGGCAATCGCCGGCGGCCAACCGATCTTCGATCAGCTCCTGCCGATCGCCAGGCCCGAAGGATTGCCCAGCGACGAATTCCTGGCCGACGTCCGCAAAATTCTCGAGAGCCGCTCCCTCACGAACGCTTCTTTCGTCCGCGAACTCGAGGTCGCCGCTGCCGCCTACCTGAACGTCCCGCACTGCGTCGCCGTCGCGAACTGCACGTCCGCTCTGATGCTGATCCTGAAAGTCCTCGATCTGCGCGGCGATGTGATCGTTCCGAGCTTCACATTTCACGCCACAGCCCACGCCGTCGTGTGGAACGGCCTGACGCCAGTTTTCGCTGATTGCGACCTGAACACATTTTGCATGGACCCCGAATCGGTCCTCGATCGCGCCTCGAAAAACACGGCCGCGATTCTCGCCGTGCACATGTTCGGCAATCCCGCGCCCGTCGAGCAATTCGAGAAAATCGCCGCGCGCCTCCGCGTTCCGCTCCTCTACGACGCAGCGCACGCCCTGGGCGCCTCCATCGACGGCATTCGCGTGGGCGGCTTCGGCGTCGCCGAAGTGTTCAGCATGTCGCCGACGAAGCTTATCGTCGCGGGCGAAGGCGGCCTGATCGCCACGCGTGACCCAGCGCTCGCTCGCCGCCTGCGGACGGCGCGCAATTACGGCGACTCGGGCAACCACGACCCCGAAGTCCTCGGCCTCAACGCGCGCATGAGCGAATTTCACGCCGCGCTCGCGCTGCGCGGCATCGCGGGCGTCGAGGAGCGCATCGCGCGCCGCAACCAGATTCGCCTCCACTACGAGCGTCGCCTCCGCTCCGTCGGCGGACTCAGCTTCCAGCACGTGCCGCCCGAAGCGCGTAGCGCCTGCAAGGATTTCGCAATCATCGTCGACCCGCAGGTTTTTGGCCGCGGTCGCGACTGGCTTTGCAGCGCTCTCGACAAAGAAAATATCGGCGTTCGCCGTTATTTCTGGCCGCCCGTGCATCGCCAAAAACTCTATTTCGATATGTGGGACGGCCGCCTGCTCCCCGTCACCGACCACATCTCCGATCGCGTCCTCTGCCTCCCGATTTATTCCTCGTTGCGCTACGCCGACGTCGACAAAGTCTGCGACGCGATTCTTCGCGCCTCCGAATTTGCGAAACGCAACAAGGCCGCCGTGGGGCAGAGCGCATGAAACCCGCGCCTCCACACCGCGCGAAGCGCATCCTCGTCACCGGCGGCGCCGGCTACCTCGGTTCCGTAGTCGTAGCGCAATTGATCGCGCGCGGCTCCAAAGTCCGCGTCCTCGATGCGCTTCTCTTCGGCGACAAATCCCTCGACGCCGTCAAGTCAAATCCAAATTGCGAACTCGTCCGCGGAGATGTTCGCCACGCACCCGCCGTCGCCGCAGCCATGAAAGGCTGCGACGCAGTGGTTCACCTCGCCGCGATCGTCGGCGACGCCGCCTGCGACGAAAATCAGCAATTGGCCGCCGAAGTGAACCGCGCCGCCACGCACACCCTCATCGAAATGGCTCCCGCGTGCGGCGTTCGCCGGTTCATTTTCGCCTCCTCGTGCAGTGTCTACGGAGCGTCCGATTCCTTCCTCGACGAAACTTCCGCGCTCAACCCTCTCTCCATCTACGCGCGCACCAAAATCGATTCCGAAAAATTGCTGCTCGCTGCCGGCAACCACGCTTCGGCCAAAGACTTCTCGGCCACAGTCCTGCGCTTCGGCACAATGTTCGGACTGTCTCCGCGCATGCGTTTCGACTTGGTGGTGAATCTTTTTGCCGCGCGCGCGGCATCGGGCGGACGCATCACGGTTTTCAACGCCGAGCAGTGGCGCCCCTTCGTGCACGTGCAAGACGCGGCGCGTGCCGTGCTCGCCAGTCTCGACGCGCCTCCCAGCGCTGTCTCGGGCGAAATCTTCAACGCCGGCTCTCCCGCGTTGAATTTGCAAATTCGCGATGTGGGCGAAGCCATCCAGCGCATGATTCCCGGCACCGCCATCGACCGCATCGAAAACAACTCCGACCAGCGCAACTATCGCGTCTCCTTCGAAAAAATTCAGCGCGCGCTGGGATTTCAGTGCCAGCGAACGCTCGAATCCGGCATCGCCGAAATCTGCGACACAATCCGCTCGGGCCAACTCGCGGCCTCCGCCCCGCGCGAGTTCGAGAATCGCGCCCTAGCCCGCGCCGCCGCCCCCGCCTAGCCGCCGAAGGTTTGTCTTAGGTTTAAACGTAGCGCCGCCGCTTCAGCGCGGCATCTTCATCTCGCTTTGTGTCAGCCCGGGACTCGGGTTTCAGGGTTGTCCTGCGCCTTTTGCTTCATCTGTGTTTATCTGTGTTCATCTGTGGTCCCAAGGTTTTCCCCGAATGCATCCTCACCGCCCTGCAAAACTCCCTCCGCACTTCCCTCAGCAATTCCGGACTGAACCGCCGCGCCTTCTCCAAATTCCGCGCCGCCATCTGCTTCAACCGCGCACCGTTCGCCGCCACTTCCATGATTTTCTTCGCCAGCGCGTTCGCGATCGCCCGCAGGCGCCATCTCCGCCGGATCGAGAAGTTCCGGAATCCCTCCCACGTCCGACCCGACGCACGGACATCCCCGCGCCATCGCTTCCAGCAGCGCGCGCGGCAATCCTTCCGCATACGACGGCATCACGAACAGGTCCACCGAGTCGAGAAAATCAAAAACAGCTTTGCCGAACGGCAGTTGCCCCAGGAACTGCGTCCGATCCTCGATTCCGAGCTGCTTCGCCAACGCTTTCATCGCGGCGGCGTAGCGGCCGTCGCCGGCCAGCGCCGTTTCCATGTTCAGTCCGCGCGTGCTGCACAACGACGCGGCGCGCAGCAACACGTCCGGCCCTTTGTACATTTGCGCCAGGCTGCCGACGAATCCAACGCGAAACGGCCTGCGCGCGCCGTTCGTCCCCGCCACGTCATCGATTCGCCGGAATCGCTCGTTCATTTCCGCAGGCGACGCAAAAGCCGAATCCATCAGCGCGTCGGAGAATCCCACGGCGTAGGCGCCCTTCGCCGGCGGATAGCGCCGCTGCAGCGAACTCTGCGTCACGTAGTGGACCGCCACCGCTCCCTGGCACATCGCCTTCAAGTCCCGCGCGGCCACGCGACGAAAGACTGGTCGCATCGCGCTGCGCCACGTTCCCGGCCCCAGCGCGTCCCACGGATCGCCCACCACTTCCAGCGCGTAGGGCTTTCCGCGTCGCCTAAGCTCGCGCCACACCAATCGCCCCACCAGCCCGGGAACGCGCAGAATATAAGCATCGCAGTTTTCCACGGCTTCTCGCACGCGAGCTTTGAGTTGCGGAAGGTAACGCAAGTATTCCCACGGCCCGCGATAATCAGGCAACGCAAAGAAAGAAACCGAACGCCCATCCGCGCGCGCTTCTTCGCGCCACGCCAGCTGCGGCTCGCTCGCGCGCGTCGCGTTGGCCACGCCGCGCTGACTCGGCGTCGACGTGTCCGTCGTCGCCACGCGCGCCAGCACCACCACCTCGTCAAACGCCTCAAGATAATTCGCCCAAGCCGAATACTTCGCCGGCCCGTCGGCATAGACTCCGCCCGCAGGTCGAAGAGAGAAGTGACCTTCACTTGTGAGGAGAACGCGCACTAGCGACTATCGTTCAAACCTATCCACATAAATATGCTGATCGGGTCCGCGGACGAAGCGCTGCTCGGTGGCTATGAGCAAACGCATCTTGTCAGATCGAGTTCGCGTGCCGCGCCTGAGTGCGTACGCAAGGAGCGATGATCAGTGCCAAGGCAATCGGATACACCGGGAAACTGACAAGGTCAATAGCCGTTCCCCCACGATGACAGCTGCGAGCAACGCAAGGGGCACGGTGGCCTCGTGATCTGCGGCGGCTATTCGCATACATGCCAGTCCTACCTGAACGTAAAACGTCACGAACAGAGCCAGCCCCATCACTCCCAGGTCGCACGCGATTCGTAGCAAATCATCGTGGGGTGCGAAAGCAGGATTGATGCGAGAGGGATTTTGCAGCGGCCATTTGTAAGGCAACCTGATAGAGCGGTCTGTCCAGATACTCCACCACCGACTCGTCGAAACTGCCCAAACCTCCGCCAACGAAGACGATTCTCGCCGAGGAAGCAAAGTACTTAACTCCCGCCCGCCATACCATGTCGCGCCCCGAAAGGTCCCCCCTAAGAAACCCCTCTTCATATCTTTCGAGCAGGGAAGCAGCCTTAGACGCCATCAGCGGCTCCACTGCGAGGACAACGATCAGCGCTATCGCAGGAGTCCAAGCCAGGCGACGGTTCCAAAGCCGAACTTTGCCCGACGAGTCCTTCCGAACTAAGAGAACAAAACCGGATCCTACGATCACCGCGAGTATTCCCGTTCTTGAACCTGAGAGGACGACCACACCAGCCGAGCAAGAGACCGAGCGTCAGGCTGCCCCAGAAGCGAGCGGAGCGTAGTCGGTTGCTCCCAAACCCCGAGACTGCCACTGCCGTCAGGATCACTACCCCCATCGCGATCTGAACCGCGAACTGATTTGGATCTATGCCGACGGGGAAGAGCAATCGGAGATCACTGACACTGGGCACTTCAGCGCGGCTCAACCCTACAGCGGTCATTAATACCAAGCCGACCAGAAAGCACAATCGTGCGATTCCCTGACGGAGCCGGTTTCTGGCCAGTATCTGAGCGAAAACAAACACCGAAGTAAGATTAAGGACAACCAGCAAACCTTCTTTGACGTTTACACTCCAGATGAGTGTAACCGCGCCATAACTGACGAGCAGAAAAAGCGCCCACGAACCGGGTGTCCGCGACCACCGCCGACTCAGCGTTCCCAGACTCAGGGCGAAGATAACTGCCACGATGAGATGTTCGATTCTGAAATCTCCAGCGCGCGCGGACAGCTTGTCTTCACTTACATACCAAATCGGCCAAAACACGAAATATAAGGCCAAAACAATGAAGGCGGCTCGATCCGCGAGTACGAATGGCGAGAAGATGTTGGCCCGAGCCGGGTGACGGTCGAGCAGATCACCGGTCTCACGGTGCCGCTTTGAGCGGCTTGCCATTTGAATGTTCCCGTCCTGTTTTTCTCTCGTCACTGTTCGACCGCGCCTACGTACAAGTCTGAGAGAAGGGAAGCGCCGCGGTCGATCGAAAAATCCGTGCGACCAACTGCCTTCGCGGCCGATTCTCTCTTTTTGCTGAGACCGCCGAGTGCTCTTGCCGCCCACTCAGTAGACCCCGCCGACAAAGAGAGCCGCGTGGATTGCTCGCGCATGACGCTCGCTTCCTCCGTAACCGCTGTCCGAAATGACACAGGGAAGACCGGCAGCCTGCGCCTCGATCAACGCCATTGGCAGACCCTCCCAGACCGAGGGAAAAACGAAAACGTCCATTCCGCCGCACATTAAGCGAGGCACGTCGGTGCGGCTTCCCGCAAAATGCATGTTTCCGTCGAAACCCATCGCTCCGGCTCGCGCCTCAATGTCAGACCGAAGCGGTCCGTCGCCGACTAGCAAGAAATGAATATCTGGCCGCCTCTTCGAAATTTCCTCGGCAATCTCCAGAAGAAAACGATGGTTCTTCGCTGGAACGAAGCGGCCCACGTGCCCCACCACAGTTGCGTCGAGGGGAATGCCAAGCTCCGCTCGAACTTCCGCGCGGAGCAACCGGCTCTTCAAATGGACGCAGGTCGATTCCACAATGGAGAACTCGAAAGCGGCGGTCCTTCTGCCAATCTTCGCCAAACAGCTCGCGCAGCGGCGAGCCGCGATGCGGCCGAGACCATGCGTCGCGTAGCGGTCGATCCACGATTTCATGAGCCAACGGTAGCAACGGCGCGCGAGCGTGTCGGGCTTGTCGTCCTGGCTCGTGTGGCTGTGCGCAATTCGAACAGGCACACCCTCCGCCTTTGCCCAGCGGAGCACAACTCCCGAAAAGAGCGTCACGTGGCTGTGAACGATGTCGTACTTGCCTCGGCGCAGGATTCCCCGGAAACGCGTTGCGGAACTGACCAAGATTCGACCCCTATCGGGCAGGCGACCATCCTGCCGCCTAGTTTCTCCACCTCACCTGCATATAGGCCCGCCTCAGGTCCGAAAGTGCAGATATCGAATTGGAATCGACCGCGGTCGATGAACTTCAAGACATTAAGAAGCCAAGTCTCGACGCCGCCGGGGTCTCATCGTCCCCAGTACGTGCAGGATTCGGATTTGTCGATCGGCCATCGAAGTGAGATGCGCTCGAAAGCCGCTTAGTGGGCGAGAACCATCATTGAGGCGCCGCCCAAGAGAATTGCGTTCAATCCCGGTGCAATCCTTGCCCCGACAGCCCTAAGATGGAGAAATTAAGCGAGTCCTCCACCCCTTGTTGGGGAAGAAAATGTCCGCCTGTCGGGTAAAACGAATCAAGGACTGTATATCCGGTGTCGGTCAGAAGGGCGAGCGCCGTTGACTTTGTGAAGTAGTGGAGGTGGCCGGCAGATCGCCTGTTTGCCATCGGGGTGTCAATCATCAACGAGAGAACCGATAGATCAAGAGGAATGTGAGCGACCACATATTTGGTCCTCTGGCGAACAGATCGCAAGAACCCGAAGCAGTCTTCGACGTGCTCGATGACGTCCATCAACAGCACGAGGTCGAACGTCTCCGTCGTTGAGCACATCGCAAAGATGGTAGGTGAGATTCTCGGTCTCGCGCCCGCGCGTTTGTTCGAAAGCGTCAGGAGAAATCTCAAATCCCTGGCACCGCGCATCCGGGAATGCCAGGCTTACTCTGCGTATTACTTCACCCGCTCCGCACCCGACCTCCGCGATCGTCCTCGGCACAAGTGAGTTGCGTTTCAGAATCTTGATTACCTGCTGTGCTTTCCAGGGCGAATCTTCCACGTGCCAGGTCGGATGCCTCCGAACATACTCGCCGTCCGTATACATGCTCGACACGATTGGATTCTTTCGAGCTTTTAGGTACTGGTACTTGACAATTTAGTTATCATATGGTATCCTGCAGTCGGAGACTTGGATGAGCGACAAACTTGGCCACCCACCCTCACTCCTGGCCCACAGCCAACGGGGCGAAAAAAAAGCCCCGGTCGCTGTGGCGACTAATCGAGACAACCCCACATTCAAAAATCGCCCCAATCCTTTGAAAATAAAGGAGAAGACATTTTCTAATCGAGACAAAAACACCACTTCCGCTTCGCCGCACTTTCGCTCCAACCGGACGAAATCCCCTCTCTGTGATCTCCGGCCTTTCTCGGTGTCCTCTGTGTTTCAGCCTCTAGGCCTTTCCCACCCGACGCCAAACGCCTCCCGCCACCGAATTTCTAATCGGTACACGAAATTATTAGAAATCGCTCTAACTCATTCAAAACAAACGTCGGCGACTCAGTCTAATCGGTACAAACTCAGGGGTTCTTTTCCCTCGCTCGGGCGACTGGTTGAAGAACCGGCCATGCGCCAATGCAGCCGAGCTGCTCGCCCTGAGAATCTCATCGTAAATCTCGGCCACTCCGCGAGCCGTTCGCTCGACGTCGAAAAGCTTGCGCGACGAGCTTCTGGCCTTCGACGTGCGGCGGCGCGCTTCTTGCTTGTCTTGCAGCGCCTCGAGCATCGCGCGGGCCAGCGCCTCCGGGTTCTTCGGCGGAACCAGCCAGCCGGTTTCGCCGTCGCGAATCAAATCAGGCAGCCCGCCAACATTCGTCGCGACGACGGGAACGCCGCACAACAGCGGCTCGACGGCCCCGCCGCAATTCTCCGAATGCGACGCCACCACCGCCAAATCCAGGTCCGGGTACAACGCCGCCACATCCGGCCGCGTCCCCAGAAACGTGAGCGAGCCATCGCAAATCGCATGGCCGCGATATCGCAGCCGATCTTCATACCACGCCGCGCCATCCCATGCCGCCGCCAATCACAACGCCGCGAATGTCCGGCCTCTCGTCCCGCGCCAGATTCAGCGCCGCGAAAAAATCTTCATGGCCCTTCAACCCTCGCTCCTGCCCGAGAAACCACTTCGGCGCGTACATGTAGGCCACCATGCCCACCAGCGGAACGTCGGACGCGACGCCGAGCTCGGCCCGCAGCCGTCCGGTCCGACCGGGCGCGAATTGCCGGATGTCGGTCCCCGCATACGAAAGGAAAACCCGATTCGCCGGAACTCCCATTTCCAGATATTTACGTCGCGTCCACTCGCAAGTGGCAATCCAACGATCCGGCGGCCCCGCGAGCCGCATGTCGAGATTCGCGAACGCCGGCGATTCCAGGTGCAACGGCCCCGGCACCTGAAAGACGCGTGGTATCTTCGATCCGCCGCCCAGCGCCAACCGAACGACGAGCATCGTCCCCACATGATGGCAATGAATCAGGTCGGGCTGAACGTTCGCGACAAGTTCCCGGCACGCCGCGAGAACCGCGGGAAGCTGCCACGGACGCCGCGCGGGGAAGTCCAGGTTGATCGCGACGACTTCGGCGCCGGCTCGGCGATACGCCGGCCCGAGACCCCGGTCGGCCGAAGGCAGCGCGACCACCACGTCGACACCGAGGCTCGTCAGCACGCGGACCTGTTCGTAGGCCCACGTCGCGCCGACAGCCGTTTTGACGATGTGCAGTACTTTCACGGAACGCTCGCGCCGCGAAGCTTACCCCAGAAGCTGCGCTATGGACAATCCGGAGAAGAGGTGGTAATTAGATCAGACCAGCCGCTCGCGGATCGCTCGCGAGCCCGAAGTTTCGTGAAAGGGTCACTGTGAATCGGACCGTGCCCAACTCACATAACGCAAGAGCGAGCCTCTCAAGCCGTGCTCTCCGACCCTTCATGGCCATCGTAATGGCCGTGGCAATGATGCTGTATCCGGTCGCGGCCAGCGCGAGCGGCGCTTCATCGAGACAAGCGCGCGAACCTCTCGGCGCGCTCGCAACGGTTGGCACCGTCTACGTGAATGGCGCGCCTGCGCCGTCCGAGCTGACGATCTTTGCGGGCGACACCGTGCTCACGGGCGACAACGGCAGCGCCACGTTCACCATGACCGGCAAAGGTTCCCTCAAGCTCTCCACGCAAACTCACGTGACGTTCACTGGCGACGCGCGCTTTCTCGCCGAGCTCACCGCGGGAACGGTGATCATGACCTCGTTCGCCCAGTCCACGGACGTGACGCTGCGGGCAGGGAACTACGTCATAGCTCCAGTAATTCAGACGGAGCAATCGTCGTCGCGCATCGACAAGACCGCCACTGGCTCATTCGCGGTTTCATGTCTGGACGGAAGCGTCGGTGTGATTCCGCTCGAGGGCGCGAATGGCCGTGTGCTGGCTGTGGGTCAGTCGCTCGAAATTTCTCCGCAAGGTGAACTTGGGCGTCACTCAGGAAGCTTCTGCTCCGCCTGCCACTAATACGTCGGTAAAGAAATCAGAGCAACAGCCACACTGGATACATCATTTTGGGCGTCGCAGGCAGCCGCAGGCGCTGTCGGAGCGGCGGTAGCGCTGGCCGGTCACAAGAGCAGTTCCGCAGTGAGCGCCGCTGCCCGTGACGGATTGAGGCGCTCGGGTGTTTACTTTGCGATCCTGAAGACGAGCGTCACGTACTGTTCGGCTCCGATCGGTTTTCCGCCCAGCAGAGTTTGTCCGTAGCGCCATTGCTTCACCGCTGCCACCGACACTCCCGTAAGCATCGCGGGGCCGCTCAGCACCTGCACGCTCTCGACGGTACCATCCGTAGCGACGATCGCATCGAGCTTCACGATTCCTTCCACGCCTTGCCGCGCGGCATCAATCGGATAGGAGGGCGAATAGCTCGAGAGCATTTGGCCGATTTGCAAATTGCCGCCGAGCTGTGCACCTTTCGTCCTTAGCTCGGGCGGAATCCGAATCGCGTGAAATTGTGAAGTCGCGCCCACCGAACCGCTCGGAACTCCCGACAGCGGCACGCTGGGCACAACGGGTGAACCTTGTGTGCTCGGCACAACCACGGAGGATTGGGCGGGCGGCTTGTTTTGATTTGCCGCCGCAATGAGCATCCTGCTCGCGCTTGGCCGACGCCGCGTACGCGTCCTGATCCTTTCGCGGTGCCGCTGGCTGGCTTCCTGAAACAGGCGTCAGATTCGACGAAGCTGCCGACGCGGACGTCTGTTGCTGCTCGGTCACGTTTACGGTCGGCGTCGCCGTCTGAGGCTGGAGTGTCTGCGTCTGACTTGGTTGGACCGTCGGCAGCGCACCATTCGCCTGCCGGTCAGATTGATCCTGCGTCGACTTCGCACCCGCGCCGGAAGCAGGTGCTTCGTCACGGTGACTCGCGAGCGAGTTTGCAGGCGCGAGCGGATTTACCAGCGCCGGGGGACGCGCTTGCGACGTCAGCGGTGAGGGTGGGTAGGTTGGCTGACTTGCGCTGTTCTGACCGCGAGAGGCCGCCTTTCCATTGTTCCCGAGCCCCGGCAGTCTTTGCGGCGTCTGCTGCTCCGGCGCGTTACCGGAATCACCTTTGGGAGCTGCCTGCTGCGGGCTCGGCGATTCTGGAACCGCTATCGCGTCAGGCGGCTGAGAAACGGTTGCGACGCGCGCTCTGCTGATGACGTCCGGATCGATCATCACCAGACCGGCAAACCCCAAGGCAGCGATGATTCCAAGAGCGGCAGCGTAAGTCCACCAGCGTCGTGGCTTCTTGAGCTCACTGGTCTTCGCGGGAGCCATGGGTGCCTTCCAAGCCAGCATACTGGGACCGCGCTCCGGGAGAACGTTTGGCAGCACAACCTGCAAGGGGGGCGGCTCGGCGGGCCGCAAATCCGGAACGGACATGCGCCCGAGAGGAAATGAACCCGAAACCGGCTGGGGAAGCGTGTCGGGAAGCTCGGGCGGGCGAACGAATTCCTCCGACTGCGGAGAAGTTTCGCCTGGCGAAACGTTCAACGTGGCTTCGTCGGCGGGTAAATGCGGCTCGACCGGACTCGGCGGAACCGAACTTGGCGAAACGAAGACGACCGGTTCCAGAGGCACCGTGGCCTCTGTTGCAGGTATCGAAACCGCAGGTTCGGATTCGGCCGGGCTCTGGGCGTGAGGGTTTATCAGGCTGGAGGGTCCGCCGCCGGGGAGGTTCCAGGGGAGCGGCAAGGCGCGAAGGTTCGGCGGCGATCCACTCGTGAATATGAGCGCGGGCAGCATCGGACAGATCAACAAACTGAATGCCCACTTCCTTCCTGGACCTAAGCTGCCACACCATTCTGCCGGCCACTTCGATCGTGCGGTCGGTTTTCGGCAGCCGAAACCGCATCCGGGGCAAATGGTCAGAGGTGACCACTTGTACTGCTTGCACAGCCAGGCCATCTTCACTGATGTTGAGGATCAAACCCGCGTTTTCGTCCGACAACTCTATGTAGGCCAGGGCACGGACTTCGGTGCGAGAGTGGACTCGGCTCTCAGCGATGCCGAGAGAATTTTCCTTTTCATCGTATGCGAAGCTCTCTGCCATCCTAGTATCTTCTTGGGCGGGTTCCGCGAAGAATCTCAGTCAAGTTTATCGCTAGTGCCCCCCTCGGTTCAACGCTCACCTTCTTGATGGAAACAATCGACTTGTTCAATCGAGCGGTTCGATGGCGTGTCAGCACAGCGCTCATGACGGCTGCCTCATTGTCCATCCCGGACCAGGGAAACGCGGCGAATCCAGACGGTACCCGAGATTTTATTGTCGAACTTCGAGCTCGCGGCGCGCGCAAGACGCACAACCAGAAGGCGCGTCTCTGGCGTCGTCTGAAAATTCAATGTCTCCGTCGACCAATCGAATGTGCCGATGAGATTCTCGCTGGCAGCAAATAGCTTGGCCATGTCCGCGATGTCGAATACCTGAAACCTCGGGCCGCTGTCGGTGGTGATTCCGCGGCCGCGAATTTGAGCCGAGAACTGATAGTGAGTCCGTGGCTGAACTCGCACGAGTTGTATAACATCCTCATATTCCAGATTGCGGCTGCCGTCAAATTCGATTTGCAGCGTGCCGGCGCCGCCGGAGCTGGCTTGCTGGACGCTCACCATTGCTCCTTGAACCGGGTTGACGCGCCAGTCGAATCCGCCGTTCAAAATCTCGAATGCAAAATCACCGTTGGTGACCAAATTCCCCGCGGAAGTCCGCTCGCGAATTTGGCCGGGGAATCGATCCCCCAGGTTGACCCATTCTTGCGAGGCTGCGTCCAGGTCCTTGTGGTGGATCAAAGCGTCGAAGTAAGGAAATGCCTGAGGCAGTTCGAACGGTTGTCTCGATTCGAGCAACCTCGCCCAGGTGATTTTCGCCGCGTCGATATTTCCTTCAATCGATTGAAAATTGAGAAAGTCGATCAAAAAAGGGGCGCGTGCGGGAAGCACTTCGTTCAGAACCGTTTCGCTGTCAGGCGCGGCATGCGTCGCCAGCGAGAAGACCTGCCGTTCGTCGACGCCACCCTCGCCCAGGACTTTCTGCAGCGTGCGCAGACCATCGTCCACTCTTCCTGCGCGGATGTAAAAATTCGCGAGACTCCAATTGATATCGGGAGAATTGGGAAAAAGATCGCGAGCGCGTTCGAAAGCATGAAGCGCCTCGTCCGAACGCCCCGCCCAATCGTAAGCAGCGCCAAGATTGGCCCAATAGTGTGCATCATTGGGGCTCAACCTGACGGCGGTCTCGCAGAGGCGCACGATGGGCTCGGGATTCGGATTGTCGGCATAGAAACGCATCAACGTGGCGAGGGCGCTGGGATATTGCGGATTGCCGGCATCCCATTTCGCAGCAGCTTCGATATCCTGCGGCAGACTTTTCCGGAAATACCACGCGGCAATGCCCTGTCGCGCTACGAAATAAACTGAGACCGCGAGCACCACAAAGAGACACCCTCGAGCGGCCAGGATCAGCCCCGGACTGGCCGTCGCAATCCGATCACCGGCCGACTGAGTTTGAAACCCAGCGTCGGCCGTTTGAGTGTCAGCTACCGGTTCTACTGATGACTGCATCTCGTGTCCAGACAGCGCAAGAACGTCCGTCGCTCGCTCGCGCTCTTCTTGAGTGGATTTGCGGGGAGTTTACATCGCGCAAGCGAAAAAACAGAGGCCGTAAATCTGGCGGAGAGGGGGGGATTCGAACCCCCGGTAGGAGTTTTAGCCCCTACAACGGTTTAGCAAACCGCCGCCTTAAGCCTCTCGGCCACCTCTCCGCGGACAAATCGAGTATCTTGCGGGCGCGTTTGCGAAGCAAGTATAGCATCACGGGCCGGGAAGCGCGCGCCCCTCCTAATGCGTGGTCGCCGCTTTTGTTTTCGAGTGGCCCAAGCTCCAGACGTACGCGGCGAGCGCCGACGATTGCTGGGGCGTAAGCTGCGTGCCACCCATTGCCGGCATTGCATTCCGATATTTTTTCGGTTGCGGGACGCCATCTGTTATCGTTTTTTTGATTCCGGCGTAGCTTCCATCGCTCCACAGCCATTTTCCCCGCGTCAGATCAGGACCGATGTTTGAGCCGTGTCCGGTCTGCCCGTGGCAGCCGGTACATCCAGCTGCGCCCACTTGGCCGCTGTAGATTTGCTCGCCAAGCGCCACCATTTCCGGCGTTGCTCCTGCGGGAATAGCCATGCCGGAAGCAATAACACCGGCGTCCGGATGAGTGCCCTCTGGGGGCTTCGGGTGCGCTCCGACGATTTCACCGGCTGGAGCAGTCGCGCTTGGGCATGCTGGCCCGGCAACGTTAGCGCCGGCCGCGCCGTGGTAGACAATGCGATAGATTCGTCCGCGCACGTCGTCGGAAACGTAGAGCGCGCCATCTGGCCCAACCGCGATGCCGCTCGGGCGATGCAGGGCTCTGTCGGGAGACTTAATGGCTCCCGCGAAGCCATCCGCAAAGATCTCGCACCGGCCAGATGCGTGGTCGCCATCAAGAGGCTGAAAAACGACGTTGTAGCCGCCTTGCGGATAGGGCGCGCGGTCCCACGATCCGTGGAACGTGATGAACACACCGTCGCGGTAGCGTGCCGGGAACTGCTGCTGGTCGTAATGGGCCATTCCATTCGGTGCCCAATGCGCGGGGAACGCTGCGACTGGAGCAAGCTTATTCGCGCAAATCCCAATCTCCCTGCCGTTGCCGCCATATTCCGGCGCCAAGACCAGGCTCTTTACGAATGGGTCGTAATAACATTCGGGCCAACCGTAGTCGCCGCCCTGTACCAAAAGCATCATTTGTTCGGCTGGCAGCGTGGCTTCTTGATCTGGCCTGTAAAAGTCCGGCCAATTCGCGCGGAGCTGGTCCCGGCCGTGCTGCGTGATAAACATGTGGCCGGATGCATCGATGGCAAAGCCTTCGCCGTTGCGTATTCCAGTCGCGAAGCGTTCCGCCGGTGAAAAGACCTGGTCGGTCTTGTTTGCGTCGTAGCGCCAGATGCCGCCGCGCGTCTTGAGCTCCACACAGGGATCGATGCCGGGCGATTTCAGCGTTCGATTCTTGATTTGGCATGAGTTGGTCGCGCTGGCCACATCGACATACATCACGCCTTCGGAGTCGATGATGAAGGGATGCATCGGATGGTCGCCCGTGAGAGGTAATTCTGAAACAATCGTCGCCGGAGCATCTTTCGGCACGATGGCGCCGGCGGGCAGGGAGTAGCGGACGATGCGATCATTGATTTCCGCGTAGATCGAATCCTTGTAGAGGCCAATTCCAGTACCGCCTTTGCCGCCACTCTGGACGGTTTCACCGAAGCGCTCGGCCACGTCCACTTTCCCCACTCCCGTCTTGTCTTGCAGAGCCACGAGGAATCCGCCCGGATGAGTCGCGTCATTGCCGTAGTACGACCCGGCCCAAGTGTTCAAATACAGCACACCATTTGAAGCAACCACCATGTCGCGAGCATGACCCACGCCGTCTGCAAATACTGTTGCGCAGAAACCGCCTGGCAGTTTCAGTCCCGTGTCATCGTTTGCGCACGCCTTGCTCTTGGTCGCGGTCCCCGGATGGGATTGGCTTTGAGCCAACTGGATCGAACCGGCAAAAGACGCTACGCAAAGCACAGCAATGACGACCATCAGGGATCGAGATGTAGCAACCGTTCGCATGAAAGTCCTCCGGAGACGCACGGCGAGAAAACTCCCAGATGAAAGCTGCGGCAACGCGATGATACATGACCACACTGCGCTGTTCAACAAACCGGAAGAACCACGAACCGGCAAGGTCTACGTCGTAGTGGATCGCGGCGACGGCGCCATGCTTACTTTTCCAGCGGGACGGGGCGCAGGCGAACGAACAGAAGAAAACCGGCAGGATGTGCGCCGTAGGTGGAGTCGAGGAAAGCCGGCTTGCCATATAGCGTGAATTGTCCTCCGACGGCGCTCGAGACGCGGGGAATAAGATTGAATTCGTGATCGTAGCCGAGAGTATAAGCTTGGACTCGCGCGAGGAAATGTTCCTCGAATCCCGGCGGCAGCGGATTCTCGCCGAGCAGCAGGAGACTCGTGCGATCGACGTTTTCAATTCGCGTCCACGCATAGTTACGACGCGTAAAGCGCACGGTGCTTTCGCCAAGATAACTGTTGAAGACTTCGCCGCCGGGAAAGTCCTTATTGCGGCCCCAAACGAGAGTCGTCGCCCAGTTTCCGGAGCCGCCGGCAAACGGGACGTCGTACATGACCGATGCCGTCATGCGGAGGGTGTCTTCCGCGGGGGAGATTTGCTCGGGGCTGTGGAGACGTCCGACGGAATACTGCCCGCTCCAGTTCGGAGTCGGATTGAGCGTCAGGCGCGTGGACCACGAATCGATCGGGCCTGCGCTGATGGTCCAGCGATTCTCATTCGGCTCGCGGCCATGGAAGCCGGAAACTTCGATTCGCGCAATTTTGTATGTCAGACCGAGTGTCACGACGTCGTCGGAGATGTGTGTCGAGTCCTGCAAATGATGACCGAGCGCCGCTAGCGGGTCCTCACTCACTGAAGTGCGGTGCGGGTATGCTTCGGGGCCCATCGCGGGATCGCCAACGGGCGCTGCGTAAAACGAAAATAGAGTATTTTCGCCGAGCTTGACGTCGTAGAGCGCGGCTAGCTCCATAAAGAAATTGTGTGGGTGCTGGCCGTCCACGATCGGCCTTCCGAAGGCCGTTTCGCCGATCTGAAAGAGTTCGGGATACCGCCGGTCCGTGATCGTGGCGGGTTCGAGGCTAAACATTCCGCGGACGGTGAGGGTGCCGGGCCCAACGGTTCGCTGCGCCATCGGCATCAGCCAGCTTGTGCCGAACACTTTGTCGCCGCCGCGCGGGCCGGTTTGCTGAATCGCGTTGACGAACGCGCTTCCGTGAAACATCAGCGTCCAATTGCCCGCGCTCGTCATCAGCATCGCGTGCGGCGTGGACGCAGGCTCGGCGCTGGTCCCGGCGCTGCTGTGATCGAGAATCTGATCGATGAACGACGCGGGCTCGCTCATCCCCATGCTCGCCATTTGCATCGAATCGCCCGAGCCGTTCCGCATTCCCGCCATCGCTCTGTTCGTCGCCATGCCATGAGCGACGAGGAACTGCGAACACGGACACTTTTCGGCGAGAGGGCACAACGGTTTCGACGTGCTCCTTGCCAAAGCGGGCGGAGCACAGAATGCGCAGAGCACTAGCGAGAGACTCGCGAGGAAGAAGTAAGCTGGAATATTGCGGCGATGGGATCGGGCGTGCATTCCAGAAATGACCGTAGCGGATTCGGGGCCGAGTTTCAATCATCAGTTTGCGTAGGGGATCGCAGACATCGTGGAGGTAAGCCATGCAGGGGAATGATGCGCGGGTAGCGGTGATCACAGGTGCGGCGCAAGGGATCGGGCGTCGCACGGCTGAATTGTTTGCGGAGCGCGGTTATACGCTGGGGTTGATCGACCTGCGAGCGATGCCGGAGACTCTGGCGGAAGTTCGGCGTCGAGGCTTCGAGGCGCTCGAATTTACAGGCGACATCACCGACGAGGGCGTCGTGGCGCGTTTGGCGGCAGCCGTGCGCGAACGGTGCGGCAGAGTGGACGTGGTGGTGAACAATGCCGGCATCAGCTCCATTGCTCCGGCCGAGACGATATCGGTGCGGGACTTTCGGCGCGTGCTCGACGTCAACCTGGTTGCTCCGTTTCTGGTGGCGAAGGCGTTCGGCGCGATGATGCTCGAGAAGCGATCGGGAGCGATCATCAACGTGGCATCGATTGCGGGCCTTTTCGGCATTGCCGATCGCGCTGCCTACAACGCGTCGAAACACGGCTTGATTGGTTTGACGCGAACCCTCGCCGCAGAATGGGGAGGCCGTGGCGTGCGATGTAACGCGGTCTGTCCCGGATGGGTCAAGACCGCGATGGATGATGTGGATCAGGCGAAGGGAACATACAACGACGCCGATATCGTCGGGCGAGTGCCGATGGGGCGCTTTGCATCAGCGGACGATGTTGCGCGCGCGATTGCGTTTCTCGCGGATGCCACCGAGAGCGCGTTCGTGAATGGTCACACGCTGGTAGTGGATGGGGGCTGGACGGCGGACGCCAGTTGGGAAAGTCTGCGGCTGAGCCACCGGTGACGAGCAGAATTCGAAAGTGAAACACGGAAACATCAAAGATTGCAGAGACGGCAGCTACGGCTTTGTGGCCAGGTGGAGGCCGATGCCGCCAAAAATGTACGGGCGGGCGTGGACGTTGATGTAGCCCATCTTGACCAGCAGCGACGACATCTCGTCCACCGAGAGGAAGCTGCGCAACGAATCCGGAATGTAGGTGTAGGTGCGTGGCCGGCCGTGTAGCAGCGTTCCCCACACCGCGCCATTCGCGTACAGGTACGCAAGATAGATCTCGCGCAGGATGGGATTCGCGGGCAGAAAGAAATCTAGGCTCAGCAACAGTCCGCCCGGGCGCGTAACGCGCTCGATTTCCAGGATCGCCGCTTCCAGATTTGGGAAATTGCGCAGGCCGTAGCCGATCAGGACGCAATCGAAAGAGTTATCGTCGAAGGGCAACGCGCTCGCGTCCGCGCAAACGATTTCCTTCACGCCCCGCTTGCGGGCCACATGTAACATCGTGTCGGTGAGGTCCACAGCAACCGCTCGCGCTCGGGGCAGGTGATCGAGGATCATTTGCGAAAAATCCCCGGTGCCGGAAGCAAGATCGAGAACGATGGCATCTTGCGGAAGCGGGGCGTTCTTGACCGCGGATTCTTTCCACCGGCGGTCCATGCCATAGGAAAAGGCGCGCGAGATGAAGTCGTAGCGCGGCGCGATCTTGCGGAACATGTCCCGCATCAGGCGGGGGCTCTTTTGTTCCGGTGGCGGCATTGTTGCGGATTCTATCATCCGCTCGAAGCGCAACCCAGGTTTGAAGTTCCAGAACGTCAACCGACGGAAGGAAACTGGGAAACGGGCAAAAGCACGGAGAAGACGGCTGCCCGCCAATCCGGCTGTTACGGCGCACTCGACGAGACCGAATCAATACGCGGGTCGGCGGCGCTGGCGGCACGGTTTTCCCGCGTCCCGTGGATGATTCCGGTTTCGTCCGCAAAGAGATTCACGTAGCCGTAATTTCCTGCGCGCGCCGTGAGCGTGTAGCTTTTCACGCGTCCATCGGATTCAGGGCTGCCGGGAGTGTATTGCAGCGAGTAGCGGCCGGACTGAGCTTCTTGCAGGGCTTCTTGCGCCGCGTTCGCCCAGAGACTCGAGTGCAGATGGAAAAGTCGCTTCGCTCGTCTGGTAGGCATTGAGCGCTCGCTCTAGCTCGGTGATTGCAGCGACGGCATGGGCCTCCGCTTCGGGCTTTGAGCCCGCGAGCCGCCAGGGAAACGCAAACCACGCGATCCCAGCGAGGCTCAGCAAGACGACGGCCCAGAGAATGACAATCTTGGCGGGGGATTTCTTTCGCGGCTTTTCGGCGTCCCCGCCGAGCGGAACTTCGGTCAAATCCGCGCCGCAGTAAGGACAAACTTCCGTGGCCTGATTGATCGGCTGCTCACACTCGTGGCAGGTGTACATTCGCGGCGATTCTATCAGGTTCGATGAGCGCGCGTGGTCTTCGAAGTCTCGAATTCGAAATCTTAGGTAAGAACTTCTACGGCTCGACTGCGTGACCGACGACTACCAGCCCCATTTTTGCGGGGGGCGCGAGCGGAGCCTGGAAGTACGCGATCCACAGGTCGCCGTCATCCTGGTGCGCGATCGCGGGAAGTGTTGCTGGAGCGCTGTCGGCTGACACGAGACTCCAGACCGATGGATGGCCTGTGCCGGAGGCTTTGCGGCTCAGCTTCAAGAGATCGGCGACGGCGAGATCGGCGGGCGCGGAATCAAGTGCCGCGGGAACGGCGAGCAAATAATCGCGATAGGGCGAAACGCCCTGGTGATTGCCGTCCACCGGCTGGAGCATGTAGCGCAACGTATACACGCCGGGCTTCATGGGCTGGCCCCGATAGTCGGTGCCGCGGCCGCGTCGAATTTGATCGCGCCGACAAGCGCGCCTTGCGTGATTTGGCCGAAATTCACGCCGAGACTCGTGTCAGGAGATGCCGCGGCCGCAACGGATTTGCGCAGCCAGATTTCGCACATCGGCCCGCTCGCGTCGGTCACGTGCAAGGCGTTGTCGGAGAACCCGTCGCGAAGGCTGGCGGCCAGCTCTTGCGGAAGCGGGATTCGCGGACGACTCGAGCTTGTAGGATTGGGCGGCAGCCACCGTTACGAGGGCCGCAAACGTGATTGCCGCGACGACCAGCTTCCCTGCAGGGAATCGCTCTTTCATTCTTGCTCCCGAGTGTGATTGCGTGGACAGCCGACAGAGGGCGGGTCTTAAACCCGCCCCTCCGAACAAATTCGGAAAGAGCTACTCGGCGAAGGTGCCGACGAACGAGCTGCGGCGGCCGGAGTCGTTCCACGTTACACCGAGTTGATTCCCGCTGTAGCTGCTCGTCTGCGCGACAACGGGCATCGAATGCTCGAGGTGGGCGGCGAGGGGCGGATAGTACACTTCTTCGTTGTGGCAGAGTCGTCGTCGGTCGACTGGAGCATGCGAGTGGCCAGCCGCACCAGGTTGCCGGCTTGCACGGTCGTGTAGCCATGCTGAGCGATCGAGAATGAAATCGGCACGGACTGAATGGCCACAACGTCGTTCAGCAGACCCGAAGCCTGAGCCTGCGCAAACTGAACCAGGGCCTCGCGCTGGGCATCGTTGGCGCGCGCATCGAGCATGAAAACGGTCTTTGCGGGTAGCGGATTCGTATAGGGATCGCCCAGCGTGCCGCTTGCGCGCACGACGGCCACCACACTTAAGCCGGCGATCGAAACGCCAGACCATGAGCCGTCGCGCACGTGCCAGGCCAGCACGGCGTCGTCGCCGGTTAGGTTCATTTCAGAGTTCGCGAAACAGGGCCCGGTGTAAACGTCCGCGTTACGGAATTCGGCGTAGTCGCCGGAAATTGCGGCCGAAGCCCCCTGACCCGCTTCCGCCAGAGTCGGCAGGACCGCTAACATTGCCGCTGCTAAAAGGATTGCCTTCGTTTTCATTTTGACCTCCCGAAATGACTCCTCATTTTCGCACTCGGGTCGCCCAACTGGGCAACCGGAAAAGCCCTACCCTTCAGATGCTGAAACGCGTCGCTAGATTCTGTTGGGCCGACTCTCGGCGGCGCAGGAAGGGTGCATGCGCGACACACGAGCGGCGTGCTACGTGGTTTCGCAGCAGGCGCGGCCGGGGCGGCATTCTTCCTGCCCGGCGATCTTGCCGTCGACGCCGAGAAGCGACTGCGTGCGCGCGCACCAGAAGGGTCCTGCGTTTTCGATGTCGGACGCGTTCTCTTCGGTTTGATAGAAGAGTTTCTTCGAGCGCAGGCTGCTGCAAATTTCGCCGGTACGGATCAATTCGTTCAAGCTGCGCACTGGCGCGCGTTCGGGGACCTCTGGCATGTCCTGCGGCATGTTATGCGCCCTCCTTTGCCTGGAGCAAAGCGCGTTTCACAGCGACGCGCGCGAGTTGGACCTTGTACCCATTCTGGCTGAGCGGTTTCGCGCCGCGAACGGCTGCTTCGCCGGCCGCGGCGGCCGTTACGTCGCTCAGCGATTTGCCTTCGAGAGCCTGTTCGGCCGCGTGGCTGCGCCACGGCACCGGAGCGACGTGCCCGAGAACAACGCGCGCCGCTGTGATTTTGTCGCCATCCATTTTGAGCGCGACGGACGCGGTCGCGAGCGGCCAATCGAGCGCCTCCTTCTCGCGAACTTCGTACGTGGCGTTGCGCCACTCGCGCGCGCTGGCCGGAATCGAGATCTCGGTGAGGATCTCATTTGGGTGAATCGAGTGCTCGCGCTGGCCTTCTGCCTTCGGGGTCACGAACAAATCCTCGATCGCAATGTCCGTGGCGTGGCCAGTAAGTATAGCCTTGGCACCGAGGGCAATCAGGGCAGGCGCGAGAGAACACGGGCTTACAAAGTACGCCGGGCCTTCGTTCCCGAGAATGGCGTGATATTTGTTCTCGCCGCCGGGAACCAGTGAATGGCCCTTCTCGTCACGCGCCAACAGACCAAAGCCGCCTCGGTAATACCAGCAGCGCGGCCGCTGCAGCAGATCGCCGCCGACCGTCCCCATGTTGCGAATCTGCGGGCTCGAGACGCCGCGCGCCGCCTCAGCGAGCGAAGGAAAGTTCTTCGCAATGCCGTCGTGAGAGAGGAATTCGTCGATCGTGACGAGCGCGCCGACGCGGTATCCGCCATTTTCTTCCTTGATGTGGCGCAGCTCGTCGATACCCTTTATGCTGACCACGCGCGCCGGCACGTCGACGTGATCCTTCATCAGGCTGATCAGATCCGTGCCGCCCGCGAGAATCTCCGTTTCACCCCATTTTGCGCCGAGCAGGCCGACGGCCTCATTGAGGCTCGACGGACTGGCGTAAGCGAAAGCTTCCATTAGGCCTTACCTCCTTTCGCGAGGGCCGCGAGCACCCGGTCGGGCGTAATCGGGATGTACGGGACGCGGACGCCGATGGCATTCGCGACGGCGTTCGAAATCACCGCGCCGGGCGAAATCACGGGCGGCTCGCCAAGACCGATTACGCCGCGGTCGTCGTAGCCGGGGCCCGTCATCATGTGGACGACGAGTTCGCCGACGTCTCCAATGCCCGCGAGTTTGTAGAACTCCATATTCGGATTGAGGCAATGCCCGGTTTGCTGGTCCATGATCTTTTCTTCGTACAGCGCGTAGGTGACGCCCATGATCAGCGCGCCGTAGACCTGGCTCTCGGCCGTCTTCAAGTCGATCACCAGGCCGCAGTCCTGCACGGCAACCATTTTTGTACGCGAACGATTCCAGTCTCGGTGTCCACCGCGACTTCCGCCATTTGCACGCCGCCGACGCTGTGCGACGTCAGGTCGCGCGAGGTCTTGCCGGCTGCGGTGATCGACGTTGTGCCGAGTTTCGCGCAAGCCTGCTTCCACGAAAGGCTCTTCGATGGATCGCCCTTCACGCGAATCTGGCCGCCAGTGGCTTCGAGTTGATCGGCCGACGCGCCGAGCGATGGCGCGACCTTCGCGAAAAGCTGGTTGACCGCGTCTACGGAGGCCCGCCGCGTCGCGGAGCTTACGCCACCGACCGTCGTTGAGCCGCCCGACGCGCCCGCCGAAGGATACTTGCTGTCGCCGATGTTCACGGTGACGCCTTCGAGCGGCAGTCCGAAAGTTTCCGCGGCGACGATCGCGACCACCGTGCGAGTGCCGACGCCGAGGTCCTGCGTGCCCATCGAAACTTCGGTGGAGCCGTCCGGGTGGATCGTCGCGTTGCAATTGCTGTTGTTCGCCGCGCCGCCCCAGGTGTGAATCGAAAGGCCGACGCCGCGCTTCACCGGACCCGAGCCTGAGTCGCCGCGAGCGTGCCACTTCTTTTTCCAGTCGATGAGCTCGGACGCTTTCACGAGTTCTTCGCTGTAGTTCTTCGAACGGTCTCCGGTGATTCCGATGTTCTTCTGGAAGAAATCCACCGGATCCATTTGCAGTTTCGCCGCGAGATCGTCCAGCGCCGACATCGTGATAAGGCACATCTGCGGATGATTGGGAGCGCGCCACGCTCGCTCCGGGCCGATGTTCGTGAGCACGGCGGTATGCTTCACGCGGCTGTTGGGAATCTTGAAAACGTAAGGGAGCGTCGGCGCTCCGGGAGACGCAGGTCCGGCGGTGCCCCACGAGTGCGAGTCCCAGGCCACGAGCGTGCCGTCTTTTTTTGCCGCGACTTTCACATCGGCGTACATCGAAGGACGCGCGCCCGCAACCATGAGCTCGTGATCGCGCTCGAGCATCATCTTCACAGGGCGTCCGGCCTTCTTCGCGAGTTGCGCACACGCAACACCCCACGCATCGCCGCTGAACTTGCTGCCGAAGCCTCCGCCCATCACCGGTGTGATGATTTCCACCTTGTTGCCGGGAATGCCGACGCCCGTCCCGATCTCGCCGCCGATGCCGCTGACGTTTTGCGTCGAAGCCCACACAGTCAGCGCGTCGCCGTTCCACTCCGTCACCTGGCCGTGCGATTCGAGGCAGCAATGCGTGATCACGTTCGCGCCGTAGCGGCCCTGATGCGTTACCTCTGCTTGCTGGAAGGCCGTCGTCGGATCGCCCGTCGTCTTTTCCGTGAGATCCTTCACATACTGCGCGCCCGCTTTCTCGGGGGTTGCATCCGTGACGAGGTAAGGAAGCGGCTGCGTACTCGATCTTCACTTTGCGCGCCGCATCGCGAACCTGATCTTCGGTTTCCGCCGCAAGCGCGACGATTTCCTGTCCGGCCCAGAGCACTTCCTTGCCCTCGCCGAACATGATTTGCACGGCCTTGACGCCGGGCATCTTCTCGGCTTCGCTCGTGTCGATCTTCACCACTTTCGCGTGCGCGTGCGGGCAAAGAACCATGCGGCCGTAGAGCATGCCCGGGCGGTTGATGTCGTAGCTATACTTCACGCGGCCCGATGACTTCCACGGGCCGTCGAGTCGCGAGATGCGCGTGCCGATGAGCGTCCGTCGGTCAGCAGGAGGCCATTTGTAGTCCATTACGCTTGCCCTCCTTTTTTCGCAGCTTCCAGCACCGCGTGGCGAACGCCCATATATGTCCCGCAGCGGCAGAGATTGCCGCCGAGCGATTGCTGCACGCCTTCATAGGTCGGATTCGGCTCGTGATCGAGATAAGCCTTGCACGCCATCACGAACCCCGGAGTGCAGAATCCGCACTGCTGCGCGTCGTTGTTGACGAATGCCTGCGAGAGCGGGTGCAGTTCGCCTTCGGGCGCGAGCCCTTCGATCGTTTGAATGTCACGGTCTCTGCGCGTCGATCGCCAGCGTCGTGCACGCATAGATGGCTTTGCCGTCGACGATCACGGTGCAGGCGCCGCATGTGCCGCGGTCGCACACCTTTTTCGCTCCCGTGAAGTCGAGGCGATCGCGCAGAGCATCCAGCAAAGTGACGCGTGGCTCGAGTTGCAACGTGTGCGGCTGGCCGTTGATGCGTAACGTGACATCAACCGCTTCCGGCCCCATCCATTTTCCGCCACTCTGCGGACGCCCGGCGGCTTTCACTACTTCGTCGCCCAGAAGTACCGTGGCCGAAACAGCCACGCTCGCAAGGCCCGTGCCCCGAATGAAATCGCGACGTGAAAACCCCGCTCTTGCTCGACGAGTCCTCTGAAACAGTTCGTTTCTTCGGAACCTCGTCCTGTGGACTCTTATCGCTCATGAAAATTCCTCCGGAAGAAAGAAAAGAAGGAAGGCAATAGTTGCTCGGAACTGCAACAAATCAAGGCTCACCCCCAGGGGCGGAAAGCGCCACTATGATAGTTCGCAGCGCAGGTTGAAGCAATCTCCTATTGGCCATCACTCGTGGCGCAGCGCGACGATGGGGTCGACGTGCGTAGCGCGCCGCGCAGGAATGTAGCAGGCGGTGAGGGCCACTAAAGCCAACAGCACAGACACCGCGGCGATCGTCAGAGGATCGTTGGCGCGCACGTCGTAGAGCATGGACGCCAGATATCGCGTCACGCCGAGCGCCACGCCGATGCCCACTGCCGCGCCCACGAGCGCCAAGGCGAATCCCTGCCTCACCACCAGCCGCAAGACATCGGCCACTTGCGCTCCGAGCGCCATGCGAATGCCGATTTCGCGCGTGCGTCGCGCGACCTCATACGACAGCAGGCCGTAAAGACCGATGCACGCCAGCACCAGGGCCAGCAAACCGAAAAAGGCAGAAAGCCGAGCGATCAATCGCTCTTGAAATAGCAGCCGGTCGATCTGCTGCGCCTCCGTCGTGACGTCTCGCAGCGGCAAATTCGGATTGATTTGCGCAACCACGCGGCGAATCGCGGGAACCAAGGCTTGCGGGTCGGCCGCCGTACGCACCTCGAACGACGCGCCCATACCGCTCTGCGGCGTGTACATCGTCGGGTTGATTTCCCGGCGAAGGTCGTTGTATTTCGTATCGCGAACCACGCCGACGATTTCGTACCCCGCGCTCGCGGGCTCGTCTTCCTTTGCCGCGGATTCGCCGAACAGTTTTCCCAGGGGATTTTCTTTACCGAGGTATTTGACGACGAACGCCTGATCCACGATCACGGGCTCCGGTACCGAGGCTCTGTGGCCCTGATCGGCGGCGGCCAGTTCGTAGTCCGAAGAGTTGAAACCGCGTCCGGCAAGAAAGGGGATCTGCATCGTGCTGAAGAAATCGGGACCAACCGACAACATGTCAGACTCCGACTCGCGATCTTGCGGTGTCCCCGGCCAGTGGAAGCCGGTAACCATCAAGCCGCCACTGAGTAGAGGAAGCATCGAATAGCTCGCCGACCTCACGCCCGGCGTTTCGGCCAGGCGGCCTTGCAAATCGCGGTAGAAGCTATCGATTTGGGCATCCTTGTATCCGGCGAGCGAGGGGTTGATACCGAAAATCACCAGGTTACGGGAATCGAAGCCAACGTCGATGCTGCGGAGATTTTGCAGCGTTCGTACCAGCAGTCCCGCGCCAACAAGCACAACGATCGCCAACGCCACTTGCGTCACGACGAGCGCGTTGCCAATGCTGAACCATCTTCCACCGCCATGCGAGAGGCTGGTTGAGACGCCGAAGCCTTCCTTGAGAGCGGGAGTCAAATCCACCCGCGCGCCGCGAAAAGCCGGCGCAACGCCGAACAGTATCCCGGTGAACAGGGAAACCGCGATCGTGAATCCCAGCACGCGCATGTCGACTCCCGTGGCGAATCCAAGCGGCCGCGGCTGATTGCTCGATACGAAAGAAACGATTGCGTGCGCTCCCCAGATGGCGAACAGAATTCCCAGCGTGCCGCCAATCGCCGCCAGCATCACGCTTTCGGTCAAGAGCTGCCGCACGATGCGCGCACGGCCCGCGCCAAGCGCTAAACGTAGCGCCATTTCCTTCTGACGTGCCGCAGCGCGAGCCACCATCAGCCCCGCGACGTTGGAGCACGCGATCAGCAGGATAATTCCCACCGCAAACATCAAAACGTACAACGGATTGGCGAACCGGCGTCGCGAGCCGGTCAATCCAGTCTGCGCGTTGACCAGCGTTACCGTCGGTTCGTCGCCAGGCTTCGAGAGCGTTGTAGTTTCGGCCGGCGCTTGCCCCGGCGCGGCTTTCGTTGGTTGCACCGACAGCGCCTGAGCCTGCACGGATTTCTGCCCGCCCGCCGCCGGAGCGGGAGGCGCAACGCTCTGAATCATTACGGGACCTTTCGGGTTGCCGCCTGGCGGCAATTGCTCCGGTCCTGCCCCAGGGGCCGGAGGTCCACCCATAACCATTTGTCTCCGAACAGGCCCGCCTCCCGGTGGCGGCCCACCCGGGCCTGGCATTCGTCCTCCGGCCTCGAACAGCGGCACCGAACCGTGCAGCATTTCGTTGCGGAAAACTCCCGCGATTGCCGCTTGAGCTTGCGGCAGCGCCGCTTCCGATTTCAGGCGGCCGAGAATCGTCAGCCACCAGAAGCTGACGTTGTCCTGCCTGTTGCCCCACATTCGGTCATCATTGATGCGCTGCCCGGCGGCGAGCGGCAGCCAGACGTCATAATCGCTGCCAGGCGTAATTCCGGTGAATCGCTGCTCCGCCACGCCAACGATCGTGAAGGGAACGTTGTTCAACTGAATCGTGCGGCCGATCGCGGAGCGTGAGCCTCCGAAGGCGCTCTGCCAGTAGCCATAATTGAGTACCGCCACCGGCGCCGCCACCGGCGAATCGTCGTTCGCTTCAAACACACGGCCCGCCACAGCCTTCACGCCCATCGTGCGGAAGAAACTCTCCGGAAACCACTTGCCCGCTGATCATCGTAGCGGGTCCAGCGCCGGTCAGCGAAAGAGGGCCCGAGTTGGCAAACGCGGCCACCCCTGAAAACTGATTCGCCTTTGCTATCTCGCGAAACATCGGCTCGGAAAACGAGCAGCCGGAAGGGTTCGGCGCGCCGAAGCGCATATCGGTGGGGCAGTCGCCGGAGGACATGTAGCCGTGGATCTTCGGCGCATTGCGAGCGCTCCATTTAAGGAGCACCAGTTCCGACGGCTTCTCCACCGGGAGAGATCGCAACATCACAGCGTCGATGAGGCTGAAAATCGCGGTGTTCGCGCCAATGCCCAACGCCAGCGTAAGGATAGCCACCACGGTGAAGCCGGGCGACTTCGCCAGCATCCGGAATCCGTAGCGAATATCTTGAAGGAGCTTTCCCATGGCTTCTAGCCTCCACGGCCGAACGGCCACAACAATCCTGTGGATTGTGACGCGGCAGGCGTGATTTGGGTAGCGAGGAGTTGGAAGACGAGCGTTCGCCGGCTAATGCCAGCTCGTTCTTGTAGACAACGCCTTCCTTCATCACGAATTTCACGTTCTCGAGTTCGCTGATGTTCGCCAGCGGATCGCCGGAAACGGCGACGATGTCCGCGAGCTTGCCGGCTTCGACGGTTCCCAGGCGGTCGCTCCAACCCAGCATTTCCGCAGGAGTGACGGTAGCGGTGCGGATCGCGTTCATCGGGCTCATGCCGTAGTCGACGTAATACTTGAATTCGAGCGCTTCGTTCAGCTTGGTCCAGGGAAATCCGCCCGACGTCCGTTCCAAGCACGATCTTCACGTGCTTCTGCATGGCTTTCTGAAACACTTTTTTCTCGGCCTCGACCATGGGATTCCACGCGCCGCCGCGGCCCGGCGCCACATACGCGCCCACCATAATCGTGGGGCACCAGTAGACGCCGTTCTTCACAGCCTGATCGAGGAGTTCGTCCGTGAAGCCGTCGCCGTGTTCGATCGAGTCGACGCCCGCGCGAAGCGCCGCGGCAATTCCGTCGGAACCGATCGCGTGTGCGGCCACCTTGTGTCCGATGCGGTGCGCCTCTTCGACGATCGCGCGCGCTTCATCGTCGCGGAAATTCACGTGGCTGTGGAGAACGCCATCAGGCGTGAAGAAGTAGCCGTGGTCGGAATAATATTTGATCCAGTCCGCGCCGTGCATCACCTGTTCGCGCACCGCGAGCCGCGCGCCATCCACTCCGTCCACCGGCTGCACGCCGTGCGGCAAATCGAGTTCCCACGAATAGCCGAGCAAGGGATACATTCCTGTGGGTGCCATCGCGCGCGTCGACACCACCATGCGCGGCCCGGGAACTTCGCCTCGATTGATCGCGGTCTTCACGTCGACGTCCGCGTACATCGCGCCTTCGGTTTCCAGATCGCGTATCGTCGTGAAGCCGTGATCGAGAGCGATGCGCGCATTCCGAGCAGCCAGAATCGCGCGGTAGGGAATCGATTCCTTCAGCAACTGCTCATCGTATTCTTGAGCAGTGACGTCGCCGTTCAGCAGCGTGTGCGTGTGGACGTCCATGAAGCCCGGCAGGACCGTGGCATGCGAGAGATCAATCACTTCTGCATCCGCAGGCGGCGAGCCTCCGGGAGTCACCGAAACGATCTTCCCATCCGCGATCACGATTAGAGCGTTGGCGATCGGCTGATCGCTCTTTCCGTCGATGAGCTTTCCCGCACGGATTGCGATTTTCTTCGGCGCCTGGGCGAGTAGCGGACCGCAGCAAACGATGGCGAGAATGATGATTGTGAAGCGACGCGGCATGATGCCTCCTTCCGATTTGAAACAGCAGGACGGGCGGACTATAGGAGATATTTGGGACACATTACAAGCTGCAGAAACGCAGTGCGCGTGGCCTGACTCCTCAGTAGCATCACGTCACTTTTGAGGTCGCGCCCAGACAACTCCGAAGTTGATTCAGGTATCATTAGTTAGTAGTTTCGTCGCCGCAAAAGGCAGGCGCCAATGTCGCCCGACCGCGCGCCACAATTCGTTTCTATCGAGATCGCTCGGCAACTGCTTGCGCGCTCTGGTGTGCCACCGAATTGGAGTCTCGCGGCTGAAGAATTTCGGACCACGCTCCAACGCAGCGCTTCGCGCCGATTCTGCAATAGTCCTCCCCAGCCGAAGGACCTCGAGTCGTACTTTGAAACGCTGCACATCCTGGACTTGGCGCTTGCGTGCGCTTGTTCGGCAGGAACCGCCGCGGCGTGGGACTTCTTTGTCGCGCAGTTTCGGCCGGAGCTTTATCGGGCTGCGCGCGCGATTGCAGGGGAATCGAGCGGGCGCGAGCTCGCCGACTCGTTGTACGCGGAGCTGTACGGCTTGCGCGAGTCCGGAGGCGAGCGCAAGTCGCTCTTCGACTATTTTCACGGTCGCAGCAAACTCACCACCTGGCTCCGCGCCATCCTTTCTCAACGGCATGTCGACGAGATTCGCCGCTCGCGCCGCACGGAGCCGCTCGAAGACCATGACGGAGAAGACTCCTCGGAAACGGTCGTGGCAAGAAACGGAGCTGCCGACGTCCTGCTCGATCCGGAACGGCGAAAGTATCTGGCGATCTTGCAAGCAACGCTTACACTCGCTCTTGATGCGCTCGCGCCTCGCGACAAGCTGCGCCTCGCCTACTACTACGTCGAGGAACTTACGCTGGCCGAAATCGGGAAATTGCTCGGCGAGCATGAAGCGACCGTTTCGAGGAAACTCGAACGCACTCGAAAGGACCTTCGCTCCCGAATCGATGCGGCTCTACGCGAGAGGAAGTTGAGCGACGCCCAGTTGCGGCTCTGTTACGAGTACGCGCGCGAGGAGTGGCCGTTTGACCTGACGCTTCGGCTGCGCCCGATCTCTCCGCGGTCGGCGGACTCGGGGCCGGTCGTGTAAGCGTTGGATAGCCGCTTTAGCGCGGCGATGCAAGATTTCTGGTTTCGAGCGTTCTGAGGTAGGAGAATGGTTTCATGGCTTCGCGGGAAGAAAACGAAGCGGTAGCTGGCCTGTTGCGTCGCAGTCTCGCGCGCGACGCGGCGGCGGACGCCTGTCCCGAGCCGGAGTTTCTGGCTGCGTATTTCGAGCATTCGCTCGACGCGGCCGAAACCGCGCGTTACGACCATCACTTTTCGACCTGCTCGCGGTGCAGACAGCAGCTTGCCGCGATGGTGCGCGCGGACGTGCCGAAACCACAATCGCGAAGTGCTTGGCTGCTTGACTGGCGGTTGCTTTCCGCGGCTGCCGTGGCGATGGTCATCCTGACCGTGTGGTTGGTGCGCAGGCCGGAGAAGGCAAATCTTGCTAGCCAGCCCGCAACTGCGCCTCTCGTTGCGATAGAGAAAGAAGAACCGAAAAGCGGTTCCTCGGCGGGCAGCGCAGCGGACCGAGTCACCGCAGTGCAGGAAGCCGCCCCGGAAACCGCCAAAAAGGTAGAACCCGCGCTAACTGCGCCCGCCTCGCAGCCGCTCGCTCGCGATGAGGCGCGGACGGACGATCAAAAAGCCGCGCAACACCTCGCGGATTCGAGTGCGCTCAAGATTGAGTCAGCGCCGAGGCGGGTCCCAGGCGCGCAACCATCGAACCAACGCGCCGTCGCTCAAACCAGGAGTTTCGAGCAGCAACAGAGTCTTACGAATCAGACTGTGCTAGGCGGCGGTGCCCCGGCGCGGGGTGCAGCCGCTGGTCATGCAGGCGGTGCGCAGCAGCAGCAAATTCCTCCGGCTTCGCAGATGGTCATGGTGGAACCAGGCCCGGCGCCTACACAGTCTGCCTCGTCAATCCCTAAATCGATTCCCGTAACAGGGCGAAGTGTGGCCCCGGCTTCCCCGCCTGCACCCGCTTCTGCTCCTGCGAGCGGGGGAGCACAGGGTATCGGCAGCGTCAGTGAGACCGTGACAGTGACCAACAGCGAAACCTCGAATGACAAGAAAGATTCTCAGCCACTTGCCAGCGCCTACTCGGCCAGCGGCCAGGGAGCAATGCTCCAAATCTTGGCGGAGCGCTCCGTTGCGACGGTGATCGACACGCCAATTCCGGCGATCAAGTGGCGAATCACTACCGCGGGCTTCGTCGAGCGCTCGGAGGATGGCGGCGCAACGTGGAAGGGGCAGGAGCCCGACCCCGACGCTCACCTGGTGGCTGGTTCAGCGCCCACTGACAAAGTGTGCTGGCTCGTCGGCAGCGACGGCATCGTCCTCGTCACGAAAGACGCGACGAACTGGAAGAAGATTCCCCCGCCGGTCACGGCCGACCTCACGGCAGTGTCGGCAAAGAATGCGTCAGCGGCGACGATTACCACCGCCGACGGACGCCGATTCTCCACGCACAATGAAGGAAAGAAGTGGAAGCCTGAGAACTAGGCTGGCACCTTCGCACTCACGACGAGGGTCGCCTCGCGTTCACACTCACGCAAAAGTTCCGAGAGCTTTGTGGGTCGCGGCTTCAGCCGCGGCATAAGCCGTGATTCTTCTTCTTGGGCTTCAGCCCCTGAAGCTCCTCGGTTGGTTTCGTACATTCCGGTTGCAAGAAATCAGGCCTCGAGCGTTCTAATAACAGGAAGACTTCACTAAAGGGAGACAGCCGATGTCCACGCGCAGATGGAAGACCACCACTGTCGGGGCGCTTTCCGCGCTCGCTTTGTTTTTCGGGATTTTCGCATTTCACAAGACTGCCCGTGCGGCTAGTCAATCCGCCGCCAAAACAGAACCATCAACGACGGAAAAGGACCAGGTCGACCTCAATATAACCGTATACAACTCGAATCTCGCCTTGGTTCGCGACGTTCGGCAGATTCACCTCGAGTCGGGCGTCTTCCCGCTGAAATTCGAAGATGTCGCCGCGTCGATCAACCCGACCACGGTGCATTTCCGCTCGCTGAGCGATCCGGCGAAGCTGAGCGTGGTCGAGCAAAACTACGAATATGATTTGCTCGATGCCCAGAAGCTTCTCCAGAAGTACGTTGGCCGCGAGGTCACGCTCGTCCGCGGCGAGGAGGATGCCAACTCGACAAAATGGGTCGAGACACGGGCACTACTCCTCGCGGACAACAACGGCCAGCCGGTCTGGAAGATCGGCGACGAAATTGTGACGGGCATGCCGACGAACTGGTACCGGTTTGCGGATCTGCCGGGCAATCTCTATAGCCGGCCGACGCTGGTTTGGACCCTCGAGAATCGCGGCGCCGACGCGCAGCGCGTGGAAGCTTCCTACTTGACCGGCAATGTGAGCTGGAGCGCCGACTATGTGCTGACGGTTGCGCGCGACGAAAAGAACGCCGATCTGGACGGATGGGTGACGCTCACGAATGGCAGCGGTGTTGAATACCGCAACGCAAAACTTCAGCTCGTCGCGGGCGAGATTCATCAAGTCGCGCCTCCAGTGTCTGCGAAAGCCATGGACATGGCGAGGGTCGAGGCCACGCCCGCAGCCCAACCGCAGTTCTGCGCAGGAAGCGTTCTCCGAATATCACCTGTACACGCTCGAGCGCCGCACGTCGATCGAGAACAACGAATCGAAACAGATCAGCCTGCTCAACGGGACCGGCCTTTCCGTGGACAAGCGCCTCGTAGTCGAGGGCCAGACGTACTACTTCCGCAATCGCCAGGGGATGGGAAACGCCATCCCGGAGACGGTGAAGGTCTACTACCGATTCAAAAACGAACAGGGCAACGGCCTCGGCATGCCGCTACCGGCGGGAACCGTGCGCGTCTATCAAGCGGATTCGAAGGGCGGCACGCAATTCGTCGGCGAAGATCGAATCAATCACACACCAAAGGACGAACAAGTGCGAATCTACGTCGGCAATGCATTCGACGTGGTCTGCGAACGCAAGCAAACCGACTACCAGAAAATCAGCGGCGACACCTTTGAGATGGAATATCAAATCACGCTGCGCAATCACAAAGATGCCGACGTAACGGTGGATGTTCGCGAGCCCGTCGGGGGCGATTGGCAAGTTCTGAATTCGAACTACAAGCCGGCCAAACTGGATTCCTCGACGATTGGCTTTGAAATTCCCGTGGCGAAAAATGGAAGCGCGACGCTGGATTATCGCGTGCGCGTGAAATGGTAGAGCTTTTAGCGGCTCTTCGCCGTTCGCTGGGTAGCGATGGCGAGCTCTTCCGAGTAGTGCGGATTGGTGGGGAACTGAGTGGTAAGCTCGGCCAGCAGAGTGCGCGCGTGTTCCGGTTGATGCTCGCGTTCGTAGGCCAGAGCCAGCATGATCTTCGCAAAAGGCCGGAAGTAGTGGCCGTGCTCGGCGGCTTCGGACATCAACTGTATTCCCTCGCAGCCGGTCGCCATGCACGCCGCCAAACCATAGAAACGCCTTCTTGAACCCGGGGAGGCATCCGATCACGTAGTTGCTCATCCCCAGTGCAACGTACGCGTCCTTCGCGTTCGGATCGATCGCCAGCAGCGTATTGGCCTCGGCTTCCGCCTGCTTCATCATGCTCAGCGCCGCGAGCTGCTTCTTTTCGATGAGCGCGTCGTAATTCGATTCCATGCCGTCCGTCATCGTGAGGATCAGCAAGGCGTGCGCATTGTGCGCATCGGATTTCAGCTGATTCTTCGCCATCTCCCGAGCGAGGTGGTTCGTCTGCAGGAATTGATTGTTGCGGTTGTCTGTTGGGCTGCCTTCTATGCCTCCGAGGAATCGGGCATCGTTCAAGAAGAATTCGGAACTGAGAACGCCCTTGGTGTTGAATTCCTCGTACAGGTAACTCGCGGCTTCGGCGGCTTTGCCCATCGCGTCTTCCGGGTGGACTTGTTGGTACTTGAGGAATTCCTGTCGCGCGGTCTGGAAATCCAGTCCGTACAAATGGCTGAAACCGCTCTCGAGAAACTCACTGGAAGAATCGGGTTCCATGCGCGGCACGTCCTGGCCGGTCGCAGTCGTGCTGCTATCTTGCGCTCGAGCTAGCGGAGTCGCGCAAACGATCAGCGCAGGCAGCAGGCACGCAGTCGTCCACCGCGTCCGGATTGTCCTTCCCACCTTCGTTCGCACTTGTCTTCGATACCTCCCAAAGCCCGCCGGAATCCCAGGATCCCTCTGGAGCCATATTCTATTTAGAGTGCCTGTCCAATTCCACCGGTTGTACACATTCCGCTGTCCTAGA
Organism: uncultured Acidobacteriota bacterium; assembly: GCA_963788345.1. GTDB lineage: Bacteria > Acidobacteriota > Terriglobia > Acidiferrales > UBA7541 > Palsa-295. The sequence continues at coordinate 8,775 of CAWBGW010000080.1, read as the reverse complement.
GGTTATCGGATACGAATTGGGCAATGTGTTCGAACAGCAACACGGTGGCCTCGCGGTCGCCGATCGGATGGCCCCGTCCCGGAAAAATCATGAGCTCCGTCGCGTACCGGCCGGATGCGATCAGCTCGTTGAGCATTTCGGACGTGTTCGCGAAATGGACATTATCATCGCCAGTGCCGTGGGCCATCATCAATTTTGGCCCTTCTGGCAACCCCGTTGGCCTGATCTCGCAGAACATTTTGATCGATAATGCAGTGGACTGGCACGAAGGCACGCTCACCGCCAACCAGACCTGGGCCAGCGGCACCATCCACGTGGTGGACGCAAACGTCATTGTCCCGAGCGGAGTTACGCTTACCATCTCCCCCGGGGCCATCGTGAAATTCACCAAAGGAACCGGCATCGTCATCCAGGCCGGCGGCATCCTCAACGCCCTTGGCACCAGTGCCCAGCCGATCATCCTCACTTCGTTCGCCGACGATTCCGCCGGCGGCGACACCGAATCTCGACGGGAACCGCTCGCAACCGCAACCCGGCGACTGTCTGGCGTCGCCGTGGTCTGGTGGCCAGTTCAATTACAACGCCTTTGTCGATATCCGATATAGCGAAGATACCGTTGGCGGCACCATCGCGACGAGCCAAAGCTGGCTGGTAATGCCGTCGATTTGGTTGGCAGCAACAGCGTGGTCGTGCCCACCGGCGTGACCATCAACCCAGGGGCGGTGGTCAAGTTTGTGGCCGGAACCGGTCTGACCGTCCAACTGCGGGACCTTGAACGCTTTAGGCACCGTCGCCCAACCTATCACCTTCACCTCCATCAATGACGATTCCGTTGGCGGTGTCAGCAACAACGGCGCTTCGACCGGCCCCGCCGCGGGCGATTGGGTTGGCTTGAACATCTCCGGCCAGGCCTCCCTGAGTCATTGCAACGTCAGCTACGGCGGAAACAATGTGCACATCCAACAGGACCAGGGCGAAGTCGCGCTCCTGCAAGCGGCGGAGCGCTTCTTCGCCGGAATGCGCGTCCACCAAGTGATGGCCCAGGTCGTCCAGGAGCGCATGGAGGGCCCGGAGATTGGCAGGGTCGTTATCGACGACAAGGATCGGCGTAGGCAGGCCCGCCGGTTCGGCCCGAGACGACATGATGCTCCTCCAGCGCCTTTGTGCTCGTTGCCACAAAAAGCCCGGGTAAGGCGGTCTATCAGAAACCACCCCGGCCACATCTCATGCGTGACCGTAAGAAGCAGGAAAAGTGACTGCCGTAGTGCGAACCCGCCTGCCCGCCATGAGCACGCATCGAACGATACCAAGCATTGTAGCAACGGCAGCTTCCTTGGGGAAGGAGGCGGTTGGCGCGACGCGGAGGGCGGATCTGCCTGCGGCTATTACGCCGGCACGAAAGTGGGTCAGGCTTTCGAGCCTGACTGGGACGCTCCGTCAGGCTCGAAAGCCTGACCTACGGGACTCACTTTCGAGCCGGGGTAATAGCCCCTCGGGCCGGTAGAATAAATAATCGGACCTCGTGAAATCCTGCCGCAGAATCTTACGATGTGCCATTTGTCGCCCCCGGCCGTGGGACGCCCGCCACGATGACAGAAATTGAGGAAGCGATTCGCGATCATTTTGGACTGGCGGAAGGGCGCGTTCTGCCGTAGTCGTGCGCGGCTTCGGTGTGAATTGCGCCAATTCCTTTGCGCTCTAGCCGGGTGCACAATTCCAGATATCGTTGCCGCTCCAGCTGCTCTTCCGGCGACAAGTTCTTTTTGCCCTCCTCGACTTGGGCCGCCCAGAACCGCAGATCCTGCAACGCTTCCGCGTGCTTGGCGGCGTCCCCCGGCCACAACGCCAGCCTTTCACGGAAGCAGATTTCGGCTTCATCCAGGCGTCCCAATTCGCACAGCTTGCGGCCCAGCACCGTGTAGCGGGATCCCAAATACACACGGTATTCCGGCGTGGTCGGAGCCAGTGAGCATAACTTCTGTTGCGCCTCCAGGGCGTTCCGACACGCGGTTAAGGTCTCCTCGGTCTGCTTCAAATCCCAGCGGATCTTTCCGATCTCATGCCAGGACTGGCTCAGGGCCTCAGAGAATCCGGTGGTCGTGTGGGGCGTCGCGGACCAATCTCTGTAACGCACGGTTGGCCTGTTCGGAAAGCGCCAGCGCTTCCACGGGAACTCGTTCCCGACGCAGCCACATACTGACCCGAAGGGAGTTGTAAACCAGATGCAAGCGGGAGCTTCCCTGAAGGAAAGGTCGCCCGAGTAATCCGGCGAGCACGGAAGCGGCTTCGCGTGCCGCAGCCAGCACCCGCTCCGGCTGTTTGGCCTGGTAGAACTCGCTCAGCCTTGGGACAGAGATACCCGACCCGCAGCAGGCCCAAAATGAGGTCGCCTTCTTGCCCCGCTCCCATCCGAGCAAGACGCTCGCGGATTCTCTCGAACCGGCGCGGCACTTCGTCCTCCGACTGGCCGCTGTTGATGACCAGCCAGCGCATGTCGATGGCGGCCGGGAAGAGATTGTCTGGGTAAAGCCAAGTCGGATCGTCCCTGATCAACTCCTGCCATATATAGAAAGCACGCTCGAAGCACCGCTGTGCCAAGTCCCTTGTCCTTGGCGATCATAGGCTTGTTCCAGGCAGGTATACGTGATCGCCCGCCACGCGCGATTCTCCGACTTCCGTGCTTCCGCAGCCGGCAACTGTTCCCACAGGGCAGCCGCTCGCTCGAAAACCGCCTGGCACTCCGCATCCCGATGTCGCGAATAGTAGATTGTGCCCAGCTGCGTCAACACGGTGGCCAGCATTACACACAGTTGCGAGTCCTCGGGCGATGTTCGCACGAGGTCGGAGAGATAGGTTTCGGCCTCGCGCAGCATGGTTTGGCGTATGGGGTTTGCTTCAGCAGATAGAAAGAGCACCGAAGAGCTGCTCTGAATGCTGTTCAGAAGCGTCTGACGGAGCATTCCATGCTGTTCCTGGAGCTGCCGCCGCGCCTCCCGCTCGTTGGCCAGACTGGCCAGAGCCTGCGCTTCATTGGTCGTAGCCTTGATCGCATTGTTCACCGCCTTCCGCCACAGCACGACACTGGTGAAAAAGCCGCCGGCGACGGCAATCAGCAGCGCCGCGGCCAAGCCAGCGATTACCGGCTTGCGGCGGCACCAGCGCCAGCCGCGCTCGATGGCGCCGACTGGCCGGGCCCGGATGGGCTCGCCCGACAGGAACCGCCTCAGATCGTCTGCCAGCGCCTTGCGCCGTGGCATAACGCCGCCCTGGCTCTTTCTCCAGGCACTTGAGGCAGATCGTCTCCAGGTCGCCCGGCACCGCCGGATTGAGCAGCCGGGGCCGGGCCGGCTCAGCTTCCAGGACTTGCTGGAGCGTCTTCAGCGGCGAATCGGCGCGGAACGGCGACCGGCCCGTGAGCATCTCGTACAGGATGACGCCTAGGCCGTACACGTCGGTCCGCCGGTCGACAGCGGCAGTCCTGGGCTCGGCCTGCTCGGGCGCCATGTAGCTGGGCGTCCCCAGAACCTCGCCGGATGCCGTGTCCCCTGCCTTATCGAGGCGCTTGGCCAGGCCGAAATCGGTGATCTTCGGCACGCATCCTTCCCAGCCGGTTTCCGGCATTCCGGCCAGGAGCACGTTGGACGGCTTGAGGTCGCGGTGGATGATGCCTTGCTCGTGGGCATAGTGCATCGCTCGCGCCAGCGTTTCGAGCAGGGAAGCCGCTTGCTGTGCCGGCAGCGGCGTGCCCTTGAGGTGCTGGGCCAAGCTCGGGCCGTTCGACGAACTCCAGCGCCAGGAACGGCTGCCCCTCGGCCTCGCCCACCTCGTAAATCTGCACGATGTTCGGATGCTGCAAGCGCGCCACCGCCTCGGCTTCGCGCCGGAAGCGCTTCCGTCGGTCCTCATCGGCGGAGTCCCCGGCCCGAAGCATCTTCACGGCCACCACCCGGTCGAGGCTTCTCTGCCGGGCCTTATACACGATGCCCATGCCGCCGTGGCCAAGCTCCTCGAGCACCTCGTAATCCCTGAACCGGGGCCTGTGCTCCGTCGCTTCTTCAGCTGAGGGATACATCTGCCCCACGATCTCATCCGCCTGGCGCAGCTGCTGAAGCCAGGCGGCGTGGGCAGGAAACTGCCGCAGATAGTCGTCCCAATCCGGAGCTTCGCCCCGTTCCTGCCGCAAGACGAATTCGTGATACACCAACTGTGCACCCTGAGCGGGGTCGGCGGCCAGCGCCAGATGCTGCCGGAGGCGTTCCTCGGCCGCAATCCGCTGGCCCCGGATCCAGTCCTGCTCCTGCTCCGCCAGCGCGGCTTCGAGCACGTCCTCGGGTAGCCCGCCCGCATCGGCCGCCGGCAAGGAGCGGAAGCAGCCGTTGGCTTCCGCACGGTCATAGGCTTCACTTGGCATCGCTCGCCTCCTCGTGCTCCAGGTCGCCGAGAATCGCGGCGATGGCTCGGCTCAGGCGCACACGCAGGACATTGGGCTTGCCACCGACTTGCTGGGCGATCTGGCCCCAGGTGAGCCCTTGCAGACGGAGATCGAAGAGCACGCGCTTTTCCTCCGCAAGACGAGCCCGGATCGCCGCGCATTGGTCCTGATCTTCCAGGTGCCGGCCAGGGGAAGGCTCCGGGCTGACCGCGTCCCAATCATCGGGCACGCTGCCCCGATGGCGGCATTCTTTGCGCAGCCGCGATCGGATCTTGTTGCGCACGGCACCAGCCAGGTAGGCGCACAGGCCGCCCGAGGCGCCGGCGGGAGGAGTATCGCTCTGCTGGCGTGAAAGAAAATCTTTGAGCAGCGACTGCAAGATATCGGTCGTGTCCATCGCCCGGCGCAGGCGGCGGTCGATGAGGCGCAACCGTATGACCTGGCGGAGGAACGGTTCGAGCTGACGCAGCAGCTCCTCCACGGTGTCGCTGATCGCCGCCCCGCAGCGCGGCATAAAAATCGGGAATTTCCGGGGCAGGCATGTGTGCGCCCCCCTGTCTCGTGCAAGTAATAGATAGAGGCCTCGTTCACGGCCTCAAGCGATTGGTGACCGAACGAGGCTTGCGAGTTCCCGCTGGCGGCACAACCAGGGGCTGCGGTGCGCCCGCAGCACCCTCTATGGTACTGTTGCCGCGCGCAAACGCAACGAAAATCCCGGAGGAAACTTGCCCGTGCACTCGCGCCCATCACACTACCGCTGGTCGAAGATAGGGCGAAACCCTTACGCGAGCCGGCAGATTGCTGGCCCCGGCCATCATCAGCCGAGATTTTGATCTCTGTTCCGTCCTGCTTGGTAGGAGCTAAGCATTCGGAAAAATCTGCACGCCGGTGAAAAAAGGCGCGGCGCCGTCGGCTTAAGAATGTACAGGAGATGATAACCGATTCCCGCTTGGAACCGCACTCGCACGGAGCACCACGCAAGAATGCAGAAAGTTGACCCAGCGAGGTGTACAAAGTTTCCGAGCACAGAACAACCAAGGGCAGCGGCAGGCCTTTATACAGACTCGAAAGGAGCCACCATGTTTCTGCCACAGTTACGTAGCCGCTTGAAAGCCAGCCACCGACGGTCCACGCAACGGCTTTCGAGGCACCCGTCCCAACTGTGTCTGGAGCGTTTAGAGGAGCGTTGCCTCCTGACTATGGTCACCAACCTCAACGACAACGGCGCCGGCTCGCTGCGGCAGGCCATCGCCGCTACACCCACACAGGGCACGGTGGATTTCCAGGCGGGGCTAACGGGCACCATCACCCTGACTTCCGGCCCCCTGACGATTTCCACGCAATTCCTCACGATCACCGGCCCGGCGCCGACATGATTACGGTCAGTGGCAACAATGCTCGACAGGTGTTCAGCATCACTGCCCCGTTCACCGTGGCTATCTCAGGACTGACCATCGCCAACGGGGCCGGCAATAATGTCGGTAGCGGCATTTCCAATGGCGGCAGGCTAACTATCACGGACTGCATCGTCAGCGACAACTCTTCCATCAATAATGGCGCTGGATCAACTCCTGGCGCTGGCATCTACAACAGCAGCACGCTGACCATTATCAACTCCACTCTCAGGGGCAACACCGCCAGCGATCGGAGCGGCGGCGGCGGCATCTACAACACGGGCATGCTAACCGTCACCAACTCCACCCTCAGCGACAATTCCTCTGACTACGCTGGCGGCGGCCTCTGGAACAACGGCGGCACGGTGACGCTCACCAACTCCACCTTCAGCGGCAACTATGTCAGCCCAGGCCTACGGCGGCAGCGGCATCTACAACAACGGCACGCTGACCGTCACCGGCGCACCTTCAACGACAACGAAACTGCCGTCAGTGGCGGCGGCATCTACAACGGCGGGCGGTAACGGCGCCACCATCGAGAGCTGCACTTTCGACGGGAACCTGGCTACCAACGGCGGCGGCATCTTCATATACAGTGGGAAGGTGGTCATCCATAACACCATCCTCGCCGGGAATAGCGGTGCTGCGTCTTCTCCCGATGTAATGGGAGCCCTGACCAGCCAGGGCTATAACCTGATCGGCGACGGCACCGGTGGCAGTGGCTACATCGGCACTGACCAACACGGCATGGCGGCCAGCCCGATTGATCCACTCCTCGGCATGCTGCAAGACAACGGCGGACCCACCATGACCATGCCGCCCTGCTCCCCGGCAGCCCGGCGCTGAACCACGGCGATCCGGCCCAACGCGGCCAGGCTGACCAACGGGAGGTCGGTGCGCAGCGGCGGCGTGAACATTGGGGCGTACCAGGCCAGTGCCAGTGCCTTCGATGTCAGTGCCCGGCCCAAGCCGCTGCCGGCGTGCCCTTCGACGTGACCGTAACGGCGGCGGATGTCTTTAATCAGATGGCTGTCGGCTACACCGGCACGGTTCACTTCACTAGCAGTGATGGCCAGGCTGCTCTGCCCGGCAATGCCTCCCTAAGCAATGGCACCGGGAGCTTTAGCGTCACCTTGAACACAGCTGGCAGCCAGACCGTCACGGCCACCAACACGGTCAGCGGCATCACGGGCAGTAGTGCTACGATCACAGTCACCTCGTCGGCGCCGGCCGTTGCCGAGTTCATCGTCAGTGCCGCCCTCCAGCGTCACGGCCGGCTCTCCGTTCGATGTCACGGTGACGGCCGTGGATAGCAACGGCAATGTTGTCCCCGGCTACATCGGTACGGTGACTTTCGCGACTACCGACACTGCCGCCGGAGTTGTTCTGCCATCCAACTACACCTTTACGGCCAGCGACAACGGCGTGCACACGTTTCCGGGCGGAGTCACGCTCGTTACCCCAGGCACTCAGACGGTTACAGCTACCGATGTGAGCAGCGGCATCACGGGCAGCGCTACGATCACCGTCACCTCGCCAGTGCCGGCGGCTGCCCAGTTCGTCCTTAGCGTGCCGGCTAGCGCCACGGCTGGGTCGCCATTCGATGTCACGGTGACGGCCGTGGATAGCAACGGCAATGTCGTCCCCAGCTACACCGGCACGGTGGCCTTCAGCAGCACGGACCCTTACCCCGCTGTGCTGCCGGCCAATTACACCTTCACCTCCAGCGACCAAGGAATGTACACATTCAGCGGCGGTGTGACGCTCTTCACCGCCGGCACGCAAACGCTGACGGTCCAGGACACCACGACCAGCTCGATTTCGGGCACTGCCACGATAACGGTACTGGCCTCGGCGGCCACCGGCCTTCTCCTTGTGCCTCCTCCCACCGCCATCGCCGGCACGCCCTTTGGCGTGACCATTACGGCGATGGACCCTTTCGGCAATGTCGCTGCCGCTTACGCCGGCACCGTGACGCTTACCAGTCGGATCGTTACCCCCAGCCAATCGTGTACACCTACTCGGCCAGCGACAACGGCACGCACACCTTCACCACCAGCCTGGACACGGCCGGGACGCAGACCCTCTCGGTCTGGGACGCGGCGAACGGCGCGATTCGCGGCTCCGGCTCCGTTGCCGTGGATGCGGCGCCTGCCAGCCAGTTCTTTATCGCGGCCCCATCGACCGTCAACGCGGGCACCCCCTTCGATGTGGTCGTCACCGCCCTCGACCCTTACGGCAATACCGACACCAACTATCAGGGAACGGTGTATTTCTCCAGCTCAGACACCGACCCCAGTGCCGTATTGCCCGCCGATTACGCCTTTGTGGCCGCTGACCAGGGCGTACACACCTTCGCCGACGGCTTCACGCTGGTAACACCGGGACCGCAGACGCTAACGGCCACCGATACCGCCAATGCCGCAATCACCGGGAGCACCCGGTCACGGTCCAATCGGGAGGCGGCGCGGGCAGCCCTAACGGCCCCATATCCAGTCCGGTCGTGGAGCCGATAATCGCTGTCGCCGCAACCGGGAATGTGCAACCCATTCAACCGGTTGCCGCTGTGGATTGGCTCTTTGCTTCAAGGCGCGGGAAGGAGCTAGGGTTTCTGCCGGCACGGCACACGAAAGATGGTCCCACGAGCGAGCTGTTCCATGGAATCGTTGATCCGATCGGTTGAAGGGGATTCGGCGGTCGCTGGGCACGCACAGCTACCTGCCGGTGATGGCAAACCATCAGGGCATCGGCCGATAAGGTCTGGAACAATGAGGCCGACGAGCCAAATCACCATGCGCAACTTGGCCAATTGAGCCCAACGCGCCAGCGAGGGATGCCGCCGTCCCTCGCCGGCGCGTCGGGCTCAGCCTCTGCGGAATCGCGGCACCGTCATTTAGAGCATTTTGCAACTGTGTCGAGCGGTGGACACAAGCCTGAATGGCGCCAGTG
>CAWBGW010000079.1:0-105902 GCA_963788345.1 uncultured Acidobacteriota bacterium | reverse complement strand
CCCCGAACTGCACCTTGTCAAGCAAACTTTCTTTCGTATTCCGCCCACCTTCCTGATTCTAAGACACATACAGTTTCTCCCGAACTGAGGCAAACGCCTCCCGGAATTGCTATCCTGAAACTAGGAGAAGAATTCGGCCTCGGGCTCTTGGACTTCAACCCTGACTCCTTAGAGCTTTGAAACTGTACTCCAACTCTTGTGTTTTCAGATTTTTGGAAGGAAATATAAGGGGAGGGGTGGATGCATAAAATCAGCTCTGGCGCCACAACAGCTTCGAGTCGCATCCCCAGTAATCCCAGATAACGCAGCTCAGAGACCCTCAGGCGCGCAGTACATTCCATCCGAAGGAAACGCAGTCCCTCAGACCAAGCTGCAGTGGAGAAATCTTCCGCGTATGTACCGCAAGCAACCTCTCGAACATACCCGACGACTGCGCAAGACCCTCGAAAACCTTTCTCCGCACCCAGGGATAGTCATCCATCACCAGCAACAGCTTGCCCATCATGCGCGGCCAGGTGCTGATCTTGTCGTGCCGCCTCTGGTATTCGCTCAACTCTCCGGAGACCATCGCATCCGCCAGCGCCACGGCCTGCTGAAAAGCCAAGCTCAACCCATCTCCGGTAATCGCGTCGGACGAGCCCGATGAATCTCCCAGCAATGCGACCCTTCCGCGGCTTACGGTCTTCAGCTTGCGCGTCACCGTCATCCCGCCGACGGTTCTGTCGCTCGGACTTTGCCCCGCCAGCCGCTCCCGTAGCTCCCGGAACTGCGGAAGCACATCCTCCAGCCGCCTCTGCGGCTCCGAACCCGTACGCGCCTGTGGCTCCGAGGTGATGAACGTGACGCAGACGTCCTCGGCACCCACCGGAGTCACATAGACCTGCCCGCAATCCGCCCAGTGAACCTCCACGAAGCGCGACCAGGGCCGCATCCTGTAGTGATTGCGGAATCCATAGCGCCGCCGGGTAACCTTTCCGTCGCCCAAGCCCACCATCTGCCGCAATGAGGAGTTCTGGCCGTCGGCGCACACCACGAACCTGCTCCGTAGTGTTCTTCCCCCGGCCACCACTTCGCCTTGCCGGACCGCCTCCACCCGCGTGCCCCAAGCAAGGCACACGCCAGCCTCTTCCGCCTTCGCCATCAAGGCCCGGTGTAGGACCACCCGCCGTACCCCAACCCCCGCCCCCTGTACAAATCTCCCACTGCACCCCCCCGCCGCATCCACAAAACGAATCCCTTCAAACGGTGCTCCTGCAACTCCGGCCAGATCCACTCCAAGGCCGCGCAGCGCGAGCACTCCGTCCGGCATAATGCCTTCGCCGCAAGCCTTATCGATGGGCGGACGCGCGGAGTCAGCCACGATTACCGAGAATCCCCGCTGCGCCGCCGTTATTCCCGCAGCAAGGCCCGCAGGGCCGCCGCCAACCACAAAGAGATCTGTGTTCTGTGGGATCAATGGCCCGCCTTTCCTACCAGCGCAACAACACCAGTTCCGCGCAGAATCCCGGCCCCATGGCCGCTAGAATCGAGTAGCTCCCCGCGGGAGGGCGCCGTTCGCGTACGTACGTTTCCAGAACCACCAGCACCGAGGCCGAAGAGAGGTTCCCAACATTGCGCAGCGCCGCCCAAGAAGCATCTAGCGCTCCGTTCGGCAACTCCAGCGCCGCGGCCGTTGCAGTCAGAACCTTCGGCCCGCCCGTATGCATGATCCAGCTATGAATGTCGGCTTTTCTCAGGCGGTTGCTTTCCAGAAACCGGTCAACATCTTTCGCCAGATGTTGAAACACCATATCCGGAACGCTCGGCGCAAGCACGATGCGAAAGCCCTTTTCAGAAATATCCCATCCCATCACGTCCTCCGTGTTGGGATAAAACGATGAACAGGATCCGAGCACTTGCGGGCCACCGCTCTTCAGGTTCGCTCCAGCAACGATGACCGCCGCCGCGCCGTCCCCGAAGAGGGCGGAAGAAATCAGATTCGCCATCGAAAGATCGTCTCTTTGCCAGGTGAGAGAACACAACTCTACCGAGATCAGCGCCGCCGCCTGATCCGGATACGCTCGAACGTAATCGGCAGCCCGCGCGATCCCCGCCGCGCCGGCAACACAACCAAGTCCGAAGATTGGAATTCGTTTTACATTCAGAGGCAGTTTGATTCGATTGATCAGCCGGGCCTCGATTGATGGGCTGGCGATTCCGGTGACCGAGACAAAAAAAATCGCGCCGATGTTCTCAAGCGTCAGCCCCGCGAATTCAAGCGCCTTGAGCAGAGCGCATTCCGCTAGTTCCTGGGCGGCATGAATCCACTGATTGTTGGCCTTGCCCCAGGTGTCCATGGGCAGATAGCAGTCCAGCGGAAGCACGAAATGACGTCGATCCACGCCAACGCTGGACATCATGCGGCTCAGTATTCCTGGATTCGGTATCTTGTCTTCCCACTGCGACTTCAGCGCCTCCGCTACTTCTCGCTGGCTGAAACAGTATTTGGGAAATGCCGTCGCTACCCCACTGATCCGCATTCTTTCATTCGCCTTGCAAGCTGAATTTTGAACGAGCAGCTAATTGTACATGACCGCTTTTCGCCCACAACCAGGGTTCATCCAGGCGTTACCGGCCTTGGCAAGTTGGATGATCATCATAAATGCCTCGAACGTCGCGGCCGACAAGAAGATTTAATCACGGCTATTCTAGGAATGGATTCGAAGCCGAAGGTGTGCTCTCGCAAAACCTAACCTTGGAGAAGAAGAAAAGGATGCTCAGAACAGCCAGTCGGGCGCAGACAAAACTGCAGGCTGCGCCCTGCTTACGCTTGCTCCGGCTATTCTGTTTGCTTGCTGTGGAATTGAATCACCTGCCGGCGGCCTGGCATCGCCGGCGGGTGCGCTTCCGGAAACAGACGGTGCTGCTCCAGCGTATCGATCAGCATATCGATCAGCGACATGACGATCTCCGGACGATGCCGGGACTCCTCCACCAGATGGTGGGAGCAGATCGGCTTTCCCTCCCAGTCCGGCAGTCCCTGCTCGTCGATGTCGGCGTAAATCTGATAGCGCCCCTCGTTCGGGCATTTTTCTTTGTGACAATGCTGGGCATACTTTCTTATGTGCATCGGGAAGATTGATTGCCACCAGATTGAACATGCTTGTTCGTCTCCTTATGAGTTCTCTGTCCCGCTTATATTTGCTTTACTGCTATCGCTGATGCGGTGCCATTGTTTCGCGTGACAGTCAGCCGCCGGTACCCGTCCTGCTCGACCAGCGTCCCGCGAAAGATCTGCATCAGTTCCTCATCGCTCAGCGGCGACTTCTTCACAACCGAGCGCTGCCGGATCTCGGGCAGCATGCGATTGGCAACGCTCCGCGTGGTCTTGACTCCAAGCCGCGACAGAGCCTGCAGCACGCTCTCCGATCCCGAGTGCCGCCCGATGACAAACTCCGGTGTGATTCGCCCCAGTTCCGCGGCGGAAAACGGCTCGAAGCTCTGCCGGTCCTTCATCAGCGAATGGCAGTGAATCCCCGATTCGTGCTGGAAAATCGCCTCTCCGGTGATGGGCTGGCACGCCGGAATGGCGCGCGCCGAGGCCCGCGCAACCAGCTCGCAGAGGCCCTGCAGCGCGCGGCAATCGATCCCCGGCTCCACCCCCAACGAGTGCCGCATCGCCATCGCAACCTGCTCCAGCGCGGCATTGCCGGCGCGCTCGCCTAGTCCGGCCACGGTGACGCTGATGCTCCCGCATCCGGACTGTATGGCCGCAATGGTATTGGCCGTGGCCATGCCCAGGTCATTGTGGCCGTGAAACTCCAGCGACGCCTCGCCGGCCGCTTCGCGCAGCTCGGACATCGCCGCCGCCGTCTGCAGCGGGTTCCAGATGCCAACCGTGTCCGCGATCCGAACCCGATGCGCCCCCATCGCCGCGGCCGCGCTGACAAACTCCCGCAGAAATTCCGGCGAGGTGCGCGTCCCATCCTGCGCCCCCACCGAGACCCAGGCAAAGCGCTCGCGCGCATACCGCGACAATTTTCTGCAACTCCCACATCACCCAGCTCTGCGTCTTGCCGATCGAGGCAAGCTGAATCGCCGAAGTGGGAAACGCAATGTGAATCGCCTCCAGCCCGCAGCTGGCGGTGGCGTCCACGTCGGACTCGCGCGCCCGGCTCCAGCCGGTCAGCCGTACCGGAAGCCCAAGCCCGATGAGGGCGCGGATGTCCTCGCGCTCGGCTTCGCCCATGGCGGCAATGCCGCACTCCAGCTCGGGCACGCCCGCATCGCTCAGCGTCCGTGCGATGGCAAGTTTTTCGGCGCGGCTGAACGCTACGCCCGGCGCCTGTTCGCCGTCGCGCAGCGTGCAGTCGATGATTCGCACTCTTGGTTCGCTCATCATGGCTCGCTCGGACGAGCCGTCAACGCAACCGGGCTCATCTACCTTACAGCTACAACAGCAGATCGGTGGCTTCCTTGCCTTCCTGTCAGCGCATCCAGAATCGTGTCGATCTTCTCTTCGTTCACCTCGCCGTACCAGGATCCTGCCGGATAGACCACCATCAGCGGCCCGTTATCGCAGCGGCTCATGCAGCCCGTGCTGGAGACCATCACGTCTTCCATGCCGCGGTCGCTCAGCTCCGTCTCGATGTAGGGCAGCAGCTGCTGCGGAATCCTTCTTGTGACACATGCCCTTGGCTCTCTCCGCCTACGCGGAAGCTGGCACAAACTAAAATGTGGTGAGTCGGTTTCTGCATTGAACGTTCTCCTTCTTTAGGTGTTTATTAAGAACATCCCGTGCCGCTGCCCTGGCAGCCCGAGCTGACTTCCGCAGGACTTGAACTGCTTCTTCATCGCCGCCGGAACGTCTCCGCTGCGATGCAGACTCTCCATCGCCTGCGCGATCAGCCCGGAGGCCTCGATCACGCGCAGGCCGCTTTGTTCCAGAATCCAGCGCGGCAACGCTGCCCACTCCGCTGACCAGGATCGAATGGCAATCGGCAATCGTCGCCGCCAGTTCGCGCCAGCGCAGACTTCCGTCGCCCGGCTCGGGAGCCTCGCGCATCTCCACCAGCTTCGGCTTGACTCTCGTCGTACTCGAAGATCCAGAGGTTGCTCCGCTTCGCCCAGGTGCTGGTTGATCAGAATGCCTTCCATGCTCGCCACCGCCACATAGGGGCGTCCCGTGCGGTCATCGAGCAATCCGTTCGCGGAGTCCTGCATCAGGGTGACAAATTCCGAAGACTGATCCTGCGCCCAGCATCCCCACCGCGTCCGCCCGGCAGCGCGTGCAATGCTCCATCTGCGGCAGCAGCTCGGCAACCTTGGCGCGAATCTCCTTCACCGCCAGCGGGCGGCATCTCGCCGATCTCGGCAAACGGCGTGTCCGCCACCGGGTACAGCGGGATGCAGTTCATGATGTCGGCGCCCAGCGCGCGCATCTCCTCGGCCACCACCTCCACATGGTCGTCATTGATCCCCGGCACCAGGATCGTGTTGACCTTCAGGGTCACGCCCGCCGCCTTCAGCGCCTTGATCGACGCAAGCTGGCGCTCCAGCAGAAGCCGCGCCGCCGCCTCGCCGCGGTAAATCGTCTTGTGATCGCGCACCCATGAGTAAATCTTCGCGCCGATCTCCGGATCGACCGTGTTCACCGTGATCGTCACGTGGCTCACCTGCAGCTTCGCCAGCTCCTCGGCATAGGGCTCCACGTTCAGCCCATTGCTGGCCACGCAGAGCAGCATCTCGGGATACTTCTCGCGCACCAGCCGCAGGGTCTCCATCGTCTCATCCGGACTGGCAAACGGGTCGCCCGGTCCGGCGATGCCCACCACCTTCAACTGCGGAACGCGCTCCAGCACCTTATCCAGGTAGGCCAGCGCCTGCTTCGGCTCCAGCACCGCGCTGGTCACTCCAGGGCGGCTCTCGTTCATGCAATCGAACTTGCGATCGCAATAGTTGCACTGGATGTTGCACTTGGGCGCCACCGGCAGATGAATCCGCCCCGTGGTGTGACGAACGTCCGCGTTGAAACAAGGATGTTGGGTCAGGTCCAGTGCCATCGTGTGCACCTCTTATAAATAGCTGTAGCCGATTGAGATCGAGTCCTGCTTCACTTCCAGCAGGGTGTTGACGATGAGATCGAACAGTCGCTGCGCACCCTGGTAGCCAAGATGCAGAATCCGTTGTCCTCCCATGCGGTCGTGAATCGGGAAGCCAACCCGGATCAGCGGCACGCCCAGCGCGCGCGCCAGCTTTGCCGCCTTGCTGCTTGCCGATCACGAAGTCCGGCTTCATCTCCTTCCACTCCACTTCTTCGGCCATGGTCATGAAGTCGACCCCGTCGCGCACCGTCACCGGCTTCGCGCACATGGCTGGTAACCTCCGCAATGCTGCCAGCCAGGCGCCGCTCTTGCCGCCCGAGGCGCACAGCACCGGAACCACTCCGGTCTCCGCCAGGAATGACGCCAGTCCCACCACCATGTCTTCGTCGCCGAATCACAATGGCCCGCTTGCCGAACAGATACTTGTGCCCGTCCACGTAGGCGTCCACCAGCCGTCCGCGCTCCCGTTGATACTTTTGCCGGAGTCTCGTGTCCGCTCAGCTCCTCCATCGCCGCAAAGAACGCGTCGCTCTCCTGAACCCCGATGGGCAACCCGATCCGCTTCGCGGGCACTTCGAAGCGCTCCTGCAGAAACGATGCCGCCGTCGCCTTCGTTGCGCAACGTCCGTCCGAACTCGATGCTGGCCGCCGCCGAGGCCGCTCGCGCGCAGCGCCGCAATCGTCGTGCCGCCCTCGGGAATCTTGCTGTACTTCTCCATCGACTCGCCGTCGAGCGTCTCCGAATAATCCGGAAACAGCGTCGCCGGCATCGCAAAATCCGCGGCCACTTCCTTTACAAAGCGCAGATCCTCGGCCGAAACCATTCCGGGAAACAGATTCACGTGGCTGTGCGCTCAGTCGCACCGGCCTCGGCCAGTTGCTCAACCACCGCGCGCACCGCGTCGTGGAAGCCATCGATGTGCGTGCCGCTGTAGCTCGGCGTCGAGACATGCACCAGCACCGGCCTTTCGGCTCCCGCGCACTTTTCCGGATACTCATGCAGCAGCCCGTGCATGTCCTCGCCGATTGTCTCCGTCAGGCAGGTGGTCGCAATTCCGATCAGCGTCGGATGGTATTGCGAGGTCACGTTGTCCAGCCCCTGCCGCAGATTCGCTCCGCCGCCGAAGATCGTCGTCGCCTCGCTGAAGCCCGAGGTCGCAATGTCCATCGGCTCGCGGAAATGGCTGATGATGTAGCGCCGCATATAGGTCGCGCAGCCCTGCGAGCCGTGCAGAAAAGGAAGAGCGCCTTCGATGCCGCGCATCACCAGCGTCGCTCCCAGCGGAGCGCAGGCCTTGCAGGGGTTGCGCGTGGAAACCCAGTTGGGACGCGGTGTCGTGCTTTGGTATGCGCTTTGTCGTCAGCGGGCCGGCGAACTCATTTCACCACCTCCAGCGAGTTGCCGCGTTTGCGCGGAGTCAGCTGCCACACCGGGCTCATCACGCTGCCATGCACCTCGCGCGCAAAGTTCACCATGCCCTCAAATCCGGCCAGCGCTTCCTTGCGCTCGTGGTTGTGATCGCAGAATCCAATGCCGAGCTTGTAGGCGATGGGGCGCTCCTTCACCCCGCCGATAAATACGTCCACATCTTTTTCTTCGAGGAAGCTTGAAAGCTCCAGCGGGTTTGAGTCGTCGGCGATGATCGTGCCCTCGTCGCACAGCTCTCGCAGTTGCTCGTAGTCGTCTTTGTTGCCCGTCTGCGAGCCCACCATCACCGTCGTCATTCCCAGGAGGCGCAGCGCTGCAACCAGCGAAAACGCCTTGAACGCTCCTCCCACATAGATCGCCGCGCGCTTGCCTTCCAGCACCTTCCGGTAATCGGCAATTACCGGCATAATCCGCTCCAGCTCTTCGCGAACCATCTCCTGCGTGCGCTTCAACATCTCCCGATTCTTGAAGTGGCGCGCCACGTCGTAGAGCGACTTCGACATGTCCTCCACGCCGAAGTAGGAGACGCGAATGAATGGAATCCCATATTTTTCTTTCAGCTGCTTGGCCAGGTGCGTCATCGAGCCCGAGCACTGCACCACGTTCAGCGCCGCGCCGTGAGCGCGCCGGATATCATCGATCCGCCCGTCGCCGGTGATGCAGGAGACCACCTGCACGCCCATGCGCTCGTAATATTTGCGGATCATCCAGGTCTCGCCCGCCAGGTTGAAGTCGCCCAGGATGTTGATGCTCATCGGGCTGATGCCTTCAGTCGAGCCGGTTCCGATCAGTTGCAGCAGTGCATCGCAGGCCGCCTTATAGCCGTCCTTCTTCGTCCCCTTGAAACCCTCCGAGTGCACCGCGAGCACCGGAATACCTTTTTCCGAGCTCACCTGCTTGCACACGGCTTCCACATCGTCGCCAATCACTCCCACGATGCAGGTGGCGTAGACAAACGCCGCCTTCGGCTGGTGTGCATCGATCAGTTCGCAGAGCGCGGCGTGCAACTTCTTCTCGCCGCCGTGCACCACGTCCAGCTCTTGCATGTCGGTCGAGAAGCTGAGCCGGTGCAGCTCCGGCCCCGACGACAGCGCTCCGCGAATGTCCCACGTGTAGGAGGCGCAGCCGATCGGCCCATGCACAATGTGCAAAGCGTCGGCGATGGGATACAGCACGACGCGCGAGCCGCAGAAGACGCAGGCGCGCTGGCTCACCGAACCCGCAACGCTCTGCTTCTCGCAGTCGAGCTGGAAGGTCTGCTCCTGACCCTTCCGGTACACCTGCCGCTCGCGCTCCCGTAAAATATCCGCCATCGCGTTTTCCTTGTTGAACTAAAGCACTCGAATTGAATCTGGGGACGCCCCACCTTCGCCGCCTCTTTTGCTGCGAAGGTGGGAGCCGTAAGCTACATCGTCAACTCAAAGCGCTCCTCGGGAGCATCGCGATCCTGGCGATCCATTAACACTCCCAGGATCTTTTCCAGCAACCGCATCGCGCCGTCGTAACCGACCGTCGGGAAGTAGGAATGTCCCACCCGGTCCATGATCGGAAAGCCGTGGCGCACGAAGGGAATGTCTTCATCGCGCGCAATGTACTTGCCGTAGGTGTTGCCGATCAGCACGTCCACCGATTCCTGCTTGATCCACTGATGCATCAGGTACATATCAGCCTGAGCTCCGGCCTTTATCTTCGCCTCCGGAACATTGCCACCCAGAGCCTGCCGCACGCGTGCCTCAAACGACGCAAACTTTTCGCCAGTCATCGCCGGCGTGCCGGTCACGAGATATACCGGCTTCATATCCAACAAGGTCAAGAACTCAGCTCAGCGAAACCAACTGGTCCGGGTCTCCAAACAGCGCAACCCGCTTGCCGTGAAGGTACTGATGCATGTCGGAGATAACATCGAGCAGCCGTCCGCGCTCATCGGTGATCGAGTCGGGAACCTTCACTCCAGCCATCGTGCGCAAACGGTCGATGAAGCGGTCGGTGGCCTGCAAGCCAATCGGCAGCTCCAGCGTCTCGCCCGCCACCGCACATTTCTTCGTCAGTGCATTCACCGCTGCCGAGGAGCCGGAAAGCCCAAGTCCCAGGGTTCCAATGCTGCCGCCCGAGCTACGTACCTGCTCGACCGTGGTACCGCCCTTGGGATAGAACTCGTGCTTGCCAGTGTGCGGCAGATCCAGCACGTCTGACGTGTCCGGATACATCACAACTTCAATGCCCATCTTGTGTGCCAGGCATTTCAGCTCGCGCATGTCGGAAGGCTCTACCCATCCCGGAATCAGATTGACCTGATTCTTCTTCTCCGCCTCTGGATCGGCAAAGTGAGTGACCATCGCCTTTGTCATGCTGGAAAAGCCGGTAACGTGCGAGCCCTGATAGCTCGGCGTGCTGGCATGAATCACGTGCTTGCCTTCCGGCACCTTACCTTCGCCGACGGCTTTGGCCACGATCTGCACCAGGTCATCGCCGATCGTCTCCGACAGGCACGTGGTGTGTACGGCAATCACGTCCGGGTTATAGACGCCGAAGATGGTCTGAATCGCCTGCAGCAGATTCGCCTGTCCGCCGAAGACCGACGTGCCTTCAGTGAACGAACTGGTCGCCGCCATCACCGGTTCCTTGTAATGGCGCGTCAACGTGCTGCGGTGATAGGAGCAGCAGCCTTGTGATCCGTGGCTGTGCGGAAGGCAGTTGTGCAGCCCCAGTGCAGCGTACATCGCGCCAATCGGCTGGCAAGTCTTCGCCGGATTCACCGTAAGTGCGGTACGTTCCACAACCTCATCTGTAGTGTGTCGCAAAAGCATAAAGCATTCCCTTTCTGCTCGCTGAGCAGTATCTGTCCTGGCTGAGCTATTCGAGTACGATCTCTAATCCGCGGCTACTACGGCAAACTTCTCCGCCGGCCTCCCACGGCGGGGTCACATACGCCCAGATCTTCATGTTCACCATGCGGTCGATGTCATTGAAGAAATTAATCGCCCCTTTGAAGCCCGCATACGGCCCACCGTAGTCGTAGCTGTGCAGTTGCTTGCAGGGAATGCCCATCTTCTGCACCCCAAACTTCTCCTTGATGCCGGCGCAGAAGATGTCAGGTTTATAAATCTCCAGCAGCTTTTCGGTTTCATGATGGCTCAGGTCGTCGATGACCAGTACGTCGTCGTCCATCTCCGGCATCATGCCCACGTAGTCGCGGAACTCCATCTCGCTCATCGCTTCGAGCTTCGCCAACTGCTCCGGAGTTCTCCTTGCTCGATAGCGCTCCGGATCGGGAACCACATCGAGTTCCTCAATGTTCTTGCTGTCCGCATCCACCTTCAATCCGGGCAGCACGTTGCGGCCTTCGTAGTCGTCGCGGTGGCCGAATTCATACCCCGCCGCGATCGTCTTCATGCCGATCTCGCTGAACAGCTGCTGATAGTGGTGCGCGCGTGAGCCGCCCACAAACAGCATCGCCGTCTTTGCCCTGGCAGCGAGCTTTGACAATGGCGCGCGTCGCCTCCACTGTCGCCATTTCCTCGGCGATCACCTTCTCGATGCGCTCCTTCAGCTCCGCGTCCTCGAAGTACTCGCCGAGCCTGCGCAGCGACTTCGCCGAAGCCTCGGCGCCGATGAAGTTCACCTTCATCCACGGAATTCCGAAGCGCTTCTCCATCATCTCGGCGACGTAGTTGATCGAACGGTGGCACATGACGATGTTCAGATCCGCAGTGTGCGCGTTCGCCATCGTCTCATACGTCGAGTTGCCGCTGAAGGTCGCGATCTGAGTGATGCCGCAGCGAGACAGGATGTCTTCCAGCACAAAACCATCACCGCCGATGTTGTACTCGCCCAGCATGTTGATCTTGAACTTCTCTTCGTGCGGCGTTTCGTTATTGCCAATGATGTGCTTGAACACACCGTTGTTGGCGATGTGATGTCCCGCCGACTGGCTTACGCCACGGTAGCCTTCGCAGCTGAAGCCGAAGACGTTGATGCCAAGCTCGGCCTTCATCTCCCGCGCCACTGCGTGCACGTCGTCGCCAATCAGCCCGACCGGGCAGGTCGAGAAGATTGCGATCGCCTTGGGCTTGAAGAGTTGAAGGCTTCTTTCACCGCTTCCTTCAATTTCTTCTCGCCGCCGAACACAATGTTTTCTTCCTGCATATCCGTGGACAGGCAGTAGTTCATGAAATTCGGGTCGTCCAGCGAAGCCGGACGCGTCTGGTTGCGCCGGGTCAGCCAGGCATAGAAGCTGCACCCGATGGGGCCATGCACAATGCTGAGAATGTCGCGGCTGGGGCCAATGACCACGCCCTTACAACCGGCATAGGTACAGCCGCGCTGGGTAATGATGCCAGGGCTGCTGCGCACATTCGCCTTAATCTCCGGCACGCTGCCGTCTTCACGATGTTCCGTTACAACGATCTGCTCGGAGCGCTTCTGGCGAAGCTTCTTCGGATAGATCTGAATCAATTCTTCTTTGACAACGCGCGGATCTTTCGACATAGCTCACTCCAAATCTGTGGCTGGCCCTCATCGGGCGTATTTGTTTTGCCTCAGGTCAAGTTGCCGGCGGCTAGACCGCGACTTCCGTGCCCGGAGGAACACCTTCGATCAGACCGAAGTCAAGCAGCAGCTTTTCCAGGTCATCCATCGGCAGCGGCGTCGGGATCACGAACTTTGTGTTCCCATCAATCGCCTTGGCCAGAGCGCGGTACTCGTCAGCCTGCGGCGCATCTGGACGCCAGTCGATCACCGTCTTGCGGTTGATCTCGGCACGCTGCACGTCATTGTCACGGGGTATGAAGTGAATCATTTGCGTGCCCAGTTTGCGGGCAAACTCGGCGATCATCTCTTTTTCGTTGTCCACATTGCGGCTGTTGCAGATAAGACCACCGAGGCGTACGCCGCCGGCCTGCGCAAATTTCAGAACGCCCTTTGAGATGTTATTGGCCGCATACATCGCCATCATCTCGCCCGAGCACACAATATAGATCTCCTGCGCCTTGCCTTCGCGGATCGGCATTGCGAAACCGCCGCAAACCACGTCACCGAGCACGTCGTAAAAGACGTAGTCGAGCTCCGCCTCATAGGCGCCGAGCTGTTCCAGCAGGTTGATCGATGTGATGATG
Organism: uncultured Acidobacteriota bacterium; assembly: GCA_963788345.1. Lineage (GTDB taxonomy): Bacteria > Acidobacteriota > Terriglobia > Acidiferrales > UBA7541 > Palsa-295. Next base: position 93,276 of record CAWBGW010000079.1, on the reverse strand, counting down.
CCGCGGCCTGCGCATCCCACGCCCGGCTCTGGTCCGCCCGACTCGGTGCATTTCACATCGCCATATCCTGGGCGAAGCACATCGGCCAGATCGACTTCGTCACCTTCATCACGCAGCGTGTCGAGCACCGTCTTCTGCGCCAGGCCGCCAAGCAGCAAGCGGGTCGAATCCGCCTTGGGGTCGCATCCGACCACCATGATCTTTTTGCCCATCTCGGCCAGTGCCGCTACCGTGTTCTGGGTCGTTGTGGACTTTCCGATTCCGCCTTTGCCGTAGATCGCAATGCTTCTTCTCGCCATTTGTATGCTCCTGTATAAGAGTTCGTCACTTGCTTCATGCTGTGAGTAAACCTATCCCGGCATCCCGAGTGAGATGTGGGTACACCGCGCCTCGTCATTCGGTGCGGTGAATGTAGTAGAGGGATTGGCCCTGCCGCGTAAAGCGGGCTGGGACATTTTGCTCGGACATGGAGCGGGTCAAATAAACGCAAGCTACAGCGCTGCGCCGATCTGGAAGGAGCACTCAGCTTCGGCGTCGGTCTCGGGCGCCAGCTACTTGCTCCTGTGTAGAGCTAGACAATACGATGGATCTCAGCCCAGAGTCCAATTCATTTTCCTTATCGCCGCGATAACCGCTTCAGTAATCATTTCGCCCACGCGTATATATCTATGGTTATGGACAGGATAAGAACTTTCAATTGGCCTTCCCCGGCACTTCCCTTTACTCTCCTTAGTACCAGCTAAAACCCGCATGGGGCCGGCGGAGAGTTGTGAGCAGAATATGCACAGACCCGAAAACGACGCAGCCACATGGCAAGTTGCCATCCTGCATCGCACAAGCCGAATCGTCAGCTCCGGTCTTTCGATCGATGATATGTTGCAGGAGCTCGTCGCCATCACGGTAGAGGTGACGGCCTGCGATGCCTGTCTGGTCTATCTGCCTGATCATGAAACCGGAGACATCGTACTGCGCGCATCCCAACTGCCCCACGACGCCGAGATCGGCGCCGTCCGCCTGAACCTGGGTGAGGGCATCGCCGGATGGGTCGCCCAGCACAAGTCGGCCGTGGCGCTCTCCAGCCACGTTAGGCGCCTGAACGTAATACTCGGCGATGCCGATCATCGTCGCAGACAGCGCGCCAAACGCGTGGCTCAGCGCCGTCCGCTGCGGCACCGCCGTCATGTGAACCATGCCCAGCGGAATGCCCACGCCAGCGCCGACGATCAGCGCGATGACGATCCACTTGTACTCCACCAGTTCCGGATTGAAGAGCGTGGCGCCCACCGCCAGCGCCGCACCAATCTCGCCGGCCAGGACTCCGTGTCCCGCCGTCTTTGGCGAACTCAGCCACTTCAGCGACAGCACGAACAGAACGGCTGCAACCAGGTACGTGAAGTCGATGAGCTGCTCGGGAGAGAATCCGCTCATGATTTTTTGGATTTGCCCGTCTTGAACATGCGCAGCATTCGGTCGGTGATCAGGAAACCGCCCACCATGTTGCTGAACGAAGCGGCCACCGCGATTACACCAAGCACCGTGGACAGCGTCGTCTCATGCTTGCCCGCGATGATAATCGCCGCCACGACGACGATCGCATCCAGCGCGTTCGTCAGCGACATCAGCGGCGTGTGCAGCAGCGGCGAGACGCGCTTGATGACCTCAAACCCGACGAACCCCGCCAGGATGAACACAAAAAGATTCGAGATGAAGTCCGAAGGCATTCGTTTCCTCCTACGTTTGCGCCGCCAGCGCCGGCATCGAGAAAAATTCGCGCACGCGCGGATTCACCACTTCGCCGCCCTGCGTCACGAGCGTGCTGTGCACAATATCGTCCTTCGCGTCGAGCAGCAGCTTGCCGTCCTTGACGATGTGCGTGAGAAACGAAGTCAGATTGCGCGCGTACATCTGGCTCGCGTCGTGCGGCACGGTGCTCGCCAGGTTCGACCAGCCGATGATGGTCACGCCGTGCGCCACCACCTTCTCGCCGATTTTCGTGAGTTCGCAATTTCCGCCGCGCTCCGACGCCAAATCCACGATCACCGAGCCCGGCGCCATCTTCGCCACCATGTCCGCCGTGACCAGGATCGGCGATTTCTTCCCCGGAATCACCGCCGCCGTGATCACCACATCGTTTTCCGCCACCACGCGGCCGAGTAACTCGCGCTGCTGCCTATAAAACGATTCGTCCTGCGCGCGCGCGTAGCCGCCGGCGTCCTGCGCATCCTTGGCCTCGATCGGCAACTCGACGAACCGTCCGCCGAGGCTCTGCACCTGCTCCTTCGCGGCAGGGCGCATGTCGTACGCCGACGTGACCGCGCCAAGCCGCCGCGCCGTCGCGATCGCCTGCAAGCCCGCCACGCCGGCCCCGATCACCAGAACGCGACCCGGCGTGATCGTGCCCGCGGCCGTCGTCAGCATCGGAAAAATTCGCGGCAGCGTGTCCGCGGCAATCAGCACGGCCTTGTAGCCGCAAATCGTGCCCATCGACGAAAGCGCGTCCATGCTCTGCGCGCGCGTGCTGCGCGGCATCAGCTCGACGCTAAAGGAAGTCACGCCCGCGCGGGCAATATCCTGAATCGTATCGAGCGCGCCCAGCGGCCGCAGAAATCCGATGAGAATTTGGTCCCGGCGATACAGGGGAACGTCGGCTTTGCCGGTCTGGTCGTTCGAGCCGTAGCACAGAACCTGCACGATGACGTCGGCGGTGCGGAAAACCTCGGCACGATCGTCAAGAATCTTCCCGCCCTTCGCCGCATAATCCGCATCCGGGTAGCCGGCCTCGATCCCCGCGTTCTTCTCCACAACAACGTCCAGGCCCGCCTTCTTGAGGTTGGGAATCACGCCGGGGACCAGCGACACGCGCCGCTCGCCTGGAAAGCTCTCTCGCGGTACACCGACAATCATTCGATCATTCCTCTTTCAGTCAAACAAGACGCGAAACGCGGATCGAGTGAAGAGCCGCGTTACAATAGCTCGCACGAACTCGAATTTCAAACGGGACATTCTAGCCGCAATCGCGAGGAATTACACCCGCAGAAGTGCCTCTTTCTGCATGAGTTTCCGATTACGCGACCTCATCAGCAGTCCGATTCGAGGCCGCATTCGAACCGACGCAATACTTGCCAGCCACCAACGATTGCACTACCCTCAACACGAAATCTCAAGGGAACGGCCAAGACCGTGACACTCTTCCTGAAGCGACTGCTAGGCGCGGTTCTGTCGATCGCAACTCTCGTGTTCTTCTTCGGTCCCGTGTTCGGAGCACCTTGGCGGGTCGGTAGATACGAGCTCGCCACGATAATCATCATCTATGCGTCAGCGTCAGCTTGGGTTATTGGCCTCCGGATGCGACGCAAAATCAAACGGGATCTCGGGAGAAAAGCAACCGAAGCCGATCTCACTTCCATTGACACTTGGATAGAAGTGGAGCAAGCAGAGGAGCGCAATAAAGAAAACAAGCCCCTGGAGTGATCTTGCCGGTCGGCCCGTTCGTTCCGTAATGCTCGCGTCGCACTTTCTGCGCTAGAATGTTTCAGCCTTCGAGGAATGGCATGATTCATCGCTTCGTCTTTCACAATGACCGCGTCCTGCCCATCGAAGAGGTGCGGCTCTCGCCGGGCCAGGCCGGCCTGCTGAACGGCTGGGGCCTGTTCACCACGGTCCGCATTACGCAAGGCGATTCCCTTTGCCTTCGAGCGCCACTGGAAGCGCCTCGTTCGCGACGCCGCGCGCACCCACTGCCCGTTTCCTTTTCAGCCCGAAGCGGTCCAAGCGCAATTAAGCGAAGTCCTTCGCGCCAACAAGGTGGTCGAAGGCTGCGCGCGCATTTATGCCGTCTACAATCAGGTGGGCTTCTGGCGCAGCGACGAAAATTTCCCGAAAGTCGATTTGATTCTATATTCCGCGGATTTGCCGTCGTACCGCGAACCCGCCCGCCTGGCTCTGCGCGAGCAAGGACGCCACGCCGCTTCGCCCCTTGCCGGCGTGAAAGTCACTTCGTGGCTCAACAACGTCTGGAATCTCTACGAGGCGCAGCAGGCCGGTTGCGACGAAGTCGTGCTGCTCAACGAGCGAGGCGAAGTGGCCGAGTGCACCGCCGCGAACATTTTCTGCGCGCGCAACGGCCGCGTCGCCACTCCGCCGCTCGACTCGGGATGCCTCGAAGGCATCACGCGCGGCGTTCTGCTCGAGATTGGCGCGGCATCAGGCGTGCCCGTAGAAGAGCGCGTCCTTCGTCCCGACGATCTCTACGCCGCCGACGAAGTTTTCATCTCGTCCACGAATCGCAGCATGATCGCCGTGGGCGAAATCAACGGCCGCAAGATCGCATCCGCGCCCGGCCCCATCGTCGTGAAGCTCGAAAAGGCGATTCGCAGCCTTCGTCCGCGAATATGTAGACGCCCGCGCCGCAGCCGCCCCTCGCAAGTCCTGAGTTCCGACCCTTTCGTAGCGCCGCTGCCTTCTCCTGTGCGTTGACTTTCTCAACAGTCGTTGGTTTATTCAACACAATCTCTCAAGGGCTTGACCCGTGCCCCCGAGGAATCCGGCGATTGCAATCCTCACATTCCAAAAGAGATGAGCCGCGGCTTCGCTCGATTTCGGACGTTTGGCCCCTGATTTGCCCTTAACGACCAGCGGAAAGGAGATTCTGATGAAAAACGCTATGATGAAAACCACCTGGATCCTCGCGGGGCTCGCTGCTCGCCTGTTTCTGGCCGGCCACCACTCACGCGCAGTCGGAAATCGCGCCTGATTACTTCGAATCGAAAGATATGGCGCCCGTCGCTCCCGGCCCAGCCGGCGAAAGTGGATTTCCAGGGCAATTTTTCACTGCCCTACCAGGTGCAGTGCGGCGGAAATAAATTGACGCCGGGTCAATATACTCTCGCGGTGAAAACGGAAGGAACCAGAAAGATCGTCATGATTCACCGCGAAGGAAGCGACGTAGTGCTGACGGCCCGCATCGTAACTAAGCCTTCGGACTCCGGCCAGAGCGTAGTGCTGGTGCGGCACGGCCCCGGACCTCGGGCGCTGAACGCTCGAAGGGTTGTACTTGCAGAATCTCAACATGACGCTTTACCTCGACGAGAGCGGGAGCGCGAATCCCCTCGACAAAATGTTCGCCGGCGTTCAGCGCGTGCCGATTTCCTGACCTGACCGATCTAGACCCAGCCGCAGCCGGGGGGCCTATAGCTCCCCGGCTGCAACAATTCCATCGCAACGACTCCATTGGCCAAACGAAGAACTCGGAAGCAACTCGATTTCCCAGGCGCACCCCAGCGGTTTCCTGTAGAATTTGACCTAGGAGACACCTATGGCCGATCTCGCCAGCAAAACCTGCGTCCCGTGCAAAGGAGGAGTGCCGCCGCTCGCGGGCGCCGAACTCGACGCACTCTCGAAGCAAGTGCCGCAATGGAAGGTGGTCAGCGGCCACCACATCACCCGCGACATTCACGTTCCCCGATTTTAAGCAGGCGCTTGGCCTTCGTGAACAAAGTGGGCGGCATCGCCGAAGAGCAGGGACATCACCCCGATATTTTGCTCTCGTGGGGCAAAGCCGAAGTCACCACCTGGACCCACAAGATCAACGGCCTCACCGAAAGCGACTTCATCCTAGCCGCCAAAATCGACAAACTGACCTAGAACGGAAGCCTCTCGCGTATTGTGGGAGCCCCCTGCTTTAGCAGGAAGGAGCGCTTCAGCGCTCGGAAAAGCCGCTCAATTCCCCGGCTTTAGCCGCGGGAATTTCGCCGACTCACCAATCACTACTCACTCCCCAATCACCAATCACGGCTCGTCGTCGCCCTCCGCTTCGTCAGCCAGGCGCGATCACGGCCGCAAGATTGATCGCCGGCAGCTTCGCATTCCGCAGTTGCTCGTTCAGCGCGGCGATATCCTTCGATTTCACCTCTTCCCAATTCTTAGCCAGATCCGCCGCCGAGCTTTGCACGCTCGCGAAAGCCTGCTGAGCCGGTTCGGTCGGCGGCGTGTCCGCGCTGTCGACGAACGAGAGCAACTGCCCGAATTGCCCGTTCAACCTTGCGAAGCTAGGCTTGCGCCGCAGCCTGCGGCCCGAATCGTTGCGCCGATCCTTCGAAGCCCGCCACTTTCTTGTCGAGCGCAGCAATCGCATCGGCAAGCGGACCTTTCGGCGCGCGGTCCGCGAGCGTCCTTCAACTGCACCCGCACGGCGCGCACCTGCTCGAGCGACGCGTAGCTCGAATTCATCCCGTCGCAAATCTTCGTCGCAAGCTCGAACTGCCCGGCGAGGCCGTCCGCCGGAGTCGTGACGCGCGGGTCCATCTTCACTTCGAATTGTTGCGTGATGGGTTGGCCGCCCGCCTCAAGCCTCACCGTATAAGTTCCCGGCAGAACCCCGGCGCCCAGCGGATACCGCGGCGTGTCGTGCGGAATCGCGGAAATCGGATAATCGTGAAACACGGAGCCCGGCGGAGGCGTGTGCAGGTCCCACACGAAGCGGTGCATTCCCGCTTCCGCCGAAAGAATCTGAGGAGGCCGAATCCAATACAGCGGCACGTTCACTTCCTTGGCGAGCTGCTCCCACGTCACTTCCGGCTTGTCAGTGCTCGCAAAGCTGCGCACGATCTTTCCGCTCGAATCCATAACCGTAAGCTTTACGGCCGCCGTCGCATTCGATTTCAAGTAGTAGTCGAAAATCGCGCCGTCGGGCGGATTCTTCCCCGCGGGAACTTCCGGCGGCAGCGGCGTGTCCGGATGGATGTCGCGCCGAACGCGATACGCTGTTCCCGGCTTGAACAGCACCGCGTCCGAGCTCGCAAGATCGCGATTGATCTGCCGCAGCGGCGTAATGTCGTCCAGAATCCAGAACGAACGCCCGTGCGTTCCCACCACAACATCGTCGCCGTGGATCACCAGGTCGCGCACCGACGTCGCCGGCAGATTCAACTGCAACGACTGCCACGAATCGCCGTCGTTGAACGAAACCCAAATCGCTCGCTCGGTTCCCGCGAATAGCAACCCTTTGCGCACGGGATCTTCGCGCACCGTGTTGACGGCTGCGTTGTCGGGCAGGCCGCTCGTGATTTTCTGCCACGTCTTCCCGCCGTCGTGCGTCGCGTAAATGTACGCATGCAAATCGTCCACGCGAAAACGGCTCACGGCCGCGTACACCGTCCCCGTATCGAAATGCGAAGCGTCGAGCTGCGTCACCTTGCTCCACGGCGTCAAATCGGGAGGCGTCACGTTCGCCCAATTCTTCCCGCCGTCGCGCGTCACCCAGATCAGGCCGTCATCCGTCCCCGCCCACAGCACGTTGACGTCGAGCGGCGAAGGCGCCAGCGAATAGATCACTCCGCGATGCGTGCCTTCGTCGCCCTTGCCTTTGGCGAGCGCGCCAAGGTTCGGCGGCGAGACGAATTCCGGCCGCGCCAGATCGGGACTGATCACATCCCAGCTATGCCCGCCGTTCGTGGTTTTGAAAACCACGCTCGAGCCGAGATAAAGAACATGCGGATCGGCCGCCGAAAAAATCAGCGGCGCCGTGCGCACGAACCGGTATTGTCCCGTGCGAATCACCACCGGCGACACATCCTGCGTCTGCCCGGTGACCGTATCGAAACGAGTGCCTTTGCCCCCGAAGATGTAATTCGGATGCAGCGGATCGGGCGCCACGTAACCGTATTCTTCGGTCCCCACCGGATTCCAATCGTGAAACGTGATCTCGCCCCAGTTGCTGCGGCTCGTCGTGCCCACTGAGCCGCTTTCCTGCTGCCCTCCGTAGACCCAATAGGGAAATTGATTGTCGGTGGTCACATGATAAAACTGCGCGGTGGGCTGGTTGTACCACGAACTCCACGTCTCGCCGCCGTTCACCGTGATCGTCGCGCCCTGATCCACGCCGAGCAGAATAATTTTCGGATTGTCCGGATTGATCCACACCGTGTGATAGTCGTCGCCGCCCGGCGCGCCCTTGATGGCCGTGAACGTTTTCCCCGCATCCGTCGACCGGTAGAGCGACGTATTGACGACGTAGATTTTGTCCTTATTGTCCGGCGCCACGCGCACCCACGCGAAGTCGTCGCCGCGTCCCCACACGCGCCCCTCATCGTTCACGCGTTCCCAGCTTTCCCCGGCGTCGTCCGAGCGGTAGATGCCGCCCAGCCGCCCGGCGTCCACATTCGCATACATTCGATTCCCGTCACTCGGCGCGACGCCGATGCCGATTCGCCCGAGCCCCTGCTCGTTCGTCGGCAAACCCTTCGTCAAAGGCTTCCAGGTGTCTCCGCCGTCCGTCGACTTGAAAAGTCCGCCCGTGTGGCCCTCGAGCGAGCCTTCCCACGGCACCTGCCGCGCGGACCACATATCCGCGTAGATAATCTGCGAATTCGATGGGTCGAACGCCAGGTCCATCGCGCCCGTGTTCTCATCCTTGTAGAGAATCTTCTTCCACGTCTCCCCGCCGTCCGTCGAACGAAACACGCCGCGCTCTTCGTTCGCGCCGTACGGATGCCCCAGCACCGCCACAAAAACGCGATTCGGATCGTGCGGGTCCACCAATATCCTCGGTATCTGCTGGCCGTCGCGCAATCCCAGGTGCTTCCACGTCTTTCCGGCGTCCGTCGACTTATAAATTCCGTCGCCCACCGAAAGGTCCGGCCGCTGCAACCCTTCGCCGCTCCCCACATAAATAATGTCCGCATTCGACGGCGCCACCGCGATCGAGCCCACCGATTGTGTCGGCTGGCCGTCGAAAATCGGATTCCACGTCTCGCCGTAATCCGTGCTCCTCCACACTCCGCCATTCACCTGCGCCATATAAAAAAGATTGGGCTCCCCGGGCACACCCGTCGCGGCCACCGTTCGTCCGCCGCGGAACGGCCCAATGCACCTCCATCGCATGTCCTGATAAAGCTGCGGACTGAATTGCTGCGCGACGGCCAGCGACGCCACCGCAAGAGAAACAGCCAGGCCCGCAACCACCGCAAGTGATTTCACTTTGGAAATTCTTCGCAAGAATTGCATGCACGCCCCCAATCCAGTCTCAGACCGCCGAGGTTATACCAATCGCACCGCAACTTCGACCGAAACTGGCTGCCGTTTCTCGCTACATTTCCAGCGCGCAATTTTCGGCGCGGCTGATATCATCGCTTGGCATGTTCAAGCGCAAGAACATCAACGAAACGCGCGAAATCACCGACAAGGGATTCCGCGACAGCGTTTTCTTCGAGCCTTACAAGCGAATCGCCTTTCGCGGCGAGTACGCCTGGTGGCGGCTCCGCGGCTCGCCCGGGCCCAAAGTGCCGCACATCGTGAAGCAGCGCGCGCTGGCCGAATTTGCGGAGCGTTTCGATCTCGAAGTGATGGTGGAAACCGGTACGAACCTCGGCCACATGGTCAACGCGCAAAAGGACCGCTTCCGCGAAATCTATTCGATTGAGCTCGACAAGTGGCTCGCCGCCCGCGCGAAGCGCAAATTCGCCCACCGCCCCAACATTCACCTCTACCAGGGCGACAGCGGCGCCGTCCTGCCCACGATCATTCCGCAAATCAAGGAGCCCGCGCTCTTCTGGCTCGACGCGCACTGGGGCGACATCGACGCCCCCATCAAACAGGAACTCGAGTGCATCTACCGCCATCCCGTCCGCGACCACGTGATGCTGATCGACGACGCCCGCTATTTCGACGGCCACGGCGACTACTTCTCGATCGACGAATTGCGCGAACACGCCGCCCGCGAATACCCCGGCAGCGTCGTCGAAGTGAAAGACGACATCATCCGCATCTACAAGCCAAAATAACGCCCTAAGCTCTCATCTGTGTTCTGCCGTTCTCGGTGCCCTCCTGGTTTTCTCCGTGTCCTCTGTGGTTTGCCTTTGCCTTTGCTCTGTCTCGTCTTTGCCTTATCTGTGTTCATCTGTGTTCATCTGTGGTTTCACGGTTTTGCCGTTGTTTCTGTCTTTGCCATTTCAAATTTCAAATCCGCCCTACTTCCCGCCAAGCGCCGCCAGCAGCGCCGCCCCATCCGGACTCCCAAGCCCCGTGCAAGCATCCCACCCCGGACCCGCCGAATAACCTCCATTGCTTCCCGAAGTGATGTCGTGAAACGTGGGATCGACCTTCGCCGAATACAACAGCGCATTCACGTACCCCACGTTCGCCCCCAGCGATTGATTGATCAGCGCAAACAACCCCGCCCACAGCGGCGCGACCGCGCTCGTCCCGCCGATCACCGATTGCTCGCCATCGACCAACACGTTGTACCCCGTCTCCGGATCGGCATCCCCCGCGACATCAGGCACGCCTCGACCGACAAATCCGTTCGGAGCCTTCGGCACATTCGCGCTCTGCTGATAGCTGGGCAGCGCGAACACTTCGCTGACGCCGCCGCCCGTCGCGCCCTCATTCGCCGAAAGCTCGTTCCAAGCCTGCTCGCTGCCGATCGTGCTGCCTGAAATTGTCAGCTTCGTGCCCGCCGCAGCCAACCACATACGGGCTCGCCGCCGGAAAATCCACAGTATTTCCACTCGTGCTTCCGTCCGACGCGCCATCATCTCCCGACGCCGCCAGAACCGTCACGCCCATCGTCGCGCCGTCCTCACACGCGGAGTTCAGCGCGTCGCGCGACTGCGCGGTCCACGAATTTTCTGGCCCGCCCCAACTGATCGAAATGATCGACGGCTTCAGCGTCGCGTCATGCACCGCCGTGGTCACGGCATCGATGAATCCCTGGTCCGTATTCGGCGCAAAGTACACGGCGATCTGCGCCGCGGGAGCCACCGCGCCAGACACTTCGATATCGAGCTCGACTTCGCCGTCGGGTCCGCTCGCATCGCCTGTGGGCGAATTCGTCGCGCCGTCCACCGACACCGCAGTCACCTTCGGCGCCGAAATTCCAAGGCCGCTGAAAAATGAGCTGAGGTCGGCCGCGTTGTAGCCGCCTCCCAGCTCGATGATCCCGATGGTTTGGCCGGTGCCGTTCGCGCCCGACGGGAAACTGTAGGCCTTCGCCACCTGAAGCGGCGAGTAAGAAACAGCCGCCGCTTGAGCGCGCACGTCTGGTTTCGGCTTGCGCAGCCGGAAATGCGCCTTTGCTTGTGAGCGATTGTCGAGCCCGAAAACGCCCTGCACGATGCCATCAAGATCGCGCGGGAATCGTGAGGCTCCCCGTCCGGCAGCGGTACGTGCCCGACGGATGCTCGTATCGGCGCAAGTTCGCGCCAAAAGCGTCGTTAAACGCCTTCACGGTCCCGGCCAATTTCACGGTCCTGGCCGCGCGATCCTCATTCACCACCTGCAATCCGTATTCCGCGGCAAACGCGCGAACTTTTTCCACGTCCGCCGCCGATGCGCCATGCGCACGCGCAAACTCTTCGCGTGTGAGATATTTTCGCTCGCGCGGCAGCCGAGCGCCCATTTGCTCCACCGAAGGAAATTCGCCCGGCTTCGATCCGCGCCGCAAAAGAACCGTCACTTCGATCCGCTGATTCGGATCAGCCGGTCCAACGTCCCGCCCGCCCGGCATCGCCGCCCGCGTGCTACCCTTCAGCTCCACCCGATCCTGTTGCTTTGCCATGGAATGCCTCCCCAATGCTGAAACGTGCAAAGGCCGGGTCCCAAAATTATATTCCCAATCGGCAGCAGCTCTGCATTTATAGCCCCTCGTCCCTCACCCTCGCCCCTAGGTCCTCGCTTGTCATCCCGAGCGAAGTTCCGCGGCCGCCGCGGCGGCCATTTCCCACGCGAGGCGCGGGACGTGGAGAGGGACCTCTCTTCCGGCGCCAAGAATCGCAGCGCCGCCAGCGCCGTAACGTCCCGGCCGTCCCGGGGCGTATACTCCGAGTAAGGAGTACGCCAATGGGTACGGACAAGAAGGAAATGATTGAGCAGTTGAAGTTCGAGATCTCAATGATGGAGAAGGGCGGATACTACCCATCGGTTCGGGAAGCTCGCCGCGAGCCGGAAGTCTTCCGCGACTCGATCACCTGCCTGAACGTGGGGCTCGAGGAAAAAGAGCACGCCTGCACGAGCTGCTTCTTGAGCGAGTTTGCGCCGCCCGAAGTCCGCAACTCGAACGAAGACATTTGCCACAAGATTCCGCTGAATGAAAAAGGCGACACCATCGAGTCACTCAAGGCCGCCGACGATCCCTACAAGCTCCAGGCCACCGTCCTCGCCTGGCTGAAAAAAACCGTTGCAAAACTCGAGGCAAGAGGTTGCGGCCGGTAAGTAGGCGTCGCGACCCTTCGTAAACTTAGGCCCGCGAGACAAGACCCGTTGCATGACACGCCTTAGTTGGCTGGTTGCGGCTGCTGGCTCGCCTGCAGCTCGCGAGCACGAGCAAGCAGCTTCTTCAGCTTGCCTTCTATGGACGCGTCGCCAATATGCTCATCCTGCAGAACGCCATCGGCATCAATCGTGAACGTGTGCGGAATCGTATTCACCTCAAACAGTCTCGATACGGGCCCGGTAAACCCGCCGTCGCGATAGTTAAGCCAGCTCATGCCATTTTTCGCGATGAACTCTTTCCACTTCCCCTCATCCGCATCCAGGCTCACGCTCAGGACCACCAGCGGCTGCCCCTCGAACTTTTTCGCGGTCTCGCGCAGATGCGGCAAAGCCTCGCGGCACGGCTCGCACCACGTGGCCCAGAAGTCGAGCAGCACCACCTTTCCGGTCAAATCGTCCAGGGAAACATGCTGTCCGTCGAGCGTCGTCACAGCGAACGCCGGCGCCATCCTGGCCCGCGCCAACTCAGGCTCGCTGATATATCGCAGCGCCCGCTGGCGGTTCGGATCGTCCGTCTTCGCCAGCTTCACAAAACTCTCAAACTCCGCTTTCGCCGCATCGTCCTGCTTCAGGTGCCCCAGCGCCCGCCCATCGAGAAACATCGCCTGAGGAAAACTCGGAACCGCGGCCAGCGCCTTGGTCATCTCGTCGTGTACCCGGCTGAACGCCTCATCTTTGTGCTTCACCAAGCCCTCGTCCATCAGGATCACGCCAAGCCCGTAGTGCGCGAGCGCCGTCTCTTTGTCGCCCTGAGCCTCCGCCACCATCTCTTCCCCTGCGGTCTCGCCGGTCTTGTAGTCCCCGAGCTCAACCGCATACTTGATCATCTTCTTTTGGCATGCGACGCAATGCCCGCCATCCTGCTTGTCCGCTTTCTTGAAGTTGTCGAGCGCCGCCTCCTTCATGCCTTTGTGCACATAGTCGAGCGCTTCCTTGTACGCCTTCTGCGCCTTTTCATTCGCGGGACCATCCGCCGTCTCCTGCCCAAGCAGCAGGGTCGCGGCGAACGCGAACGCCAGCGCCGATACGAGCCCGAAATAGCGCATACAGTCCTCCCTCACACTTTCAATACGGATCAAGACGTTATCGGAGTAGTTCCGCCTAAGATGAGTAAGAAATACTCGCCGAACCCGGCAATGTCAAGCCACTCGCCGGCTCTTCACCCTCACCCCTCGCCCCAGCCCGCGCCGCCGCGCCCCAGCTAGCAGGCCCACTGCGTTGTCATCCCGAGCGAAGTCCCGCGCCTTTGGTTTCCCCACGCGAAGCGTGGGCGCGGGACGGAGAGAGGGACCTCTCTTCCGCAGCCGCAGGCTGCTTTGGGAGTGCGGTAGCTTGCTACCGCCTTCTCTTCGCCGAAGCTTGCTTCGGCGCTTCGGCTTTAGTCCCAATCCAGGGTCGCCGCGGCGGCCCTGCTTCTCCCTGAAATGTGAAATTTCCACTTCAACCAATCGGCTTTAGCCGCGGGCTTTCGCCGAAGATTGAGCCGTCGTCGAAGCTCCGGCCTTCAGAGCCTGCGTGAGAAATCGAGAATCTTGTAGGCCATAGCTTTCGCGGTTTGTGCGTCCGCCAGTTCTTTGGCGGAAGCCACGACAAAATGCCGTAGAATCAGCTCCGTGGCTTTCGGGGTTTGTCCGTCTCCATGAGAAAAATCACTCTTGCCGCCATTATTCTGCTGATTGCACTTCCCGCGAGTGCATCCGATCTCCAAGAGGCTCGAAGAACTCGCCTCCTCTCACCAAGGCAGCGTCGCGTTGTATGCCAAGAACCTGGCCACCGGCGAATCCGTTTCCCTCGACGCGAAGCGCCCGGTGCAGACAGCTTCCGTCATCAAACTCACCCTCATGCTGCAGGCTTTCGAGCAGGTCAAGTCGGAAACGCTGAAGCTCTCTGCGCCGGTCGTTCTCACCAAGGATAATCAAGTCGGCGGCTCCGGCATCCTCAATCTGATGGACCCGGGGCTTACACTCACGCTCAAAGACGCCATCACGTTGATGATCACCCTCAGCGACAACACCGCCACGAACATGGTGATCGACGCCGTCGGACTTCGCCCCACTAACGAAATGCTCGCGCGCATGGGCCTCAAGGACACTTATTTCTACAAAAAGGTATTCAAGCCTGCGGACGGTCCCATGCCTCCGGATCAGAAGCAGTTCGGCCTGGGCAAAACCACAGCGGAGGAGATGGCGAAAGTCATCGAGAGCATCTATCGCTGCGAGCTGGGCGACCGCTCGCTCTGCCTTCAGATGATCACGATGTTGCGCAACCAGCAGGACCACGACATGGTGCCGCGCTACCTCACCACAAGCGACAGCACCGAAGACCTTTCGCCCATCGCCGACAAGGTCGGCGCCCTCGACGATGTCCGTAACGACGTCGCGCTCGTCTACACGAAGCGCGGCCCCATCGTCATCTCCATTTTCACCTACAACAACGCCGACAAATCCTGGACGCCCGAAAACAAAGCCGAAATCCTCATTGGCCGCATGGCCAAAGCCATCGTCGACGCCTGGTCGCCCGACGGCCTCTCCCCGAAAGTCACAGACCCAATCGCGCCGTCTCGCGACCGCTAACAATCCCTGCTTAGGGGTTGAAGTGAGCGCGGCTGAGAAGATCCTGGAAGCGAGGGGCGTTACGGAGCGGGTCGCACATCGGATCGACTTTGATGCTGATGAGCGCGCTGGTCCGCAGGGCATAAGCTTTTTCCAGGACCGCGATGGCATCGTCGTTTCTCTGCATCCCCAGATAACTCTCTAAGAGCATCCATGATTCACTGGGGAGAGAATTCGGCTCGGACGGATGGCGTTTGAGCTCCGCTTCGAATTTGGCGAATGCGCGCACCGCTTCGGGCTGGCGGCCCCATCGGCCATAAATGTAGGTCTCGGTAGCAAAAAAGGCCGGCGGACTTGCGGCCTTGAATCTTACCCCGGCAGACGACTCGAGCTGCGCGACCGCCTCGGCGAAGTGGCCGTCAGCAACATACGCATTGACGATCAGCCCTGCGCGCGGAAAGTCCGGTTCCATTTCGCGCACGGCGCGAAACTGTTCGATGGCCCGGTCGTACTGTCGCGAATAGTAGAGGATGACGGCGTGGTCTGTGGCGATTATGAGCGATAGCGGATCGAGCTGACGAGCGCGCTCGCTTTCAGCAAACGCTTCATCGAACCGCCCGAGGAACGAGAGGCACTCGGCGTACCATTGATGCCCAGTGGCATAGTCGGGATCAAGTTGAATGGCGCGACGGAATTCTTTTTCTGCTGTTTGCCAGTCGTAATCGTACTGTTCGGCGATGAGGGCGAGCGACGCGTGGGCTTCGGGCTCGGTGTCGTCGATTTGCAATGCTTTGAGCGCGGCATCGCGCGCCTTCGGCATGAAATCCTTTGAGGGAACGTAGTTCCAGGTGCTGAGCAGCGCGTACGTATCAGCGAGGCCGGCGTAGGCGGCGGCGTAGTTGGGATCCTTGTCGACGGCTTCCTGGAAGTAGTCGGCCGCCTGATGCAAACCGGCGGCCGTGCGCTTGTTCCAGAAGAAGCGGCCTTTCAAGTAGAAGTCGTAAGCTTCGTAGGAGGCTGGCGGCGTCATAGTTGGCCGGTTCGCAGCATTGCTGGCGGTTGCGCTGCTGCCGTTCCTGCTGCTGGTGCGCTTGTCTCCCAGCGTCAGTTGAATCTCGTCGGCGATTTCCTGTGCGATCTCCTGCTGCACGGCGAGCAAACCGCTTAGCTCGCGATCATATTGCCGCGACCACAAGTGCGTTTGGTCCTTCACATGGATTAATTGGGCTGAGACGCGGACGGTATTGGCATCGCGGCGAACGCTCCCTTCGATGACATATTCGACCCCGAGTTCACGGCCGACCTGGTCGAGTGGCGTGGGGTTCTGCTTGTAATGCATGACCGAGGTTCGCGCGATGACGCCCATGCGTTGGGGGTCGATGCGTCCGAGCTGCGAGATCATCTCCTCGGTCAAGCCGTCACTGAAATATTCCTGGTTTGCATCACCGGTGAGATTATCGAACGGCAAAACCGCAATCATCAGGCGGCCACCCGCCTGCCCCGCAACAACGTGCTTCCGCGACCATACCCAAAGCCCAGCCACCGCCAGCAGAATGGTCGCTGCTATCCCGGCCGTTACGGGCGTCACCCACCGCCGTTTTAGGACACGGATTCGAGGCAAGGCTGAAACGCGCGTCGGGAAGGGCTGGGCGGACGCAATACCTGAGCTTGTCGGCAACTCGCTCGGTTGTTCCGTAATCAAAGGAGGGGCCGGCGCGCGTTCCACCGGCGTGATCATCCGGTAACCAGTCTTTGGAACCGTCTCGATGTAACGAGGGGCCTCGGCTGAATCACCCAGGGCGCCTCGCAGTTCCCTCACCGCCGAATTCAGCCCTTGCTCAAAATCAATGAACGTGTCTGCCGACCAAACAAGCTGCCGCAGTTCCTCGCGCGTGGCCACGTCCCCTTGTCGCTCGAGCAGCACCTCGAGAACGCGCCTCGCCTGCGGTCGAAGCTTTAGTTTGGTGCCATTCTTATAGAGCTGTCGCGTCCCCGTGTGAAGTTCGTAGGGACCAAATCGATAGACGATAGCCTGGGCGCGCATACAAACTGGGGGGGACGGCTTCACATTGTCAGGTATCTAATTCACTTCGGCAAGATAAACTTTATGTTATGAATGCTTTGGACCTATAGGTTAATTCCAGCCTTTTCCTATCCCACCTCCATTGACGTCATGCCCCGAATTTGCGATTACACACTGGATATCGGCGCATCTCCCCGTGCCGTTTCACGAGACTTAGAACACGGCCTACAGGCCCAGGAACTCGAAAATGGTCCACCCTCCCGAGGGAGCTTCCAGTTCGCCGGGGAAAAACATGAAGATACCCATCGGAAAGTCTATCTTGAGAAGTGGAACCCTTGTTGTCACGCTCATATTGTTTGCGATTTGTGCTCCGAGCGCCTTTGCGCAGACGTCCACGTGGAACACGGGTACCGGTAACTGGAGCACCCCGGGGAATTGGATTGGTGGCGTTCCCACGAACACCAGCAACGTTGGGATTGGCAACGGAGCTGCGTTCCAAGATGGAAGCCCGACGCTGGACGTCAACACGACGATTAACACTCTGAATCTGGGTATGCAGGCTTCTCTGACGTTCGGTTTCGCGAGCAGTTTGACCGTGAACGGAGCCGCGACACTCGTTGGTGATACCAACGTAGACTTGAACTCGCTCACGCTGAATGGCGCCTCCTCGAACTTTGGCACCATAAATCTCAGCACCGAAACCATCACTTTCAAGGGCCACACGATCACTGTGGGGGAAGGCTTCGTTAATGGTTCCGGCACTCTTAGCAACGCCGGCGCGATACAAGGCGCGGGCAACATCAGCATCGCCATCAGCAACGAAGGAGTCATTGAGGCTACTGACCCAAATAATCCCCTGATACTGTCCGGCAATGTCATCAACACGAAGATCATTGAGGGAATCGGCGGCACGATCGCTTTGGATGGAGGCACGGTCACCGCAGGCATTCTTGAAGGCAGTTTCAGTTCGAACGGCGGCACGATTAAGGGTGCCCAGCTGGGAGCGGTAACCACAGTCACCACAATCGGAATTCCCTTCAACCTAGCGGCTGGCTCTACACTGTCACTTCAGGGCACGGTCTTTAACTCCGGGGGAGTCACGCTGGGTAGCGGTTCCACGGTAAATGGCGGTGGCACGACAACTCTGGTTACCAATGGCAGCATTGACAACCCTCTGCCCGTCAGTGGAAACGGAGCCACCCTTGTCGCGATGAACGTCAACAACGCCGGCGGCACGCTGCTTGGCTCTGGTGCGGGAGGACTCACACTGAACGGGGTATTGGTCACCGGCGGCGTCCTCAACGGGCAGTTCACGACGCTCAATGGAACCACAGTCACCAACGGTCAGCTCGGAGGCTCACCCGGCTCATTCACTTTGACGAACGGCTCGACATTGGCGCTTCAAGGAACGGTTACGGCCGGCGGAGCGGTGACCCTAGGCAATGGTGTCACGCTAGACGGCAACGGCACGGGTACGCTGAACAATTTCACCACTATAACTGGCAATGGAGCCACGCTGACCAGCCTGAACGTTAACAACGTCGGAACGATGACTGGCCTTGGTACCGGAATTACGTTGAACGGCGTCTCGCTGGACGGCGGCGGTCTCAGCAACGGTGTTCTCAACGGCCTGTTTACGCCGCTGAACGGAACCACAATCGCTAATTCTCAGTTGGGAAGCGGAGCAACTTCTTTCACACTCCCAGACGGCTCTACACTGGCACTCCGGGGAATAAACCTAATCGGGGCCAATTTGTCGCTGGGCAGCGGTACGACGTTAAACGGTGGCGGGCTAACTTCGCTGATCAATCTCACCGGCTCTCCTCTAACTATATCCGGAAACGGCGCCACGCTCATCGGGATGAACATCAATAACGGTGCCGCTGGGATGCTGACTGGCACTGGTGCCGGACTCACGCTCAACGCGGTAGGGGTGAGCGGCGGTTTTCTCTCTGGCCAGTTTACGACTCTGAATGGCACCACAGTCACCAATGCTATTTTGGATTCTTTCAACCTTACGGCCGGCTCGACCCTGGCGCTTGAGGGAGCGATCACCCAAAATGGGTCATTCACAAATGCTGGCACGCTTCTGATCGACAAAGGCGCGACGCTCAACAATCCCGGCACCACCAGCTACGTTCAGACCGCCGGCCACACGATTGTCGATGGAAGGATCGGTGTCGGTAGTCCGGCGGTGCAACTCCAAGGCGGCATTCTTTCGGGCACTGGCGGCGTTTTTAGTGGGCTGGTCAATGTTGGAGGAATCGTTCAGCCAGGAGACGGCGGAGCTCCGGGAGCTCTCTCTGTGACATCCTACGAACAGCAATCGGGCGCGATATTCGACGAACTTATCGGCTCATCGGGCAATGGCTATCTTTTCGCGGGTGCCGGAAGCATTGCGCTCGATCCTGGGTCTCTTTTGGATATTAACCTGCTGAATGGATTCACTCCCGCCGATGGGGAAATGTTCACCATCATGTTTGCGGCTCAGATGTCGGGCACGTTTACTAACGCGCCCACAACCGGCTTCCAGATGGACGGCTGGGACTGGACGATTGCCTATAACGCCGACGACATCGTTCTTGATGCTGTGTCCGCGGTCAACGGCGGCGGTGGCGGCAATGGCGGTGGCGGCACAACCGCGCCGGAGCCTTCCAGCTTCCTCCTCTTGCTGGGCGGAGTTGTGGCGCTCTTTGCCGGCGTGAATTGGCGACCATCACGCTGATGATCACCCTCAGCAACAACGCCGCCACGAACATGGTGATCAAAAGCAGTTCGGCCCGGGCAAAACTCTAGTTCGAAGATTTTTTGTGCCACTCGGCCTCGACCGACGGCGGCAACGAATTCAGGTGCGTCAGAAACGTCACCGCGGTCCAGATTTTTTCGTCCGAAGGGTCGTGGCCGGAAGCGTCCGGCGCAAACTGGCCGCCCCACGCGAACATCCCCGTGTAGCGCACGCCGCCCCTCGCGATCCAGAAAAGCTGGTAATCCGGCTTGCGGGGAGGATGCAGCGCAAACTGAGGCGCGTTCGGGTAGAGATTCACGTTGGTTTCGTTTTCGGCGGCGGTGTTCGGGGTGCCGTGGCAGCCCGCGCAATCGTTCTTGAAAAGCTTGACGCCGG
Source organism: uncultured Acidobacteriota bacterium (assembly GCA_963788345.1). Taxonomy (GTDB): domain Bacteria; phylum Acidobacteriota; class Terriglobia; order Acidiferrales; family UBA7541; genus Palsa-295. The sequence goes on along the minus strand of CAWBGW010000079.1, from coordinate 73,313 downwards.
CCATCAGATTTTCCTCGTTCGGCGCGATTGGGTTCGGTAGCTTCGGCGCTTGGTGCGCGGCGGAAGCGTCGAGAGCCATGTGCGCGAATGCGCTCTCCCAGCCGGTAGGTGACGTGTTTGCATTGATCGGCAGAAAGCCAAGCCGCGCGATGATTAGAATTGCGAGAGGAAGCGCAAGAACTCCGGCCAAGAACCCCAGCAGAAATTTGCTCATGGTCGCTCCTGCAGCGATTGGAATGGCCCATCTTGAAGGGCCTGACCCCGGGGGTCAAGTGCGCTCGCCCAGCAGCGCGTCGAACGCGCAAGTCCGCGCCCACATGAAAAAAGTTATCCCGGACTCGGGTCTCAGGGTTTTTGGTTTCAGGGTGGAAGCCCCGGACTTTAGTCCGGGGAGGGTGGCCTTTAGAGTCTGTGTGAGAACTGGGGTTGACGCGTCTCTTATACTGCGAGCAGGGAGGAGACGCGATGGCGAAATTTTTCGATTACAACCCGGAGCAGGCCTATTTGCTGCCGCCGAGCGTGCGGGACGTGTTGGGGCCGGGACACTTGTGTTTTTTCATTCGGCGGCTGGTGGAGAAATTGAACCTGGACGTCTTCCGCAACGAGTACGGGGAGGAAGGCGGTCCGGCGTACGCGCCGGAGATGCTGGTTTCGGTTTGGCTGTATGCTTACGCGCTGAGCGTGACGAGTTCGCGTCGGCTGGAACAGCGGATTCGGGAGGATTTGGCGTTTCGCTATTTGGCTGCGGGAGCGGCGCCCGATCACTGGACGCTGAACGCGTTCCGGCGGCGGCACGCGAAAGGATTGAATGATTTGTTCACGCAAGTGGTAGAGGTGGCGCGGAAAGCGAACATGGGCAAGCTCGGGCACGTAGCCATCGATTCGACGCGCATCGCCGCGAACGCTTCGCGAAACCGGATCGATACCGAGCAGGCGCTGCGGGATGCGCGGGCACGCGTGCGGCGAGAGATTCGCCGCTGGCAGCGGCAGTTACAAATAGCGAACCGGGATTAGAAATCGCTCTAAACCCATGAAAACACTCAACAGGAGGTGCTTCTAATAACCGTAGGGGTGGGGGGGTATTTTCACCCCCGACGAAAATCAGGCGAAACCCAAGAGAGGCAAAATGCATCGCGCACAGCGCGAGGGAGAATCTCGACTAAGGAATGAATGCCTGACATTGATTGAAATGCGTCACGGCGAACTTCCTCAGTCGGGGGTTCCTGCCCTGAGCGCAGCCGAAGGGTCCCTCGCCGCCAGGCGATTCCGAGTCCCAGCCTTTTCTCGTCACTCGTCACTCGTCACTCGCCACTGCCCTTCCGATTCCAGTTCAGCGCGCTCAAAATTCCCGATAAACTCGTCGATACCAACGCGGCTCACGTTCATGCTCAGACGACTTTTCGCGCACTACATTGCCGGCGAAGTGAGGCCGATGCTTCGGCTCGCGATTCCCATCGTGCTGGCCGAACTCGGCTGGATGACGATGGGCATCGTCGACACGGTGATGGTGGGGCACCAAACCAACAGCGCGGTGGCGATCGGCGCGGTGAGCCTGGCGAGCATTTTCTATTACGCGGTGGCGATTTTCGGCACGGGACTGATGCTCGGGCTCGACACGCTGGTGTCGCGATCGCATGGCGCAGGCGACGTCGCGGACACGCACCGGTCCCTGGTGAACGGAATTTACCTCAGCCTCGCGCTGGCTCCGGTGCTGATGGGACTGGTAAAGCTGTGGGAGCTGAGTGTGCATTTTTTCGGTATCGAGCCAATCTTGATGAGCCAGACGATTCCGTATATGCGCGCGTTGAACTGGGGGACGCTGCCGCTGCTGCTCTATTTTGTTTTTCGCCGCTACCTGCAGGGAGTGAACCTGGCCAAGCCGGTGATGTTTTCGCTGATTTCCGCGAACGTCGTGAACTTTTTCGGAAACTGGGCGCTCATCTACGGGCACTGGGGTTTGCCGGCAATGGGCACCGTGGGATCGGGATGGTCGACGTGCATCGCGCGCGTGTACATGGCCGGCGTGCTGATGGTTTACGTGGTGTATCGGGATCTGCGGCACAAGACCGGCTTGCGGCGGGCTTCGCGGCTGCCACATTTTCCGCGCGTCTGGGAGCTGCTGAATCTGGGTTTGCCCGCGGCGAGCCAGATTGGAATCGAGATCGGCGTGTTCGCGGTGGCCACCACTCTGATTGGCAAGCTGGGAGCGGTTCCGCTGGCGAGCCATCAGATCGCGCTGAACACCGCGAGTTTCACGTACATGGTGCCGCTGGGAATTGGCTCGGCAGCGGCGGTGCGCGTGGGGCACGCGCTCGGGCGGCGAGACCCGCACGGCGCGAGCCGCGCCGGTTGGACGGCGATGGCGCTCGGCGCGGCCTTCATGACCTGCATGGCGATCGCGTTTTGGGTGGTGCCGGGGTACATCGTCCGGATGTACACGCCCGATCCGGTGGTGATTGGCGCCGCGAGTTCCCTGCTGTTCGTCGCCGCGTTTTTCCAGCTCTTCGATGGTTTGCAGGCGGTCGCCACGGGCGCGCTGCGCGGGGCAGGCGACACGCGCACTCCGATGATTTGTCACCTGGTGTATTACTGGGCGCTGGGGCTTCCGCTGGGCTGGTACTTGTGCTTTCGAAGAGGTTTTGGCGCGCCGGGCCTGTGGACGGGACTCTGCGTGGCGCTGATTCTGATCGGAATCACGCTGCTTTATTTCTGGCGGCGCAAGGAGCGGTCGTTTGCGACGGGCGTTGCTTCGGATGGATTGAGTGCGACGCCCGAGGAGAACTAGGGAACGATGGCAGGCGTAGACGGGCAGCGCCACGGGTTGCTGCGGCACTGCCCGCTACTCGGAGGAACTGGCGGGAAATCCTCGCGGGTTGCTGTCCACTAGATGATGGGACGTTCTCGCGGCGGCAGCGGCTGCGGATTAAGCGGATTCGGAATGGGATGAGACAGCGTGGTCGAGTTCACGCTTTTCAGCGACTTTGGCGTCTTGAGCCTCTTCGTTGTTGCATTTTTCTTTTTCATGGTCGTGCCTCCTTTGTTATTTTTCGGACTGAACAAAGCCTTGCTGCGGAGCAACAATCCGCTCCGAGCCAGCAGCGGTCGCACGCGCCGCGGCAGCGAGAAGAGATTCGAAATAGTCCCCGGTTGTGTCGATGGGCGAATCCAACTCCACATTTCCATTCAATGGAGACGGCCGCTCATTCGAGACTTCTTTCATGGTTCGCTGTTGAAGCAGATCCATCATGAGTCTCCCCTTCCTCCGACCGGCCAGCGTGCATCCGATCAGCCGACGTGCAAACTAGCCGAGCAGCTTTCGCCGCCTCCCACTCGCAACGCTAAGCAGTCCGGCCCCCAGGAGCAACAAGCTGGAGGGTTCCGGCATCGATGGGGACGAAGAAGACGCGACCCAGGTGCCCGGATTGTCGTCATTGGTCGCCATCGCCAGATGCTCGCCCGTGTTCTGGTCGTACACGTACGACTCATCGAAGATGAAGCCCGTTTGGATTGTGCCGTAGATTCCCTGGTATACGCCGCTGGTCGATGCGGTGGCGAGATCGATTTCCCAGACGTCGATCTGGCCGAGCGCGTTGGTGCCAACCTTGATTCCCTCGATGCCAACAGCCGTTGTGGGCGTGAAGGTGAAGCCGCCGTCGGTAAAAGAGAACGACTCCACAGTCAGGAAAGCGGGAGCAAAATTGTCGCCAAGCGGTGTAGCAACCGTGAACGAACCCGAGAGGCCGCACACAGGCGGACAAGCATCGGTTCCCGAAAAAGTGCTAAACGGATTTCCCGTGTAAGTGTAAGTCTCATCGGCGCTCGCTGGCCGCGCTAGGCTGAGAACGACGAGGGACAGCAAAAGCGAAAATGCGAGCCAACGAACGGCGTAAGTGCGATTCACAGCGATTTTGTTCATTGTCCTCTCCTAGGGCTCAAAGAAGGCTGCCGGTACTCTGCCGCGCTTCTATTAGAATCTCCGAATAATTTGGGGCGGCACGCCGGGACGAAGCGGCTCCGCGAATTCCTCGGTGGCGATGGGAGTATCGCAGAAGGATGCGGTCGTCAATGGACGAGCGGAAATCTATGGATATTTGTTGAATAACCTGACAAATACCGTGTTTATAGTCGTTTGCAGATTCAGATTATCTAGATTGGGCGGGGAGCAGGGCTCGGTATGACTGTGCTAGAATCCCGTGAACGGTGCCGCATGGCCACCCTTCCGACACGCGCGCGAATTCTACGGTTTGGGCTCTATGAGGTGGATCTTGCGGCGCGCGAACTCCGGAGGGACGGGGCGAAGGTAAAGCTGCAGGACCGACCGTTCGAAGTCCTCACAATTTTGGTTGAGCGGCCCGGCGAAGTAGTGGCACGAGAGGAGTTTCGCCAGCGGTTGTGGCCAGCCGACACTTTTGTCGACTTCGATTCCAGCCTGAATACTTCAATCAACAAGCTGCGACAGGCGTTGTCTGACGACGCGGAGAATCCGCGTTTCATCGCGACCGTGGGGAGGCGGGGTTACAGGTTCATAGCGCCGACGTCGGTGCCGTCTGGGACTTCCGCATCGCCGGCCGGCGCGGTGACAGCTTCAACAGTCAGTCGCGGAGGCCTCTCGTCATGAGCCCAGCCCCTCCCGGCGGCCCAGACTGATCGCGCGGTTGCCGGCATCGCGGCGATTTTGCTTGTAATTTTGGTTTTGGCCCTTCGATTTACGTCCCAACCCGTGCCAAGGGTCTTGAACGTCGTCCAAGTTTCGCACAATGAGCATCTCGACCCATGGGGCCGCGTCAAAACGGACGGCGCGCGGCTCTTTTTCTGGAGCGCGCGGGTGGCCATTGGAACGTGATGCAAGTCCCCGCATCGGGGGGTGAGGCTCAGCTTTTTCCCGAACCGTCTCAGAACACACGACTCCTGGACATTTCTGCCGATCGCTCCGAGTTCTTGTCTTTCGCCTTTCTAGTCCGGGGCTCGGACTTGCCTCTGTCCTTGACGCCCGTTGTCGGAGGTCCTTCGCGTCGGGTGGGCGACGTTGTCGCGGACGATGCCGTGTTTGGTCCCGATGGGCGGAGAATTTTCTTTACGAGGCCAGACGGAATTTATTCGTGCGAGCGCGACGGGACCCACGTCCACAAATTGGTCGCCTTGACTGGCCGGTCGGAGGATCCTCGCTGGTCGAAAGACGGCCGACGGTTGCGATTCACTCTCTTCGAGCGAACCGCCGATCGGCACTCGATCTGGGAAGTGTCCGCGGACGGCAAGAATCTACATCCGGTTCTTGGGGACTGGCTTTTCCGGACAGGAATGCTGCGGTGAATGGTCGGCCGACGGTCGCTACTTCTTTTTTGAATCCATGCGCGATAGTTTCCGCTCCGTCTGGGCCGTCCGCGAGGGCAATCCTTCCTGGTTCGCCCCCGCTCCCAAACCCGTGCAGTTGACGCTGGGGCCTCACAGCTACGGATCCCCCATAGCCGACGAGAAGAATTCGCGTCTGTTCGTATGGGGTGGCGACGAACAACATGATCTTGTTCGCTACGACCGCGAGTCACATCGGGTTCAGCCGCTCAACCCTACGATGCATTCGACCGCGACGGATCTTTCGCGGGACGGGAATTGGCTGGCTTTTCCCAGTGGCGGCGCCCTCTGGAAGACGTTCTTGGACGGGACCCACCGCCAATCGTTGGCGTCGGGGCTGGCGCCAACGATCAGCGTTCGCTGGAGTCCCGATGGCCGGCAAATCCTATTCCACAGCAATGACGGGACTGAGTTCGGAAGATTCTTTATCGTTTCATCGGACGGGGGCACTCCCGCCGAGATTTCTTTCGGTGCCGGTCGAAATGAGCCGGAGTGGGCACCGGACTCTAAATCGATCGTTTATGCGAAATGGCCGGAGGAAGGTGGCGTGGCGACAGCTGCTAGTGGGATTTATTCCGTGGACCTGCAAACTTCGCAGAATTCGAAGATTCCGGGCTCTGAGGGATTTATTCATCCGAGTTGGTCGCCCGACAAACGATTCCTCGTGGCCGTCACGAGCTCCCACCTTGGTCCGCCGAGGCCAGTTGTATTGAAACTTTTCGACACGCGAACACAGAGTTGGAAAGACATCGCTGAGGGAACGCTTTTGAATCCCGGGGGATGGTCGCCGGACTCGAAATACATCTATTATCAGGACATCCTCGGGCAAGACGAGCCCGTCTCCAGATATGCGATCGGCGGGAAGAAGCCCGAGTTGTTCTTCGATTTTGCGAGTTTGCTGCGCGCGGGATATATCCGTTGCGCGTTTCTGCGCTCCGCTCCGAATGGTCGAAGTCATCGCGTCATTGACGCGCAGCGACACTGATTTGTATCGTCTCGACTTGGACCTGCCGTGATGTAAGGATATCGACACCCAGGGGCAACTCTTGGCATCTATGAATTCGCGCAACCGAGAGAGCTGACTTTGACCATCCGGCTCGGCGAAAATAATTATGGCGAATCGTCCGTCCGTTTCCTCCGCGTCGTCCGCCAGCAGGGCCGCAACGACGTGAAGGAACTGACTGTCGGTGTGCGCTTTGAGGGTGAGTTCGAGGAAGCGCACGCAAAGGGCGAGAACAGCAAAATCCTTCCCACCGACACGATGAAAAATACGGTGTACGTCCTCGCGCGCCAGTATCCGGTGGAAGCCGTGGAAGAGTTTTGTCTCCACCTGATCGATCATTTTCTCACGTACAACCCGCAAGTCTTGCGCGTCGAAATCGAAGCTGCCGAAAGCCTGTGGGTACGCATCCCGCACGTCGGTAAGCCGCATGCCTCTGCGTTCACTCTTCCAGGGAACGAGAAACGGACTGCATCATTGAGCGGCACGCGCGAGAAGACCGTCATTCACGCCGGGATTGAAAATCTCATCGTGTTGAAAACGACGAAATCCACGTTCGAGAAATTCCTTCGCGATCCCTACACGACTCTGAAAGAGGATCCCGACCGCATGCTCTCCACCGCAATCCGGGCGAACTGGCTATACGAGGGCGCCGAAATCGAATTCGGACCCACCTGGCACGGCGCTCGCCAGGCGTTGCTCGAAACGTTTGCCGAACACGACAGTCATTCGCTCCAGCACACGCTTTACGCGATGGGCGAAGCGGTGCTCGAAAGCTTCGACACCATCCGGGAAATCCGCCTTTCCCTGCCGGACAGGAACTACAGCCTCGCCGACCTCGAACCATTTGGAATGGACAATCCTGTCGAGGTTTTCATTCCCACGGAAGAGCCGCACGGTGTGATCGAAGCGACGTTGCGGAAAGACTAGCATCCCTTCGATTCGCGGAGGCTTCTCAGATTAGAACTCTCTTACGCGCGCGAGTTTCTGCGAGAAGTCGCGATTCGATGTTGTTTCGACAATGCGAGACGCGATACAGTTGCTCGCTTGCGGGTGAAATGGCCCTTAACAACGCGACTGGTACCGCTGGAACCAGCGTCCCATTGCTCAAATCCCAGCGATGCGTTTAGGTTGTTGATCTCTTCAGGCGACACGAAAGCTCATGTTTCCCAAGATTTTACTCGTTGACGACGAATCGGCTTCGAGAGCCGCGCTCGAAACGCTCCTCCGGCGCGAAGGCTTCGAAGTCCACGACGCGTCCGGCGGAGCCGCCGCGCTTGCCGAGTGTGTTTCTTTCCGCCCCGATCTGGTTCTGCTCGACGTGCTGATGCCGGGAATGAGCGGCTTCGAAGTCTGCAAGCGAATCAAGGCTGCGCCCGAGACGAGGCTTACTCCCGTGGTGCTGATCACGGGGCTCTCAGCCACGGAAGACCGCATCAAAGGCATCAACGCGGGCGCCGACGATTTTCTCAGCAAGCCGATCGATTTCAACGAGCTGTTGGCTCGCACTCGATCGCTCATCAAGCTCAAGCATTACACCGACGAACTTGAAAACGCCGAATCCGTGCTGTTCAGCCTGGCTCTGAGCATCGAAGCGAGGGATCCGTACACGCGCGGGCACTGCGATCGTCTGTCGGAAATGTCCGCGAGCCTGGGCGAGATACTCGGTATACCCGAGGAGGATGTGAAAGCCCTTCGCAGCGCGGGAATCGTGCACGACATCGGCAAGGTTGCCGTGCCCGACTCGATTCTGCTGAAGCCGGGGCCTCTCTCGCCGGAAGAAATCGAAGTGATGCGCAAGCATCCCGTTGTCGGCGAGCAGATCTGCGAACCACTGAAAACATTCCGCCTGGTCTTGCCTATCATCCGGCACCATCACGAGCGGTACGACGGCTCGGGGTATCCGGACCATCTTCGCGGCTCGGAGATTCCTCTCACCGCCCGCATTCTTGCAGCTCGCCGACGTTTACGATGCCCTCACCACGGACCGCCCGTACCGCAAAGCCGACACCTCAGACATTGCCCTCGGGATCATGCAGGAAGAGGCAGCGCGAGGCTGGTGGGACCGCGACCTGCTCGAAGCTTTCCGCACGATGATTCGCGACACTTACGCGTCAGGCGCAGACCATCACTCCCGCTTGCGGACTCGCTCTTCCCCCGCATAGATCACGAACCGCCGCCCGCGCAAGAATCCAATCAGCGTCAGCCGCAGTTCGCGCGCCAACTGCACCGCAAGGCTCGACGGAGCAGACACCGACGCCACAACCGGCAGCCCCGCGACGATGGCCTTCTGCACGATCTCGAAACCGCCTCGTCCGCTAACCAGAAGAATCGACTCGGAGAGCGGAATCCGGCTTTCGAGAAAGGCCCACCCGATAACCTTGTCGACCGCGTTGTGACGTCCGATGTCCTCTCGCGTCACCAGCAATTTTCCCTGCGGATCAACCAATGCCGCCCCGTGCAATCCGCCGGTCCGGCCGAAAACAGCCTGAGACGCCCGCAGCGAATCGGGCAGGCCGAGCAGGATCTCAGGGTCGATTGCAAAAGTTGGATTCGGCGCTTGAAGCGTTCTCGATCGGACAGACTCGATCGAAGCTTTGCCGCAGATACCGCAACTCGAAGCCGCGAAGAAATTGCGTTGCAGCTTTTCGGAATCAGCGGCGCATTCCGGGGCAAGCTTGGCCCGCACCAAGTTTCCGCGGTTCGGTTCGTCACTTTCGTGATTGCTCTCGATGCTGAGAATCTGCTCGTGTCTTTGCACGAGGCCTTCGGTGAACAAAAACCCGGCGGCCAACTCGAGGTCATTTCCAGGCGTGCGCATCGTCACGCTCAACGGCTTTTCAGCCACGCGGATTTCCAGCGGCTCCTCGGCCGCGAGATAGTCCTCTTTGCGCCGGAGATTTCCGTCGTCCCATTCCACAACCTGCGTTAAATCGGCGCTTCGTGGCGTTCGAGGCAAGCACTCGTCTCCCGGGATGTATCGGCAGAGCGTTTCGAGCGGCGTCCAGAATACATCGGAGCGCGGAACGGCGAGCGCAAAAACGGGGCTGGCTCGTCTCGAAGGATTCGAGACGAGCCAGGGGGCGTACCAGGAGGAGAGGACTACGGGGATGTCTAGTTGTTCAGAATCGCTCCAGTCAAAGGATCGAGAACGAACACATCGGACCTCTGGTGTTTGAAGTCGAACATGTTCGTAATGGGTCCAGCGATCTGATCGAAAGACCCTTCGCCGATGCGACCCAGATCCCAGTTGTCTTCGATGAAGCGAACAACGGAGCTCTGATCGATCACCGTGTGGTCGACGAAGTTATCCTTTGCGAACGGCGAGATCACGAGGAACGGCAGACGCGGCCCATATCCGCAGCGCCCCTGCAAACCCGCCAAGGAGTTTGCACCGCTACCGCACATGCCGTTACCGGTCAAAGCATCGTTCGCGGAAACGGACTGGTTTGCGATCGGACCAAGCACGTGGTCGTACCAACCGTCCGAATCGTCATAGGTAATGATCACTGCGGTGTCTTCCCACAACGGCGACGCTTGTAGCTTGTTGAGGAGCGTCACGATGAACACCTGCTCGTCGAGAGGAGAAGAGTTGCCGGGGTGTCCGTCCTGGGCCGCATTCGCCTTCACGTAGCTAACGGCCGGCAATTCACCCTTTGCGAGGACCTGCCAGAAATAGCTCAGATCGTACTGATGATTCGCCAGACCATCGTGACCTACTTCACTCAGGTTCTTGGGGAGAGCGTGATGGATGTTGGCGGTACTGGCATAGTATTCAAACGGATTGTGGTGAGGCACGTAGGCGGTTTCGGCTGTTCCATCGAGACGGTTCGTCGTGGTGGCGCACACTGCCTTACCGGCAACGACGGATGACGGCGTGAAGCCGCCCTCGAACCATCCCCAGGAAATCTTTTTCGCGCTGAGCAGATCACCGATGTTCTTTCCAGTTACGGAGGATTGGTCGGGAGAGCCGCAATCGTCGTAATACGGATCGGGATCCCCGGTCACGCTGGTACCGGAGGAGGTGGTGGTGATGTCGTCCCCGAAACCGCTGCCGGCAATCGAATGACCCAAATCGACGCCTCCCGTCATGCCTGAGATCACGTTGATGGCGCCGACCGTGGACGGACCAAAGTTCGTGCCGAAGTTGTTGTCGTTCATCGAGAAATGCTGCGCGTAATTCCACTGCGCCGTCACGGTGTTTCCGTCGAAGTAGCCCATCACGATAGCGGGGCCAAGATAAGCGACGTCGGGATACGTCGTGCTCGAGCAGACGTGTGCGGCGTCTTCCGGGAACATATCCATGAGACCGCTGTCAAAGGCCTGTTGCTCGGATTTGTAGTCGTGGTTCTGGCTGCAGGTGTAATTTTGGCCGCGGTTCAGCAGGAACGGCGGGTAATCAACGTTTGGGTTATTCGCGATCAGACCTTCGGTGAGGCCGTTAACGGTAGGGGTGTCCTTCCGTGCCTGAAACCCCGCAGCCTCGGGATAGGTCGCGAAATAATGATCAAATGAAACGTTCTCCTGGAAGACGACCACGAGGTGCTTGATGGGAGTTGCTGTTTCATAATTCTTCGCATTGCTCGAATTGCTCTGTGGTGGCTGCGCCATCAGAGTGCCGGGAATTGCAACAGTCAAGTTTACGGCCATCAGAACTGACGCCATCCAGCGAAGGTTCTTCCGGATCATGAAGTCTCCTTATGGAATTGTTGGGTCCAATGCCTCGGTGCCTCATCCCCAAACCTGTGCTACGGCTAAAGCGGCGCCTGGAGGCCATCGGCATCAAACGCTCGCACAGGTGAATACGCGCTGTGTGTTATTGGCGTATGACACGTCTATAAAAGCTCTGTTAGGGGTGAGCGGGCGCGTCGGACGGATGGGCGGTGGCAGACTCAGAGGGCTCGACGCGAATTAGACCCATCATGCCGCCGTCTTCGTGTTCCAGTACGTGACAGTGGTAGACGAAGGTGCCGACAATGTTCGGGTCGCGAAAATCCATGCGGATTTTGACGGTTGGGTATTTTGATTTGCCATCCCAGAAGGGCACATTCACCGTATCCCTAAGGTAGGGCTCGTTTGTCGCCAGGCCATACCACGCGAGCAGCAGAAAGTGGACTTGGTGGATGTGAAAGGCGTGAACTTCCTGGCTGCGATTTTCGATGATCCAATCCTCGACGTCGCCTTGATGAACCACGATGTTAGGAGTGGATGAGCTTGGATCGAATAACTTGGGTTGTTCACCTTCGAGGGTCATGTAGAAGTCTGCGGGACCGGCTGGATCCTTGGGGTCTTTCGGCTTTTCAGAGAAATACATCCTGCGGGTGCGAACGGGCTCAAGTTTGCCAAGCCACTTTTCGCTGGGCGCCTTAAGCGGAGGAGGATTCGCCGAAAGCGTCGACGTGGAATCGGAGGCGTCGCTCAGAGCGACAATCTTAGCGAGTGGACGGGCCGGGTCATTTTCGCCGATGGGTCCGGTGTTGACGCTCCGCGTTACCAGCTCTGCCTTGGTGCCCAGTTGCGGACCATTCATGATGAATTCGACTCGGCCACCCGGCGGAACCCCAAGATGCGAGAGCCAGAGAACTTCTGAACCGCCCAAGCCATTTTCGGCGAGCGGTACGCCATCCAAGCCAACGACACCCACGGATTGCACCACACCATTGAAGACAACCTGGAGATTCAAGTAGGTGATCGCAGAAGCGTTTAGAACACGCCACAGCTGGCGCTCGCCGGGTCTCATCTGGATGATCGCCGGCGGATAATCCGGATACGGGACTGGAACGAAATTGAGCGACAAGTCCTTGGCGGGCTTCCCCGTGCCCGTACCGGTGTTCACGGCGTCGCCATCACGGTCCAAGATTACGGGCGGGATCGAGGCAGGCCCTCCGGCGGGGACGGCGTCGGGATTGATGAGATTCTGATCGCGAACGATGAGTACCCGCTCCGGCAGGCCCGCAACGTCAGGAACCATACTTTCGATTCCCTCCACGATTAGCGCGCCCGAGGCCCCGCCCAACACTTGCTCTTTTGTCAGACCATGGACGTGAGGGTGATACCAGTACAATCCCGGCGGCTGGCTCGAGGGGATTTGGAACTTGTACTCGAACGGCGGATCGCCCGCATCGACGGTGGTTGTGAGCACGTCGTCCTGGTGACACGTGGGAGGGATCATCAAACCGTGAAAGTGCAGGTTGGTGGAAGTCGCCGTCATGGAGCCGCTTGTGCAATCCTCGGGCTTCGCCGCACCATGGGCTGCCATGGCTTTCGAGGACGCCGACGTCGTCGCTTCATTCTTCAGCTCGAGCCTCACTTCATCTCCGGGATGAACTCGCAAGGTGGGAGCCTGGTTGCCGTGCTCGTCAAGGTAGCAGTATCGAGTTTGGCCGCTTGGGTCCACCGAGCTGCGGTACGTCAATCGAACCTCGAGAACTCCGCTCGTGCTGCGGAGGTCTTCTGGAGCCGCTACCGCGCTGCCGCTGGCTGGCCGAGGGCACTCTTCGCGCGGCGGTTGCTGCGCAAACGCGCCAGCTGCGCCAAATACGGTCGCGCCAACCGTCGTTAGCCACAGGTTGCGTTTGATTCTCGGAAAGGAAAGCATTTGGATTGGAGACTGGTCACGGGCAACCGGAGCGCAAGCCGCTCGCTGGCGGCAACCCGATGTAATTTTTGCTGGGCTATGTTAGAGCCAGATGAATCGCTGATGAACGCGGCATCCTGAAGGTGGAAAACCCGGGGCAAATCGGAGTCTGCCGACCAAGCGCTGGCCCGCTGGCAAATCCGGCGCGTCCGCGATAGGATAGGGCCTTCCTGCCTGGGGGCCGGCTAGTTTTCCATGTCGATTGCGATTTCGTTACCTGCAGGTATTACAGCCAAAATAACGGGCCTCGAAGTTTGGATGAACCGGGCCCTCGAGAAAGCCGACGAACTGCGTCCGAACTGGGATGTCGATGACGTCCACGACGTTCGTGTGGCTCTTCGTCGCTGCCGCACCATGGCGGACACGCTCCGCGAGGTCAATCCCGACCCCGGCTGGCGCAAGCTCAAAAAAGCCAGCAAGGAGTCTGTTTCACACTCTCGGCGAACTTCGCGACACACAGGTCGAGCAGGAATGGGTGGAGAAGCTCGGTTCACGCGGGGATCCGGTCCGCAAACACATGCTGCAGCTCTTGTCTCGCCGCGAAAAGAAATGCCGGCAATCCGCGGAACAGGCGCTCGGCGATTTCGATCGCAAGCTTTGGCGCAAACTCCTGCGAAAACTGCCTGGAAAAGCGCGCTTCTTCCCGCTCGAGAGCGTCGTCTTTCAGCGCCAGGCCCTGGAAAAATTCAACGAGGCGGTCGCGCTCTATCAGAGAGCCCGCAAGAGTCCCAGCAGCATCGCCTGGCACCGGACGCGAATCGGCATCAAGCGTTTCCGCTACGTTGTGGAGAATTTCCTGCCGCACCGCTACGAAGTGTGGTCGAGCGACATGAAGCAGATGCAGGATTTGCTAGGCGACGTGCACGACCTGGATGTGCTGCGGGCCGATATCAGGAAGGAATCGTCCACTCTCGCGCCGCAGAATGTTGCCGAGTGGCTGGAAAAAATCAGCGCGGAAAGAAAGCGCCGCTTGGCCGAATTCCGTTGAAAACTTCCGACAAGAGACTCACCGTGGCTCGTCTGGCGCGCCGGATTTCAATGGGGCCACGCGCTGATCGCGGCAGTGCCTTCTGAAACCCGCGCCGCTTCCTACGCCAGTTGACGCAGCACCTTCGGCGTCAAAACCCACAGCAGTTGCCAGGCGCCCTGCGTTCCTGTGTGCTCCAAAGACGCCGCTCCAGCCTTCTTCAGCTCTGTAAATACGCCCCGCGCTCCCACCAACTGCGCGATCAGTTGGTCCAGGTGCGGCGCATGGCCGACGCACATCAGTTCCTTCGCTTTCAGGTGCGAAATTTCCTTCACGATGTCGGCTGGGTTCGCCGCCGGCTTCAACGCATTGCTCACGCGGATTTTCGACGTCGGAAATCCCAGCGCCTCGGCAAAAATTTCGGCAGTCTGCGCGGCTCGCAGGTAAGGGCTCGTGATCAGCACGTCCGGCTTCACGCCCAGCTCTTTCAGTCCGAGCGCGGCTGATCGCGTCTTCTGAACTCCTTCCGCGGTGAGCGGCCTTTCCGGCTCGGGCGGGGATTTGGGATCCGTGCGGTCAACGGCAATACCGTGCCGCACGACGTAGAGGATCATGGCTTATGCGACCTTTTCCTTTCTCTGAGCGCGCCGGAATTCCGGCCGGAGATGAAACTCCTTTTCAAACAGGCCGGATTTTCTTTCCATCCCCGCGATGTCCAGCCGCGTACCGTCCGCCGCCCGAATGCAGAAAACTGCGCGATGCCCCGCAATCTGCACGTCCACGCCCGCCACGCGCTGCGTGTGCTCCGACTCGAGTTTCTCGGCGATTCGCAGCAGCGAGCCGAGCATGCGAACCTGCCGGCGCCTCGTTCCATCCAGCGCTGCGTACGACGCGTGCTCCACCTGCGGCTCCGACTTGCAATTATGATAGCGCACCAGAGCCGCCACCATGTCTCGCCGCCATCCCCGCAAACCCGGAATTTCGCCGTTGCGAATCAGGTATTCCCCGTGACGATGGTGCGCCTTTCGGTTCACGAAATGGCCGATATCGTGGAGCAGCGCCCCGATTTCGAGCACGAGCCGCAAATCCGCGCCCATTTCGTGAATCGGGCGCAGTTGGTCGAAAAGCGACAGCGCAAGCCGCGCCACTTGTTCGGCGTGCTGCGAGTTGTAGTCGAGCTTTCTGCCGAACCAGCGCGCATTCGCGAGCATCTCCGCGGCGCGTCCCTTTTCCTCTTCCGATCCAGCGGTGGCCGAGTACTGCTCGGCCACAAGGTCGAGCAATATCCCTTCGCGCACTCCCACGCCCGGCACCAGCATCGTCCGCACGTCGAGCCACTTCGCGAGCGTCGTGATGATGATCGCGGCAATGCCCATCACCTCGGCGCGATCTTGCCGCACTCGAAAAACTCGCATCCGACCCGGAACGTCGAGGCTCATCAATCGCCAGGTTTGATCGCGCAGCAACCGAACGTTGATCGCCGGAGTGTGCCCGAAGTTTGGCCCTGCCGCGATGCGCACGAGGGCTTCGGCATTTCCCCCGCACGCTACTATCGGCGCGCGTCCGAGTTTTGGCGGCGTCGGCAGCGCGCTTCGCAGCAAAGACAGCACGTGGTGCCGCAGTTGCGTGGCCTTGTCCTCGTCGATCGCCCCGTCGATCCGGTAGGTTTCCATCACTCGAATCGTGCCCAGCGGCAGGGCGATCCGATGATCGAGCACGCCCCGCTGGAAGAAGTTCAGCTCCAGGCTCCCGCCGCCCAGATCGAATATCAGCCGCGGGTGGAACCGGTCTCCCAGCGCCCAGTGCACCGCTGAACAAACAAGCCGCGCCTCTTCCTCGCTGCTGATTACCTCCACTTCGATTCCCGCCTTCCGGCGGATTCGCTCCATCAACTCCCTATGGTTGCGCGCTTCTCGCGCGGCCGCGGTGGCGACGGCGCGATAGGCCCCGACGTTATAGCGCTCCATGCGATCGCGGAAATAGCGGAAGGCCCGTGCGGCGCGGTTGATCGTTTCCTCGTCGATGAAGCCGCCGCGTGAAGGCGTTGTGACCCAGGCGGACGGCGGCACGTTCGCTGTCGAGAATCTGTATCTGATGCAGGGAGGTGGCCCGGGCAATGACCAGGCGAATCGCGTTCGAACCAGCGTCGATCGCTGCCAGTTGGACAGGTGCGGCCACTTAGCGCCAGAGGTGCGACAAGGCGTGCGAAGGATGGTAGTGCGTGCCCCGAATTCCCAGTTGCGCGGCGATCCGCTTCCGCAGCACCCGGTTGACCTCGGAGACGCTTCCTTCGCCGTCCACTTCTACGAAGCCGTGCCGGTTCGACAAATACTCGAATTCCCGCTTGATCATCGACTGGTAACGAATGAACGATTGGAACAGGTCGTTCGAGAGCGACATGTCGCGGCCCGATTCCCAGTAGCTGATCGAGTGCGCCTTCTTGAACTCGCGATCGAAGGCGATTTCGGGGCGCACGTTCAGCCAAAAAGTCAGGTCCGGGCGAAGCGCCATTTCGTAAATCCCGTGGAGATAGTCGCGGCCGATTCCGCTCACCGCCGACCGCGCAATCAGGGTGAAAATATACCGGTCGGCAAGCACCACCAGTCCCGAACGCAGCGCCGGCAGAATTCGCCGCTCGAGCTGATCGAAGAAATCGGTGCTGTACATCAACGCGAGCGTCATCCGCGTAACCGCGTTTTCCTCGAGCAGCGCGTCGATGTTTTCGCCTACCAGGAACGATCGCCGCAGCCCCATCGTCTGCACGGCGAATCCTTGCGATTCGAGCCACTCCGTCAGCAGCGAGATTTGCGTCGAGCGGCCCGACCCGTCGCTTCCTTCGAGCACGATCAGCGACCCGCCCAGTTCCTCGAGCTTTACGCCGGGAAGCGCCAATCCATAGAATCGCGAAGGCGTCTCCGCGCGGCCGTTCGATTTCGATTCTTTCCGCGCCGCGCGCGCACCTCGGCCGTTTCGTCCGTTGCCACCCGAATTCTTATTGCTTCGCTTCATTTCTCTTCTTCTTCGGAGCGAACTGATCCAGATTGATGCGCTCGCTCCACAATCCCGCGCATCAGCTTCTGCAGCTTGTTTACGCGAACGGTTCCGTCCATCAGCACGAAACGATCCGTCTCCACCATCTGGTCGTAGTTGTTGAGGATTCGCTCCTGGAAAATGCGGAAGCTTTCGGCGCGATCGAGAGAAATCCCCAAGTCCATTCCGGCTTCGTAGTACTTCAATTTCGGACGCCCCGCTACGATCCGGTTCACCGCAACGTCCAGCGGCGCGCGGAAGTAGAAAGTAATGTCCGGAACCGGAGCGAAGCTGTAGAGATTTCGCAGCCACTTCGGCGAACACCCGCGGGCCGCGTCGCGCGCAAAGGCGGTGTAGATGTAACGATCCGCCAGCACCAGATAGCCGCCGTGCAGAAGGGGCATAATCTGCCGCTCGCAGCGATCGGCGAAATCAGCCGCGTGCAACAGCGAAAACGTCACCGGCGTGAGCAGACGCCGCTGCTTCCCCCGCCGCGTGGCGGATTTCACCAGCGGAGACGAATTCCACTCGGTGAAATGGATGCGATAGCCGCCGATTTCCAGCCATCGCTTGAGCAGGTAGAGTTGCGTGCTTTTCCCGGAACCGTCAATCCCCTCGACTACGATCAAAGCTCCGGGATAGGGGCGTTTGGGCGCGACCGCCTTCTCCAGCGCCGCTTCTGAACTTGTTGGAATTTCGGGAATTACCGTGGCCATGTGGGACCTGAACCAGCGCTATCATACGTTTGCGAATCTGAATGCGCCATGAAAAAAGTGTTACGCCCACGTGACTAGACGCCCTAACTCGCGCGATTACAATCGCATTCTGGCCCTAGTCGCGCCAACGCGTTATCCTTAGCCTCCTAGGCCGTCACCCTCCAGTCAAGGGAAGGCGGAATCGCTCATGTCGAAGGAATTCATCAAAGAGCTCATCGTCAAGCCAGGCAAAAAAGTTCATCTCTCCAAGTACGATCCCGACGACACGCTCGGTTGGCACAAGGATAAGAAGGCGAAGGCCAGCGTCGAAAAGGCCATGGCGACACTCGACAAGCGTCAGTATCTCCTCTACGCCGAGCACAAACGGGCTTTGCTGATCGTGTTGCAGGCGCTCGACGCCGGCGGCAAGGACGGCACGATTCGGCACGTAATGTCCGGGGTGAATCCACAGGGTTGCCAGGTGACGTCCTTCAAGGTTCCGTCACCCGAAGAAGCCGCGCACGATTTTCTCTGGCGCGTCCACAAGGCGGTCCCCGCATGCGGCTATATTGGGATCTTCAATCGCTCGCACTATGAAGACGTTCTGGTCGTGCGCGTCCACAAACTCGTGCCCAAGGAAGTCTGGTCGAAGCGGTACGATCAGATCAACGATTTCGAATCGATGCTCGCTGCAAACGGAGTGAAAATCCTCAAGTTCTTCCTCCACATCAACAAAGAGGAACAGAAGAAGCGCTTCCTGCAGCGCATCGATGATCCCGACCGCCGCTGGAAAATCTCCGAAGCCGATTTCGAGGAGCGCAAGTTCTGGGACGAATACGTCGCTGCGTATGAGGATGCGCTAACGAAATGCAGCACGAAAGATGCTCCCTGGTTCATTATTCCCGCCAACAAGAAATGGTTTCGCAACTTGGCTGTTTCCCACATCATCGCCGAGACCCTGGAAGACATGCACATGAAGTACCCGGCGCCCACGATCGACATATCGAAGATCAAATTCTGATTTCTTCATCGACCACGCGCCGAGGCTCACGGAAACATTACCGATCTGGAAAGACGTGCGGGAACCGCCTTGCAAAAGTCCCGCGTTCTGAATAGTCTCAGCAGATTGCCGCCGCCTCTCACGGCACCTAATGAATAACGAAGCAGTCTTTCCCCGAAATTTTCTCAAGTCTTATCCGCAAGCGAGCCGCGCTGAGGGCTGTTTTGTCTACACGACGGAAGGCCGCCGTTACCTGGACGCCTCGGGCGGCGCCGCAGTCGTCACGATCGGCCACGGCGTCGAAGAAGTAGCTCGCGCGATGGCCGACCAGGCGTCGCGCCTCGCCTACGTCCACTCTTCGCAGTTCCACATCGGCGTTGTCGAAAAGCTGGCTCAACGCATTCTCGCGCTCGCGCCTCATGGGATGCGGCGCAACGGTCGCGTCTACTTCACCTCCGGCGGATCGGAGGCCACCGAAACTGCAATCAAACTCGCGCGTCAATACTGGCTCGAACGCGGCAACCAGAAACGTACGCGCGTAATCTCGCGACGCCAGAGCTATCATGGCGCGACGCTCGGCGCGCTCTCCGTTTCCGGGAACGTCCGCCGCCGCGAGCCCTTCGCTCCTCTACTTTCGGAATGGGGCCACGTCGCGCCGTGTTTTTGTTACCGCTGCCCCTTCGACCTGCAATATCCCGAATGCAATGTCGATTGCGCAGACGATCTCGAACGCCTTCTGGCTCGCGACGGCGACGATGACGTAGCCGCGTTCATCTTTGAGCCGGTGTCCGGAGCCACCCTGGGCGCCGTTGTCCCGCCCGACGGCTACGTTCAGCGACTCGCCGAAATCTGCCGCCGCCACCAGATTCTCTTTATCGCCGACGAAATCATGACGGGCATGGGCCGCACCGGCAAGCCGTTTGCAGTCGAGCATTGGGGCGTGGTGCCGGACATGATCCTTGTCGGCAAAGGAGTAGCTAGCGGTTACGCCCCGCTCGGTGCTGTGATCGTTGCCGGACACGTTGCCGAAGCGATCGCCCGCGGCTCCGGCTCCTTTCTTCACGGCTTCACCTACAACTCGCATCCCGTCTCCGCCGCGGCTGGAAATGCTGTGCTCGACTACATCGAGCGGGAAAACCTTTTCGCCCGCGTCGAGCCGGCGGGCCAGGAGCTGGGCGCGGCACTCGAGCGGCTCAAGCGATTTTCGATTGTCGGGCATGTTCGCGGGTTGGGTTTGCTCTGGGGCGTCGAGTTGGTTCGCGACACGAAAACTCGCGAGCCTTTCCCTCCCGACGCACGAATCGCGGCGCGCATTGCCGAAGATGCGCTAGAGTCGGGCGTCTTGACCTACCCGATGCAAGGCTGTGTCGACGGCCATCGCGGCGATCACATCCTGCTCGCGCCGCCGTTCACGATCACTTCGGGAATGATCCAAATGCTGGCCACCGCGCTGGAACACGCCACCGCCGATCTGGAAAAAACTCACCTCGCAGGCACGGGAGGCTCTTCTGCGCTCGTTTGACGTCCACCGCCGGACCAACCGATATCTGCTCCTGTCTCTTGTATCGTCCTCTGTCGCATGCGTCGCCCTGGCCGCCGGCTCACCGGCTCCGTTCACCATTTCGGGTTTTTCACCTCGCGCCGCTGAAGAAGAAAACGCCCTCGAACAGCGCTACCGCGCCCTTACGTCAACGGACCAGATCAGGACGTTCCATCGCTATCTCACTTCCGAACCCCACCCGGCCGGCACCAAGCGGAACAACGACCTCGCGCTCTGGGTCGCCGACCAGTGGCGCCAGCAAGGGCTCGAGGACGTCACGGTTCACGAATACGATGTGCTGAATTCACGCCCGCGCGAAATCTCGCTCGAAATGGTTCACCCAACGCATTTTCGCGCGAGCCTTCGCGAAGATCCGTACGACGTTGACCCCGACACGAAAAACCCGAACGTCGACGGCGCGTATCTCGGTTATTCCGCGTCCGGAGAAATCACCGCGCCCCTCGTTTACGCCCACAGCGGCAATCCCGAGGACTACGTCTACCTGAGCAAGCACGGAATCGACGTTCGCGGAAAAATCGTTCTTGTGCGCTACTCGAATCCGTACAGTTATCGCGGATTCAAAGCGCTCACGGCGCAACGGCTCGGCGCCGCGGCGATTCTGATTTACTCCGATCCGGAAGAAGACGGCTACAAGCAAGGCACCGTCTACCCCGACGGTCCGTGGGGACCGCCGAGTCACATCCAACGCGGCGCAATTACGTACGATTTTCTCGAGCCGGGCGACCCGCTGACGCCGGGCTACGCGTCGGTTCCCGGTGCAAAACGCATCGCGCCGGAAGACGCAGTCTCGCTGCCGAAAATTATCGGCGTCCCGCTTTCGTGGCGCGACGCAAAACCGCTTCTCGAACATCTCGACGGTCCCGTCGCGCCGGAGTCGTGGCAAGGAGGACTTCCGCTGAAGTACCGGCTCGGCGGGAAAAGCGTTCGCATTCACCTGAAAGTCGACATGGACACGAGCGTGCAGCCTTACTACGTCACGGAGGCTCGCATTCGCGGCGCGGAATCTCCAGACGAGTGGGTGATTCTGGGCAATCATCGCGACGCATGGGTTTACGGCGGCGTGGATCCTTCGAGCGGCACCGCGTCGATGCTCGAGCTCACTCGAAATCTCGGCGAGCTTCTCCGCCAGGGAATCCGTCCGAAGCGCACGCTCGTCATTTGCAGTTGGGATGGCGAGGAATATGCGCTAACCGGCTCCACAGAATGGGGCGAGCAGTACGCCGACGAACTCAAGCAGAAAGCGGTCGCATACCTCAACGTCGACGAAGCCACCTCCGGCAGGGATTTTGAGGGCGACGCCGTCGGCTCGCTCGCTCCGCTGATGGTCGACGTGAGCCGCACGCTGCCCGCTCCCTCCGGCAAGACTCTGTACGACGAATGGAAAATTTCGCGGCAGACGGAGCTTCGCAAAGCAGGCCCCGTCAGCGACGCCGAGCTTCCTAACACGCGAATCGGCAGCGGCTCCGACCACACCGTCTTTCTCAATTTTCTCGGCATTCCCACCGTCGGACTCACGTTCGTCGGTCCGTACGGCGTCTACCATTCGATGTACGACGATTTCTACTGGATGAATCATGTGGGCGATCCCGGCTACCACTATCACGCGCTGATGACTCAGCTCTGGGGTGTGCTCGCGCTGCGCCTGGCGAACGCGCAGATTCTGCCCTACGATTTCGAGTCGTACGGCGCGAGCATCCGGGATTTTCTCAACGATCTCGACGACTCAACGCATCTGAGCGCGAAAATTTCTGTCGATCCGCTGCGGCGCAACATCGCCGAATTCGAAACCGCCGGACGCGAACTCAATCACAGCGTTGAGCGCGCCATTGCCAGTGGCCGCCTCGACGCGGCAAACGCTGCGCGCATCAACGCATCGTTGATGCAGGTCGAGCGCAACTGGTGCAATCCGCAAGGAATTCCTGGCCGCCCCTGGTGGAAACATTCGCTCTACGGCGCGCGCTACACTTACGCCCACCTCGAACTCCCGGGCCTCACGGAAGCCGCCGAGGCTGGCGATTGGAAGCGCGCCTTCGAACAAGCCCAGATTCTCGAGGACGAGCTAACGCGAAACTCTGCCCTCTTGAGCCAAATCAAGCGGCAGCTCGATTCGATTTCAGGGGAGTCGAAGCCTTGATCGAAACCCGTGGGACGCGTCCCACGTTGTGAATGTTATGATCGCAGCGAAGACCGGGACAAGCGGAGTCGCGACTCCCACGAATTGAGAGGATCGATCGAATGCGAAACTTTCTACTCGGAATCATTTTCACTTTGCTGGTCGCTCGTCGGCGGAGCGGTGTGGATGGCAAAAACAGGCCGCATCAATTTCGAAGCCGATAGCCAGGCTTCCGACTTCGAGCGCAGATTCGCGATGAGTGCCGTCGATGCTGCCACGGATCGTCGCGCGCCCGACGTGAAAAATCCCGTCACGGCCACCGAGGACAATATCACTGCCGGCGCGCATCTCTATCTGGACCACTGCGCCGGATGCCACGGCATTCCCTCGAATCCGGACAGCCAGTTCGGGCGCTCGTTCAACCCGCCCAGTTCCCACAGTTTTTCAAGGATGCGCCGGACATGCCCGACAACCAGAATTTCTATATCATCCAGCACGGCACTCGTTGGTCTGGAATGCCCGCATGGAACAAAACGCTGAACGACACGCAAATCTGGGAAATCGTGACATTCATGAGCAACGTCGAAAAACTTCCGCCCGCGGCCAAGAAGGTTTTCGAATTCAACCCGCCCGCCGGCGTGGCCCCCGATGCCAGATAACGAAGGACGCCCGGTAACGACCCATGCCGGTAACGAAATGATTGCTCGGATTTGATTTCTTCTGCGCGTTGGGCTACGGTTTTGGTGGGTGGCAGCAACTTTGCAGCGCCTTTCGGGTTTTCGTCCTGAGAGCGCGTGCAAACCGGACCTACGGAGGAACGATGGCTGATGCTGTGGCGGAGAAGGTGATCGCGACCCTGGCGTCTGTGAAGCGGATTCCCGCGGACAAAATCACCCTCGAAACGAACCTCCAGGATTTGGGTATCGATTCCCTCGATGTTTTTACCCTTCTCTTCGAACTCGAGAACGCTTTCAAAATCTCGATCCCTGACGACGACGTCCGCTCGATTCGCACGGTCAGCGACATCGTCGAAGGCGTCAAGAAAATCATCGCTGCCACGCCGCCGGACCCCTCGATTGGCTCCACTTCTCCGGCCACCTGATGCCGCCCATCTGGATGATCGCACTTCGCGTCTCTCACTGCGAAAAACTGGAGCGCTCCTGACATGGCGCCACGCCGCGTCGCCGTTACGGGGATGGGAATTATTTCGCCGCTCGGGCTCAACGTGGCCGACAACTGGAATTCTCTTCGCGAAGGCCGCTCCGCGATAGGGCCGATCACCGGCGTCGACTTTCATAAGCTCGTCCTGCGATTCTCAGAACGCCGCACAGGTTCGCAACTTCGACGCGACCAAGCATTTCGAACCCGGCAAAGAAGACTACATCGACCGTTTCGCGCAATTTTCCGTCGTGGCGGCGCGCGACGCGATGCGCGATTCGGGCCTGGAATTGACCGAGCCGTTGCGCGAACGATGCGCCGTCGTTTGCGGATCGGCGGTGGGTGGCCAAGCCGCCATCGAAGTGGGCTTCGAAGACCTCTACGTCACGGATCGCGGGCGCGTGCATCCGCTCACCATTCCCAAGACAATGTCAAACGCCGGCGCGAGCCACATCTCCATGGATCTTCGCCTCAGCGGCCCCACCTACACGGTTTCGACGGCGTGTTCCTCTGCGAATCACGCGATTGGCCAGGCGTTTCGGCTCGTGCGCGACGGCGAATCCGACCTTGCCGTCACCGGCGGCGCCGAAGCGATGTTCACGATCGGCATGCTGAAAGCCTGGGAAGCGATGCGCGTCATCTCGCCGGACACGTGCCGCCCCTTCAGCAAAGACCGCCGCGGGATGATCCTCGGCGAAGGCGGCGCGATGATGATTCTCGAACCGTTCGAAGCCGCGAAGGCACGCGGCGCGAAAATTTACGCTGAAATTTGCGGCTTCGGAATGACGTCAGACGCGCACCACTTGACGCAGCCGACCGTGGAAGGGCCTTCGCGCGCGATGCGCGATGCGCTGCAAGTCGCCGGCCTTGCGCCCGAACAGATCGGCTACATCAACGCTCACGGCACCGGGACGCCCGGCAACGATCCCGTCGAAACGCGCGCGATCCGCGCCGTGTTCGGTTCACACGCCGATAAGCTGGGGGTCAGCTCGACCAAGTCGATGCACGGCCATGCGCTGGGCGCCGCGGGCGCGCTCGAAGCCATCGCAACGATACTTGCGTTGCAGAACGGCATTCTCCCGCCCACCGCGAACTTCACGGTCGCCGACCCCGAATGCGACCTCGACTATATTCCCAACCAGGCGCGGCCACAGCGGGTCGAAGCCGCCTTGTCCAATTCATTCGCCTTCGGCGGACTCAACGCTGTAATCGCCCTCCGCGCATATCCCAGTTAGGTCGTCGTAGGGGCGGCTCGCGGCTGCCCGGGCTTAAATGTGGCAGGACTTGATGCCGCGCTTCTCGAAATACTGCTGGTGATAATCCTCGGCGCGGTAAAACTCAGACGCCGGCTTGATCTCGGTCACGATCGGCCGCTTGAACAATCCCGATTTCTCAAGCTCCGCCTTTGAGCGACGCGCGGCGGCTTCCTGCTCCGCGTCCTCGTAGAAAATCGCGGAGCGGTACTGCGTGCCATAATCCGGACCCTGACGATTCAGAGTGGTGGGGTCGTGGCTCTGCCAAAACACGCTGAGAAGCTGGTCGTAGGAAATCTGCTTCGGGTCGAACTCCACTTCCACCGCCTCCGCATGCGCCGTCGTGCCCGTGCAAACATCCTTGTACGACGGGTCCTTCATCGTTCCGCCGGTGTAACCGACAGTCGTTGAGGTCACGCCTTTCAACTGTCGAAAAGCTTCCTCCACTCCCCAAAAACATCCCGCTGCAAAAATTGCTTTTGCCATTTATGAAACTCCTTCAGCGACTCCGCGCTCTGCACGCATCTTGACACAACGAAACCGCGAGGTCGAGCCCGGCTGGCGTTTCGTAGAGGCGGCGTCAGCCGCCGTCACACATTAGATTGCGAATCGCGACAAAAGGTGCGACCGCACTTAAAGTACGCTTTTGCAGGCCCTTCCGCTTTTTCCCGTGGCAGCGCGGCTGACGGTCTTCGTGGGAAGTTGAAGGAAGGTTAGCTAGCGCGGGAACCGACGCTTTCCGGCTTCGCCGTCTGATTGCGGGACTCCGCCAAAATCTTTTCGAGCATTTCCGGAATCTCAAACACGGCGCGATTTTGAAGCGCGGCGGCATTCGAGCGGTAGCGCGCAAGCGTGGCGGGCTCGATCAATTGCGCCACCGCCTTTTCAATCGTTCTGAAATTGCGCAGCACGATTCCCACTTGCTTTTCCAGGACCCATTCGCAGTTGTAACGCTCTTGCGGCAAAGTCCAGGAATTGCATTCCACAATCACGGGCAGTTTCATGGCCAGCGCCTCGCTGACGCTTCCCGGCCCCGGCTTGCCGATGAAAAAGTCGGCGAGCTGCATGTAGTAATTCACCTTGGTCGTAAATCCTTCCACGAACCGCGGCAAACGCGACTTCTGCGCGCGCAACGCGGCCGCAAGTTTTTCATTCTTTCCGCAGATCAGAATCAGTTGCAGTTCGAGCGGCGACACGTCCAGCCGCTCCGCAATCTCCAGCATGGCCTTCGAACCATGCCCGCCGAACAGCACCAGGCCCGTCGGTAGGTCGGCCCGCAATCCCAGTTTTTCGCGCTCCCCTAAACGATTCTCCACCGGCGCCTCGTAAAATCGCGGGTGCAAGATCATTCCCGATGCTTGGAAAATGTGATCGTCTGAATGACCCAGCGCCTTTGCCTGTGCCACGGCGCGATCCGATCCACAAATGACGTATTGCAACTGGCGCTCGATCCAAAAATGCGGGGGAAAATCGGCGATGTCTGTAAGCACCGTTACGAACGGGCGTTCGGGAAATGCGAGGCGAAAGCTTTCGCCCAACGCCCTGTTAAAGTGCGGCACGAAGGACACAACCATGTCCGGCTGCGTTTCCTTCCAATGCGCCTCGAGCATACGAACCGTCTTTACGGTGACGGAGCCGAATCGCGGCTTGCAGGATATTCATCAACTGCTTGCTGCCAAGAGTCCAGCCGCTGCGGAGCATCCAGTTGTAGTAGTCCTGGATTCGGATACCGGCGTACCTCTTGAGAATGTCCAGTTCATCGAGCAATTCCTGCAGGTTTGTAAGCTGAATATCCCAGGGCCTTTGCTGGTTTCGGATGGCCATTTCGAGGGCGGTAGCGGCTGCCCGGTGGCCGCCGCCGGCGTCGAAAAAGCAAAACTCGATTCGCTCCATTGGCCAGATTCTGGCACTGCACGTGCCGAATCCCACTACGGGAATGTTAAAAACGAGATTGCTGTGTCGTAAGAGTTAAAGGTCTGACGTTTTCAGAAGTTTAGCGTGAGTGTCACATTTCCGTAACACGGACCTCGTACATTTGTAGTTGTGAAATGCGACATGCACGTCCACAGCTACTTTTCCGGCGCGTGTACCACTCCGTTTGCCCGCATGTTCTGCTCGCGAAAGCTACAACGATCCTGAGCAGGTGTACTCTCGTTCTCGAGCGACGCGGCATGAATCTGTTCACGCTGACGGATCACGATTCCATCGAAGGCGCGGAAAAATTGCGCGGCCATCCCGGATTTTTCCTCAGCGAGGAGCTGACGTGTCGGATGCCCAGCGGCACGGAAGTCCACATTGGTGTTTACGACTTCCATGAGCGTCAGCACGTCCAGCTCCAGCAGCGGCGGAACGATCTGGTCTCCCTGCTGATGTACCTCAGCGAGCGGCGCATTTTCTTCAGCATCAATCACGTCTTCTCCAGCCTGACGGGACGCCGCGATCGCGAAGACTTCGCGTGGTTCCAGGAATATTTCCCGGCGGTTGAAACGCGCAACAGCCACATGCTCGAAGAAACGAACTGCCCGCGCCGCCCGCCTTGCCCGACAGTGGAACAAAATCGCGGTCGGCGGAAGCGACGCGCATGCCATGCCATCGGTCGGTACGGCCTTCACGGAAGTTCCGGGCGCGCGCGACAAGGAAGAATTCTTCGCGGGTTTGCGCAACGGCGCCGGCCGGGTCCGCGGAGAATCCGGCAGCTTCCGGAAATTGACCATCGACGTGCTGTCCATCGCGGTCGAGCTGATGCGCGAAAAACGCTGGACAATCGCTCTCTCGCCCCTCGCCATGCTGATCCCGGCGATCACGCTGTTCAACTATTGCGACGAGCGAGTCTTCAGCCGCCGCTGGGCCGCCGAACTTCTCGATCAATCGAAATCGCGCCCGCGTCCCCGTTGGATCACCGTTCCGCGTCCTGTGCCACAAACGGCAATGGGAGGGTCGGTATGACCGTCGGAAGAGCCGTCTGGAATCAGATCAATTCGAACGATCATCGGCTGATGCGTCGCGTGCACCGTTGGCGCGCGCCCCGCTGGTTCCGCATTTTGATGATTCTGGCCACGCGTGGCGGAGACGGCTGGCTTTGGTATGCGCTCGGCGCTATTTTGTTCTTCTATGGAGGCAGCCACCGGTTCGCGGCAATCGGTGCGGCGGGCTCCGCCTCCGTCGCCGGAATTCTGATTTTTCGCGCGCTCAAGAAAACCAGCCGGCGCAAGCGCCCCTGCGAAATCGAGCCCCACTGCTGGTCCTCGATTCTTCCTCCCGGACAAATACTCGTTCCCGTCCGGCCATTCCATCACCGCGTTCGCGGTCGCGCTTTCGATCGGACTCTTCTATCCCGACCTGACGGCCTATCTGCTCACTGTTGCGTTCCTGATTGCGAGTTCTCGAATCATCCTCGGCATGCATTTCCTCAGCGACGTGATCGCAGGATCCGCGATCGGAGTCGTCCTCGGAATCACTGCCTTCCACATTTTTGCGCTGCTCTAGAATCTAGTTCCTGAGGACAGGACCTGCGGTGTCATCACTCGAATTGCGCTCGGAACCACCTCAAACTCCGCAGGCGATTCGCCCAGAATCTCACCGTCGCCATGAACCATTACGCGCCGATCCGCTTCGAGCTTCACGCGCCGGCAGCGAAACCGTTCCACTTCCTTGAATCGCAGATCCCCGGAAGTCAGCAAAATCGGGATCGCCTCCACCAGCCGAGTCCACGGAACTTCACGCACGAGCACCACATCGAGCCAGCCGTCATTCATTTTTGCATCGGGAGCGATGCGCACTCCCGAGCCGTAGCACGGCGCATTCGCTACCACCGCCAGAAGCGCGCGCCCTGACCAATTCGCGTCGTCTATCTCCGCGCGCAATTCGAACGTCGTGCCCGCAAAGAACGCGGAGAATGCGCCCGCGAGATATCGCGTCACGCCCGGCCACTGTTTGAACTTTGTGTTCGCCAGGTGGGCCGCTTCCGCGTCAAGGCCCATTCCTCCAGCGCCTACAAAATGCGCGGTTCCCTTTCCCGCCACACGCGTGTTCACGATGTCGATCGCGCGCGGACTGAGAGTGCAAGAATGCGTCCGCCGCGCGCACCGGATCGGGCGGAATCCCCAGCGCTCGCGCGATGTCGTTTCCATTGCCGGCCGGAAGAATTCCTGCGATTGCCTCCGTGCCAATACAGGCCTTCGACGAGATGATGAAACGCGCCATCTCCTCCCAGCGCGATCACATACCGGAAACCAGTGGCAGCGGCGCGCGCGGCCTGCTCGCGCAAGTCGTCCGAACTTCGAGACTCGGAAAACTCAACATTTCGGCCTTGCTCGGCGAAATAATCGGCTACGGCAACACTGCTTCGCAGCGCGCGTCCGCCGCCGGCAGCCGGATTCACGATGACGAGCGTGTCAGCTTTCATTCCGCGAACCGCGATGCCAAGGATCGCCTCAATAGATCCTTGGATTCGATCGCGTACCAGACAAAAGAAGGAGGACTGCCCCAGCCAAAAGCCGCTCCGCATTTCTCATGGCGCGGGATTGTACTGCAACAGCGAGAGGGGCTTGGCAGGTTTCGGGGATACGAGAATGGTGCCGGCGGTGGGACTCGAACCCACGACCTAGGGATTATGAGACCCTCGCTCTACCCCTGAGCTACACCGGCAAGCAGTCAATTGTCGATGCTACGGTTTCGCTCCGCAAAGTGTCAAGCCGCTAACAAAACCCCACGTGACCGGCAGCAGGAGATTGGTTTCTCAAGGCCGAAAACGTCCGGTGTCAAATTGGCACGGCTCGCACAAATAGTACGTTGGTAACATTGACCCGCCGAACTCCGAGACGCTAGTCTGCCCCCGTAATTTGAATTAAGGCTTGGCACAGCCGAGAGGGATGGGTGTGTACTCTTTGGACACACACACCTAAAATTTCCCTCTTGACGGCAATCAACCACTTATAGACTCCGCCGCGTAGTGCTCCTACTCGGAGGGGTTCCATGAGCAAGTGGCTGATTCTCGTTGTGCTGGTTCTATTGGTGTTGACGACCGCGATGGGTCTGGAGTCCATGACCCGCTCGGTCCTAATGGCCCCGACTACGGCGCCCGCACCCACGATTCCGTGGGGAAGCGCAGTAGCCTTGGTCCCCACCACGGCACCAGCACCTACGATTCCGTGGGGTCCAGTATCTCTGGCTCCCACCACGGCACCGGCACCTACGATTCCATGGGGTAGCAACTAAGCCCTGAGGAATTTTAGGAAGAAGGGCCAAGCCTAGAAACGACTTTTGAATGCTTGGCTCCTATTTAGATCGCTTCATTTGGCTTGCTGGTTTCCTCTTGGAAATCTACGTGGTAGTGTACTCACTCTACAAGAAATCCTTCCTCCGCAATATTGCCATTAATTTCTATATGTTATGCGAAGCTGCCGTTACGTGCGGCCTCTATTTCTGCATGCGCCGCTACGGCCAGAACTCCCCTACTTACGGATATTATTACTACTATACGGACAGCCTCCTAACGATCCTGATGTTCTGGGTCATCATTCGCTTTTATCAGCAGGTCTTCAGTGAGATGCAAGTAAGCCGTTACGTCCGGCAAGCAGCTGTGTTGCTTCTGGTGGCGACTGCATTCTTCTCCTATGCGGTCGTTCACGAAAGTCGCAGTCACCTTACGAGCCGGTTTATCGCCGCGCTCGGCCAGAATCTTTATTTCGTGGGTGTGGTTCTCACGTATCTTCTCTGGGGAACGATTCTCAAGTTGCGCGAGACGCGCGCACGCCTTGTTCAGTTGGTCCTAGCGCTCGGCGTCTATTTCAGCGCCACTGCGGGAAGCTATGCGATCGGCAACCTGTTCCCACACCTCTACCTTCCGTTCCTGAGGTTCCTCCTCCCGGTTCTCGGTTTGTGGTTGCCGCTGGCTTGGGCATATACGTTCACGAGAGTTCCGGAGGATGCGCGGCTGGCCACGGCCAGTCTCGTCGCGAGAGCTCGATGATTGCAGCCCTTATCTTCGTCATTTCGGTTGCGGCTTTGCTTCAGTTCTTCGTGTTGCATTGCCGCTCGATCCTGGCTTACAGCCGCAGGGTTGAACTGTCTGACCGCGTTCGCGAAGTCGCGGGCATCGCCGCCGCGAACGTAGCCGCCAGCGATTTCGACCGTCTCGTGCAGCTCGTGCGCCTCTGCCCTGAACGGGGCGATGACCGCAAGGAGATTCGCGTCGTCGGAACCTACTACAGTTTGCTCGACCTTCTGGGCCGCATCACTCGGTCCATCACTCCCAGGATCGCCTCCTGGGCCGAAAACGAGCGGCGAAGCTGTTCCTACTTCGCCGCAGTCGCTCTGGATCGCAGAATTTCTTACAGCCGCGACCTGTTCACCCAGCAGGTCGCCGATCGCCTGTAGTCGGCTGCACCGCCACTTGCAAGCCGCCTGCGCCGCTCGACCCCTTCCTGTCTGGCTGCTACTATACGATTCACCCCTCACGTCGGGGGAGAGATGAAGCGGCCCATGCGAACTCCTCTCGAACAATCCGTCCTGCAGCACATTCGTAGCGCGGGGATGCTCGCGCCCGGCGATCGCGTTGGCGTAGCGGTGTCCGGCGGCGCGGATTCTGTTGCGCTCCTTCGAATCCTTGAGAGGATCCAAGTGGAACTGGGCATCTCGTTGTCAGTTGTCCATTTCGACCATCGGTTGCGCGACGCCGAATCCGATCGCGACGCCCAATTCGCATCCGCGCTGGCTGGCTCGCTCCGCCTCGACTTCGTCCTTCAGCGCGAAGATGTTGCAGCAGCCGCAGAACGCCATGGCTGGAACATCGAGGATGCCGCTCGCACACTCCGGTACGCATTCTTTCAACGCGTAATCGACGAAGGCCGTGCCACTCGAATTGCTGTCGGCCATACGGCCGATGATCAAGCCGAGACCGTCGTTTCACACCTGATTCGCGGCACAGGTCCGGCCGGCCTCGGAGGCATCTACCCGGTTGCAGGCTCGACCGCTGGCACGATCGTTCGGCCGCTGCTTTCCTTCCGCCGAAGCGCGCTTCGGCGGTACCTCGAAGTCCTCGGGCAAACCTGGTGCGAAGACTCGAGCAACGCCGATCTGCACCGCATGCGCGCCCGAATTCGCGCGCAACTTCTGCCCGTCCTCGAGCGCGACTTTTCCCCGCGCATCGTCGACCACTTGTGCGAACTGGCCCGGCTTTCCCGCGAGGAAGAAGTCTTCTGGTCAGCGCTTGTCGAGGAGCGCTACCGTTCCCTCGTCCAATCGAAGGTCCAACCGCACGATCAGGCGCTTTCCGTCTCTGTGGTGGACCTGCTGGACCCGCTTGGGCGTTCCGACAATGCGCCCGTAACGCGCGAACGGAATCGGGACGCCCGTGCGACGCCGTTTCTCGCCCGCTTACCGAACGGCTCATCCGCCGTCTCTATGAAGGGGTCCGAGGAGACTGTCGGGGCCTTGGCGCCGATCATGTGGAGCAAGTGATTCGGTTGGCTACCAAGTCGACGAGCGGCCGCAGAATCGAGTTGCCGGGCGAGATTGTGGTCGAGCGGAGGTTCAACGATCTTCTCTTTTCGCGTCGAGCCGGGACTGCGAGCGGAGAACCAGACCGCGAAACCATTTCGCAGCCGAACGCGTACCAATATACGGTGGTACTTCCGAGCGCGGGCTCGGCCAGTGTTTCCGTTCCAGAACTTGGTAGTCGCTTCCACCTGAAATTGATTGACTGGGCTGAGGCGGAGAGGGAAACTAGAAGAGACAATCAGACCTTTGATGCCGACTCGCTCCGCGCGCCTTTGATCCTGAGGAACTGGCGGCCCGGCGACGCCTACACGCCCCACGGTCGACGCCAGCCACGGAAGTTGAAGCAAATGCTGTTGGCCGCGCGCGTTCCAGCTCAAGAGCGCGGCGAGTTGGCCCGTGCTTGAAAGCGCTGGTTTTGTTATCTGGGCTCGTGGGATGCCTGTAGCGGAGGCAGTTCGAGCCTGCAAGAAAACTCGGGTTGCGGTTGTGATCGCAGAGGAGAAGTTGTAAGCGTTACTCGAATTACCCGGGCGATTGGCGAGCCTGAATACGTGGGGCCGTTAGCAGCATCTAAAGTGTTAGGGGCTCAGGATTCTCCTTGGCAACGCAGCACCGGGAGATGAGGTTACACAGAGGGTGAGGTAAGACGGTGAACTCTACAGTACGCACAGTTTTATTTTGGCTTTTAATGATTTTATTGGCGGTCGTCTTGTGGAAGATGGCTTCCACGGGCGGGCAGTCAGCTCGCGAAGACGAGCCGCAGTATACGAGCTTCCTGGACAAGGTGCACGCAGGCCAAGTCAAAGACGTTACGATCTTTCTTTCGCAGAATAGCGCCGAGCTCACAGGCGATTACGCCAATGGCACGAAATTCCGTGGAGTGACCGTCGCCAACACCGCGATCCCAGACCTCACCAAAACCCTGAGTGATCAGCACATCATTTACAACTACAAGGAAGTGAAGGACGCCAATTGGATCAGCTTCATGATCAATTTCGCCCCGCTCATCCTGCTCGTCGCATTCTGGATTTTCATGATGAAGCAGATGCAGGCGGGCGGAAACAAGGCTCTCAGCTTCGGCAAGTCTCGCGCCCGGCTCCTCACCGCGCAGCAGAAGAAGGCCACCTTTAAGGATGTCGCGGGCATCGACGAAGCCAAGGAAGAGCTTTACGAAATTATCGACTTCCTGAAGGACCCGCAAAAATTCCAGAAGCTCGGCGGCCGAATCCCCAAGGGTGTGCTGCTCGTCGGCCCTCCGGGAACGGGCAAGACTCTGCTGGCCCGCGCCATTGCCGGCGAAGCGAACGTTCCTTTCTTCTCGATCTCCGGTTCGGACTTCGTCGAAATGTTCGTCGGCGTGGGCGCAAGCCGCGTCCGCGATCTCTTCGAGCAGGGCAAGAAAAATGCTCCCTGCATCATCTTCATCGACGAGATTGACGCCGTCGGCCGCCATCGCGGCGCAGGTCTGGGCGGCGGGCATGACGAGCGCGAGCAAACTTTGAACGCGCTTCTCGTTGAAATGGACGGCTTCGAATCGAACGAAGGCGTCATCCTAATTGCTGCTACCAATCGTCCCGACGTGCTCGACCCGGCGCTTCTCCGCCCCGGCCGTTTCGATCGCCGCGTCGTCGTTCCTCGTCCCGATGTGAAGGGCCGCGAGGAGATTCTGCGGGTTCACACGCGCAAAGTGCCTCTGGGCGACGACGTGGAACTTTCCGTCATCGCGCGCGGCACGCCGGGATTCTCGGGCGCGGACGTTGCGAATCTGGTGAACGAGTCCGCACTGTGGGCGGCTCGCCAGAACCGCAAGTTCGTCACGATGGCCGACTTCGAGATGTCCAAGGACAAAGTCCTGATGGGCGTCGAGCGCAAGTCGATGATTTTGTCAGACGAGGAGAAGCGCAATACCGCGTATCACGAGGCGGGCCACGCGCTCGTCGCGGCGATGACTCCGGGCGCCGATCCATTGCACAAAGTCACGATCATCCCGCGCGGGATGGCCCTGGGCGTCACAATGCAGTTGCCGATCGACGACAAGCATACCTACACCAAGGAATTTCTTGAATCGCAATTGGCTGTTCTGATGGGTGGTCGAGCCGCCGAGGAAATCTTCCTCCACCACATCACCACGGGCGCCGGAAATGACATCGAGCGCGCCACGGAACTCGCGCGCCAAATGGTCTGCGAATGGGGCATGAGCCCTCTCGGTCCGCTCACGTTCGGGAAGAAAGAAGAAGCCATCTTCCTGGGCCGCGAAATCGCCCAGCACCGCGATTACTCCGAGGACACCGCGATCAAGATCGACGGCGAAGTGCGCGCCATCGTCAGTATGGGTTACACGCGCGCGCGCAACATCCTCGAAACTTATCGCGACGCCCTCGAGCGCGTGGCGCAAGCTCTGCTGGACCGCGAAGTTCTCGACGCCACCGAGCTCAAGCTCTTACTCGAAGGCAAGCCGCTGCCGGAGAAGGTGTTGCCTCCTCCGCCTCCGGCGCCACCAGTGCCCGCAAAGGAGCCGCAGCTCACGTTGCGTCCCGAGCCGCGCCCAATTCCCGGCCTGGCCAAAGGCGAAAAGCCCGCCCCAGCCTGATTGTCCTGTTCTGGGGCTTTCTGTGTGCCTGTGCGTCTCTGTGGCTATGTTTTCAATGCCACGCCAGTGGCGTAAACTACGCCCATGGCAAAGACAGACACATTCGAAGTCGACTGCCCGTGCTGCCACGCGAAGTTGACGGTTGACCGCGACCTGGGCGTTGTCCTCTCGCACATCCCGCCCCCAAAGCCGCCGCCGTCCGTCGATCTCGACGACACAGCCCGTCTCCTTCGCGAGCAGGCAGAATCGGTCGAAGCGAAGTTCCGCGCCTCCGTCGAAGCCGAGCGCACGAAAGAAGACGTCCTCGCCCGAAAATTCGCCGAAGGGCTCAAGAAGGCCAAAGACGGACCTGTAGAAAAACCGCTCCGCGACTTCGACCTCGATTGAAACTAAATTCCGGAAGCTACACGCTCTGAGGGCAGGCGCTCGAAACCGTCACATTCCTTCGTAGTTTGGTCCGCCGCCGCCTTCGGGCGGGACCCAATTAATGATTTGGTAGGGATCGGCGATGTCGCACGTCTTGCAGTGAACACAATTTGACGCGTTGATCTTCAATTTCGGCGCGCCCTTCTCCATCACCATTTCGTACACCGCCGCCGGACAAAAATACTGGCACGGATTCCCGTACTCGCGCACGCAACGGTCGCTGCAAATACTCGGATCGAGCACGAGCAGGTGGCAAGGCTGATCTTCTTCGTGCCGCGTGCCGGAGTGGTAGACGTCCGTAAGCCGGTCGAACGTGAGCTTGCCGTCGCCCTTGAATCGCGTGGACTGATCCACCAGCGTCCGATCGCGATTCAACTTCGCGTACTCCTCGTAGCCCGCCTCGGTCCGCATCGGATCCACCAACCCGCGTCCTCCGGTGACGAATTGTACTCCGGCGAGAAATAGCCCTTTCCACAGGCCGTCGTGAAATGCCTGGTGGAAATTCCGCACGGCCCAAAGCTCTTCCTTGATCCAACTCTGATCCAGCTTCTGCTCGTATTTCGCGAGCGACTTCGCTGAAGTGTCGCCCGCGCAGAGCGCCTCGTAAATCGTCTCGGCCGCCAGCATCCCGCTTTTGATCGCCGTGTGAATTCCCTTGAGGCGTTGCGAGTTCAGCAGGCTCGCTGAATCGCCGATGATCAACGCGCCATCGACATAGCTGCGCGGCATCGAATACCAGCCGCCGTATGGAACCGTCTTCGCGCCATACCGAACCAGCTTCCCGCCTTCGAGCACTCGCCGCACGAACGGATGCGTCTTGAATTTCTGAAACGCCTCGTGCGGATCGAACAAGGGATCGTGGTACTCGAGCCCGACCACCATTCCGAGCGAAACGCGATTGTCGCGCAAGCCGTACACCCAACCGCCGCCATACATGCTCGAATCAAGCGGCCATCCCAGCGTGTGCGCCACAAATCCCGTGTCGATGCGGCCCGGCTGCACGTCCCACAATTCCTTGATTCCGATTCCATACACTTGCGGGTTCAATCCATCCAGCTTCAGCCGATTGACCATCTCTTTCGTCAACGATCCCCGCGGACCTTCCGCCAGCACCGTCACTTTCGCGCGCAGCTCGTACCCCGGCGTGAAGTTGTCCTTCGGCTTCCCGTTCTTGTCGACGCCCTTGTCTTCGGTTTGCACGCCCGCGACGCGAGCGTTCACGCCATCGCCCTCGTACAGCATTTCCCTGCCCGCAAACTGCGTGAAAATGTTCACGCCTTTTTTCTCGACCAAGCCCCCGAGCCACTTCACCAGCCTGTTCACGGAAACCACATAGTTGCCGTGGTTCGCCAGCGGCGGCGGCGTGATGGGCAGCTTCCAGGAGGTCGCTGCGGTCAGGTAATAAGCAGCGTCGCCCGTCACGGGCGTGTCGAGCGGCGCGCTCTTCTCGAAGTCGGGAACCAGCTCGCGCAGCCCGCGCGGGTCCATGATCGCGCCAGAAAGCTGATGCGCCCCCACTTCGCGCCCCTTTTCCAGCACGTAGATGTTTTCAGCCGACAGCGCGGGAGACCTGTTCGCGGAGGTGTGCTGCTCGATCAGATTTGCCAGATGCAGAGCGCAGGCCAGGCCGGCCGGTCCTGCGCCCACAATCAGAACATCCGCTTCCAGTTGTTCGCGTTGAATTCGCTGTCCCGTCGACGCCATGCCGCCATCTTAGCAGAACCCGAAA
The DNA here is from genome assembly GCA_963788345.1 of uncultured Acidobacteriota bacterium. Classification (GTDB taxonomy): domain Bacteria; phylum Acidobacteriota; class Terriglobia; order Acidiferrales; family UBA7541; genus Palsa-295. The sequence continues at coordinate 36,305 of CAWBGW010000079.1, read as the reverse complement.
ATCCAATTTTGAAAATGGGCTTCGGCGTTACCAGCGGTGGTGGACCTGCGGGCGGATTCTAGTGTCGTAAATGCGGCGGATTGTGGCCATCGTTTCGGCGCTAAGCGGCGGCAAGCTCGATGCAGCGCAATTGTCGGCCACCTGTTCCGGACGCTTGCTGCCCGGAATAGCGCACGTAACCGCGTCGAACATCAGAATCCAGCGCAGCGCAAACTGGCTCATCGAGGCGCCGGGCGGCACAAGCGGTCGAATCTCCTCCACGGCCTCGAGGCCCGCATCGTAATCGACGCCGGAAAAAGTCTCGCCGACATCGAACGATTCGCCGTGGCGATTGAAATTGCGGTGATCGTCTTTCGCGAACGTCGAGTCGCGGCGCAACTTCCCGGTGAGCATACCGCTCGCCAGCGGCAGGCGCGCGAGAATCCCGACGCGCTTCTCTTTTGCTCGTGGAAAGAACACCTCCGCGGGCCGCTGCCGAAAGCAGTTGAAGATGATTTGCACGCTCTGGACGTTCGGATACTCGATTGCCTTCAGCGCTTCCTCAATCTTCTCGACGCTGACGCCGTAATAGCGAATCTTGCCGGCCTTCACGAAGTCGTCGAGCATCCCAAAAACTTCCGAGTGCGAATACAACTCCGTTGGCGGGCAATGCAGTTGAAGCAAATCCAAAGTGTCGGTCGACAGATTTCGCCTGCTGTCGTCGATCCAGGAGGTCAAATTCTGGCGCGAGTAGCCTTCCACAGTCTGGTGCGGCAAACGCCGCCCTGCCTTCGTTGCAACGATGATCTCCTCTTTGCGAACCTTCTTGAGCTGCGCGACCAGGCGCTCGCTGCGGCCATCGCCATACACGTCGGCCGTATCGAAGAAGTTCACGCCGCAATCGACGGCTTTGTTGAGCGCCGCGAGCGAATCTGCGTCAGAGACAGTCCCCCACGCGCTGCCAATCGCCCATGCGCCGAAGCTGATATCTGAAACCTTCCAACCGGTACGGCCCAGCGGCCTGTAATTCATCGTCGTTAGAATTCCTCGCACGCTTTGAATTTACTTGTAGGCGGAAACCCTGAGAATCCCGATCCGCGCAGCCCAAGGCTGAGGAATCTTCTCGCGCTCGAGGGACCGGGACAACTTGTTTTTGGACGCTTGCCAGGTTGGCTATCGCCAGGGTTATTCGTAGCGCAGAGCGACCAGTGGATCGACGCGCATCGCGCGGCGCGCCGGGATGTAGCACGCGGCGAGAGCCACCAGCACCAACACGCAGCGCGACCACGACGAACGTGAGCGGATCCGTAGCGCTGACGCCGTAGAGCATCTTCGCCATCAGCCGCGTGAGGCCGAGCGCAGCCACAATACCGATCGCAACGCCAAGCAGCGCCATTCTCGCCCCGTTGCCAAGAATCAGGCGAAGAACGTCCTTGCGCTGCGCGCCGAGCGCCATGCGAATGCCGATTTCGCGAGTTTGCTGCCCCACCAAGTAGGAAATGACTCCGTAAATGCCGATGCTGGAGAGCAGAAGCGCCACGCCGGCGAAAGCGCCAAGAAGAATCATGGAGAACCAGCGGTTGGCGATGGAACCGGAAATAATCTCGTCCATCGTCTGTGCGCCATAAATCACCTGCTCGCTGTTCATTTGCTGCAAGGAGCGGCGGACCGAATCGACGATACCCGGCTCAGGTCCGCGAGAGCGCAAAACCACTCGCATCCCGAACGGCGCCAGAGCCATCACGGAATCGGGCAACTGCATGAACGGATAATAGAGCTGAGCTCGCAGATGCTCGGTGTCGTCCGTGTCAAGCCCCCACTGGTTCACGTGGGCGACGACGCCGATAATTTCGGCCTGCTGATTCCCCGGGAGACTGTCCAGGAAAAGGCGCTTGCCGACGGGATTTTCATTCGGGAAATACTGACGCACGAAGACGTCGTCCACCAGGACGACCGGCGGCGAATGCTCGTCGTCCTGGGCCGTGAAGAAGCGCCCGCTGTGAAGCGGAGTTTCCATCACCTTGAGATAATCGGGATCAACCACGTATTCGAGGGTCCAGTTCATTTCGTTCTGGTTTGTCGGTTTTGGGTGGCCCTCCATCCAGAAGAGCCACTCATCGTCGCCACCCATCGGAAATGCTCCCCAGCTCATCGAGACAGCCTGAATCCCGGGCGTGGAGGCAAGCGTAGAGTCAACGTCGCGGAACGCAGCGCGAATCGCGGTTGGGGTCGCCTTCCGCATCGAAGGCGAGAGCGAAAATCCGAACGTCAGCACGTTGCGGGGATTGAAGCCGGGATCGACATTCCAGAGCCGAACCAGGCTGCGAAGCATGAGTCCTGCGCCGATCAGCAAAACCAGGGCCAGCGCTGTTTCGACGCACGACAAGAACGCCGTGAGCGCCCGCGCGCGAACCGCTCGCGCCACGGCCGCCTTCCTTCAGGCTGTCCTGCAAGTTCGTCCGAGAAATCCTCAAGGCGGGCACGAGGCCAAACAGAATTCCCGCCAGCAGCGCAATCGCACCGGTGAAAAGCAGTACCCGAAGGTCCATGCCCGACTTCCGCGGCTCGTGGCAGCGCAGCAGGCAAAGCTCCCAAAGCGGCGCGCGTTCCCCAGTTCGCGAGCAACAATCCAAACGCGCCGCCCACAAAAGCCAGCAGGATGCTCTCGGTCAAAAGCTGGCGAATCAGGCGCGACTTTCCGGCGCCGAGCGCTGCGCGGACGGCGAATTCGCGTGAGCGGCCGCTCGAGCGCGCCAGAAGCAGATTCGCAATGTTGGCGCACGCGATCAGAAGCACAAAACCCACCGCGCAAAACAGCACGAGCAGAAACGGCTCGACATGGCCGACCACCGACCGCCTAAAGGGAATCAGCGCCGCGCCGATGCCTTTATCTACATCGGGGTAGGCAGCTGCAAGATTGGTTGTGACTCCGGCGAAATCGGCGCGCGCCTGATCGATTGTGACGCCAGGCATCATTCGGCCGATCCCGTGAAAACCGAGGCCGGAGGCGCGGTTGAAGAGCAGATTGTTGCTCCACTGCACCACCGGAACGTAAACCTCGCTGGGACTGAAGGCGTAAACCATCAGGTTGAAGTCCGACGGAATCACGCCGACGATTGTGTAGCCCTTTCCGTCGAGGTTCAGCGTCTTGCCGACCACATCCGGCGCTGAGCCGAACTTGCGCTTCCAGAAACCTCCGCTGATGAGCGCCACCGGAGCCGCGCCAATCTGGTCATCCGCGCGCACAAAGATTCGGCCAGTTACCGGCTTCACGCCGAGTATCGGGAAAAAATCGGAAGTAACGAACTGCGCCTGCACCTGCTCCGCTTCGCCGAGGCCGGTAAGACTGAATGAAGAAGGCCGCGAAACAGCCATCGCCGACAACGTGCGGTTGTCTTTCTGCCAATCGAGAAAATTCGGATACGAAATCGAACCCGTGGCGAAATTCGGCTTGCTCTCGTGGATGGTGACCAACTGTTCCGGCTGCGGATACGGAAGAGGATTCAGCAGCACGCCGTTGACCACGGAAAAGAGCGCCGTGTTGGCTCCAATGGCCAAAGCGAGCGTCGAGCACCGCCGACGATCGTGAATCCCGGCGACTTCGCCAGCATCCGAACCGCGTAGCGCAGATCCTGCAAGAGCTGGTTCATGCTTCACCTCTCGGAACAATTGGAAAATCTTCATTCGTATCGTAGAGCTATCAGCGGATCCACTCGCATCGCGCGCCGCGCCGGAATGTAGCAGGCGAGCGATGCGACAAGAATCAGCAGAATCGAAACGCCGGCAAACGTGAGCGGGTCGGTTGCGCGTCACGCCGTACATGAAGCTGGCAATCCAACGCGTGAGTCCGATTCCCGCCGCGACGCCGATGGCCACCCCGATTACGGCCAACACGAGGCCTTGCCCGATGACCATCGATAGAACGTTACGCGGGTCTGCGCCCAGCGCCATGCGGATGCCGATTTCGTGCGTCTTGCGCGTAACGGCGTATGACATCGTGCCGTAAAGCCCGATACACGCGAGCAGCAGCGCCACGAGGCCGAAGAAGCTCGAGAGCCGCGCAAACAGGCGCTCTTGCATCAGAGCGTCGCCAGTCTGCTCGGTTTGCGTTTTCACGTTCATGAGCGGCAGGTTTGAATCGGCTTGGCGCACGACGTCCCGGATTTCGGACAACAAGCCGGTTGGTTCACCGGCCGCTCGCACTTCGAAGTACATTGTGTTGAGTCGATCAGGGAGCTGGGCATAAGACAGGAAGGCCTTCGGTCTGGGGTGGTCGTGCACGTTCGTGAGCTCCACGTCTTTGATGACGCCGACGATTTCGAAACGGATAGTGTCGTTACCCACGCGTCCGATATCGAAGTAACGGCCCATCGGGTTTTCGTCGCCAAAGAAGTTTTGAACGAACTTCTCGTTCACGACGGCCACCTTCGGCGCGCTCAACGAGTCGCTATCGAGAATATCGCGGCCGAGCGCTAACGGTATCCGCATAGTAGCGAAGAAGTTAGGGCCGACCGTGCCCAGGCGGACCATGGGGTTCGAGATTTTCCGGCTGGAACCCTCGATCCTTGCGCTGGTGTTGCTGGACCAATCCGATAGAGGCGCAAATTCGATCAGCGTCACGTCCTTCACGCCGGGGAGGGCCTTAATTTGCTGATGCAGCTGCGTGTACAGATTCACCAGCCGCTCGGCGTGATAACCATCACGCGTGGGGTCGAGACCGAACAGCAGCAAGTTGTTCTGATTGAATCCCAGATTCTTATTCTGAATGTTCTGCAGCGTGCGCACGAAAAGGCCTGCGCCGATCATCAGGACCAGCGATGCGGAAATCTGCGCCACGACGAGCGACTTGCCAAGAAGATGCCCACGCCGGGTTTCGGTGACATTGCCGGCGGTCTCTTTCATTGCGGAAGCAAGGTCCACCTTCGTCGCCCGGAAGGCGGGCGCTATGCCAAAAAGAATCCCGGTTAACCCCGAGATGGAAGCCGTGAAAAGCAAAACCGCCAAGTCCGGCCGTACGTCGAGAGCAAGGGCTGTCTGACCGCTCGAGATCATCGTGAGCAAGCCCTCTGTCGCCCAGCGCGCGACCACCACACCCACAAGTCCGCCCATGAATGACAGCAGGATGCTTTCCGTGAGAAGTTGGCGGACGATGCGCGAGCGGGAAGCGCCGATGGCGAGGCGGAGACTGATCTCCTTTCTTCGGCCCGTCGCGCGCGCGAGCAACAGCGTGGCCAGGTTTGCGCAGGCGATCAGCAGCACCAGGCCAACGGCGCACATCAGCACGTAGAGTGGCTTCTCGAAGTTTTCGTGCAAGTCAGCAATGCCCTGGCTGGCAGCCCAAAGTTGGAGGCGCGGCACATCGTCCGGGCGGTCCGGTTTCCAATCAGACGTCAGCGCATTCCGAAACAGCGTATCGAGTTCCGCTTCGGCCTGCGCACGGCTGACGGAGGGTTTGAGCCGGCCCATGATGTTGAGGCAGATCCAGTTCCTGGCGGTGAAAACAGAATCGGCGTTAAATGGGTTCTCGCTCCAGGGCCGGAGATTGGGCTTGTCGTCGAAGGCCATGAAGATGTCAGGGGAGACCCCTGGCTGCGCACCATAGAACTCGGGCGGCGTAACCCCGATGATGCTGAATGGGGTTGCGTTGAGCGTGATGTTCTTGCCCACGATCGAAGGGTCGCGCGCGAATTGGCGCGTCCAATACGCGTAGCTGATGACAGCCACGCGCGGAGCGCCTTGAGCCTCGTCGGCATCGGTGAGTGCGCGGCCCAGCAAGGGTGTGACCCCAAGACCAGAAAAGTAATTTCCCGTCACCATCATTCCGTTTGCCAGCGTCGGCTCACCGTTGACGTTGACCGTGGCATTCTGCGGCGTAAAACCGAGAGGCACCCAAGCGAAGACGCTCGAAAGCGACTGGCTCTTTTCGCGGAACTCCTCGAACATCGGATACGAGAACGAAAGGCGGCTGTCGCCTCCGTCCTGTCCCCAGTGACCGGGCCATTTGTTGTTGTCCCACGCGGGCAGCACTAGCTGCTTCGGGTTCTTCACCGGCAGCGTCTTCAACATGACTGCATCGACCAGGGTGAAAATTGCGGTGTTTGCGCCGATGCCGAGCGCGAGGGTCAAAATGGCAATCGTGGTAAAGGCAGGAGATTTCGCCAGCACGCGTATGGCGTATCGCAGGTCTTGGATAAGATTGTTCATGGTGCAGTTCCTCAGAGATTAGTTTCTGGCCAAGATACCGTCGTCCGTTGGTACGAGATCACGACGCGAAAAGTTCTTACTCATAGCGCAGCGCCACCAGCGGATCCACCCGCGTCGCTCGCCGCGCCGGAATATAGCAGGCCACGAGCGCGACGCCTGCAAGCAGAACCGCCACCGCCAGAAACGTCAGCGGATCGGCGGCGCTCACGCCGTACAAGGAACTCTTCACGATTTGCATGAGCGTGAAAGCCAAAACAGTTCCAATGGCGATCCCGGCCAGCGCGAGCGTGCCACCCTCGCGTACAACCATCGTCATCACATCCCTCGGCTGAGCACCCAAAGCCATCCGAATGCCAATTTCCTGCGTCCGCTGCGCGACGCTGTAGCGCACGAGCCCAAACAAGCCGATCGCCGCCAGAAGAATGGCCGTGACGGCAAAAACGCCCAGCAGCGCAACAGCGGAACGGCGCGGTCCCATCGACATTGCGATGCGTTGATCCATGGTCTTGACATCCGAAACCGGCTGGCTCGGATCGACGCCGCGCACTGCTTCCCCAATGGCCGTTGCCACGGCCGTGGGATTGCCGTTCGATCGCGCAATCAGGAAAACAGCAGAAGATTCCTGCTGATACAGGGGGAAGTAGTACACACCTTTGCCGGAACCTTCCGTGCCTTCCGTGGAAGCTTCTTCGCCGACTACCTGCGTATGCCGCACGGGCGCCACGATGCCGATGATTGTCGCCCACGGATCATTAGTACTGATCTTCATGTGCTTGCCGATTGGGTCGTCGTTCGGCCAATACTGGCGCGCCAGGTTTTCATCGATCATTGCCACTGCCTGTCCGCCTTTTCGATCTTCCTCCACAAACGAGCGGCCGCGGACCAGCGGGATGCCCATCGTTTCGAAGTAGCCGGCACTCACTTGTCGAACGTCTCCGTGAGGTCCCGGATCGCCAGGCGGTCTTGGCCGACCTTCGATTTCGAATGATGCCGAGCCGCCAAAGCCGCTGAACGGCAGGGGCACGCCGGCGGCCGCGGAGACTATGCCAGGCGAATTCCGGAGGCGCTCGAGTGCGGCCTGCAGGAAGGCGATCTGTTTTGCAGGCGTGTCGTACTGATGCTCGGGCAACGCAAGCGCAGCGGTGGTCAAACCGTGCGGGCGGAAGCCGACGTTAACTTCCTGCAGCTTCGACAAGCTCTTCAGGAAGACTCCCGCGCCGGCCAGCAGCACCAGCGCGAGCGCAAGCTGGCCAACGACGAGGACATCGCGGAAACGGTGGTTCGCGCGGCTGCCGCCCGTGTTGCCGCGGCCTTGCGTGAGATTCCGTTGCGGGTCCGTTCGCGCGATTTGCCAAGCCGGCGCGGCGCCAAACACGAGAGCAGATGCGCCGGTAACGATCAGCGTGAACAGCAGAACATGCGAGTCCATCGGAACGCTGAATCCAGTCGAAAGGTTTTCGCGCGCAAGTGACAGCAATCCAGTAATTGCAGCCGACGCGAATAGCAAACCTACGCCCATCCCCGCGATGGCGAGCACGGCGCTTTCCGTCAACACTTGGCGCGCAAGCCGCCAGGCTGGTGCGCCCAGGGCCGCCTCGAAAACGTCAAACCATTGGTCCGAAACTTTTGCGCAGCGCAGCCGTTCCGGCACCGCCCCGCCAGCGTAGTTGAAGTCCACAGGATCTTGCATCGCCGCGGACGCGAAGACTCGATCATCCTTCCGCAACAGACCGAAATCCGGCGCTGATATCACGATGCTCTTAAGGTTCAGCTTTTCGTAGCGCACGCGGACGGCTACCACGCGCTCGGGATGTCCAACGCCCGCCGGATGCAGCAGAAGAGTGTTGACCACGCTGAAGATCGCGGTGTTCGCGCCGATGCCCAGCGCTAGCGTCAGAACCGCGACGGCCGTAAATCCTGACGACTTCCCCAGCATGCGCATTCCGTAGCGCACGTCCTGCCAGAAGCTATTCATGATTCATCTCCCATCGCAATCGAGCCGAGAGCCAGTCTGGCTTGGCGCCAAAATAGGTGGCAGTATCCCGGCAGAACGTCGGCAGATCGAGTGCCAACTGGCGGCCCTGTAAGTTACTGAAGAATCGCCACTTAGGCTGGTAGATAGCCTTGTGTGGCGCAAGCTACTGCTCGATACCGGGAGTCGCCGTGGCGAAATCGGACATGGGAGCTGAGCTGGAGCCGAATCTACTTCGACTTTTCGAGTTCTTCAATCAGGGCGGGAACGATTTCAAAGAGGTCGCCCACCACGCCGTAATCGGCCACCTCGAAGATCGGCGCGTTCTGATCCTTGTTGATCGCCGCGATCGTGCGCGACCCTTTCATTCCCACCACGTGTTGAATCGCGCCGCTGATTCCGAGGGCGAAATAGAGCTTCGGCGCCACCGTCTGTCCGGAGCTGCCGATCTGCCGGTCCATCGGCAGCCAGCCTTCGTCGCAAATCGGCCGCGACGCGCAAATTTCCCCGCCGAGCAGCTTTGCCAGCTTCTCCGCCATCGGGATATTTTCAGGCGCTTTGATTCCCCGCCCGACCGACACCAAAATCGGCGCTTGCGTCAGGTCCACGGCCTGCTTCGCTTCGCGGAAAAGCTCGAGCGGCTTCGTGCGAATCTGCTCGGGCTTCAACTCGACGCCCACCGCCTTGACCGGCGCCTTTCCACTCGCATGCTTCGCCACAAGATCCGCGCGAAATGCACTCGCCTGAAACGATGCGATCCACGGCGGCTCGCCCGCGAAGACCACGTCGGCCGATGTGCGCCCCTGAAACATCTGCCGCACAAAAATCAGCTTCCCGCTTTCGGAGCGGTATCCGATGCAATCGCCGATCATCCCCTTGCCGAGCGACGCCGCCAGTTTCGGCGCGAAGTCGCGAACCTGATACGTGTGCGGCAGCAAAACGAGATCGGGCTTGCTGCTTTCCGAGAACTTGCCGCAGCGCGAGCGAAAATCCGTCGGGCGTGTATTGTTCGAGCAGGTCGTGCTCGACCAGAAGCACTTCGTCGAGCTGCAAACCGGCCAGCTCCTCAGCAAGCGCAGCGACGCCTTTGCCGATTACGACGCCCGAAACGCTCGCCTTCGCTTGCGACGCGATTTGCTGCGCGGCGGCAAGCGTCTCGAAGCTCACCTTGTTCCACTTGCCTTCGCGCTGCTCGGTGATGACCAGAATTTTCATGGCTTACATAGAACTCGCGCCTCGTGCCGCAGCTTCTCGATCAGCTTCGCCGCGATTTCCTTGGGCTGCCCGGTGATGAATTCGGTCTTCTTCGTTTTTTGCGGAACGTAAATTCGCTCGACGCGCTGCGTCGGCGAATCCGGCACGCCCAGCGACTTGCGGTCCACCGTCGCGATTTCCTTCTTCTTCGCCGCCATGATGCCCTTCAGCGTCGCGTAGCGCGGCTTGTTGATCCCGGACTGAATCGACAGCACCGCGGGCAGCGGCAATTCCACCCACTGGAACCACCCAGCTTCGAGCTCGCGCTTCAACTTCATGTGCCCGTCCGCAACTTCAATCGCCATGATGATCGTCGCATGCGGCGGCCGAGCAATTCCGCCAGCAGCACGCCGGTCTGGCCGAATCCCTGGTCGTCGCTCTGGAGCCCCGTGAGAATCAGGTCGAAATTCTCGTTCTTGATCGCGGCCGCCAGCGAACGCGCCGAACCAAGCGGATCGAGCTTGTAGAATTCATTGTCCGCAACGTGAATGCCGCGGTCCGCGCCCTTTGCAAGCGCCTCTTTGATCGTTTGCTTCACGCGCTCGGGGCCCATTGAAATCGCCACCACTTCGCCGCCGTGCTTTTCCTTCAGGCGCAACGCTTCTTCGAGCGCGAAGCTGTCCGGCTCGTTCGTCTCGAATCCGATGTCGGACTCGCGAATCCAGGCAGCGCCCTCGACGATCGCGAGCGGCGCATCCTTCGCCGGAACTTGTTTAATGCAAACGCCAATCTTCAAAACCGTCTCCCGCTATTTCCCATCCCAACGCTTGAATAGCAACGACGCATTCGTTCCGCCGAATCCGAACGAATTCGACAGCGCGTACACCGCTTCCGCCTTCCGCGCGTGATTCGGAACGTAATCCAGGTCGCACACCGGATCGGGATTCTCGTAGTTGATCGTCGGCGGCAGAATCTGATCACGCAGAGCCAGCACGCTGATGCCCGCCTCGAGACCGCCCGCGCCGCCCAGAAGATGTCCCGTCATCGACTTTGTCGAGCTGATCGGGCACTTTCTTCGCATTCTCGCCGAACACGCGCGTGAGCGCCGTCGTTTCGATCGCGTCGCCGATCGGCGTCGAAGTGCCATGCGCATTGACATAGCTCACTTCCGACGGCGAAATGTTGCCGTCCTTCAGCGCCGCCAGCGTCACGCGATACCCGCCGTCGCCGCCTTCCGCGGGCTGCGTGATGTGGTACGCGTCGCCCGACATTCCGTAGCCCACGATCTCCGCCAGAATCTTCGCGCCGCGGCGCCGCGCCAAATCCAGCGATTCCAGGATCAGCACGCCCGCGCCTTCGCCGATAACGAAGCCATCGCGCTGCGCGTCAAACGGACGGCTCGCGCGTTCCGGCTCGTCATTGCGCGTCGATAGCGCCCGCATCGCCGCGAAACCGCCCACGCTCATCGGAGTGATCGCCGCCTCCGCGCCGCCCGCAATCATCACCTCCGCGTCGCTGCGCTGAATGATCTTGTACGCGTCGCCGATCGCATGCGCCCCTGCCGAGCAAGCCGTAGCCGTGGCCGAATTTGGCCCCTTCGCTCCGTAGCGGATCGATACGTGTCCCGACGCAAGATTCACGATGGAAGCTGGAATGAAGAAAGGAGAAATCTTCCCCGGACCGCCCTGCATGTACTTCGTGTGCTCGCGCTCGATTACGTCGAACCCGCCGATGCCGGAGCCGATATAGACGCCGGTCAGCCGGCGCAAGTTCCGGCGTGATTTCGAGCGCAGACATCCGCATCGCGAAATCCGACGCCGCCAGGGCCAGTTGAATGAACCGGCCCATCTTTTTCACTTCTTTTTTCTCCACCCAGTTCAGCGGATCGAAATTGCGGACTTCCCCGGCGATGCGGCAGTCGAAAGCCGTGGCATCGAAATGCGTAATCGGACCGACGCCGCTCTTGCCCGCAAGCAAGTTGCGCCACACCTCGTCGGTGCCGATGCCGCACCCGCAGACCAACCCTACCCCCGTCACGACAACTCGGCGATTCAAAACGGAATTCTCCTCTTCGGGATGGAAGGACCCGCCTCAGTGGACAGGCCCCGCGAGCTACTTCTTGGAGTGCTTTTCGATGTAATCGGTGGCGTCCTTGACCGTGGCGATCTTTTCCGCGTCCTCATCCGGAATCTCGATGCCAAAAGCCTCTTCGAATGCCATCACCAGCTCGACGGTGTCGAGCGAGTCGGCGCCCAAGTCATCCACAAACGAAGCCGTTGGAGTCACTTCGCCTTCATCCACACCGAGCTGCTCGACGATAATCTGCTTTACGCGTTCTTCGACGCTGGCCATTCTGATCTTCCTCCGCTATTGGCGATCTTGAGCCCCCAGGGCACTCGAGAGGCGGGGGTTGCCCCTGTTGATTCCCGTAACCTTATAGCACGTTCGCCTAGCCCATTCTATTCGCCGCGTAATTCCGGGTCAACATTGCGCCCAACTTTAAACCCACTCCCGGAACCTCACCTAAGCAGCCGTGAGTAAAATCGGAGCCTTCTCGGTAATCACGATTGTATGCTCGAAATGCGCGGCAAGACTGCCATCCACCGTGCGCTCCGTCCAACCGTCCGCAGCCGTCACCGACCGCCCCGCGCCCATCGTAATAATCGGCTCCACCGTAATCACCAGGCCCGGCGTCAGGCGTTGCCGCGCAGTGAAATCGTCATAGTTCGGGACGCTGGGCGGCTCGTGAATCGTCCGCCCGATGCCATGGCCTCCGAGCGCCCGAATCACGGAAAAACCGCTGCGCCGCACTTCGCGTTCCACCGCGCGGCCAATTTCGCTCACGCGATGCTCCGCCTTGGCCACGCGCATCGCCTGCTGAAACGCGCGCTCCGCGCACAACGCCAGCCGCCGCGCCTCGTCAGGCACCGGTTCCACGGGAACCGTAATTGCGGCGTCCGCCATGAACCCGTTTTTCTCGAATGTCACATCGAGCTTCACCAGATCGCCCGGCTGAATCTCCCTTTCGCCCGGAATTCCGTGCACCGCTTCGTCGTTCACGCTGATGCAGACGTCGCCAGGAAAATCGTAGACCATCGCCGGCGCCGACCGCGCGCCATTCTCGCGCATCACTTCCCCGCCAACGTCAGCCACTTGCTGCGTCGTCACGCCCGCGCGAACGAACTTCGCCATCGCTCGCAGCGCCACATGACAGATGTGGCCCACTTCCTTCAGCGCGATCAGTTCCTCGTAAGATTCAATCGACATTTATTCGGATCTCCGACATCAGCACTTCTAAGGAGCCTGATCAGTGTAACTCCATAATCTATCTTGTGTCTTAGCGTCACCAGAGCCTTCTCATCTGCCGCATTTCTGCTTGCCGACGACGATCCGTAGATAGCGACAATCAGCCCGTCAGGTCTCGACCCGATTCGCTCCGATTGCGATTAAGTACACGCGTACTCGGTTGCGGTTCGTGACAGACATGTCCGTCTGAAACAGCCTTCCACCCTCGCTCACGATCCAGCCACCAAGAATAACGTCTCCGTATCACGCATAACTAGCCCATGTGCAGGCCGCCATTCACGCCCAGCACTTGGCCCGTAATGTAACCAGCTTCATCGCTCGCGAGAAACACCACTGCGGCAGCCACATCGCGATCCGTGCCGAATCGCCCCAGCGGAATCAGCGACTTCATTTTCTCCTTCAGCTCATCGGGCAAAGGGTCGGTCATCGGCGTGGCGATAAATCCCGGCGCGACGGCATTCACGGTGATGCTCCGCGACGCCACTTCCACCGCAATCGCCCGAGTGAGCCCAATCAGGCCCGCCTTCGACGCCACGTAATTCGCCTGCCCCGCGTTGCCCGTCTCCGCCACCACCGACGTAATATTGATGATTCGCCCCGAGCGCTGCTTCAGCATCGCCCCCAGCGCCTGCTGCGTGCACAGGTGCGCGCCGGTCAGGTTCGTGCGCAGCACCGCGTCCCAATCTTCCAGCTTCATGCGCAGCGCGAGCGTGTCGCGCGTGATCGCGGCATTGTTCACCAGGATATCGAGCTTGCCGAACTTCCCGAGCGTCTGCTGAAACCCGTTCTTCACCTGCGCCGCGTCGGCCACATCCATCGGCACAGCCAGAGCTTCGCCGCCCGCGGCTTCGATTTCGGCGACCAGCGAAGCGAGCTTGTCCGCATTCCGCGCGGCGGCGGCTACTTTCGCTCCCGCTTCCGCCAAGGCTCGCGCTGTCGCGCGTCCAATTCCCTGCGACGCACCGGTAACAAGAGCAACTTTGTCTTTGAGTGAGAACATCAATCTCAGGATTCCGGCGTTTCCGCCCGCGCTTGCGCGATCTTGTCGAGCGTCGCTTGCAGGCTCGCAGCATCCTCCACGTTGAAGCAGCGCACCGAGCGGTCGATCTGCCGCAGCAGGCCCGAGAGAACTTTGCCCGGGCCAACCTCGACGAAAATCGAGACGCCGCTCTCGATCATTTCGTGCACCGAATCCAGCCAGCGCACGGGCATCGTCACCTGCCGAATCAACGCGTCGCGGGCTTCCTCTCCGGAAGTGATGGCCTCCGCGTCCACATTCGTAACCAGCGGGAACCGGAGCGCGCTGAACGCCGCTTCGCGCAAGTCGGGCTCAAGCCGCTTCTGTGCCGGCGCCATCAACGTGCAATGAAACGGCGCGGAGACCGGCAGAATCACGGCGCGCTTCGCGCCGCTCTGCGACGCGATTTCCACCGCGCGCTTCACCGCCGCGGCCGCACCGGAAATCACGGTTTGCTCGGGCGAATTCAAATTTGCCGGCGAAACCACGTCGCCATTCGCCGCTTTCCTGCAAATCTCGAAAACGTCGGACGGCGACATCCCCATGATCGCGGCCATCGCGCCTTCGCCCGCCGGCACCGCCTCCTGCATGTACTGGCCGCGCTTGCGAACCAGCTTCACGGCAGTCGGAAAAGAGAGCGCGCCCGATGCCACCAGTCCCGAATATTCGCCCAGGCTGTGGCCGGCCACGAAGTCCGGCGCGATTCCGCGCTTCTCGAGGATGCGATAAGCGGCGATGGACACCGTCAGAATGGAAGGCTGCGTATTCTCGGTCTGCTTGAGCTCATCCTCCGACCCCTCGAAGCACATCTTCGAAATCGAAAATCCCAGGGCGGCGTCCGCTTCGTCGAACACGGCTCGCGACTCAGGAAACGTGTCGGCCAGATTGCGGCCCATGCCGGGATACTGCGAGGCTTGGCCGGGAAACAGGAAGGCGAGTTTGCTCATGCGAGTCGGGGTTTCCGCCGGGCTCAGCCGCGCGCCGCGTGCGCCGTGGCCGCTGTTGCAGCGGAAAGCTCCTGTTCGATTTTTTCGTTCACGCGGGAGCGGCATAGTTCGCTCGCCACGCGAATCGCATTCTTGATGGCGTTGGGATTCGACCGCCCGTGCCCGATAATTGTGATGCCGCGCACGCCCAGAAGCGGCGCGCCCCCGTATTCGGAATAGTCCGTTCGCTTGCGAAAATCGTCGAAGGCCCGCTTCGAAAGCGCGTACCCCAGCTGCGACCTCAGGCTGCTCTTGATCGCTTTCTTCAGCATCCCGCCGATGTGCTCCACCAATCCTTCGCTGATCTTCAGCGCGATGTTTCCGATGAATCCGTCGCAGACGATCACGTCCACGTTCCCGCGAAAAACGTCGCGGCCTTCCACGTTGCCCATGAAATTCAAGGAAGTCTGCTTCAGCCGGCTGGAGGCCTCGCGCGTGAGCTCGTTGCCCTTCATTTCTTCTTCGCCGATCGAGAGCAGCGCCACGCGCGGCTTTCGCACCCCGAAAATCGTGCGATAGTAGATTTCGCCCATCACCGCGAACTGCTCGATTTGCGCGGGCTTCGAATCCACGTTCGCGCCCACGTCCAGTATCACCGAAACCTTTTCCTTCATGTTCGGGAACGCCGCCGCCAGCGCCGGCCGGTCCACCGAAGGCAAGGTCCCAAGCACGAACCGCGCCACCGTCATCGCCGCGCCCGTGTTTCCCGCGCTGACGAGCGCGTCCGCCTTGCCGTCATGCACCAACCGCGCCGCGACGTGCAGCGAACTATCCTTCTTTCGCCGGAAGGCCTGCGACGGCGAATCGCGCATGGTGATCACTTCCGTCGCGTTCACCACCTCAATCGACGGCGCGCGATACCGGTGCCGGTTCAGCTCCTGCCGGACCGTCGCTTCGATGCCCACCAGCAAAACGCGAACGTCAAACTCGCGCGCGGCCATGATCGCGCCCTCGACTTCGGCGCGCGGTGCATGGTCGCCTCCCATGGCATCCAGGGCGATGGTAGTCATCTAAGCTCCGGTGTGAAAAGGCAGGCGAGGGAGAACTTAGGCCGTCTTGGCCGAAGTGTCAATCACTTCGCGGCCCTTGTAATGGCCGCAGTGCGGACAAGCCCGGTGGGGCAGCTTTTTCTCGTGGCAATTCGGGCATTCGGCGAGCGAGAGCGGCTGTAGATGGTCGTGCGCGCGGCGATTGCTGGTGCGCCGCTTCGAGTGACGTCGCTTTGGATTCGGCATGAGGCTCCTCTGGCGGGCCGCGGATTCACGCGGCCATAAGTGCAAACCCTTAGTGTAGCGTACTTACTGCTTTTTGAACCAGTCCTGCTTGAGGCGGGCCAGCGGCGCGAGGCGGGGGTCGGAAGAGTGCTTCTCGCAACGGCATTCCTCGTTGTTGAGGTTGGCGCCGCAGTGCGGGCAAAGTCCGCGGCAATCGCTTCGGCAAATCACCTTCATGGGCAGCGACAGATTCACCTGCTCGGCCAGCACGTCGGCCAGGAAGAGCCCGTCGCCTTCGAAGAACGCAATATCCGTGTCGTCCAGATTCAACTGGACTTCCTCGTCGTGCGCGATCGACGTCATCGGCTTGTAGAAAAGATCGAAATCCCGGCTGATCTCCTCCACCACCGTATCCAGGCATCGCGCGCACACCAGTTCCACCCGCGTGTGCAGGTTCCCGTAGATGCGAATCTGGCCGTCCACCAGCTCGGCGGTCGCTCGCACCTCCAGCGGTTCGAGCTGGCGGAACTCGCCCGAATGGAAATCGAGCGTCCCCGGCGAGTAGCTCTTCCGGACGCGAGTTTTTCGGACGGCGAGTTCGTTTACATCAAGAAACATTGTGTTTTCCCTGCATTTTCACGGCAAAAGTCCATTATATGACCCGTACTCGCGATGTCAAGGCGGCCTTGCTGGCCAGATTTTTCGCTGACACCAAACGGGCAATGTGCAGCGCGCCGAACGAGCGCCGACACGCGCTAGGAATGCGCAGCCGGGACGCCCAGCACCTCGTGCACCTGGCGAAGCAGAAAGTGATCCGTCATCCCGGCGATGTAATCGCAAATCACGCGATGGCGGGGCTCGCGCCCGGCCGCCTCGGCATACTGCGGCGGCATGCGGTCGGGATGATCCAGGAAAAACCGGAACAGCGCTTCGAGAGCTGTCACGGAACGGTCCCGGTCCTCCGCGATCGTAGGCTGCGAGTAAAGGTTCGCAAGCAGAAAACTCTTTAGCGAAGCATTCTGCTTGGCTACTTCCGGTGAAAATCCAGCCAGCCGGCTCGGCTGGCGGCGCACATCCTCCACCGTTTTCACTCCGCTCGTGCCGATCGTTCGAGACGTATTCTCGATCAGGTCAGTGGCAAGCAAATCGAGAACGTGCTTCAGAGCTTCATTGAATTTCAGTTTTCGCCGCCCGCTCGGGTACTTTCGGTCCACTTCCGAGTACGCTGCGCCGAAAATAGGGACCTCCGCGCGAAGCCGGTCAAGGTCAATCAGCCGCGCCTCGAAGCCGTCGTCGAGATCGGCTGTGTTGTATGCGATCTCGTCCACCAGATCGATCAACTGCGCTTCCAGGGGCGGCTTTTGATCGAGAGCGTATTCGCCCAGCTCCGGAAAGTCCGCCGCCGCGTAATCCCGCGAGTGCTTCACGATTCCCTCGCGCACTTCGAACGTCAGATTCAGCCCCGGAAAATCCAGATACCGCTGCTCGAACTGTTCCACGATGTGCAGCGCCTGCAAATTGTGCTCGAAACGGTCGCCGTGCTCGCGCATCAGCGCATCCAGTCGATGTTCTCCCGCATGTCCAAACGGCGGGTGGCCAATGTCATGAACCAGCGCCAGCGTTTCGGCCAGATCCGTATTCAGCTCGAGCGCTCCGGCCACAGTTCGCGCAATCTGCGCCACTTCCAGCGTATGCGTCAGGCGATTGCGGAAATGATCGGAAAAACGCGTCGTGAAGACCTGCGTCTTGGCCTCAAGGCGCCGGAAGGCTCGCGAATGCACGACGCGGTCGCGGTCGCGCGCATAATCGCTGCGATAGGGATGCTGCGGCTCAGGATAACGGCGGCCGCGCGACGCCTTCACGTCCATGGCATAGGGCGCGAGCGGTATTGTCGCCTGTGTCATAAATCCCGGATCATCAGCTGAGATACGAGCTTGTGGAGATCCGTTCTTGGCTCGTCGCTTGAGGCGCCGATCCTAAAGAGGTTCGGTATGGCGTAAATGTTTATTACAGCCTTGCCTTCACCCGTGTCTCGAACTTCGAAGAGGATTTTGTCGCTCCAGCAGCGCCTAAGAAACCAGTTTATCGGCAAACCGAGGCAGCCGACAACTACCTCTGCCTTAGCCAACTCTTCCTTCTCGATGTGGAGATCCAGGTCCTTCAGCTTCGAAACGAGAGATGCGAAGGCAGAAGCTTGGTCAGAGCGACACGCGCTGCTGTGAATTTTCTCTTTCAGGAAAAACATACGTCCGCGCGCCGCTCAGGATTTCCCTGGCAAAAGCGCGAGTTCCTGATCCGCCTGCTGCGCCATCGGCGTGTCGGGGTACTCGGACTTAATCTGCGCGTAAAGCTTCGCTGCTTCGGTGGGATTCTTCTGCCCGTAGTGTTCCGCCAGCGCCAGCATCACCACAGGCTTCGGGACCAGCGTGCTCGGCTTCGCGATCATGTCCTGATAAATCTTCACCACTTGGTCGCTTTGACCCGCTCGATCGTAGAGCTGTGCCAGTTCGTATCGCGCCATCGCGGCGAAATCCGCATCGCCGCTGTCCGCGGCCGATTGAAGCCACTGCTTCGCCTCGCTATCCTTTTGAAGACGCACCAGGCACAGGCCCGCATAGTAGTCTGAAAGCTGTCCCGGACGAGTATGCGGATACTTCTTCGCTACCTCCTCGAATTTGGGGGCAGCCATCGTGAACTTCGCCGTCTCATTCAAGAAAGTGGGCTCGCCGGGGACTGGCGGCGCTCCCGTAAAGCCCACCGGCGCTTCAAACGTCTTCATCGCGTCGTCAAACGCGGCTGAAGCCTTCACCGTCTGGCGCTCCGAATACGTCTTCCAGCCAAAAATGGCCGCGGCAACAATGACGGCCAGAATCAGGACATACGTCATCCCCTGCTGGTGGGAAAGGACGGCCTCAGCGCCGTGCGCGAACGTCTCGCGCACCTCGTCCGTCTTCAGTTCCTTCCGGGAAATATGCAGCCAAAACCTCACCTCGCGGGAGCCTTCAAGACCGCAATTTTAGCATATTGCAGCGGCACGCGCGAAAAACCACAGCAATCCCAAACCCTCGGCAATCGCCGCGGCACACCCCGCCGCCGCACGCCTTCGCAAACTTGAAAAGGGCCGGGGCGTCGCAAACCGCCCGTCTCCCGGAGGAGACGTACGTTCAAAATCGAACCCTGCTAAACCGCTGTGACGTTCTCGGCCTGATAGCCCTTGGGGCCCTGCTTGACCTCAAACTCCACAAGCTGGCCTTCATTCAGCGATTTGTATCCGTCCATCTGAATCGCTGAGAAGTGAACGAACACATCTTCGCCCGACTGGCGCTGGATGAACCCAAAGCCCTTCGACGCGTTGAACCACTTCACCACACCCTGTTCTCGAGCCAACTTTGGTACTCCTCTTTGAGTGATCTCCCGAATCGGTGCTTGCGACGCCGGCCGGTAATACTGAGAATCTCGCTCGCGCAGGATTCCCGTCCCGCAGGACTACAAGACCTCTCGGCGGCGGGGATTCTTGCACAATCCGGAATCACTGTCTAGGGCCTGAGTGTTGCGTGTCTCCGGCGCAAATGACTTTTTCTTACTGCGGACCAGCTTGGGCACCCGTGGCGGCCACGTTTGTGCCGTTCCGATATTTGGGGTAAGGCGGCTTCTTGTGCGTCGGAATGGGGTGCTTCTCCAGATCAGCCAGCAGCAGTTCCACGGTTCTCTCGAGCTGCGGGTCGTGCCCTTCGCGATAGGCTTTGGGGTCCAGTTCCACCTCGACGTCCGGCGCAACTCCGTGATTTTCTACCTCCCAGGCATTGTTGGGAGTCCAGAATCCTCGGCTTGGCGTGGTCACCACGCCGCCATCCATCAGAGCTTCTTGAGGACCGTAGAAGCCCACCAATCCTCCCCATGTGCGCTTGCCGACGATAAACCCGATTTTTGCCTGACGAAAATGCCAGGGCATCGCGTCGCCGCCCGAACCCGCGTATTCATTGATGATCATGGCTTTCGGGCCTTGGATAAGGCTTACCGGAGTGGTCATGTCTTCGCCATCGCGCACCGTGCGGTAATTCATCAGCGTACGCTTCAGGTAATCCAGGATGTAGTCCGTATTCGAGCCGCCGCCGTTGAACCGCTCATCGATCACTGCACCTTGCTTTTCCGCCCTGCGGGAAAAAGTAGCGATTAAAGGCCTCGTATCCGCTCGCCGCGGTGTCGGGCAAATAGATGTAGGCGAGTTTGCCCGGACTCAACTCGTCTACTTTGCGGCGATTGCCTTCGATCCACGCTAAATTGCGTAGCGCGCCTTCGCTCTCCACCGGAACAACCGTCACTTCACGCGAACCGCGTGCCATCCGGATTCGGGTCCAACGCGAAGAAGCGTCGATTTGCCGGCAGTTTCTTCGAAGAAGCTGTAGACCTCATCGGTGCCGCGAACCTCACGTCCATTCACGGCAAGCAGGTATTCGCCTTCCATGACATTCACGCCGGGCTGCGTCAGCGGAGCGCGTAATTGCGGGTTCCAGTTTTCGCCGTCGTACACGCGCGCAAAGCGATAGCGCTCGTTCTCGATCTTGTAATCCGCGCCGAGCAGACCCACCGGAATGCGCTTGATTTCAGGACCGTCGCCGCCGCGCACGAACAAGTGCCCCACCGTCAGGTTGCCCATCGCCTCGGCGAAGATGTAATTCAGCTCACTGCGCGATGCGAGACCCGGAAGATACGCCTCATACTTCTTTTCCGGCGCCTGCCAAATCCCAGCCATGAAAGTTCGGCTCGTAGAAGAAGTCCCGCTCGATCCGAAATGCCTCGTGGTACATCTGCTTCCATTCCGCCACCGGATCAACGCGCACCTCCATCGACGAGAGGTTCAGCGTCTTCGCTCCCGCGTTTGCCGGAGGCGCTGGTGACGGCGCGATCCCAATGCGGGAGGCGGAGGCACCGACGCAATCGCCCACATCTGCGGAGGCGGCGTCATTGCTGCTGGCTGCGGCGCCGCCCGCAATCCTGTACAGCATCTTTTCGCCATTCGCAGAAATGTGGAACGAAAGAATGTTTTCCACAACCTTGTCCGTCTTCCGTGTTTTCAAATCGAACCGGTAAGCCGCGAACGTGCTCGGCCCGCCCAGCGGTTCCACTGCCGGCCCCTCGACAACGAAAATCGTTCCCTCTTTTCCGGGCTGAATTTCCGTGTAATTGCGCGCGGGAATCGGCAGGCTCAAAATCCTCTGCGTAATCTTCTCGAAATCAATTTTCACGTCTGGCGGCGGAGCCTTTTCTTTGCTCTTTGCATCAGCGCCAGGGTCGGCTCCTGCTTCCGTTTTTGCGTTCTCCGGCTTCGCGCTTTCTTCATCACTTTCCGGAGCCACCGGTGACGGCAAGTCTTTCGGCAGCACAACAACGTAAACGCTCCTGGTCACCGGCCTGTCATAGCTATCCATTGAGCCGTCGAGCAGCGGCCCCGAATCAGTGCTTGCCAGAAGGTAGAGATACTTTCCGCTTTTATCGAACGCCGGCGACGACGATTCGCTCATCCCATCGGTCACGCGATGGCTCTGTCGAGTCTCAAGTGAATACACAAACACCGATTGCGTGTGGCTCAATTCCGGTTGCGTGTACGCCAGCCATTTGCTGTCGGGCGACCATGCCGCGTGAAGCCATTCGCCGTCGGGCATCGATCTATCGCGTGCCACGTGAACTGCCGTTTTCTTCTCTACATCGACGTACCACAGATTCAGGCGCTTATCGCTGTACGCGATCCTCTTGCTGTCGGGCGACCACACGGGATAAAAGTAAAAGGATGGTTGTTGATCGAGATCAATTTTCTCCGCTTCGCCTTGCCCGCTCTGGTTCTTGATGTACAGCGCGTACTCCCCTGACTCATCAGAAAAATAAGCGACGCGAGTCCCATCAGGCGACCACACGGGGCTGCGTTCGTTCGCTCCCGTGGTGTTCGTCAGGTTGCGGATGTCGCCTTTTTCGGCTGGCACAGTGAGAATCTCGCCCCGCGCTTCGAAAACGGCGCGCTGCCCCGTCGGGGAAATGTCGGCCGACTCAATCCGGTTCGCCACGTTGACGTACCTCGGCCGAAGCTCGGGAAGATCGCCTGAAATTTCGATATCCACTTTGTGCGCCTTGCCCGAATTCAGGTCATAGAGCCAGATCGCTCCAAATTGCTCGATTACGATCGCTCCGGGCCCGGCGCTCGCATACTTGAAATCCAAACCATCGCTCTTGAGCGCCTCCACAACGGTCTTGGAATTGGTGTCATACATGAACAGGGACATCGGGCCGTTACGATCGGAAAGGAAAAAGATGCGATGATCGATCCAGATCGGGTTGAAATCATTCGAATTTTCTCGCGGAAGCATCGTTACGCTCGAGTCGGATAAACGCGCGATCCAAATCGGCGACGCCTCGCCGCCCCGATAGTGTTTCCAGATTTCGAAAGCGTGATTCAGCGGCACGTACGCGATTTCATCGCCGCCCGGCGAGTACGAGGCATCCTGCGCAATCGGCAGCGGCAACTCTGTGGGAAACCCACCCTCCGTGGACACGGTGAAAAGCCGGGTGAATCGTCCGGAATAGCTGTCGCGGTTCGACGTGAACAAAATGCTTTTCCCGTCGCGCGTCCAACCCATCACCTGATCCGCCGCCGGATGGTACGTCAGGCGCCGCAGCGTTCCTCCTGCCGCCGGCATCACGTACACGTCTACGTTTCCGTCGAAATTTGCCGAAAACGCGATTTCGCCGCCATCGGGAGAAAACGAAGGGAGCGACTTGGCTCCCACTCCCGCAGTTAAGCGCTCAGCCATGCCGCCGTCGCGGGAGACCTCCCATAGGTCGTTGCCGTAGACGAACACGATCTTGTTCGCGCTGAGGCTCGGATGTTGCAAAAGCAAAGGCCGGCTACTCTGGCCAAAGCAGGCACAGGCCCACAGCAAAAAGCTCAGACTGACGGCGGAACGCGGCATAATCGAATGCCTCCCTTCAAATCTCTCAACAATGAACCTTCTTGAGCGACGCGAAGAACGAGAAAGAAATCGGAAAGACCAGAGAAAGAGAGAAAATTCGCGCATGCGGCAGGGACGACGAACTAGCGGAAGCTGCGGACGGCGACGTCTTCGTCAGCCTGCACGTCGAACACGGTGACGAGCCGCGTGATTTGCAGGATGTCGTGCACGCGCCGCGTAAGCTGCAGCAACTTCATCTCGCCGCTCGCCGTTGCGCACCGCCGTGTACGCGCTCACCAACTCGCCGATCCCCGAGCTGTCGATGTAGTCGACGTCGGCCAGGTTCAACAGGATCTTGCGATGCCCTCGTTCAATCAGCCCGCGGACGGTCGTCCGCAGGGTCGCGCTGCCTTCGCCCAGCGTGATCTTGCCGCTGAAATCCACCACGGCAACATCTCCCACTTCGCGGCACGTGCCCTGCAGTGACAATGGAACCTCGCGACCTACATTCTACTCCGGCTGGTGCCGGCCGTTGTCAGAAACTATATGCGGAAGTTTCTTGGCCATAATCAGCTCGGCTCCGCCCGCGGGGGACTTTCGAACCATAATTTCGTCCATGAACGCCCGCATCAAGAAAATCCCCCGGCCCGGACGTGCGCAGAAGGTTCTCTTCCGCCAGCGGATCCGGCACCTCGGTCAGTTCAAAACCATGCCCCTGGTCCAGCACATGCACCACCATCCGCTCCGGCCCGAGCTCCACCGTCAGTAGAATCTTCTTCCGCCGGTCGTGCTGGTTGCCGTAGTTGTAGGCGTTGATCACACCCTCGCGGACGGCCATACCAATCTTGTGCACGTCATCCTCGTCGAAGCCGGAGGCTTCGGCGATTCGCATGACGATGCTTTCGGCAAGGTCCACGCTCTCCAGCAGTGTTTCCAGCGTGACCTCGATGCGTTGGGCTGTGGGCGCCATCCCGAGTCGAGGAGAAACCGTCACCCGCGCTTGCAGGTGCCAAGAACAGTCACCTATACTTACAGGTGCCACTAAACAGAGCCAAATGCGCGTGTATGGGTACCATAGCGGACGCGCGCGAGTCAACGTGTTCCCAATACCGCCTCATACGTTGGATGCGCCCCAGCCTTTTTCTACTGCTTCAACGCAACCCTCTCCGTGTCCTCAAGCCTTTTCTCTGTGCCCTCTGTGGTAATCCTTTGCCTTTGCTGTTGCCGTTGCGGTTGTCTCAGATTTGAAATCCCATTTTCACGCCCAATACGTCCGGTCCAGCGTCCGGTACTGAATCGCCTCGCTCAGATGCTTCGGCTCGATGCAAGGCGCCGCCTCCAGATCAGCAATCGTTCGCGCCACCTTCAGAATCCGATCATGCGCCCGCGCCGAAAGCCCCAGGCGCTGTATCGCCGTTTCGAGCAGCTTCTCCCCGTCCGCCGATATCGCGCAGTGCTTCCGAATCAACTTCGGCGGCATCTGCGAGTTCGCGTAGAGCTTTTTCTCGCCGCGATACCGCTCCATCTGAATCTCTCGCGCGCGCAACACCCGCTGCCGAACATTAGCGGACGGCTCGATCTCCTCATTCCCGCGCAGTTCCTTATACTTCACCGCCGGAACCTCAATATGAATATCGATCCGGTCGAGCAGCGGCCCCGAAATCTTCGCCACGTACCTCTGTATCTGGGGCGGCGAGCAATGGCAATCTCGCGTCGGGTCTCCAAAAAATCCACATGGGCACGGATTCATCGCCGCCGCCAGCATGAACCGCGACGGAAAACTCACCGAAAGCGCCGCGCGCGCAATTGTCACGCAGCCGTCTTCCAGCGGCTGCCGCATCACTTCCAGCACGTTGCGCTGAAATTCCGGCAATTCGTCGAGAAACAGCACGCCGTTGTGGCCGAGCGAAACCTCGCCCGGCCGCGGTATGGCGCCGCCCCCGATCAACCCCGCGTCGCTGATCGTGTGGTGCGGCGACCGAAACGGCCGCGTGCCCACCAGCCCACGCGCATCGTCCAGCAGCCCGGCCACGCTGTGAATCCGCGTCGTCTCGATAGCCTCTTCCAGCGACATCGGGGGCAGTATCGTCGGAATGCGCTTCGCGAGCATCGTCTTGCCCGCGCCCGGCGGCCCAATCAAAAGAATATTGTGGCTCCCCGAGCAAGCTACTTCGAGCGCCCGCTTCGCCGACATCTGCCCGCGAACGTCGCGCAGGTCCACCGCATACTGGCTCGCCTCGGCCAGCATCTGCGACGTGTCCACGCCAATCGGCTGAAACGATTCCGGCGCGTTAATCAGGTCGGTCGCTTGCGGCAGCGACTTCACTCCGAACACGCGAATCCCTTCCACCACCGCGGCCTCGCGCGCATTCGCCTCCGGCACCACCACGTTCGGAATCCCGCGCTCGCGCGCCGCCAGCGCCGCCGAAAGGGCTCCGCGCACCGACCGCACGCCTCCGTCCAGCGACAACTCACCCAGAAAGACGTACGAGTCCAGAACCTTCCCGAAAAACGTCCCCTGGCAGCCCAATACACCGAGCGCCATCGGCAGATCGAACGCGGAGCCTTCCTTGCGAATATCGGCGGGAGCAAGATTTACGGTCACAGCTTGCGTGGACGGAAAATCGAAGCCGCAATTTCTCAGCGCGGACCGGATTCGCTCGCGGCTTTCCTTCACCGCGTTGTCCGGCAGGCCAACTACATTGAACCGCCCCTCAAACGCGGGCGCGACGTCCACCTCAACCTCGACGAGGTACGCGTCAATTCCGAACACGGCCGCACTGAACGTTTTGAATAACATGGGTATCGCAGTTTAGGCCGCAAGCCTATCTCAAAACCCCACCCCACGCTAGCGCTACCGCCATCTCCGATGGACGAGCCACTCCTGCGCCGGCTTTGGTTTCGCGCCCCGGAAACCGACCAGCCACCTGCGCTTTACTCTGCGCGCCAGCCGCCGTATTCTTAGCCCGCGAGTTCAGGATATGCAGCCGCCCTCTCGGCTGCGGAGGCAACGACGATGCTGCTTGTTCCCCTGATAATCATTGTCCTGCTGGTCGTGTTCGTCATCAGCATGTACAACGGCCTGGTCAGCCTGAAGGTGCAGTGCGACAACGCCTGGTCTGACATCGACGTGCAGCTCAAGCGCCGCTACGACCTGATTCCGAATTTGGTCGAGACCGTGAAGGGCTATGCCGCGCACGAAAAAGGCACTCTCGAAGGCGTGGTCACCGCGCGCAATCAGGCGATGACCGCCGAAGGTCCTGCTGCGAAGGCCCAAGCCGAAGGAATGCTCACCGCCGCACTGCGCCAGGTGTTCGCGCTCGCCGAAGCCTATCCGCAACTTGCGCGCGGTCGAGAGTTTCAACCAGCTCCAGAGCACGCTGAACTCGATCGAAGACAGCATCCAGAACGCGCGCCGCTACTACAACGCCGTCGTGCGCGACTTCAACACGAAAATCGCGCAGTTCCCGTCGAACATCATCGCCAACATGTTCGGCTTCAAGTCGCGCGAATTCTTCGAAATCACCGCACCCGCCGAGCGCGAAGCCCCGAAGGTCAGCTTCGGCGGCGCCGCCAGCTAAGAGCTACATGCGAATCTCGCAGCGCCTGCTATCCCTCTGCGCCCTCGCCCTCCTGAGCCGCTCTTCCGGCCGCGGCGAGACAAATCATCATCCAGCGCTTCGACGAACAAGTCGTCGTCCACCGCGACTCCACCATCGACGTAACCGAAACGATCCAAGCGCAATTCATCGGCACCGGCTGGCACGGAATCTATCGCACCATCCCGATTCAATACACCGACCCCGAAGGATTCAACTACACGCTCTTCCTCGATCACGTCACCGCCACCGACGAAGACGGCAATTCGCTGAAGCTCGAACAGAGCCACGAGGGCCGCGACGTGAAATTCAAAATCTACGTCCCCGAGCCTGACGACTCGACGCGCACGATCATCCTGCACTATCGCGTCCTCGACGCGCTCCGCTTCTTTGCCGATCACGACGAGCTCTACTGGAACGTCACCGGCGAAGAGTGGCAAGTCCCCAATCCAATCCGCCAGCGCGCGGATTGAGCTGCCCGAAGGTCCCACTGGACTTCACGCCATCGCGTATACCGGCGCCTACAATTCGCGCGCGCAGGACGCGCAAGTCACGGTCAGCGACAACGTCGTCGAGATTCGCGCGAATCGTCCGCTCGGCTACCGCCAGGGACTCACGGCCGTCGTCGGCTTCGACAAGGGCCTCGTTCACGAACCCACCACGTCGCAGAACATCGCGCTGTTCCTCCAAAGCAACTGGCCCCTCTTCATTCCCGTGATCGTTCTCTTCGTAATGTACTGGCTCTGGTGGACGCGCGGCCGCGACCCGGAGCGCGACGTCATCACCGTGCAATACGAGCCGCCCGACAAGCTCTCGCCCGGCGAGTGCGGCACTCTCGTCGATAACCAAGCCGCCATGCGCGACATCACCGCCACGCTCGTCGATCTCGCCGTCAAGGGCTACATCACCATCGAGCAAAAAGACCAAACCGGCATGCTCGGCCTCACGCATCACCGCGACTACGTCTTCCATTTGAAAAAGCCTTTCGCTCAGTGGAACGACGCTCGCCCGCACGAACGCGCCATGCTGAGCGGCCTGTTCGGCGGCGACTCAATGCTCACCGATTCCGTTCCCGCTTCGGCATCGCAATCGCCCGGCGTCCAGGATTACTCGCTTGTCTCGGGAACTGTTTCCGCTCCGCAAGCGAGCGTCGCGCTCTCCGACCTGCAAAACCACTTCTACCGCCAGCTTCCCGGAATTCGCGATTGCATCTTCGA
Organism: uncultured Acidobacteriota bacterium; assembly: GCA_963788345.1. GTDB lineage: Bacteria > Acidobacteriota > Terriglobia > Acidiferrales > UBA7541 > Palsa-295. The sequence goes on along the minus strand of CAWBGW010000079.1, from coordinate 8,675 downwards.
CGCCCTCGTCCAGGACGGTTACTACCTGCATCGTCCTGACACCGTCCGCCAGGGCTACATGGGCGCGGGGTTCGTGATCGGATTCGTGATCGTTTTCGCCGGAAATTGGCTCGCGAAACAGTCCGGCATGTCGAACCTCCCTTGGTTCGTCGCCGGTATCGCCAGCGGCGCGATCATCTGTCGGGTTCGGCTGGTTCATGACCGCCCGAACGAGCGCGGGTGCGAAAACCTACGCGAAAGTCCTCGGCTTCGAGAATTTTCTCGGCCGCGTCGAGAGCGATCGCATCGAACGCCTCGAGAAAACTCCGGAGCTCTTCGAAAAATTCCTCCCCTACGCGATGGCGCTGCACGTCGAGAAAAAATGGGTGCAGGCTTTTTCCGGCATCACGATGCAACCGCCGCAGTGGTACCAGGGCACCTACGTCGGCGCCTTTCAGCCGTACTTTCTCGTGAACGATCTGAACATGATGACCATGCAGGCGGGAACCGTGATGGCTTCGGCGCCGCGCAGCTCCGGAGGCTCAGGCTTCGGCGGTGGCGGCGGTGCAGGCGGCGGCTTCGGCGGCGGTGGCGGCGGCGGCTTCTAACGGCTCCCGAAAAGGTGCACTTTGCTTTCTCCGTGTCCTCCGGTTTGTCTCTGTGCCTCTGTGTTCCGCTTTCTCTGGTCTACCGCTCTGCTTGATTGCGGCTCGCCGCTCCTAAGAGCTCCGAACTCTTGCCATTCCGCCACTGTCTCAACCACCCATGCTCCCGCACGCCCTCCTCATGCATCTGCCTTGACCACGCTTCCAGGATGCTCGATCGGTTGAAATAGCCCACCATGCTGCCGCGGATCTTCCCGGCTCACCACCGGCAGACGCCCAATATTGTGCTGCAACATCCGAAACATCGCATCGTGCGCAAGCTCGTCCTCATACGCAACCACCGGCTCATTCGACCCCGCCTCCAGAACCGTCAATTTCCCCGTTGCGTCTCCTTCCAATCCGCGAAGCAAATCTCCCTGCGTCACCACGCCCACCAGCCGGCCCTCCTTGTCGGCAATCGGCAGACCCTGGGTCAAATTCACCGCTGCTTCGCCGCGAGCCATACGCTCCGCCAGTTCGCCAATCGTCATCTCTTGCGGAATCGGCTGCACGTCCCTGCGCATCACCTCGCCGACGCGAACCATTTGCAGCACGCCCGCTTCATACGCTTCCGGCACGAATAGTCCGCGCCGCGCAAGTTTCTCGGTCATGATCGAGCTCCGCAAATAGCGGAGCGCGATCAGGTCCGCAATCACGCAAACAAGCATCAGCGGCAGAATCGCGTTGTAGTCATGCGTGATTTCGAAGGCAAACACGATGAATGCAAACGTCGCCCTCGAAGCCGCGCCGAACACCGCGGCCATCGCCACCAAGGCGTACGCTCCGGGCGAGAGGTGCGCGCTCGGGAAAAATCCAGTTCACCACCATCGCGAACGCACCGCCCAGCGCCGCGCTCGACATGAACATCGGCGCCAGCAAGCCTCCCGATGTGCCCGACCCGAGCGAGATCATCAGCGCCAGCGCCTTGAAAACCGCAATCAGAATCAGCAGCTTCAACGCGAGATTGTTGTTCAGGATGTCCGAAATCGTGTCGTACCCGACGCCGAGCACGCGCGGCACGAAGAATCCGATGATTCCGAGTCCCAGCGCGCCAATCGCCGGATGCCAGAGGTCGTCGATCGGCAGCCGGTCGAACTGATCCTCCACCCAATAGAGCGCTTTCGTAAATCCGATTGCGGCGACGCCGGAAATCACGCCCAGCAGCAAGGTAAAACGGCAGCCCGTGCAGCGCGTCGAAATTCACGTTCCCCATCGAGAACATCGACTTCTGCCCGAGCAGCACGGCGCGCACGCTGGTGGCGAGCGTGCTCGCAATCACCAGCGGAATGAACGAGCGCGAGCGAAACTCGAACAGCAACAGCTCAATCGCAAGGATCACGCCCGCGATCGGCGTGTTGAACGTCGCCGCCATTCCCGCGCCCGCCCCGCACGCGAGCAGCACTTTGCGCTCGGCCGCGGTCGTCGAAATCAATTGGCCCACCAGCGACCCGAATGCGCCGCCCGTCTGAATGATCGGCCCTTCCGCGCCGAACGGCCCTCCCGTTCCAATCGCGATCGCCGCCGACAGCGGCTTGAGGATCGCCACCTTCGCGTCAATTCGGCTTCGCGACGTCAGCACCGCCTCCATCGCTTCCGGAATTCCGTGACCCTTGATTTTTTCCGAGCCGTACTTGGCCATGAAGCCCACGATGACCCCGCCGATCACGGGAGTCACGATGATCCACGGTCCTATCGCGGTATGTTCCGGGCTGCGAAAATGAAACGACCATTCGTGGTAGTACGCGAGATTCGTGAACAAACCAATCAGGTCGTACAGGATGTAAGCGATGAACCCAGCCAGTATCCCGATCATCGCCGCGAGCAGCGAAATCAGTCCGATTCTATACCCCGCCGACTGTTCCGGCGGCACAGCCTCCGTGTTCCTTCCGGCAGATGTCACGAATTCCCTTTCCTCATTCGCGCGCGCACCCTCTTCCTCCCCTTATGATTTTGGTGAGATCGCCCCACTTTGCGCTTTCCCCGCCGCGTCGGACGACGACGCAATATCGGAACCATTGGAACTGCCGCTGTGTGAGACGACTGCCTGGAGCGCCTTCATCAGCTTCGGGCCGGCGACGCGCAACTCGTTTCCGTGCGCGGCGGAAAGCTGTTCCAATACCCTCTCTGCCGCACGGGGTGAGCTCGAGCAGCACTTCCCGCCGATCGGCCTCACTCCGCCAGCGTCGAATCAGGCCCTTCTCCTGCAGGCGGTCGCTTAGCTCGCACGCGCTGTGGTGCTGCACTTGCAGCCGCTCCGCCAACACCCCAACTGTCGCCTTGTACGCCACGCGGCAAACCCTTGATCGCAAGCAGTGCCTGGTGTTGGTGTGGCTCGACACCGGCTTCGCGGGCGGCTCTTTCGCTGAAATTTAGAAATCGGCGGATTTCGTATCGAAACGCCGCCAAATCCCTGTAGTTCGCTTGCTGCTCTGTCTTTTTGTTCATGGCTTCAATGTAGATTATATCGTAATACGATATATATGAGTAGAGAGCTTTTGTCGAAATACTCAGAAGGCAAAGAATGTGATTCTCGTCAGGATACGATCAGAAGCAATGGATCAAAGGAAGCGGATTAGAAGCGGCGCGGAATCAAAGCGGATACTCGACGTGCATACTCGTCGAACTTCTCGCCGAACGCCTCGCGGAGCAGCTTTTCTTCGGCGCGAATCCGTATTTCGATACCGATCAGAAAAACAACGATCGCCGCCAGCAGCACTGGCCAGCGCCCCACGGCAAGGCCCGTCGTCAGCAGCATTCCGAACATCCCAAGATAAATCGGATTCCGCACCAGTGAATACGCGCCCTGCGTGATCAGTTCGTGCCCTTCCACCACTCGCGCCTGATACGTCCATTGTTTGCCAAGCGTTCTCACGGCCGCTCCGGACAACCATACCGACGCCGCCCCAATCGCGATTGTAAGTACAGTCATCGCAATTTCCGCTGCTTTTGGCATCGGAACGATCGGAGAAAAAAACGGTCGCCTGAAAAACCAGACGATCCAATACCCCACTGCTTGCAAGCCGATTCCCCAATAGGACGTCTTGTCCCGTTTCGTCGCTGGCGCTTTCGGAGGCCTCTTTCGGATTAGAAACACTGCTCCAAACCCGATCCACGACGCCATCATCCCGAAGAAAGCCGTCGCCGCAATCCAGTCGATTCCTTGCATCGTTGACTCTTATTACCTCAGGACGCTTTCTCTGTGGTCTCGGGCTTCTCTCAGTGACCTCTGTGTTCCGCTTTTCGATTTTGCCTTTGTCTCAAATTTCAAATTTTCTTCCGAAACGATTTCTGCGTCTTGTAATGCTCATATCCCAGCCGCTCGTAAAACGCATGCGCTCGATCGCGAATCACATTCGAGCGCACTCCGATGGCTGCGCACCCTCTTTCCCGCGCCCATTCTTCCGCTCGCTTCACCAACTTCGGCCCAATCCCTTGCGAGCGCGCGCGCTCGTCCACCACCAGCCCGCTGATCTCCGCGCGCCAGTCCGCCTCCACGCACCGATAGATGAACACGCCGATCCATCCGGCAAGCTCGCCGCTCGCGAGTTGCGCCACAAAGACCGCGTAGTCGCGCCGCCCTTCCATTCCCGCCAGCCGCTTCGCAATATCCCCAGCCGTCGACGGATACCCGAGCTGTCCAGCAAGCTCTGCCATCCGTCCATGGTCTTCAGCGCGCGACGGCCGAATATCGACTACAGACACATCAACCATGAATTCCCCGGCCTGTCCCATGCACCACTTGCTTGCTGATCCGAATCGCCTTCTTCAGGATCGCGATTTGCCCCGCATGGTACAAGTCGTGCTGCACGACGCCGTGCAGCATCACGTAACGCGAATTACCTGTTCTCGCGGCCGGCTTTTCTTCCAATTGATCTTCGCGCAGTCCGGATGCAGCTTCGCGCAATCGCTTGTGGCTTTCGTCCAGGTTCTCTACCGCTCGCTTCCAAGCGACTTCGCTCGTTTCCCAAACGGGCGGCCAGTCTATCTCGGGGGTCACGTCTACCTTTTCGCCGGTCAGCTCGTGTCGCACGATGATTTTCCAGGCCGTGATGTGCAGCACGAGTTCCCAGATGGAGTGGGCATTCGGCAATCGCGTGGTTCGACGCGTCCTCAGCCGTCAGACCTTCGAGCACAGTTTTCAGTGGCGGCCCATGCCACGCATCCCCAGAAAACGCTCGATCCATCTGGTCCAGAATTCGCTCGACTTCACTCATGGTCTAACCCCCTAAAACACTTTATCCGAGTCGAGAAGGATCGTCACCGGCCCGTCATTCACCAGCTCCACCGACATATGTGTCTGAAAAACGCCCGTCTCGACGCGCACTCCCAGCGCTTTGAGCGCGCCCACAAAGTCTTCGTACAGCTCCTTGCCCTTATCCGGTGGCGCCGCCTGGATGAAGCTCGGCCGCCGCTGCCCGCGCGCGTCGCCATACAACGTAAATTGCGAGACCGCCAGCACCGCGCCCTCCCGTATCCATCAGCGAGCGATTCATCTTCCCTTGCTCGTCATTGAAGATGCGCAGGTTCACGATCTTCTCCGCCATCGATGCCGCCGTCGCCGCCGTATCCTCGCGACCCACGGCTACCAGCACCGCCAGGCCTGCCTCGATTTCGCCGGTCGTGCGTCCATCCACCACCACTCGCGCCCGGCTCACTCGCTGAACCACTGCACGCATTTTGCCTCTTGATTCTCCTCATCGGCACATTCGCAGCAACCGTCGCGCTCAATCTTATTCCCGCCGTCTCAGCGACACAACGCAATCCGGCCCACTTCCGGCATAATGGCCTGCATGAGCGAGCAGGTAATCGTGCCTCCAGCTCAAAAACGCTGGCTCACTCGCGGTGTTCTTGGCATCGGCCTCACGAGTCTCTTTTCCGACTGGGGCCACGAAGCCGCCACTTCGGTTCTCCCGGCGTTTCTGGCGAGCTTAGGCGCGCCCCCAGTCGCTCTCGGCCTGATTGAAGGCGTTTCCGACGGCCTCTCGAGCTTCGCCAAACTTGCCGGAGGCTGGATCGCTGACCGCCCCGCGTTGCGCAGACCCACCGGCATCATCGGATATCTGGCCACCGGGCTTTCCACGTTCGCTTATGCGTTCGCGCGAACCTGGCCGTTCGTCCTCCTGCTGCGCGCGCTTGGTTGGACCGGGCGCGGCCTCCGCGGCCCGTCGCGCGACGTGCTGCTCGCCGACTGCGTCACCGCCGAACAGCAAGGCCGCGCGTTTGGCTTCGAGCGCGCGATGGACACGCTCGGCGCGGTCCTCGGTCCGCTTTGCGCCGCCGCGTTGGTCGGCACTATCGGCATTCGTGGCGTTCTCCGCTGGTCGCTTTTCCCCGGACTCCTCGCCGCCGTTGCTTTCGCGCTGCTCGCGCCGAAGAGCAAACACGATCACGGCCACCGTGCGCCGAGCTTCGCAGCAAGTTTCGCGCAGCTTCCCACAAACTACTGGACCTATCTCGCCGGAGTTTTCGCGCACGGCATCGGAGATTTTGCTCCCACACTCCTGATTCTTCGCGCCGCGCAGATCCTCGCTCCGCGATTCGGCGCCACTCGGGCGGCCGCGCTTTCGGTGGGCCTCTACACGTTCCACAATCTGATCAATGCAGCGGCCTCATACGTTTCCGGCGTCCTCGGCGACCGCGTCGGAAAGCGCGGCCTCCTCGCCGCTGGCTATCTCATCGGCGCGATCGCGTATGCCGGATTCATCTTCGAGCAGCCCACGATTCCTGTTCTCGCACTTCTCTTCGCTCTCGCGGGAATTCACATTGGCGTCGCGCAATCGCTCGAGAAATCCGCTGCGGCCGAAATTCTTCCTGCGGCGAATCGCGGATCGGGTTTCGGCGTCCTGGCTACGGTGAACGGCGTGGGAGACTTGGTTTCGAGCGTGGCGGTCGGCGCGCTCTGGTCCAGCGTTAGCGCCACCGCCGGATTCGTCTACGCCGGAATTTTCGCCCTGCTGGGCGCAATCCTCATCTACCGCTGGCGGTAGACGCGCGCCGTCATCTGTCACCGGCAAACAGTTCTAGCTTTCTCTGTGTCCTCAAGCCTTTCTCAGTGACCTCTGTGTTCAGCTTTGGTTGAGTCTCGCCTTGCTCTTTGGGAGTCCTAATTCCGGGGCGCCCTCTGGCACCCCGGACAAAAATGGCTGCTGCGCCCCGCAACAATCGCGCGCCGGATCTTCGTCTTGCACCGATAGCATTTCTGTCCCTCGCGCTGATACACGCGGTGCCGCAACTGAAACTCCCCGCTTTGCCCGTCGGCATCGACGTAATCCGACACAGACGACCCTCGCAAACGAATCGCCTCGTTCAGCACGTCGCGCATCGCGCGATAAAGCCTCCGAACTTCCGGCGCTTTCAAATTCGCTCCCAGCCGTTTCGGATGAATCCGCGCGCGCCAAAGGCTCTCGTCCGTGTAAATGTTCCCGATGCCGCGCAGCACGCGCTGATCGAGCAGCAGCGCCTTCACACGCGCGCGTCGCCCCCGCATGATGCCGATGAATTCCGCCTCCGTCGCCTCAAGCGGGTCCAGTCCCAGCTTCCCGAGCGCGCTCGCGTGCTCGCCATTCGCCAGAATCCGAATCTTTCCGAACCGCCGGATGTCCGTGTATCGCAGCTCGCGCCCGTCGTCGAGCGAAAGAAACGCATGCGTGTGCGGTCGGACCGGCGCTTCGGCCGGGCATGTTACGAGCTGCCCCGTCATCCCCAGATGAATCAGCAGCGAAAGCTCACCCGCGCCGCTCTTCGCCCGTTCGAGCGCGAGCACCAGAAATTTTCCGTACCGCTTCACGCTCGCGATCGTTTTGCCGGGAAGCTCCCGTTCGAGCGCCGCCGGATCATCGATAAAATCGGTTTTGCCGAGCCGCACGCCCAGAATGCGCCTCCCGGGCAACACCATTCGCAGCCCGCGCGCAACCGTTTCGACTTCCGGCAACTCCGGCATGAGATCTGAACCTTAGCACATCAAAGCCAGGTGGCGTTTCTCAGGGCAGGCTTCAATTTTCGATTTTAGGGAAGTGGAATGCCCGGTGACGCGACGATTCCCGCCATGCGCAGAATTTCCGAGTACTCTTCGTCGGTGAGCGGAACGATCGTGAGGCGCGTGTTCTTCAGGAATTTGATTTTTCGCAGCAGTCGGTTCTGGCGCATCTCCACCAGCGTCACTTGCCGAGGCAGGCGCTCGATCGCGCGCAGGTCCATCACGAATTTCTTTTCGTCCACGTGGTGCGGATCGGGGTAAGGATCGCGGCTCACCTCCGCGAGCGCGTACACCGAGTGTTCCGCCTTACCGTGATAGCACAGGGCGCGATCGCCCTTGTGAACCTGCTTGAGCTGCCGCAGCGCGTCCGGCTTATGACCGGCGTGCCGCCACATCTCTTTGCCTTTCACGAAGAGCGTGTCCCAGTGATAGACGCGCGGGTCGACGGCCAGGAGCCATCGACGAGGTTTTTGGGGAAGTTGCGTCATCCCTAAAAGTTATCGCGCGCACTATACACGCACTCGCGGACAAATGGACATAATTATGAGCAGGATCTTCACACCCGAGAGTTACACCGTAGGGCGGCTCGCGAGCCGTCCATCTCGGTCACTAAATACGCTAACTCTTTTAGAATGAATGACTAACCGACATCTACGTATACGTCGTCGCCGCGCAGCTCCACCGGATACGTCTCGACGCCCACCGCCGGATTCGTCACCAGCTTGCCGCTCGTAACGTCGTACTGCCAGCCGTGCCACGGGCACGTCACCACCTGGCCGCTCAACTCGCCCTCGCCCAGCGGGCCGCCGCGGTGCAGGCACACGTTGTTGATCGCGTAGAGCTTGCCCCCCACATTCGACAGAGCAATCACCTTGCCGTCAAGCTGCAGCTCCCGAGTCATCCCCGGAGGAACCTCGCCAATCTTCATCGCCCGCACAAATGCCATCCGTTTGCCTTTCTCTGTGCCTCTGTGTCTCTGTGGCCAATCCTACCGGGGCGCCGGCGACTGCGCTACCATCACGCCATTCTTGAAATCCTCCACCATTCCCTCATGCAACCGCACCGCGGTCGGCCGC
>CAWBGW010000078.1:0-86917 GCA_963788345.1 uncultured Acidobacteriota bacterium | reverse complement strand
CATCTCGGGAAAACCCGCCGATGCCGCTGATCTGTTCTCGATCTTTGAGCGCGAACTTAACTTGCTTTGTGCGCAGAAGTTTCTGTTTGAGGTGCGCCAGGGGGCCGTCGTACAAAACCTGGCCGTGGTCGATAATCATGATGCGACGGCACAGTTCTTCTATATCGTCTAAGTCATGAGTTGTCAAGAGGATAGTAGTTTGGAACTCGCGATTGATTGCGCGGAGGAAATGCCGGACATGGTCCTTGGCAACCACGTCGAGGCCGATCGTCGGCTCGTCCAGGAAAAGCAGCGGCGGATTGTGAAGCAGCGCGGCCGCCAGGTCGCAGCGCATCCGTTCGCCGAGGGAAAGCTTGCGCACGGGCGTGTGCAGGTAGTCGCGGATGCCGAGAATCTCGTCGAAGTGCTCCATGCGAGCGTCGAAGTCCCGCTGAGACACGTCATAGATGCGGCGCAGCAGTTTGAACGATTCGATCACAGCGATGTCCCACCAGAGCTGCGTGCGCTGGCCGAACACGACTCCGATCGTCTTCACATATTGGGTGCGCTGTCGGCATGGGACGAACCCGTTGACGCGAATCTCGCCGCTGGTGGGGACCAGAATGCCGGTCAGCATCTTGATGCTGGTGGATTTTCCGGCTCCGTTGGGGCCGATGTACCCCACCGTCTCCCCTCGGTCGATCGAGAAGCTGACGTGGTCAACGGCGGCGAGGGTCCGGTACTCGCGCACGAAGAGGTTCTGGATCGAGCCCCAGACGCCTTCGCGGCGCTTGAACGTGCGGAATTCCTTGCACAGTTGGTTGACGTATATCAGGGAGTCGGAGCTCATGAACCTCTTTGAATTTTAGCACCCCTCGCCTCGGCGACACCCATGCGCAAGCGAGTGGACGGTTGTATTAGACGGAGAAGGCGCAAGAAGGAGGGTGAGGATTTTCGCTCGGATCGAGGTTACGCAAGCCGCTTGCGGCGCACTGCTCCCAAGCTCAGTAGGCCCGCTCCAAGAAGGTAGAGGCCAGAAGGTTCAGGGGTTGGCATCGCCACTGGACATGGTGATTCACTACCCGTGGGCCCCACGTCCTCGCACATCCATGTCCCCGGCGTCCCCGCGTTGAAGCCTTCCGGGTCGCCGGCCAGCGGGCCAGGAAAGGAGATATCCCCCGAAAATCCGATCGAGTCCGTTTCCAGATAACAGTGCCCGAAACAACCAAGTACAGCCACATCCCACGCGGTAATGTCGCCTGCCGCATCCGTATCGATCCCAGTCACAGTGATGCCACTACAAAGAACCATAGGTGCGCAAGAACTGAGGCTAAAGCCGTTCCCGTCGTTGAAGGAGTAGCCATCCGGCGTGACCGTGGCATCACTCAGGTCTGCGGAAAGCTGGGTCGAAACAGAGAAGGAACCCGAAATCTCGCACGGTCCGGGGCTGCACACGTAGCCGTTGATCAGGTTGTTGAAAGGAAGGCCTTGGTAGGTGTAGACGAATGTGTCCGCGCTGGCCGGTGACGCTAGAGCAAGCGCCAAAACCGAACAGATAAGCAAAGCTCCGACGAGGCCGAGGGTTCTCGCGCGCCTGCCGTTGGCTCCAGACACCATGTCTCTTCCAATCATGTAGATAGCCCCCATCGTCAGCCTCCAGCGGATCAACGTACGCGGGCCGGAGTCCGCAAGTAACTACGTTAATAGTGCACTCATGCCTCCACAATGTCTTTCTGAAAATAAAGGGCTTACTGCCGCGTTTAGGAGGCTAAGGAGAACGAATTGCAGGTTTTGGTCATATCGATTCCAGTATGCCCCAGCTCTTGCAACGATCGTCTGGGCACCTCCCGACTGGTCCACAAGCACCTATCACACGCGGAACAGCACGTCTTCGCGGTTGAACATGCTAACCGCAGCGGCGATGCCGATCGCGGCATAGAGGCAGGTCATTCCGAAAACGGCGGCCATCAACCCCCAGGGGTGATTCCCGGCGAGGATTTCCTTGCTCACAAGGCACGTATTGAGAATCGGGACGAGCGCGGTCTTCCAGTTGAGCTCCACGCCAGGCAGGGTTCCGATGATGGCCGGCGCGATGACGACAAAAATCAGCGGCGAGACGTACGTCTGCGCTTCGCGATAGCTCTTGGCGAAGAGCGCGACGGCCAGGAGCACCGAAGCGAAGAGGACGGCAATTGGCAGCAGGAGCACCACCACGGCACCGACTGCGGCCGGGTCAATCGAGATCTTTGGCGCAGAGGCCCCGGCGCCAAACATTCTTCCCTTCGATCGCGCGAAAGTGAAGCCCAGCGACAGAAGAGACAGCAGCGCCGTAACAACCGATGCCGTGAACACCGTGAGGAACTTCCCGATGACGAGATCGGTGCGCGCGACCGGGCTTGTAAGAATCGTTTCCATCGTGCCGCGCTCTTTTTCGCCGGCCGTCAGATCCATTGCCGGGTACATCGCTCCGGTGAAGCAGAAAATGATGATCATGTAGGGGATCAAGCCGCCGAACATCGCCGCGCCGACCTTGGAGGGTGGAGCGATATTTTCCGCTTCGACGGTGAAAGGCTCGAGAAGCGTCGCGGGCAAACCGCGGGCGGCGAGGGCCTGAGCGGCGATGCGCACGCGGTAGTCGTCGAAGAATTTCTGCAGCTTCTCCTTGGCTAGTTCGGACTTCATGTCAGCTTCGTAGTAATCAATGGAGATTTTTTCGGGATGACCCGCGGTGACGGACGCGTCGAAGCCATCCGGAATTTCCACGAGCGCGCGAATCGTCTTGTCGGAAACTTGCTGGCGCGCGTCACTCTGGTAGGGGACGATCTGGATTGCGGGGAACTGGCGGAGCTCATCCAGAATTTTCGGCGAATCGTCGCCGCCGTGAATCATCACGGGCGAAGATTCTCTGCTGGCCTCGCCGCCGAATTTCTCCGCCGCCCAGCCAATCACGGTAAAAAGCAGCGGAAACGCGATCACGGGAATAATCACCATCGAGCGGATGGTCCGCTTGTCGCGAAGCATGTCGCGCAATTCCTTGCGAAATACGATGAGCGCGTTGCCCAGATTCATCGTCCATCTCCGGAAACTTTCACGAAAACCTCTTCCAGATTATTGCAGTGGTACTGCGCAAGAAGTTCGCCGAGCGTGCCTTCCGTGCGAAGGCGTCCGTCATGAATGATGCCGATTCGGTCGCAGAGCTTTTCCACCTCGGTCATCACGTGCGTGGAGAAGATGACGGTCTTGTTCCGATCGCGGCACTGCCGGATGAAATCGGTGATGGCGCGCGCGGCCATCACGTCGAGGCCGTTGGTAGGCTCGTCAAAGATCATCACCTGGGGATCGTGAATCAGCGTGCGGGCGATCGAAACTTTCTGCTTCATTCCTGTCGAGAGCTTGGCGCAGCGGCGGTCGCGAAACTCTTCCATGTCCAACGCTTTGAATATCTCCGCCATGCGGCGGCTGATCGTTGCCGAATCCAGGCCATGCAGTTGGCCGAAGTACTCGACGGTTTCAGCCGCGGTCAGGCGGTCGTAGAGCGCGGTTGCCGTCGAGAGAAAGCCGATGTGCGCGCGCACTTTGGTGGGCTCGCGAACCACGTCGAAACCCGCAACGGTGGCGCCGCCCGAAGTGGGGAAAAGAATCGTGGCGAGCATGCGAAGCGTGGTGGTCTTCCCGGCGCCGTTCGCGCCCAGCAGGCCATAGATTTCGCCGGGCTTGCAGAAAAAGCTCACCGAATCCACGGCGCGAATTTCGCCGCGCTTCTTGTTGTTGAATAGCTTGCCTAATTCGCGCGCTTCAATCATCCCAAGCCTCGCGCAGGAGATCCTGACAGACTGGGGGAGAGAGAAGCCACCCAGGCTACCTGCTAGTACGGTTCCGAGCCGTCAAGATTACACGGAAAACGAGATTCGAGCACCAAGGCTCTTAGCCCGCGAATTCTGCCCCGCCAATTCTGCGCCTCGACAGGCAGGAGCGGCATCGAAAAAGCATGGACCTACAACTCGAAGGAAAACGGGCGCTAGTCAGCGGATCGACGGCCGGGATCGGCTTTGCCATCGCGAAGGCGCTGGCAAAAGAAGGTGCCTCGGTAGTCATAAATGGCCGGACGGCGGCGCGCGTCGAAGCAGCGATTGCGAAATTGGCTCAAATCGGGGTCAAAGGGAAAGTAGAAGGCTTGCCGGCCGACTTGGGCACAGCTTCGGGCGCAGCGGAAGCGGTTCGCCGCTTTCCCGACGTCGACATTCTGGTAAACAACCTCGCCATTTTCGAGGCGAAGTCATTCGAGCAAATCACCGACCAGGACTGGCTGCACTTTTTCGAGGTCAATGTGCTAAGTGGCGTGAGGCTCAGCCGGCATTATCTGCCGCGCATGATCGAGCGCAACTGGGGTCGAATCATTTTTATTTCGAGCGAGTCGGCCATCCAGATTCCTGCTGAGATGATTCACTACGGCACCACGAAGACCACGCAGCTAGCGGTCTCGCGAGGGCTGGCCGAGCTCACTGCCGGCACGAAGGTCACCGTCAACTCGGTGCTTCCCGGACCGACGGCTTCCGAAGGCGTCACTGAGTTTTTGAACGGCGTTGCCAAAATGAAGAACACCGATCGCGCCCAACTCGAGCGCGATTTCGTTCCCACGATGCGCCCCACATCGCTACTCCGAAGATTCGAGACCCCGGACGAAGTGGCCGCGATGGTTGCGTTCGTGTGCAGTCCGCTGGCGTCCGGCACAAACGGGGCGGCGCTGCGCGTGGATGGCGGTGTGGTGCGCACGATCATCTAGCGTGCGGATATTTGGTCGAGTTGAATTCCGATGCCAACCCCGCGCGGGATTCTAGCCTTTGTGGCAGGTGGAGCAGTGCTTGGCTTCGAAGTTTTCCATCGTGACTTCGAACATGTTGTTGCAGCCGATGCAGACACGATGAATTTTCGCGGGCGGTTTCTGGCCCGGTTTGGGTTCTGCGGCAGGGCTGGAGTGAGGAGCCTGGTTCGCTTCCGTCATGAGCGGATTCTAGCACGAACCGTCAAAGCCGGAACGATCGGGCGGCTGAGACCAAAGCACAAGTACGACTGGCATCTCCGAAAGGGGAGTACGGCATCCCCCTTATGTACCTCGCCGCACGCTCCGGTGTTTCATAAGCAGGCGTCGAAAGGGTTTGTTACAATTCCGGCGTCTGAGGGGACGGCTCGCGCCAAAAGGCGCGGTCGAGCATGGCAGAAAACAATAAGCAAAAATGGGTGATTTTGTCCCTCGTGGCGGGGCTCGCCGTCGTGTTGGTGATTGTGTTGGCCTCACGAGGGCAGGGGCCCGCCGTGACCGTGGTTAAGGTGGCGCGCGAAGATTTGAGCGCGGTGGTGACCAGCAACGGCAAAATCGAACCGATTGCGCCAACGGTGGCGCACGCCGAGTTTCCGACGTTTGTTGATCGCGTCTTTGCGACCGAGGGTCAGACGGTCCATCGTGGCGAAGTCGATCTTGACTCTGGACGCTGCCGATATTCGAGGCCAGCTAGCTCAGACCCAAGCCGATCTTCTGTCGGCGCAGTCCGATCTGCGAAATGCGCGGGCGGGAGGCGCTCCGGATCAGGTGGCCGAACTGCAAGGGGACCTTCAACAGGCGCAGGCGGACGTCGAGAACCTGGAGCGCACTCACAAGGCGCTGGAGAATCTCGTCGCAAAACAAGCTGCGACCCAGGATGAATTGGCGTTGAATGAGTCGAACCTGACTAAGGCGCACGCGCGGCTTGACGCGCTCAACGAGAAGAAGCAGGCAATTGCGCAACAGGCAAGCGTGACGGCCCAGGCTGCGGAACTGCACGTCAGGCAAGACCAGGACCAAATTCAGGCGCTCGAAGAAAAAGTGCGCTCCGCCACCGTCGTCGCTCCGTCGGACGGAACCCTCTATTCACTTCCCGTTCGCGCGGGCGATTACGTTAAGGTCGGCGATATAGTGGCCGAGATGACCGATTTGCGACAAGTCCGCGTGCGCGCCTTTGTGGATGAGCCTGATCTGGGCTGGCTCGAACCAGGACAAGATGTTCGAGTCACCTGGGATGGGAAACCCGGGCAGACGTGGAACGGCCAGACGCAGCAGCTTCCCAAGCAGGTGGTGCCGAGACAGAGCAGGAGCGTCGGGGAAGTTCTTTGTTCGGTGGACAACAGCAACCTGGAACTGCTGCCGAACGTGAACGTGGAAGTGAAAATCATGGTGCGCCAGCGGAAAGGCGCCGTAGTGGTGCCGCGAGCGGCCGTGGGCTACGACAAAGGGCAGCATTACGTATTTGTGTTTGACGCCGACAAGGTTCGTCGCCAAAACATCTCGGTGGGAATCGCGAGTGCCTCGGGCTATGAGGTGCTGTCGGGATTGAACGTCAACGACCGGGTTGTGCTGCCAGGCGAACTGAAGTTGCGCGATGGAATGGACGTTCGAGCCACGGAGGCGAATTGAGCGCAGCGGCCCGCAGAATCTCGATCTGTCCTTTCGCTTTGATGTTGCTATTGGCTAACGTGGGATCCGGCCGAACTCTATTTCACTCCACTGCCACGCCGGCGCCGCGATTTTCGTACACGGCAACGCCCGACGACGCGGCGTTGGAAGCCGCCCAACACAAATTCGATTCCGGGAACTACTCCGCGGCGATCGCGACCCTGCAGTCGGTAGCTTCACAGAATCCATCGAACGCCGCGGTTTTTTACTGGCTCGGCCGGTGCTACTACGAAATCCGCGACTACGACAAGGCGGTTGCGAACGGCGAGAAATCGGTGGCTCTGGATCCGAAAAACTCGCTGTACCAGCAGTGGCTGGGCGAAGAGTACGGCGGCAAGGCCGACCGCGACCAGAGCTACTTCGTCGCGCGAAAAGTGAAAAAGCAATTCCAACTGGCGGTGCAACTGGACCCGTCAAATATCGCGGCGCGAAGAGATCTCGAAGAGTTTTGCGTGGAGGCTCCCTGGATCGTCGGCGGGAACGCGGACGAAGGGAAGGCACAGGTGGATGCGATCGCCGCGATCGATCCGATCGAAGGACACCTCGCGCGGGCGGTGTTCGATATCCGGTCGCTGAAAAAGCCCGACCTGGCCGAGGCCGAATACCGGCAAGTTCTCAGCGCGAAGCCCGGGAAACCGGAGCCCTACTTCGAAGTGGCGTCGTTCTTTCAGAAGCAAAATAAGATCGCCGACATGAACGCCTCGATTGAGGCCGCCGCCCAGGTGAAGCCGAACGACCCACGGCTGGCCTACTATCGCGCCGTGGCGATAATCTCGGGCGGATCCGAACTGTCGCGTGCCGAAGAGTATTTGAAATCGTACATCGCGGGCACGCCCGATCGCAGCGATTGGCCCTCGCACGCGGACGCACGCGACTGGCTTGGCAGGCTCTACGAAGCGGAAGGGAAAACGGGCCAGGCTGCGGAGCAGTACCGCGCGGCGTTGCAACTCGAACCCGGACGCAAGGAAACCCAAGCGCGCCTGGCAAAACTGGAAAAGGGGTCGCGATAGCACGGCGGCCGCAATCACCGGAAACTCCGACCCTGAAAAAGGCATCCGATTCTATCGGCGAGCTCTCATGCGTAACACATCTGCCTTCTGGAATGAAACTCTACAGCTTGCGATGCAAGCTCTGCGCGCGAACAAGGTCCGCGCCATGCTCACAATGCTGGGCGTAATCATCGGGAGCGCATGCATCGTTCTGGTCGTTACAGTCGCACTGACAGGAAAACGCTACATCATTTCGGAAATCGAGGGCGTAGGTTCCAATCTTGTGCTGGCAGAGATGATAAACCCGGGCGGCTCGGAGAATCTGGCGCTTTCCGATCAAATCACCTCAGCCGATCTTGAAGCCGTGAAGCAGGACATTCCCCAGGTCACCGAAGCCGCTGGAACCGACGACATCCGGCTGAACGTCACCGTCGGCGGTACGGTACATCCGATCAGCCTTGTGGGCGTCACGGACGGGTTTCAACACGGTCCGGCGGCTGGTAGCTGTTCAGGGACGGTATTTCGATCAGGACGACATGATGTCGCGAAGCAAGGTGTGCCTCATTACCGACCAACTCGCTGCTTCGATGTTTCCGTACGACAATCCCCTGGGCAAAGATATTGCGATCGAGGAACTGCACTTCACGGTGATCGGCGTTTTTCGCGAGCGCGTGACCACGTTCGGGCAAACGGAGATAACTCCCGAAAGTGTGATCGTACCTTTCTCACTGATCAAGGACTACACCGGAACTGATTATTTCAAGTCGTTCTACGCTCAAGCAGATGATTCTGAGGATGTGCCAACTGTTACGCAGCGGGTGGGTGAAGTTCTGGCGAGCCGGCACCGCCCTGGGGCGAAGTATCACGTGTGGAATTTGGCGGGCATCCTTGCGGCAGCGAAGAACATCTCGATGGCTTTGACTCTGTTATTGATTGTGGTGGCGATGATCGCGCTCACGATCAGCGGCATAGGAATCATGAACATCATGCTTGTCACCGTGACGGAGCGAACCCGGGAGATCGGAATCCGGAAAGCGATCGGTGCCCCGCGTGCCGCAATCTTGTATCAGTTTCTGGCGGAAGCCGTTCTGATCAGTGGTACCGGCGCTCTAGTGGGAATTGCAATTGGCGTCCTGATTCCGGTCGCCACGAACTTCGTCCTCGCGATTCCTGTGATCGCAAGCTTCTTGAGTGACTTTGTCCCCGCCGGCGGGGAGTTCAGCGTCCCGATATCGTGGGCGTCTGTTGTGCTGGCATTTGTCTTGTCCTGCTCGACGGGACTCATATTCGGGTATCTTCCCGCGAATCGCGCGGCGAGACTTCAACCGACGGAATCTCTTCGCTATGAATAAACTGCCGAGGCACGCAAGCATTCTCTCAGTATTTGTGGTCATCTCCGTCATTCCGGTGCGAGCGCAGGACGCGCCGAGCGCCCAGAAACTGACGCTTCGGGAGGCAGTTACGCTCGCGCTTCAGAATAGCCGCGACTTGAAGCTGGCGCGGGTGCAATACAGCGTCGCATTGGGCGAAGCGAGGGTCGATCGCGCGACGTTTCTCCCGAACATATACACTGGCGCAGGGTACGTCTACACCTACGGGTTTCCCTCCGTTCCGGGTAGCGGTCCACCGGCGGTTTTCCAGCTCGACTACACTCAATCCTTGTTCAATCCCTCGTTGAAGGGGCAGCAACGCGCTGCCGAAGATCGCGCGCGCAGCCAAAAAATAGAGATGGACCGAATCCGCGATGGCGTGATGGTTCGCACGGCCTCAGCGTATTTGGAGCTCGCGGAGGTCCGGCACTTGATAGAGCTGATGAGCAACGATCAGGCCAGCGCGGAGAAGATACTTGCTCTCACCAAGGAACGCGTCGCCGCGAACCAGGAACTTGCGATTGAAGAAACGAGGGCCGAATTGACCTCCGCGAGAATCCGGGAGCGCCTGATCAAGCTCCAGGATCGAAACGACACTTTGTCGCAGCAGCTGCGTGACCTCACGGGCGTCCCGGACGGTCAAGCGATCGAAGTCGAGCAGGAGGAAACATCATTCGCGGTGGACCTCCAGGAGAGCCAGGTGGCCGGTCTCGCGGTTGAGAACGATCCTGGAATTAAAGAGGCTGAAGACGAACGCTCCGCGCGGCAGCACCTTTTGAAAGGGGCCCGCCAGAGTTACTGGCCAACAATAGACGCTGTCGCTCAGTACTCCGTGTTCAGCAAGCTGAATAACTACGACCTGTACTACAAGACCTTCCAGCCGAACAATTTCAATGTAGGAATTGAAATCACAATCCCGCTGTTTGCCGCGAAGACCTCCGCGAACGCCGCGTTGGCGAGGAGCCAACTCAACGAAGCAGAGCTGGTGCTCAGCAACAAACGCCAGCAGGTGCGCCTCGAGTCTTCGCAGCAATCGCGCGAGACCCGGGAGCTCGAAGCCACTCGCGAAGTCGCCCGCCTGGATTTGAAACTCGCCCAGCAAACCTTGGAGCTCGCTCAAGCAAAGCTGGAAGACGGGAAGGCAACGCTGAAGGACGTCGAGCAATCCCGCCTGGATGAGAGCGACAAATGGATGGAATTCCTCGACGCGAACCTTGCCTGGCAACGGGCTCAATTGAAGGTCCTGCAAGCCACGGGGCAGTTGGCAAAAGTGTTGCAATGAACCATCCACCCAAACGCTTGCTTGGATGGCTCACAAAATCGAGTAGAATAGAAGTTCACGCGCTTGGCGTGGATGTTCGTAGTTCCTGAGGGGGGACTGTACATGCCGTCTGCTATGAAGACCTTGTTTTTGAATCCACCGAGCTTTGAGAAATTTGACGGTGGGGCCGGCTCGCGTTGGCCCGCAACTCGCGAGATCGAATCCTATTGGTACCCGGTCTGGCTCGCTTATCCCGCAGGGATGCTGCCCGGCAGCCGCTTGTTGGACGGTCCTCCGCACCACATCTCGCCTGAGGAAGTGATCCGCATTTCGGCGGATTACGAGTTTTTGGTCCTGTTCACGTCCACTGTTGGCTTTCAGAGCGACATTCGAATGGCTCGCGCGATGAAAGAGAAAAAGCCCGACCTGAAGATCGCGTTCGTCGGGCCGCAAGTGCAGATCAAGCCGGCCGAAAGCCTCCTGGCGAGCCAGGACATTGATTTTGTTGTGCGCGGCGAATTCGATCACGCCGTTGTCGACTACGCGCTGGGCAAGCCGATTTCGGGGATTCCGAACGTCAGCTACGTGAAGGATGGCAAGATCGTGCACAACCCCTCGCGCGAGCCGCTTCACACCGAAGAGCTCGACGCGTTGCCGTTTGCCACCGAGGTTTACGAGCACAACTTGACGATCGAAAAATACAATGTGCCGTTCCTGCTTCACCCGTATGTCTCGTTCTACACCGCCAGAGGCTGCCCGGCTCTTTGCACGTTCTGCCTGTGGCCCCAGACTCTTTCCGGCCATGCCTGGCGGGTCCGATCCGTCGAGAGTGTGGCGCGGGAATTCCGGCAGGCGCACAAGATGTTCCCGCAGGCCAAGGAATTCTTCTTTGACGACGACACGTTCAACATCCGAAAAGACCGGGTTCTCGCCCTGTGCAAGGAATTCCAGCCGGTCGGCTTCCAATGGTCTTGCACGGCGCGCGTTCACAGCGATTACGAGACTTTGAAAGCCATGAAGAACGCCGGATGCCGCTTGCTGATCGTCGGGTTCGAATCAGGAGACCCGCAGATTCTGAAGAACATCAAGAAGGGCGCCACCGTGGAAATGGGACGCACCTTCGTTCAGAACTGCAAGAAGGTAGGCATTCACGTTCACGGCGACTTCATCATCGGTCTGCCAGGCGAAACCAAGCAAACAATCGAAAAGACGATCGATTACGCGAAGGAACTCGATTGCGAGACCATCCAGGTCTCGATGGCGCATGCCTATCCGGGCACGGAACTTTACGATCAGGGAACGCGAGAAGGCTTTCTCGCCACCGAAGCGATTACGGATTCGCTCGGGCACCAGCTTCCGCATCTCGAATACCCCGGACTGAGCCGCGAGTACATGGTGGAGTCGGTGAACCGCTTCTACGATAGCTACTACTTCCGCCCGCGCGTGGCGTGGCGGATCGTGCGCGAAGCGCTCTGGGACGGGCACGAGCGCAAGCGCCTCTTCCACGAAGCGGTGGACTTCCTGAAACTGCGCCACGATCGCCGGAAAGTGGCGCGCAAGGGCGTCGCGAAGAAAGCGCTTGTCCAGGTGCCGTCAATCGAGTCCTCGCGGACAATGGAAGTGGGCGGCGAATCATAGAACGCATGAAGGTCGCCGCGGACCTGCGCTTCAAGACGTACCTGCTCATCTCGATGCTGATTTTCTTCGGGCCAATCGGGGATCTTCTGATGAGCAAGGGGATGCGCCGCATCGGCACGGCGCCGAGCTGGAACCCGGCGGCCCTTCTTCACTACGGCTTTCAGGTTTTCACCTCTCCGATCATTTGGTGCGGCACCCTCGCGATGATCGGCTTCTTCATTTCATACACAGTGGTTCTTACGTGGGCGGACTATAGCTACGTCCAACCTGCTTCCGCCCTCACATCCGGGATTGCTGCACTGCTCGGCCGATTTGTCTTGGGTGAGACGGTAACGCCCCTGCGGTGGGCGGGCATCGCGATCGTTTGCCTCGGCGTGTTGATTATCGGTTACACACCGCCGCGCACCACGGAGCCGATCGATGCTAGTTGAAGTGATTCTGGTTTTTTTCATCGTGGTTGTCGGAACCGTGGGCGAGATGTGTGTGACTCGCGCGATGAAGATTATTGGTGAGGTAAAGGAGTTCAGCCCGCGAACGCTGCTGGGCGTTCCTATCCGCGCGTTTCGCGTCGGGTGGATGTGGATCGGCTTCGCGATGATGGCGCTGGCCTATTTCGCGCTGCTGGGAATGCTGGCGCGAGCGAACGTCAGTTACGTGATTCCGATTACGTCGCTGAGTTATGTCGTTGGAGCCATCGGCGGCCGGTGGTTCCTAGGGGAAGCCGTCACGCACAAGCGGTGGATCGGAGTGCTGCTCGTTTGCGCGGGCGTGGTTCTCGTTTATCTGGGCAAAGGTTGATCGCGGCGTGATTTGGACCGGGATTCGCGACGCCCTCCTCGCGTTGGCAGCTGCGCCATTCGCCTACTACTTCGCCGCGATTCTGGCGGGGAGCGCATTCTTTCGCAAGCGGCCCTCCGATCCTAAGGATTTCACTCCTCCCGTCAGCATTCTGAGACCCATCTGCGGCCTCGACCGCGAAACCTATCAGGACTATGAGAGTTTCTGCCGTCAGGATTACCCCGAATTCGAGATGTTGTTTTGCGTTTCCGACGAGAACGATCGCGCGATTCCCACGATACAAAAACTGATCGGAGACTTTCCGCGCCGCTCGATCCGCTTGCTAGTCGCGTCCGAGCCCCTGGGAGAAAGCGACAAGGTCAACAAGCTCTGTCGCATGGCTCGCGAGGCGCGCCACGACTTTATCATCGTAAGCGACAGCGACGTCCGCGTCGACCCGGGCTTCCTGCGCGCGGTAGTCGAGCCCTTCTCAAATCCCGAAGTTGGCGGCGTTACGTGCTTATATCGAGGCGTTACCGATGCATCGCTTCCGGCGGACATTGAGGCTCTGGGCAATAGCACCGATTTCGCGCCTGGCGTGCTCGTGGCGTGGCTGTTCGGCGGCCTCACCTTCATGCTCGGCGCCGTGATGGCCACCACGAAGAAGCACCTCACCGAAATCGGCGGCTTCGAATCGCTGGTCGACTATTTCTGCGACGACTACGAACTAGGCAACCGGATCGCGGCTTGCGGATACCGCATCGAACTCAGCCGGCTTCCAGTTGCTGTCGATTATCCGCACGAAACGTTTGGCGGCGCGTTCCGTCATCAGACTCGATGGAATCTGAGCATTCGCGCCTCGCGTCCGTGGGGCCATCTGGGCCTGATTTTCACGCAGGCGTTGCCGTGGGCCGTGTTGGTGGGAGCGTTAGTCTCGCCCCGGGCGGCCATTGGCTACTTTGCCGCCGCTTTTCTTTTCCGCAACGCCGTGGCGACGTCCGTGGGATTTGTGGGGATGAAGGATCGCCTTGTATTGCGCAGGCTTTGGATGCTGCTATTCCGCGATGTTTTTGCGTTCTTCGCGTGGGCTGCCAGCTTCTTCCCACAGCGGATTCACTGGCGAGGGCAGGAATTCTACGTACGGAAGCGATTGTTGGTGCCAGTTCCGAGTCGCCATTCTTAGCGCGGCGGGTCAAAAATGAAGGGCAAAGCCGCGCCAGAGTTGACGACGCTCCCATTCGCCAGTAAAGTAACAAAGGAAAGCAATTAGAGAGGTCGTTCCGCCGTCGCTTCTTTGCTCTTTCCCACCAGTTGGGAGGTCGTACAATTGGCAGTACATCAGATTCTGGATCTGATTATCCTGGTTCGAGTCCAGGCCTCCCAGCCAATCTTTTAGTTTCAATGGCTTAGGCTCCTTCCTAAGAGCAAATCCTAGGAAATCTCGAAAACCCAGTATTGGGTTTCGAGGATTTGCTATGGCCCAACCGTATGTCCGACTCGAGGGCGGCTCTTGACGCTATTGTGGCGCGTGCAATTGCGTGCGCGACAATTATTGTGGGATTTGCGCACTGGCCTCGTGGACAGGTGAACGATACGATGATGCACCCGGAACTGTGCCTAAGCTGATGCTTGGCGGCGCAACCAACTTGCGCTAGTCTACCGACACTCTTAACCCTAAGGAGGAGTGTCCAATGACGCAACAAGCGCCCGTCCAGACAATGTTGTTTTGTTCACAGTGCGGACGGTCATTTGGGCAGTCGGATTTAGTCCAGATTGCGGGGAGATTGGTATGCGGCGATTGCAAACCGGCCTTCCTGAGCCGGGTTGTGGCGGGAGGCGCGGCGGGGACTTCTCGATGGCACTATGGTGGATTTTGGATCCGGTTTTGCGGAGTGTTTATTGATGGGATTCTGTTGCAGTTGGTGAGAATACCCATGTCGTTGCTCATTTTGGGGACAGTGATAAGTCCTCTTCAATCGTTTCAAGCCCGCATGGCACCGATGGCTTTGACAGGATCGATGTTAACGCTCACGTTGGTTTCCATGCTGGTGGCCTTTCTTTACGAAGTGATTATGATTCGTTATTACGGTGCGACAGTCGGGAAGATGGCCATCGGAGTGAAAGTGATCCGAACGGATGGAAGCGACGTGAGTTGGGGAGTTTCGATCGGGCGGTATTTCATGAAAATCGTCAGTGGTATGATTCTGGCGATCGGCTACATCATGGCTGGATTTGATGACGAGAAGCGTACGTTGCACGACCGGGTGTGCGACACGCGAGTCGTGTACAAACGGAGCCTGTAGTGAGTGTGAACATTAACTTGTTCACTGCTTCCCCGAGCGGTTCGGAGGCCGCGGCACCGCTGCGGAGTCCGGCGGGAACCGTTCCGTGCCCGAGCTGCGGCGGAGATGTTGCGCCCGGTGAGACGCACGGGGGATGGCAGAGTTGTCCCTACTGCGAGAAGCGCCTGCAGGTTCGCGCGTGGCCCGTCATACGGAACAGCGCAAACGCCGCAACGGCGATGCCGGACCAGGCGACTTGCTTCTTTCACCCCGACAAAGCGTTCCAGGCTTGCTGCCAGCGATGCGGACGGTTTGTGTGCGCGTTGTGCGATTTGCAGTTGGGAGCGGAGCACGTTTGCCCCACATGCTTCGAGCGCGGGCGCGTGGATACGGGGCTGAATGGCGGCAAGGCGGAGTGGCGCCATCGCGACGTGCTTTATGATTCGATCGCAGTGACGCTCGGATGGGGCTGGATTTTGGTGTGGCCGACGCTGGTGGTTGCGCTTCCGACGGCGATTATTTTGCACGCAAAGTACCGGAAAGCTCCGCGCTCGTATTTAATTCCGCGCCGCGGGTGGCGGTTTTGGTGGGCCTACGTCGGGTTCTCATGGGTCCCGCTGCTAATCGGCGCGTCGATCTACGTGCGGTGGCTCGCTGGGAGACACTAAGTGCAGAGCGCGTTCCGCAAAATTTCGCGCGTGGCCACGCCAACCGGCGGAACGAAGTGGTATTTGAGCGAGGATTGTTTGCTCGCCGCGAAACGCGTGATGTACTCGGTGGAGTACCGGCGGTTTTATCTGCGCGATCTGGAGTCCATTGTCGTGTGGCCGAGCCGGTTGTGGTTGTTGCGTCCGATGATTCCCGGTCTGCTGCTGGTCGTCGTGGGCGGTCTGTTCTGGAATTTGGTGAACTTCACGAGCGGTGCGATTTTTGGCGGCGCGGGCTTGGCGTGGATCGCGATGGAACTCGCGCTGGGACCAACTGCGCAGGCGCGGATTCGCACCACGGGGCTTACGGTTGACCTGCCGATCGTGAAACGATGGCGACGGGCACGCAAGGTGCTCGCGAAGATTGATGCGGCCGTTCGCGCTGCTCGCGGTGGTGCGATGGGGCAAGCAACTGTTCCCGCCACTGGAACGCAGCCAGCGCAACCCGCCACGCTAACAAGTTCCGAAGCCTCTCCCGCTGCCGCGCCTGTCGTGGACCTGACATAGACGAATGGCTCCCAACGTGCCAGCTTCGCCCTCCGGCAAGCCCGCTGCAACACGCTTGCGCCATGCGCGGTGTTTGTTCCATCCATTGCGCGAAGCTGCGGCCCTATGTCCGCATTGCGGCGGAACGTTCTGCCGCGAATGTGTGACGGACGAAGAAGGCAAACTTGCCTGCCCGCCTTGCCTCCGGCGGATGACGCGTCCTCCCGCACCGAAGGCGTCGTTCGCGCTCAGGTTTCGCCAAGCCGTCGCCGGACTTAGCGCGCTCGCATGTTTGGTGGCTCTCCTTTTTACATTGTTACGCTGGCGAGCGAATAGGCCGGAATTGCATCTGAATTTCGGCGGCGCCGATCATGAACCAGCAGCCGAGCAGACCGATGAGTGAAGCCGCATCAGGGGTATCCGCAGTCCGGCCTGCGAGTATGGCGCCCGCGCACTCGCGTCCCAACCGGCTGAGTCCGCTCGAAGCAATGGAACGCGGATTCGTACTCTTTCAGTCGACATTTGCACGGGAGGCGTGGCGCTACTACGCCGGAACCGCCCCTCTCGTCCTTTTGTTCATTCCGCTGTGGGTACTTGACGGCCAGATTCGCGTATCGGATGGCGGGTTGTTGCTGCAAGCCGTGCTGATAGCTCTGGCATATCTGCTGCGCGTGTGGATGGTCGCGGGCTATATGCAACACGTTCGCGAACGAGCGTTTGGCGTGCGGATATCGAAGCCTGCCGGCGCAATGGCGCGAGTGGCAACTTTGGGACGCCTGGTGGCGTGGAAAATCACTCTGAGCGCAGCCGCTTTGGTGACGGTGCCAACTGTCGCTGGGGCTCCCTGGTTCTACAGTGGGTGCCAATTCGCAAGTCTCGAGGCTGGCTCAGATGCCACCGAACGGCAATCGTTCGTGGGGTGCCTGACCGTGGCGAGCCAATGGTACGGGCGTAGCTTGCTGCTTTTCCTGATGTTGTTCCCGCTGTGGGTCGCTGTGTGGCTGAATGGAACGATTCTGGCAATCATGGTGCCGCAGCTCCTGCACTCAGTCTTTGGAGTAAACACTCTTCTCTCGACAGAAATGGGAATCTATTCGCTAATTCGCAGTTCCGCGTTCTGGCTTTCTTTGTTCGCCGGCGCGTGGCTGGCAGTGGATCCCATCGTGAAATGCGCGTATGTGGTTGTGTACCAGTACTTGCGGTCGCGACGAGAAGGAGACGACCTGCGCGGATTACTGGCGAGCCTGCCGCGTGGACAGCAGAAGAAAGCGGAAATGGTTGCCGCAACCGGAGCGGGGCGCAGCGTTAGGATAGGCGCAGCAGTCGGGCTGCTGGTAATTTTTATGGGCGTTTCGCGACCCGCAACCGCGGTGGCGGCGGGAAGCCAGAGCAGCGCTCTAACCCCCACCGATTCCGCGCAACAGGAACGCGTTCAGAAGTTGCGCCAAGCTCTCGATCGCGAATCACAGCGTGAGATCTATCGCTGGCACGATGCAGAGCATCCGAGCCCGCCTACGTGGTTTGACAAGCTGCTCACCAAAATCGGGCATGCCATCAAGCGCGGCTGGGAGGCTTTGCGCGACTTCATCCGCAAACTGTGGCCGCGCGGCCTTGATCTTTCGCCCGGAACGGAAAAGAGCCACTGGCGGATGAAGGATCTCCGATTGTGGTTGGCGTTGATCGCGGCTGTGACCTTGGCCGCGGGAGCCGTGCTCTTTTGGTTGCGGCGGCGGCGCGAAGCGGCGCAGCTTTCCATTCCTATCACAGCGGACTCGCTACCGGACCTCAGCGACACAGCCATTGCGAATGAACGTTCCGAGGACGAATGGTTCGCTCTGGCGGCTCGGCTGGAAGGCGAAGGTGAATTGCGTTTGGCGTTGCGTGCAGCTTATTTGGGCCTCCTGGCTGGACTGGCACAGCGCGAATGGCTGACGATTCGCCGCGATCGCACGAATCGCGAGTATCTCGATGAGTTCACTCGCCGTTGGAAGCGGTCCCCGCGAGCGGCTGTTGAGATGCGAGCGAGAATTCCCGAAAAATTGCGCGGCAGCCTGCGGGTGTTCGATTGCGTTTGGTATGGGTCTCATGCGGTGACGCCGGCGACGGTTGCCGCATACCGCCAGGATCAGCGGGAGCTGCTCAACAATGTCTGATGATCGCGCGGGCGAGGGCATGGCGCTCAACTGGAGAGGACCGCTGCTGGCTGCTGGAATTTTCGCGGCCATATTCGCGGTATTGCTGCTGATGGCGCATCAGAATGAGTCCAACACCAGCGATATGGGATCCAGTTTGCGCCAGGACCCGTACGGCACCAGTTTGCTTTTCGATTCCTATGCTCGTGCCGGGTATCGAGTGAAGCGGAGTCAGGATGAGATGTCGCTGGCGGATGAGGATGCCACGCGCGTAACGGCGTTTTTTATCGGCGGCTATAACGAGGGCGACGTGCTAATGGTAGACGAGAAGCTCGTTATAGGTGGGAAATTCCATGGCTTGCTGGAAGACTTTCTCAAGCGCGGTGGCCGCGTGGTACTGATTCAACACGATCCTGGTGCTTAGGTCCGCGTCAGCTTCCGAGTCTTCTTCTGGACGTCTGAATCAGGTGAATCAGGGGACAACCAGAACTCCCGCGGCGCCGAAGCGGCAAAAGGAGACAAGCTGGGGAATTGAGAGCGAATACACCTCGCCAGGAGGCGAAGGAGAAAGTCCTGCTTGGGCGATTCCTAGCTCCGGCGCAATGCCCTCGGGAAGCGAAATGATGTATCTCACCGGTAATAATCCGTGGCTCAAAACAGATGCGAACTGGACTAACCTCTATTCGGGACCTGTGGATTCCATTAACGGGGCACAGGCTAACGCGAAGTCTGAGAGCTCCCCGGCGAAATACGTTTATATGGCGGAGCGAAAAGTAGGCACGGGAGAACTGATCGCGGCGAGCCAAGAATCATTCGTGCTGAATGAGGCGATTAAAACGCATCCGAGTCCGGTGTTGCTCGATTTTCTGGCGGCCGGCCGGCCGGTAATTTGGGTGGATGAGACGGTGCACGGATTGCGTCAAGAGCAGGGCGTGCTCTGGCTAGTGCAGCGGAACCGCCTGCAACCAGCGCTGCTTCTTTTCTGGGCGACATTGCTCGCTCTGCTCTGGAGCATGAGCGGCGATTTGGTGCGGCACCCGGCGCGAGATTGGGGTGCGGAGGTGGTTCGCAATGGGGAAGCGGCCGGCGTGGCGGGGCGACGCTTGCTTCAGCGCAGTATCGCGGCGGAGCAGGTTGTGGCGGAATGCTGGGATCAGTTCCGCCGTCGCTCACCGCAAGACGCGAAGGCAATTTCCGCCGATTCGCATTGGGGCCCCCGGCTTCGCGCCGCGCTCGGGCAGCCGCCTTTAGCGGGTTACAAGGAACTATCGAAGTTGATCGCGGAGCGTCGCGCGTCCGCAAAGGGCCTGGCTCGCGTAGCTGATACCCAGCGCCAAGGTCGCGATACAGGCTCCGCTTCGCCGAAGACAACTCCCGAGGAGACAAAAATCGCATGAGCGAGAAACCCATATTGGATTCCGACGAACAGCCGCAGGCGCTGAGCGCGGAAACGCAAGCGAAGGCGGCAATCGCGACTGTGGGGAGCGGCGCGCGACGCTTAAGAGAGGCGGTCGGCCGCGTGATTGTGGGCCAGACCGAGGCAATTGATCTCGCCCTGGTGACGCTGCTGGCGGGAGGGCACGCGCTGATCGAGGGCGTTCCGGGCGTAGGAAAAACGCTCCTCGTCAAGGCGCTGGCGCGCGCGGTGGCCGGCGAGTTTCAGCGCATTCAGTTCACGCCGGACCTGATGCCTGCCGATATCACTGGAACGAGCGTTTTCGACCTGAAGACGCAGGAATTCCGGCTGGTACGCGGGCCGATTTTCACAAACTTTTTATTGGCCGACGAAATCAATCGCGCGCCCGCGAAAACGCAGGCGGCCTTACTCGAAGCGATGCAGGAGCGGCAGGTGACGATCGATCGTGCGACGTGCCCGTTATCGCCTGTCTTCGTCGTTTTCGCGACGCAAAACCCGATCGAGCATCAAGGCACCTATCCGCTTCCAGAGGCCCAGAAGGACCGCTTCCTCGTAAAAATTCGCATGCCTTATCCAGCCGCCGAAGACGAAAACGATCTTGCGCGGCTCGTCGCGAAAGGTGAAGCGCCGGAGCGCCGGTTGGCGGAGGAGCTGCGCGAGCCGATTTTGCGGCCGGGAGAACTCGAACAGTTGCGCGCCGTGACGGCGAATGTGCGCGTTACCGAAGCAGTGAGCAGCTACATCGTCAATTTGGTTCGACAGACGCGGCAACACGCGGCGGTATGGATTGGCGCCGGGCCCCGTGCGACGCTCGCGCTGCTGATGGCATCGCGGGCTCTCGCGGTGCTCGAGGAACGAGATTTCGTGCTGCCCGAGGATGTGAAGAGCCTTGCTGTCCCCGTGCTGGAGCATCGCATGCTCTTGCGGCCGGAATTTGAGATGGAAGGCGTCGAGCTGCGTGAGGTGATCAATGCGGTGCTGGAGGCCGTCGAAGTGCCGCGATGAGCAGCGGGGGCGCAGCACGCGAGACACCTGATCCAGGAAGATGGAGCGCATTCATGGTCGCCAACGTTGCAGAGACGGAACCGACGGCTGGGGCAGTAAGACGTACTCTGCAAACACAGCAGAGATCTGCGCAGCGAATCGCGGTGCACGTGTCGCGAACGCTATTCACTCCAGCGGCGGAACTTGTGTGGCTACTGGGGGTGCTCGCCGTCGCGGCATGCATTGCTCCCTGGGTCGCACATGGATGGCTGTGGCTTAGTCTGATTTCAGTCGCGATGGCGCTGCTCGGCGTGTTATGACGTGTTCGTGCTCTGGCTCGGGCGCAACGAACTCGCGCCAGTCCTGCTCCCAACCGAGAAAGGGCTTCGCGGAACCGAAGGGCAGACCATGCAGATTCCTCTTGCGCTCGCGGGCTCCGGGCGGCGCCGAGTGCGCAGCGAAGTTCGTGTTGCAGTCATGCCGTCGACGCGAGAGAGCCAAGCCGCGATACGGGTGAACGGCGGTCCTCAACGGCTGAAGCTTGCGGAGCCTGACCACGCCTCAGCGGGATCAGCCGCGGGAAACACTGCACCGGTTCAGCTCTGGTCCTGGAAGCCGGAGATCAGCTTGCTTCGACGCGGGCTGTGGCCAGGCCTGCGTATGGGAATTGAGCGGCGCTCGCGGTTCGGGATTTGGTGCTTGCGTCAGTGGTTCGATTCACCAGCACCAATTCGGATCGACGCGGACTTGCGGCCGGGACGGCGGGCAATGCTTCGAAGTCCTATTTACCGCGCACTCGTGGCCTCGCGCGAAACACCCTGGGCCGGCCAGGGGCGCGATTTCGAGCGGTTGCGCGACTATCAGCCGGGCGACAACTTCTCGGAAATCGCGTGGAAATCCACGGCGCGACGCGGCAAGCCGGTAACCCGGCTTTTCCAATGGGAGCAGAAGCAGGAAGTGTATTTCGTGGTGGACCAATCGCGGGCGTCCGCGCAGGCTCTCGATCCCGTCTTGGAATCAGAAACTGACATCCCGCGCGCACGCGCGCCGCGGCGCCTGCTGGATCTCGCCGTGGAGACGGCGCTGGTGGGCGCTACCGTCGCCCTCGAACTGGGCGACGATTTCG
This sequence comes from uncultured Acidobacteriota bacterium, assembly GCA_963788345.1. Classification (GTDB taxonomy): domain Bacteria; phylum Acidobacteriota; class Terriglobia; order Acidiferrales; family UBA7541; genus Palsa-295. The sequence continues at coordinate 65,282 of CAWBGW010000078.1, read as the reverse complement.
GGCTTGTAACCTATGCGGAGGAGCCGAAATCCTGGCTCCGCGCGGGAGGCGGCCAATTCCAATTCCACCAATTCCGGGATCAGCTGCTTAACCTCGAACCCTTGCCGACAACCGCGGATTACGAGGCGCTCTTCAGCAACATTCGTTTACGGTTGCGGAGGCGCGCTTACCTGGTGCTGCTGGCGGACTTGGCAGAGCGATCGATTTCGGATTCCACGCGCCGCGGCATCGCGCTGCTGCGTTCTTCACATGTTGTTTTGATGACGAGCGTTCTACCCGCACACGCGCGCCCCGCATTCTTGCCCGGCGAAGAGCCTCGCACAGATCAGGGCGTCTACGCTGCGCTGGCGGGAGAAAAGGAAAACCAGCGCCTGGGGGCCTTGGCGCGTCAACTGCGCCAGATGGGCGCGGAGCTGCGGTTTGTCTCGCCTGAGAATTTTTTGCGAACGGCCGTGGAAGGTTATCTCGAAAGCAAACGGGAGCAACGCGTGTGATTCTGGACCTCGAACGGTTTCAGGCGCAGGGGCGTCCGCACTGGAACAATCTCGAATCTCTGCTCGCTCTGCTGGAAAGCCGGCCCGATCGCCGGATGAAACCTGCCGAAGCCGAGCTGCTTCAAGACCTCTACGCCCAAACCGCCGCTGATTTAAATCGCGTGACGCATGGCGCATTGGCCCCCGAGCTAAGGCGATATCTAGAGCGGTTGGTGGCGCGAGCTTATGCGGAGCTTTACTATTCTCGGCCGACGCGCTCCGAACTCTGGCAACCGCGCCGGTGGCTCCGGATTTTCACGGCGTTTCCGGAAGCGTTCCGGCGCCAGTCGCGCTTTTTTGCGCTGGCCGTGGTGGTCACACTCTTGGGGGCCGCACTGGGAGGCTTGGCGGTGCGCTACGATTCCGCATCGGTGGACGTCTTGCTACCCGCCGATTATTTGCGCAATCCGCGTCTGCGTGTGGGTCAAGAGGAGAAAGGGCAGGCCCGCCACTTGGATTCCACGCAGGTAGAGGCGGCGTTCTCCGCCCAGCTCATCACGCACAATATTGAGGTGTCGCTACTCGCGGCGGGGCTGGGCATAACGTTCGGCATCGGGACGGCGCTGCTGCTGTTTGAAAATGGCCTGCTGCTCGGAGCGGTTGCGGTTCGTTACACACAGCAGGGATTTGGTCTGTTCGTAACCGCATGGCTGTTGCCCCATGGCGCGTTCGAGATTCCGTCCATACTGATTGCCGGGCAGGCGGGGTTCTATCTTGCGCGCTTGCTGCTGCGCCGGCGCGAAGATCGCAATATGCGCCAATCCATACGTGAATGGCTATTGCTGATCGCGGGGCTCGCGCTGATGTTGGTTTGGGCCGGGCTAATGGAAGCGTTTTTTTCGCAGCACCACGAGCCCGTTCTGCCGTACGGATTCAAGCTTGCAGTTGGCGCGGCGGAACTGGTCCTGCTGACGCTCTATCTGCTGCTGATGGGTCGAAGAGAAACCGTCTCAGAAGCACGTGAAGCCGTTCCCGCGGAGACCCAGTGAAGCCGTCGCAGCCAACCCGGTTGCCGACCACGGCCGAGCTGGCCGTTGCGACGCCGGAAGGCGTGCTTTTTCGATTGCCGCTGGCTGGGCCCGTGCCGCGGCTTTACGCGATGCTGCTCGATACCGCCATCGTATTGGCAGCAGTGAACGGATTGGGCTACCTGGTTTTCTGGATTTCCGCGAAGGCGCCAGGTTTTGGAGCCATGACAATCACGCTTGCGGAGTTCGCCATAGGGTTTTCCTATGGCGCGTTGCTCGAGGGTTTTTGGAACGGGCAGACAATCGGAAAGCGCCTGTTCCACTTGCGTGTGATTGACGAGTCCGGGCTTCCGCTACGCATCGAACAGGCATGGGTCCGAAACTTGATGCGCGTAATTGATGCTCTGCCGCTGGCGTATCTGGTGGGAGGAATTTCGGTGTTGAGCAGCCCGATCATGCAGCGGTTCGGCGATCGAGTGGCCGGAACCCTCGTTGTCCGCGAAACGCCGCTGGCCGCGCCGCCGGACGAAGCATGGAACCGTCAGAAATACAATTCTTTCACGGAATATCCGGCGGTGGCCATGTGTCTACGCCGAGCGGCAACGCCGGAATTAGCGGGACTCATTCAGGAAGCACTGCGCCGCCGCAACGAGCTGGCTCCCTACGCTCGCCGGGAGATATATCGTGAAGCGGCGGCATATCTGCAGGAGGAAATCGCTGCATTCCCCGACGAGCTGGTTGAGATGCTCAGCGACGAGCAGTATCTAATTAATGCGGCCGGCGTGTTGTTTGGCGATCAGCGGGTCCTTCATCTGCAAAGATGAGAGTGGGCGGAGCGGGCGATGGGAATCGAACCTATCGCCAATTCACTAAGTCCCGTTCAATCTGTTGGCCTACGCCCCCTGAGACGCTATTTTGGGCCTAGAAAACGGCCGGTCGTGGTATACATTCCGAATTGATGATTTGAATCCCATTGACCCAGGGCTTAACCAAAGTATGAAATGGCTCTCTGGCTTCTTTCTTCGGGCAACACGCTGGCAGATGTTTCTTCTGCTCGTTGGCACATGTTTCATTGGAACGTTTGCGGGTCTGGTACTCATCCGCTCGGCGGCGCCGTCCTCGGAGACATTAGGGCGAGCGCAGATCGTGAGTATCGGTCTCCTGGCTGCCGTCTCTGAGCTCGTGTTTCTGTCCTGGCTCTGGTTCATGGGATCGTTTCTTCGCTCTGCGATCGAACGGAGTTTAAGGCCGAGAGAATCATTCTTTCGCATCGCGATCATTTACCCGTTGGTTTTGGTTTTCGCGTGGCCTGTTTTCATAGTTAATCCCAATTCGCTGCCGCCCGGGTTGATAGTTGCCCTAGCGTTGTTCCTATTCGTTTGTTTGATCTATGACTTCAACTTTGTGGCTGATGTCCTGATCGTGGCGGAGACAGGACGTGCGCGAGTGGTCTATGCCGTGGTTTTGCTTCTGTTTTGCCTGATTCCCATTTCCACGCTTCCGCAGGGCCGCGCCGGCGAAATCATTCCGATTGATGTGAAGGCCGCGGCTCACCCGTTCCCTCACTTCTGGGAGCAGATGTTCGGATCGGGGCGAGCGATTCTCTCTTTGCGAGAGAGTTATCGGGATGACTTGCGTGAGGTAAAGAGGGTGACTGGATTCAAGTACGTTCGCTTCCACGCAATTTTCCACGACGAAGTGGGAGTCTACGATGAAGACGCCTCGGGCAATCCGATTTACAACTTTTCCTATGTCGATCAGATTTACGATGGCTTACTTCGCGACGGCGTCCGGCCGTTCGTGGAGCTGAGCTTTATGCCCAAGAAGCTGGCGGCCGAGAACAACTTGCACGCGTTCTGGTACAAGCCGAACGTGTCTCCGCCCAAGGATTACGGCCTCTGGGGCGATCTGGTTCGTCAACTCGCAAAGCACCTGGTTGATCGCTATGGAATCGACGAGGTATCGCAATGGTATTTCGAAGTCTGGAACGAGCCGAACATCGATTTTTGGACCGGCGTGCCCAAGGAGGAGACGTATTACCAGCTTTATGACGCAACCGCACAAGCGCTGAAGAGCGTCAGCCCGCGGTTGCGCGTTGGAGGCCCGGCCACGGCGCAAGCTGCCTGGGTGGACCGATTCATTCGCCACGCGGTTGCAAACAACGTCCCCATGGACTTCGCATCCACGCACGTCTACGGGAACGACAAATCGGAAGACGTCTTCGGCACAAAGGAAGTGATTCCCCGCACGCAGATGGTTTGCCGCGCCGTGGCGAAGGTGCACGACCAAATCAAGGCGTCCACGCGGCCAGAATTGCCCTTGATTTGGAGCGAGTTCAACGCCAGCTACATGAACGAGCCGGATGTAACGGACACGGAGTTCATGGGCCCGTGGCTGGCCGACACGATTCGCCAATGCGACGGCTTGGTCGACGTGATGAGCTACTGGACGTTTTCGGATGTCTTTGAGGAGCAGGGAGTTGTGAAGCGGCCTTTTTACGGCGGATTCGGCCTGCTGGCGGAAGACGACCTTCCGAAACCGTCATTCAACGCTTTCAAGCTGCTGCACCGTCTCGGCGACGCCAGAGTTCCGGCGGATGCAAAGGACGTGCTGGTAACGCGCCGGCAGGACGGCTCGCTGGCGATCGCGGTCTGGAATCTCTCCTTGCCTGAGGAAAAGGGCGAGGAGGAGAACATCACTTTGCAACTAACAGGCTTGACCGGCACGCACACCGCCACGTTGGATCTGGTGGACGCGGATCACGGCTCTTTGCGGAAGGCTTACGCTGCGATGAGGAGCCCGACTGATCCGACCCAGGCGCAGATACGATCGCTTCGAAAAGCCGCCGAACTCCCCGCAGCCGTCTCACTACCGATTCACGAGGGACGCATCGAGTTGAAGCTCGCCCCCAAAGCGCTGGCCCTGATCGAAATTCGCTGATTCAGGCGCCCGGCAAGGAAGAAACGGCAAAGCTGCGGTCACGGGGCGCTTCCGCGGCGGGCCTCTGGGAAGGTGAGCTCTTCGACGTCGCGTTCGCCTTGAATCCGGCGCGTTCCATCCCGCGGCGCATTTCCTCGTTCTTCATAAATGTTTCCCACACAAATCCGCTTCGCAAATTCTCCGCCATCAAGAGAGAGATTCCAACATCGATTCCGATCACGTCGGGATCGTACCAGTTTGTCAGGGGGTTGAACGCGTCCACGAAACCGTAACGCTGCCACGCGCGCTTGCCGTACTTCTCTCGAATGTTTCGCAGCACGCGCAGGGTTTCGTCGGGGAGGAACGGCAGCGATCCGGCAGTGGCGCAGGGTACCACTGTCCCGTCAATCGGCCCCATCGCAGGAGGTCCTCCCCACGCCACGTAGCCCTTCGCTGAATCGGAAGACGATATTCCCCAGAGATCGCCCGAGTAATCAGGAAACCGATGCGAAAGTTCCAGACAGAAGAGACGGTGAGCTTGGGTCGCAGTAATCGAATTCGCATAATAGTCGGCGTAGCGGTCGTGCTTTCCGCGGAAATCAAACCAGGCCTGGGAATATTGATGCACGAAAATGGGTGCAAACGAGCCGACATAGCGGAGGTGATAGTAGTCGAACGGCGGCCGCTTCCAGGCATCCCAACTCTCCGCCGGCAAGGGATGCGTCGGGGATCCCAGCCCGAGCAAATAGATCATCATGAGTTCGGAATAGGAGTCCCATCGCGCGGTCAAGAATCCGCTCTCGGGGTGCCAGCCCATAGAGAGAGTCTTGCCGCCGTTGAGAAACCAGGGCCAGTCCGCACGTTCGTAGATTTGGGCGGCCAGCTTCCGGATTTCGTCATCGTGGAAAAACGCCCCGCATGTCAGCACTCCGCATAAGAGCAGCGAGGTATCGATCGAAGAAAGTTCGCACTTCCACACACGTTCGCCTGTCCGGAAATTCACGAAGTGGTAGTAGAAACCGTGTCGATTCTCCATTTTTTGCGCCAGGAAGCGTAGCGTGACGAGCGCTCGGTCGCGCGCCTGGGCCGTCTCCAGGTACCCGCGCTGGCTGGCAATGCACAGGGCCGTGAGGCCAAAGCCGGTGGCAGCAATGCTCGCGATTTCCCGCGAGTCGGAACCGCTCGCAAGGGTTCGGTCCAGCACCAATCCGGTCACCGGGTTTGCGTTTTCCCAAAAGAAGAGCGTATGGGCGCGTTCGATTTCGTCGAGAAAGGCTTCGTCGTCCGCGGAAATCGTGCGCGGGAGGGCTGCGGGATATGACTCCCGCGACATACTGCCTAACAGCTTTCGAGCTGCTCCGAGAGACGAAAGTTCGACGACAACTCCGGTGAGGAAGAGATCTTGGAGTATCTCGCGGCGAGAGAACTTGCGCATGGCCGTCAAGGTCGCGTCCATCCGATTTCTGGGAGAAATTGTCTCCTCCATGGGCCACCTCAAGAGTGATTCTATCACTCCGCGTGGCTCCGGCCCTTCGTGCTTGAAGTCTAGAAAACAGTCCTGTGGTTTCTTCCGCATGATCATCCGGCCTGCGAATCGCCCCGGGCAGGCACTCGTTTGGTCGTTATGTGGTATTTTGTGCTGGTCGTTCTGAGAGTCGAGGAATACAGATAACTAAAGCGGAGGGAAGCAAAAATGGGCGGGCCAAATCTTTCGCGGCGTCAATTTCTTCTGACAACGGCCGGCGCGGCAGGAGCGGTAGCTGCAAAGCCGATCCTGCTGGAATCTGAGCCTTTATTCGCTTCGTCGCGACCAGTTGCTGCCAACGACAAAATTGGTTTCGGCATCGTCGGCGTGGGAATGGAAGGCACGGGTCTATTGACCACCGCTGTGGCACTTCCGGGGGTGCAATGCATCGGCGCGAGCGATCTGTACGACGGCCGGCACGAACTGGCCAAGGAAATCGCCGGGAATTCCATTAAGGTCACTCGACGCTACAAGGATCTTCTCGATGACAAGACTATCGACGCGATCATCGTGGCAGTTCCCGACCACTGGCACAAGCAAGTGGTAGTTGATGCGGTGAGCGCAGGCAAGGACGTGTATTGCGAAAAGCCGATGTCGCACAGCGTGGCGGACGGCGTCGCCATGGTGGAGGCGGCGAAGAAGTCGGGCCGCATCGTGCAGGCCGGCGCGCAACGGACGAGTTCAGTGCTCTGCGCGAAGGCCAAGGAACTCTATGAGAGCGGTGCGATCGGAGAATTGAGCCTGGTGGAGGCTTCGAATGGGCGCAACGATCCCACTGGCGCGTGGGAGTATCCGCCGCCCGCGGACCTATCGCCAGAAAACGTGGATTGGGATACCTGGCTTGGGACTGCGCCGAAGCATCCGTTCGATCCTTACCTCTTTGCGCGCTGGCGTTGCTGGAAGGAGTACGGGACCGGCGTGGCAGGCGACCTGCTTGTGCACTTGATCAGCGGAATGGAGTTTGTAATGGGAATCAACGAAGCACCGAAGAGCGCATCGGCACTCGGCGGAATCTACCGCTGGAAGGATGGTCGCAATACGCCGGACGTCCACGCGGTGTTGTACGAATACGGCAACATTCCCGTGTATATGCGACTCACACTCGGAACTGAAACTTCAGAAGTCACGCGCTTTATGGGATCGAAAGGGATATTGGAACTCACCGAGTTTGGCTTGAACTATCTACCGCAGCCGGGAATCGACCTCGCGCCCAGCTATTATTGTTATGGGTTGCCTAGTCGGCTCAGGGACGCGTATTTCAAACAGTGGCATCAAGAGCACGATCCGAAGCCGGGTCAAGAGCCGTTACCGCAGACCACGAGCTACAAAGGCGACGACTACGACGATTTGCGTCCGCATCTGTGGAAATTTTTTCAGGCAGTGAGATCGCGCGAGCCAGTGGTGCAGGATGTGGTGTTCGGGCACAACGCAGCGGCGGCGTGCCATATGGCGAACGAGTCGTATTATCGCAAGAGCGTTGTATATTGGGATTCTGCGTCGCAAACCATCAAGTCTTAGGAGCTGCGCATGCGACTTTCGAAAAGCGGGAGAAGTACTTCACAAAGGCTCATATCCATAGCTGGACTGGGCCTGGCTGTTGCGCTGTCACTTTTCAGTTCGAGCGGTTCGACAGACGCTGCGAAACCGCTTCCAGTGAACAATGCGGAATCGGCCGCTGCGTTTCTGGGGCGATGGGATTTGACGCTGCAGGCACCCGACCGCACCTATCCATCGTGGCTGGAATTACGCCAGGAAGGAGGAGCGGTGTCGGCGCAAATGGTGGGGCGCTGGGGAAACGCGAGGCCGCTTCCCAGAGCCGAAATCTCCGAGGGAAAACTGACTTTTGTGTCTCCGAGAGATGAGGAAGGCGCTCAGGCCGATCTGGTTTTCGAGGGAACGTTGAAAGGCGGAATGTTGTCTGGCACCGTTAACGGGCCGGACGGAAAAACGTGGAAGTGGACGGGCCGGCGCGCGCCGTCGTTGCACCGAGGCGGAGCGCCAGTTTGGGGGAACCCGATTTCGCTATTCAACGGAAAGGACCTGACTGGATGGCACGTCAGCGACGCGAAGGCGACGAAGACGTGGACCGTCGAAGACGGCAATTTGGTTACGCCGGGTAATGGCCCGGAACTGATTAACAATTCGAAATTCGAAGATTTCATGTTGCATGTGGAGTTCAATTGCGGAGAGAACGCAAACAGCGGTGTCTACTTGCGCGGGCGGTACGAAGTGCAGGTGGAAACGGATTCGATCGACGAGCCTCCCAGCCATCACATGGGGAGCATTTACGGTTTTCTGGCTCCGACGCCGGAACAGCCGCGAGCGCCGGGAAAATGGCAGACGTACGACATTACGCTGGTGGGTCGAATGGTGACCGTGATTCAAAACGGACAGGTAATCATCAACAACAAAGAAATTCCGGGGATCACGGGCGGTGCGCTCGATAGCCACGAAGAGCTCCCGGGTCCGATCTATCTGCAGGGGAGCGAAAAAGGGCGCGTGATGTATCGCAAAATCGTGATCACGCCAAAAGCCTCGTTAGGTGCGGCGCGGCTATAATTGATGGTTGCGCGCGTAAACCGTGAAAGCAGCAGTCAAGAATGAAAAGCTCGCCCAGGGTGTTCTCAACGAAAGTTACACGAAGGTCATTTATTGCGTCCGTGTCGCTAGCGTCCGCGGCGGTCATGGGTTCGCGCATGGGACTGCGCGTTGGTCTGACAACGCCCGGAAATCCGCGGCCACTCGAAGAGTTCGGTTATGCGGATGTGACGCTGAACAGCGAGCTGCACGAAAAGCAACTGCAGAGCAGTCACCAAGTGTTGATGGAACTCAGCGAGGACAGCCTGCTAAAGCCGCTTCGTGAGATGGCTGGTCAACCGGCGCCGGGCGCGGAATTGGGCGGTTGGTATTGGTACGACCCCAATTACAATATTGACATGGTGACGAACGGCTTCGCTCCAGGCTGCACTTTCGGTCAATGGGTTTCGGCGCTCGCGCGATCCTACGCGATTACGGCCGATCCAGCCACTCGAGAGAAGGTTCTAAGGTTGAATCGGCTTTACGCGCAGACAATTTCGGGCGATTTTTACGGCGAGAAGAATCGGTTCCCCGCGTACTGTTACGACAAACTGGTGTGCGGGCTGATCGATTCGCATCAGTATGTTCACGACCCCGATGCGTTCTCTATTCTCGAACAGACCACTAATATTGCGCTGCCTCATTTGCCAGGAAAAGCGATCGAACATGGGCAAAGGTGGCGCAGGAACCCGGCGGTGGGATACACGTGGGATGAGTCCTACACGATTTCGGAAAACTTATTCCTCGCGTATCAGCGAGGTGCCGGCGATCGCTATCGCTCGCTCGGGATCCAATATCTCGATGATGAATATTACGATCCGTTGGCGCAGGGCCGGAATGTGCTCGCGGGCAGGCACGCTTACAGCCACGTGAATTCTTTGTCCTCTGCGATGCAGGCATATCTGACTGTCGGAAGCGGGCGACATTTGCGCGCGGCGCAGAACGCCTTCGAAATGTTGAAGGCGCAGAGTTTCGCGACCGGAGGCTGGGGACCGGATGAGCAGCTTCGCGCGCCTGGCAGCGCAGACCTTGCTGCGAGTCTGACGAACACTCACAGCAGCTTCGAAACGCCCTGCGGCTCCTACGCTCATTTTAAGCTGACGCGCTACTTGCTCCGCGTGACGCATGATTCGCGGTACGGCGACAGCATGGAACGCATGATGTACAACACGATTCTGGGCGCGAAGCCCCTGCTCGCCGACGGCAGCACTTTCTATTATTCCGATAACAATTTTTCCGGACGCAAGGTTTATAAACAGGATCACTGGCCGTGCTGTTCAGGGACGTTTCCACAGGTGGCGGCCGACTACCGAATCAACTGTTATTTTCACGATGCCAGCGACGTTGGCGACGTCTACGTGAACTTGTACATTCCGTCGAGTTTGCGATGGAAAGTTGGCGGAGCCGATGTAGCGCTGACGCAGCGGAGCGAGTATCCGTTCGATGGAAAGATTGCGTTTACTGTGAGGAGCTCAAGAAGTGCGGAATTCGCGATTCACTTGCGGATTCCGGAGTGGGCGGACGGAGTCATGCTCGGCGTGAACGGTAAGAGAGTGCGGGATTCGGTACGTGCCGGTGAATTCGCAACCGTAAGACGCGCGTGGAAGAATGGCGACCTCATCGAACTGGAGTTGCCGCTGCGCCTGCGTCTCGAAGCCATCGACCCGCAGCATCCGCAAATTGTAGCCCTGTTGTCAGGGCCGCTAGTGCTATTCGCTATCACCGATGGAGCCCCGGCGGTGACGGCTCGGCAATTATTGGCGGCAACGAAGGCCGGGCCGCAGTCCTGGCAGGTCCAGACTGCCGGGGCGCCGGTCCGTATGTTGCCTTTTACTGCCATCGAGGATGAGCAGTACTCGACGTATTTGACTGTCAACGCGTAGCAGCACAGGGGCTATGCAGAACTCACGGTCTGACTCTGCCATTTTTCGCCGCACCGCAGCACTCTAAATTCCTGTCCGAGCCTGCGGCATTCCTGGATGAACTCCTCCGGCGTTGCGGTATTAAACTCAAACATTTCGTAATGGCAAGGGATGACTAACTTTGCGTCCACATCTTTCGACAACTGTGCGGCCTCACGACCGAAGAGGTTTCCCGGGATGCGGCGCTCGGCTGCGCGGCCATTGATGGGAAGCAGGGCAACATCGATCTTGAACGGGCGCAGCTTCTCCGACATGCCCTCGTATCGCACTGTATCGCCACTGTGGTATACGCTCCAGGGGCCGAATTGGAGAACGTAGCCCAGATATTTCGCGCGGCCCTGCTCATCGCGATCCAAGGTCTCGTGCGCAGAAGCGACGCCGGAGAATCGCACACCACCGATTTCACGTGAGGTCCCGTCGTCCAGGCCGATCGCCGCAGTTGGGTCGATTTTGATTCGGTCAGCCACAAACGAGCGATTGGCCTCCGGTATGACGAGCCTAAGGCTGGGGTTTCGATCCAGAATTGGGCGGAGCGTGTCCGCATCAAGATGATCGGTGTGACTGTGTGTTGAGACAGCGATGTCGATAAATGATAGGCGCGCAGGATCGATGACAAGGTCCGTCATGCGAACATGCGGTTTGTCAGTCTGGCTGTACTTCTTCGTTAGCGAATCCGAAAGATACGGATCGAGCAAAATGTGGATTCCGCTCCACTGCAACAAAAAACCGCTCTGGCCCAGCCACCACAGGCGAAAACTGCCGTCGTGCCGATTCGAGGCATGAATGTCTGCGAGCAAGGCGTCGTGCGATTGAAGCGGCTGGATCACGCGAATCCAAGTTCTTTCCGGACTAGAGCCACACCGGCCACCATATTGGCGAGTTTCTGCCGCGCTGCCCAGCGTGCCGTCTGGCTGAGACCACAGTCAGGAGCAAAGGAAAGTTTCTGCGCCGGCGCATGCTTCAGGCAAAGGCGCACCCTTTCGGCAATGTCAGCAGGAGTTTCAACGTAGTAGCTTTTCACATCGACAATTCCGACGGCCGCATCGATTCCACGCTCTGTGATCTCTCGAATCACTTCGATCTCCGCAAATTCACGGCTTGCCATCTCCAGGTGCATTTCATCCACTGGCAGTTTGAAAAACGCCGGAAAAAGAGGCGCATAACGCCTCGGTCCAACGGCGCGGCCTTTGTAGTTGCCAAAGCAAAGATGCGTGGAAAGGCGGCATCGGCCTGCGATCGGCTTGACGGTGTCGGCAAAAATGTTGACGAAGCGAGCGGGGTCCTCGCGATGGCCGTAGCAACTCATGGAAGGCTCGTCCAGCGTGATTTCGCGGCAGCCGCACTGCACTAACTGCTCGAGCTCTTCGCGCACGATCGGAATCAATGCGTCCGTGATGTCCCAACGATTCTTATAAAGTCCTCCCGGATTGATTCGTCCGCTCAGCGTGTAAGGGCCCGGAACACTGGCTTTCAGCATGGGGCCAGCGGGTGCCACCTCCTTTAACAGACGGAACTCCTCAACTGCTCCGAGTCCATGCTTCGATTTTAGTTTTCCGGTCACCTCATATTTTCCGCGCTGATCGTGCGCGGGCGGCCCGAACCGGCGTGGAGAGTAAGGCGAGGGATCCAAGCCTTCCAATCGGCCATAGAATGAGAGATTAAAATCGTAGCGGGTCTGTTCGCCGTCCGTAATTACATCGAGTCCAGCACGAACTTGATCGTGAATCGCTGCAATCGCCGCGTCCCTGCGCATTTCCTGTATGTCGGCCTCGCCAAACTGCTCCAGGTGGGTCGATGCGAACTCCAGCCAGCCAGGAAATGGGTAGCTCCCGATCACCGTTGTTTGCAGAGGACGACGTTGGTTTTTCCAGTCTTGAACCTGCGCGCTCGATTCCGCGGCAACCGCCGCGTGCTTTGGCTTTGCGCGACTCATCAGCTAACCGTCCATCCGCCATCAACCGTAATAATCTGGCCAGTGATGGGGCTCGATTCGGGGGATAAAAGGAAGCATGCCGTCTTGGCCACGTCGGCGGCACTAAGCATGCCTTTGGTCAGAGGTTGTTTGCGCGAGATGTAGTCGACGATCTGCGGATTATTTTCTGCACGGGTACTCATCGGGGTAGAGACGAGGCCCGGTGCGATTACGTTGATACGGATACCGCGGGGAGCATAGTAAGCGGCTGCCGCCGTACTCATCGCTTCGATCGCGCCCTTGCTGGCGGCATAACCTACTGTCGCGAAGTAGTCTGCTTGTGGATGACGCGCCAGTACACTGCCGGTATTCAGGATGACCCCCTGTTGCGCCGTTCTTACCCACAGGCCAAGCACCTCACGGCACGTCAGGAAAGTTCCTTTAGCGTTTACGTCCATCACGGCGTCCCATGCCTCTGTTTTGCACTGGTGTAATGGGCCATCGCCGGCCGACCGCGCGCTGATGCCAACGACATTGAAGAGGGCGTCGATCCTGCCAAATCGCGAGAGGCAGGCGGAGACTGCGCTTCGGATCGCAGACTCATCACACACATCCGCTGCGGCAAAATCGGCGTCGCCAATGTCTGCTACAAGCGACCTGCATTCCTTCTCGTCAATGCCAACGACAAACACTCGACCCTTCGCCGCCCAGGCACGTGCGGCCGCGCATGCAATGCCGGAGGAACCGGTAACGAGAAGGACTTGTTTCACGGTGCTACTCAAACAGGTGTTTGAGGCTCTTCCGGTATGCCTCGTAGAACACTTCCAATTGTTGCGAAGCGCTTGTATTGCCGACGAACTGGTGACTCGGCAAAATCACGGGCTTGACTCCGCGTTGCAGCATGCTTTCTGCGGTAGCGCAGCGGATCATGTTAATGATCATCGCGCCCGTGATGGTCGAAACCGGACCGGTGCGCCACTCGAGCCCTTCCAATTCAACCACGCAATCGCCCGGCGGGCATAGGTTGTCGATAACCAGGTCAGCGCAATCGGTGAGCTTCTTGCCGGAAGAGTGCGCCGCCTTCGCATTTTCGCAATGGGCCTTCGAGACAATCGCGATCACGGGCAGCCCGCGCGATCGAGCTCCCATGGCCATTTCAACGACCACAGGACGAATGCCGCTCGTCGAAATCACGATGAGAGCGTCATTCGGGCCAAAATGGAAACTGCGCAGGAGTTGCTCGGCATAGCCCTCATAATTCTCCAGGTAAAGCGCGGTACGCAAACCATTCGTTCCAATGATGGCTGCATGATTCGAAAGCGCCATTTCTACCATGGCCACAAAGCCGGCGTAGCACCCCTGGCGCGGGGTCATCTCCTCAGACATCATTCTCGAGTGGCCGTTGCCAAAAAGAAACACCAGTCCACCGCGAATGATCCGGTCCGCGCATAGTTCCGCCGCCTGCTGAATTACGTCTGCTTGTGTTCGTCTCAACTCCTGAAGCAACCGAATGGTCTCGTCAAAAAAAAACAAGCCGGCCTGCTTGCTGGCGTCGGCGGAAGCGCTACTCGCTGGATCACGCATCGAAATCTATCGGCTCCTTTAGCTCAAGTTCGTACGTGCGAGTCGCTGCGCCACCGGTAGAATTGCACAAAGTAGGTATAATGCACAAACCTCGTGAAAGAAACACTGGCTAGCACCGGTTCTGACACTGCCTTGGCGATCGGCGTCGACATCGGCGCTACCGCCATCAAAGCGGCAATCGTTGGAATGCGCGGAGATCTCGTCGAGAGCTTTCGTGGGCCGTCGCCGCGAACTCGCTCTGCAGTCCACGACTTCGTACATGCCGTGTTGGAACGCGCCGGTGCCCCAGTACGCGGAGTCGGTATCGGCTGTAGAGGAATCATTGACGCCACTTCATCACGCGTTAAGAGCCTGCCTGGAGACCTTCACTTCCTTGAGGGCGAGCTCTTGAGCGATGTAGTCGCGGTGAGCGGGTTACCCGTACTGGCCGATAATGACGCTCGCACCGCGCTGATTGCTGAAGTGCTTTGGGGCGCCGCTCGAGGCCGGCGAAACGTGGTCATGCTTACGCTCGGCACCGGGGTTGGCGGAGCGGTGCTGGTAGATGGAAAGGTACTGCGAGGAGCGGCGGGGGCGGGGGCCCATCTTGGTCACATCACGCTGGATCTTCACGGCGAGCTTTGCATCTGCGGCAACTACGGCTGCCTGGAGACACAATTTTCGTCGCGTGCGATCGAATCAGCTTATTGGGCACACCTGCACCGCGCGGCACCGGCCAGTCTCTCACTAAGTGGCGATGGCCAGCTCCCTGATACCGAGGCCATTTTTCGGGCTGCGGGAGAGGGCGACGAGTGTGCGCGCTTTGTCGTCAATCGGGCGTTGGAGTACTTGGGCGCAGCGCTGGTGAGCTTTCTGCATACCTTCGATCCCGAGATTTTCATCCTCGGGGGACACGTTGCGGCTGCCGGGCCGGCGTTGATCGCTCCGATCCAAGACAAAATTTCGCGCCGGACAAAAATATTGCTGGGCCGAGAGGTCCCGATCGTCTTTGAGAAAGAGGTCGGCTATGGCGGGGTTGCCGGCGCGGCAGGCCTGGTTTTTCTGCAACAGCGGTTGCTGGCAATTTGAAGTGAAAGCGGAGCCAAGCAATGTGTGCGGACAAAGCGAATGTGAATCTCGACACGAACGCGAATGGATGTGCTGAACAGTTCGAGCAAGGCTCCTCTGCGTACCTCTATCTGCTGGCGATGGTCGCCGCGATCGGTGGTTTGCTGTTCGGCTTCGACACGGGAGTGATCAATGGCGCGATAGTTTTCGTCAAGCGTCAATTTCTACTGAGCGACACCCAAACAGAAGTGGCGGCCAGCAGCCTTCTTCTGGGTTGCGTCGTCGGAGCAGGCCTGGCTGCGATCACCAGCGATCGCTTCGGGAGGAAGAAAGTCCTGCTCGGGGCTTCCGTCTTATTCACGATGTCATCTATCGGGGCTGCGCTTCCGCGCAATATGACCGAATTTGTGAGTGCTCGTTTCGTGGGGGGGCTGGCTGTTGGAATGGCCTCGACTCTGGCGCCTTTGTACATCGCAGAAATTTCCCCGGCGCGTAAACGCGGACTGCTGATTTCGCTGAATCAGTTGGCAATTGTCACCGGTATTCTCCTGTCGTACAGCGTGAATTACCTGCTCACCGGCATAGGTCCGTCGAACTGGAGGTGGATGTTCGCTTCTGCCACTTTTCCTTCGCTGGCCTTCCTTCTCACATTGCTGTTCATCCCCGAAAGCCCGCGCTGGCTGGTGCAAAAAGGCCGGGAGTCTGAGGCCAAAAATTTCCTGGCGCGAATCGTGGGTTCGCAGCGCGCCGCCGACGAAATTGAGGCCGTCAAAACCGCTGCTTCGGAAGAAAGTGGGAAATTGTTTTCGCCCGCGTTCCGGAAACCGCTGGTTGTAGCGATTCTGATTGCGCTCTTCAGCCAGTTCACAGGAATCAATACGATCATCTATTACGGCTCGCTCGTATTCCTGGAGCACGTGCCTCACCAAAGTGCCGGCTCAGCGCTTTGGGCCAACGTCATGATTGGAGCGATCAATTTTGTGGCTACGGTCATAGGTATGTCTCTGATCGACCGTGTCGGCCGAAAGCCATTGTTGATGTCGGCCTTTGCGGGAATGGCGGTCTCTCTCGTAGGAGTTTCTGCGGGCATTCGTTTGCAATTAACAGGGGGTGTGGTTTTGGTTTTCGTCCTGGTGTACGTCGCTAGTTTTGCGATCGGAGTAGGAACTGGAACTTGGGTGATGATGGCGGAAATCTGCCCGACGCGAGTGCGCGGGCGGGCGATGTCTGTGGCCACGGTCTTCCTCTGGGGCGGGACGCTCGTGGTTACTCTGACGTTCCTTTCGCTGGTAAACGCACTCACGGCTCCGGGGGCCTTCTTGTTGTATGCCGTCGTCTCCATCGCCGCGTTCCTTTTTATCTGGCGCGCGGTTCCGGAGACCAAGGGGCAGACCCTGGAAAACATCGAAAAATGGTGGCTGAGTCAAAGACAGAGATCAGCCTGAGACCTCCTGTTTCCAGTCTGGCGTTGTGTTCTGCTCAAATTGTTTGTTGTTGACACTCGGAAAGAAAACCTATTTCATACATCGCTCCAAGGTCATCCCGATTCGGATGGGTTGACAACAATCAGCATGCCGCGCGAAGAGCTATCTCTGCCAATCACAAAAGCTAGCATGCTTACTTCCCGGTTTTCGCTTCGGAAAAATTACACCCGTCCATTCATGCCGGTACCTCTAAGCGGAGCGATCCTCGCGGTAATCTGCGTTATAGCCGCAATCGCGCCCATGCAAGGGCGTCAAGCGGCGAAATCCAGGGAGGGCACTCAAGGGATCGCTGATACGAGTCTTGACGTTAAAGTTGAGTCCATTTTGCGAACTATGACGTTGGACGAGAAAGTAGGCCAGTTGGTGCAATACTCGGCAGGTCAGCCAACCGGACCCGGAACCGGCCGTACCGATTACAAGGACATGATCGCTCGAGGGCAGATCGGCGCTCTGCTCAACGTCGTGAGTCCGAGCGAGATCAATGAGTATCAGCACATTGCGACGGAAAAATCTCGGCTACACATCCCCTTGCTCTTCGGTTTGGATGTTATTCATGGGTTCAAAACTGAGTTTCCTATTCCGCTGGGACTGGCCTCAACCTGGGATCCCGCGTTGGTGGAAAAAGTATCACGCGTAGCGGCAATGGAGGCATCCGCCAGCGGCATCCGCTGGACATTTTCTCCGATGGTCGATATAGCGCGTGATGCTCGCTGGGGTCGCATTGCGGAAGGGGCAGGTGAGGATCCGTTCCTGGGTGCTGCAATGGCCGCGGCCTATGTGCGAGGTTATCAAGGTTCGCGCTTGGACGCGCCAGACAGCATCGCAGCCTGCGCAAAACATTATGTAGGTTACGGCGCCGCCGAGGGTGGTCGAGACTACAATACAACCGAGATTTCCGAGCACACGTTGCGGGAATTTTACTTGCCGCCATTCCACGCCGCCGTACAAGCCGGGACTGCTTCATTGATGAGCGCCTTTAATTCTCTTGACGGAATCCCGGCTTCCGCAAATCCCTTCACCCTAAAACGAGTCTTGCGTCAGGAATGGGGATTCCGCGGTCTTGTGGTAAGTGATTGGTCGGCGGTACAAGAACTTGAGGCGCACGGCATTGCACTAGACGATGCAGGGGCCGCGCGGAAGGCTCTTGTAGCCGGCGTCGATATGGATATGGCGAGCAGCGTTTACCACGACCATCTAGCGCAACTTGTCCGATCAGGAACGGTCAAGCAGGTTGACGTCGACCAAGCGGTCCGGCATGTCCTTCGCGTCAAGCTGGCTCTCGGTCTCTTCGAGCATTCCTTCGTTGACGAGGGCCGTGCGCAAAAGGCGCTGTTTCATCCAGAGAGTCTTGAACTCGCCGAGACTGCTGCCGAGCGCTCGCTCGTCCTTCTGAAGAATGACGCTGGTTCGAACGGCAAACCCCTCCTTCCGCTCTCGAAGGAGAATCAGAATGTGGCTTTGATCGGCCCGCTCGGGGACAATTTTTCACCGGACCCTCAAGAACCAAAGGGTATTCGGATCTCGTTGGCTGCTGCGCTGGCGCAAGAAGTTGGAGGCGATCATCTCTTCAGATATCGGGGCAGCGGCATCCTTGATGGAACAAACGAAGACATCGCGGCGGCTGTAGCCGGCGCAAAGAAAACAGATCTTGTCATTCTTGCTCTGGGAGAAGACCCCGATATGAGCGGCGAGGCTGCGTCTCGAGCACATCTCGGACTACCAGGGAGGCAAGAAGAACTTCTGGAAGGAATCCTTCAGACCGGCAAACCCGTCGTACTGATCCTCTTTAGTGGCCGTCCTTTGACTTTGCCGTGGGCGTTCGAGCACGTGCCTGCCGTAATTGCGGCGTGGTTTCCGGGCATTGGGACCGGACCGGCGCTGGTACGCACGCTTTTCGGCGATGCGGATCCGAGTGGCAAATTGGTGGTGAGTTGGCCGCGCAGTGTCGGTCAAGAGCCTCTGTACTACAACGCCCTGAATACGGGGCGGCCAGCGGCCAATATCGATCTCACTCACGCAGCCCCAAATTTGGATGATCGCTACGTATCGCGTTACCTCGATGAACAGAACGCCCCGCAATTCCCATTCGGTTATGGTCGCTCTTACACCACCTTCAGCTACGGCCCAACAAAACTCAGCCGCCAGAGCCTGAGCGCGGCCGCGCTAAACCGCAGCCTCGGCGACAAGACGACCGGCGTCGTGAAGGTCGAATCCGAAATCTCAAATACCGGTACGCGTTCTGGAGAAGAAGTCGTGCAACTCTACGTCGGACTCCGAGGAACGAGTACGAGTCAACCGGTACGTGCATTGAAGGGGTTTCAGCGCATCGCTCTCGGACCCGGAGAAAAAAAGACGGTGGAGTTCGATCTGCCGGCCGAATCCTTCGCGATCTGGAACGATCGCAACCAGTTTGCCGCCGAGCCCGCCAAGGTGACACTTTGGATCGCTCCAGACTCGGCGCATGGGGCCACTGCAGAACTGGAGATTCGCCCGTAGAAGAGGACGCGAGGTCCATTTCTTAGACATGGAGGCGAAGAGCTCATGAGGTTGCAGCAACGTAACTCGTCGCCGAGAGGCGCGAGGGCCTGCTCATGTTTGGTCGCAGCATTGTTGTTTTGCGCGACCTTCGCGTCAGCCAGTACCGATTACTATCGTCACGTGATTTTTGATAACAGCCTCACGCCGGACGCGTACTTCTACAGTTCCGCAAGGTCGAATGGACCAAGCTTTGTTGAGCAGAGAAATTCGCGACTTCCGGTGGACACTAAGACATTTCTCACACCGCCTAACGCGCTTCGTCTCACGTGGCGGTCCGAACCCGACGGGGGATGGGAAGCCGAGGTCCGGATTGTTGACTTCCGCAATCGTTTCCCAGAACTTTCGGGACGCAATCTTTATTTTTGGTGTTACGCGCCCCAAGCAATTGCTGCGGCCGATCTACCGTCGATTGTGCTTTCCAACTCCCCTGAAGGATTACAGGTCGCGCAATTCCCCGCATCGTTCACAGATCCTCTGCCAATGGGCAGTGTGGCGGGCAATATCCCAGCTGAACGGTGGGTTCGGGTGCGTATCCCTTTGAGTTTATTCCGTAGCGCTTCAATCTACGAATTCCACCCTCAATATACGCAGAACATCATTTTTCATCAGGGACGCGCGGACCGCGCGCCGCACACACTCATCCTCGACGAAATTCGATTTGATAACGATCCACCAGCCGGCCGGCCTGCGACCTTGCCTGCACCGCAGAACGTCCGCGCTGTTGGCTACGATCGCCACGTGGATGTCCGTTGGGATCCGATCGAAAGCCCCGCGCTCGGACGCTATGTCATCTATCGGTCGCTAGACTCAAAGAATTTCGAGCCAGTTGGTATACAGCTTCCTGGTGTCAATCGCTACTCGGATTTTCTCGGCAGGTCCGGAGTTGCGGCAGCGTATAAGGTTGCGGCGTCGGACCAGCGATACCGCGCGTCACCACTTTCTCGTGCTGCCGCTGCGTCGACTCGAACCCTTAGTGATGACGAACTTCTCACCATGTTGCAGGAGGCCTGCTTTCGCTACTACTGGGAGGCCGCAGATCGCTCATCTGGCATGACGCACGAGAATATTCCCGGGGACGATCGCATCGTTGCCACCGGAGCGAGCGGCTTCGGCATTGCGGCTCTCGTGGTAGGCGTGGATCGCGGCTTCATCACTCGCGCACAGGGAATAGAACGGCTAACGAAGATTGTTGGCTTTCTCGAACACGCCCAGCGCTATCACGGCGCATGGTCGCATTACATGAACGGCAGCACCGGCAGAACGATGCCGCTGTTTGGCATGTTTGACAACGGCGGCGACCTGGTGGAAACGTCGTTCCTGATGCAGGGACTTCTCGCGGCCCGGCAATACTTTCATGGAAACAGTGCTGCAGAGCAAGATCTTTATCGGCGGATCTCACGGCTCTGGGAAACGGTCGAGTGGGATTGGTACCGCACTGACCCCCAAAGTAACTTTCTTTATTGGCACTGGTCTGCGGAGTGGGCGCAGCAGATTCACCATCCGCTCGTCGGCTTCAACGAAGTCATGATCACATACCTACTCGCGATGTCATCGACGACGCACGGAGTTCCCGTGGACATGTACTATTCCGGGTGGGCGGGACAATCGCAGCAGGCCATCTCCTACCGTGAAGGCTGGTCTGGCACAACGGATGGAGATCACTACGCGAACGGCCACACGTATTACGGGATCAAACTCGATGTCGGGGTTGGTCCTGGCGGTCCGCTTTTCTTCACCCATTACTCCTATTTGGCGTTCGACCCTCATCATTTGCACGACCGCTATACCTCGTCCTACTTCGAGAACAACCGCAACATCGCGCGCATCAATCTGGCGTACTGCATTGCCAATCCTAAGCACTCCCCGGGTTATGGCCCGGACGCATGGGGACTAACAGCAGCCGACGGTCCGGATGGATATGTGCCCTCTGCGCCGGATGACGCGGACGATCGCGGCACCCTTGGGCTCACCGGCGCGCTTGCGTCTTTTCCGTACACGCCCGAGGCGTCGATGGCCGCGTTCAAGCACTATTACCGCGATTTGGGCGCTCAGCTTTGGGATATCTACGGTCCACGCGACGCCTTTGATCCCGGGCGCAATTGGGTCGCGCCGATTTACATGGGATTGAATCAAGCTCCAATAGTGGTGATGGTTGAGAATTACCGGACTGGCCTGCTATGGAAGACCTTTATGTCGAATCCTGAAGTTAACGACATGCTTCGCAAGCTTGACGCGCTTACAGCGACAAATCCATAAACGCAAGCGCCAGAATGGCAGCCGCGACGCTTGAGCCTTGCTACCTTCACTGAAATCTGCATTCTTCGTTTCTCTGCTGCTGCCGATGTTTACGACTCCTTACTGCGAGGCGCGCATGTTGTGTCCCGCACGATCAGTTCAGGAACAACGGTGATCTGTTTCGTCGTTGGACGCGAAGAGGCGTGGCGGATATGACGCAGGACAGCCTCTGCCGCAATCGACCCCATATTACGCAGCGGCTGGCGAATCGTCGTCAGTGCCGGATTCTGGTACGCGGCGCTTGGAATATCATCGAAACCGACCACGGAGACATCTTCCGGTACTCGCAATCCCGATTCGCGAAGAGAGCGAATCGCCCCGATGGCGGAGATATCGTTGAAGGCGAAAATCGCCGTGAACGGACGCCTCGATTTTATCAGGGTCGTGGTGACCTTGTAGCCGAGGTGCGGCGTCGCCTCATCTCCTTCCAGCTGCACCGTTAACTTCGGAGAAACACTAATTCCAAGCGCAGCGGCGGCTTTCTGGATGGCACTCCAGCGGATTTCGGTGTCGGAACTGAATGCCTGCCCTTTGATGAAGGCGATTTGGTGGTGACCTAATTGGGCGAGATGCTCCAGCGCAAGGCGGGCCGCGAGTTCGTGATCGAGCACGACATTGACCACGCCAGGCGCTTCGTTGCGGCCGGAAACGGTGACAACTGGCACGCGCAATCGGTGGTGCCAGTGCGTGTCCACGGCAATGATGCCATCTACGGCGCGATCGAGAAAAAGCTTGGGATACTCGTCGATCAAGTCCTCGCGATGACGGTGGCTGGCCACAAAATAGAAATAACCGGCGCGAAGCAGATGATCTTCGATACCGCTCAAGACCGCGGTGGCGTAGCCTTCGCTTACCTCGGGCACGATCACGCCGATCGTGAGGCTCCGCTGCGTGCGCAAGGAACGGGCGAAAAAGTTCGGCCGGTAGTTCAGTTTCCGGGCAGTGGCAAAAATCAGGTCTTTCGTTTCCTGCGAAATCGTACCAGCTACGATCGAGCCGTTGAGCACGACGGAAACGGTTGCCGGCGAGAGGCCGAGCTTTTCGGCCAATTGTTTCAGTGTGACGGACCGGTGGCTGGCATGCGAGCGGCGTTTCCTTGAGATTTCGTTGGATGACACGCGTAGGAGTTTTCCATAAACCGAGTTTGGCTGCAATCGGTCTCTGCCGAGCGGTCCCAATTTGAATCCGGCATTCAACTTGGGACAGCACCATTTCTAGAAAGAACTTGACTGAGGTAACCATTTTGTGTTTTATTGCCGGAAATGTGCCGGGCGCGGGTGAAATCGTTTCAGATACGATTTAGTATCAGTAGTTTCAGGGGCGACTGAAACCGGGTTGGCTGCTAGGCCTGAACCGGGTTTTCGTTCGGTTGCACTAGCGAGTGCTCTGATCGGCGAATGCCTCAGGGCGCAAGGGTGGCGCTGTTTGAGTGCAGCGCAATTTGGGGCGGGGAGGAATCACCATGAACGTATCCAGGTTTTTCCTGCGTGCATTGGGAATGATGGCCTGCTTGGCTTTGCTGGTTTGCTCCGCGCACGCGCAGTACCGCGCTTCCATACAAGGTACTGTGACGGATCCACAGGGGGCGGCGGTTTCCGGAGCGACGGTTACATTGAAGAATCTCGAGACAAATCAGACACAAACCGCAACCACAGAGACCAGTGGAATTTTTAACTTCTCGGGCCTTGGGCCGAGCCACTACTCGATGACGGTCGAGAAGACTGGTTTCAAGAAGAAGGTTCTCGAAGACGTCACCGTGATCGCCGAACAAGCGAATGCTCTCAACATCCAACTCGAAGTCGGGGATTTATCTCAGAGCATTGTTGTGTCCGCTGAAACCGCTCCTTTGATTGATACGGAGACCTCGAACCTGTCCGGCACTGTCACCGCGCAGCAAATGCAAGCGCTGCCTTCCTTTGGGCGCGATCCCTTCCAGCTCTTGGAACTCGCTCCCGGAGCCTTTGGTGACGGCTCTCAGGGCGCGGGCGGCGGAACGAACAACCTGCCTGCCACGACGATTGGCGGAACGGGCGCGACGGACGGAGTCTTCAAGACCGAAAACGGCGGGCAAATCGTCGCCGGCGGTGCGCGCAACGGCGAAAACAACTACACGATTGACGGCGTGGGGATGACCAGCGTGACGTGGGGCGGCACAGCTGTTATCACGCCCGGCGAAGATTCCATTAAGGAAGTGAAAATCGTAACCGACAATTACGACGCCGAATATGGGCGTTACCTCGGAGCCCAGGTACAGATCATCTCGCAAAACGGCACGAACCAGTATCACGGCAGTCTGTTCCTGAAGAATCATGAGCCGGGTTTTGACGCATATACAAAATACAACGGCTTCAACAGTGACCAGCCGGGCTGCACGTCGCCGTGCGGCAACGTGAAAGACGACAACCACTTCAATGATTATGGCGGGACGGTTGGCGGCCCGATTATTCATAACAAGCTCTTTGCGTTTTTTTCCTACGAGACGATACGCAGCCACACGGCCGGCAGTACGGTGGGGGGCTGGTACGAGACCCCGGCGTTCCGCGCACTCGCCCCCGCGGGAAGCAATGCGGCCACATACTTTGCTTATCCCGGTATCGCTCCCGCCACTGGAACCGTCTTGGCCGCTGCCGCGCCGGGCGATCCATTCAGCTGCGCATAGGTTGGCCTGGTCGAGAGCGTTAACTGCATCACCGTGCCGGGACAGGGCTTGAATCTGGGCAGTCCGCTCACAGCGCCTCTAGGCACACCCGATGCCGGCTGGCAAAGTGCGGCCATCCCCGGCACCGGCGGAGATGGGCTGGGGGGCGCTAACAATCTGAACCCAGCGTTGCGGATGTCGCTTTTATAAGAACATCTAGAGTCCCAGCACGAGCACCGAAGCTCAATACAGCGGGCGGATCGATTTCAATGCCACCAGCAAAGATCTGATTGCCTTCTCGATTTATTACGCCGGTTAGCAGTACGTCCGTCAACTCGTAATTGGGGTGCGCCCGATGAACGTTTTCAATCATGCCGTGATCAATGAAGCGTACACTGGCATTTGGGACCACACTTTCTCCTCCACCCTGGTCAATGAAGCACGACTGAACGCCGCCGGCTGGCGCTGGAACGACCTGGACCTGAACCCGAACGCTCCCTGGGGACTACCGCCAATTGTGCTCAACAGGCTCGGCACAAACGGCGCCCTCGGCTTAAGCGGATTCGGCATCGGCGTACCCGGTCTATTCGACCAGTGGACCTACGGCCTAAAGGACGTTTTGACGAAAGTACACAACAGCCACACCATGAAGATGGGCGGAGAAGTCACCCGCCTCTATTTCCTCGACGATGCCCCGTGGAACGCGCGTCCGCAATACAATTTCGACAACATCTGGGATCTCCTGAACGACGCTCCGGCGACAGAGGTCGCCACGTTCAACCCGACCACCGGTGTGCCGACCGATTTCCGCAAAGACACTCGGTCAAACCTCTACGGATTCTTCTTCCAGGACAATTACAAACTTAGGCGCAACCTCACCCTGACTCTCGGACTGCGTTGGGAATATTTTGGTCCCATCTCGGAAATCAACGACCACCTGGCATCCGTCGAACTTGGGTATGGTCCCGACTGCTATTCAGGGGTGTCCGTCCGAGTCGGCGGGAATCTCTACAAAGCCCAAAAAGGCAACTTCGGTCCGCAATTTGGATTCGCATGGAGCCCAACGAACTTCGCCGGACGCGAATTCAATAGCAAGCTCGTGTTCCGTGGCGGCTTTGGCATGGCGTACAACGGTGAGGACGAAGCCACTTCCCTGGACGGGCGCAATAACCCGCCGTTCCTTTCTTCCACGCCAACGCTCGCGAATCCGCAGACTATGAATTGTTTTCCCGGCGGAACATCCCAGTGTCCGATCGTCTACCAAAATAGCTTCCCGTCCGGCGTGCATTCCTTCTACGGCTACGCCTCCGATCCCACAACGATCGAGAGCTTTGATTCGGCAAACCTTCCGATTCCCGGGCCGAACTTCGCCCCTATCTCGCTCACCGGCTACCCCGCAACTTGGCCCACGACCTACACCTATCACTACAATTTGGAGGGCCAGTACGATCTGGGGCACGACTGGGTTGCCACGCTGGGATACGAGGGAAGCACCACGCGGCATCTGACCCGGCAATATAACCTTTACGACGTTCTCGGTGCAGAAGGCTTCGCATTCAACCCCGTGGTGACCGGCATCGACTGGAATGCGAACGACGGATCAGCCCGATTCAACGCGCTACTGTTGGAATTGAATCATCATTTCAGCCAGTCGTTCCAAATCGATGCCCAGTACCGGTTCGCCAGCACCTGGGACACGGGCTCGAATGAATATGCGACGGGTGTCTACCAATTCAATCTGCAGGCGAGCAACCTTGCGCCGGCGGATTACGACGTCAAGAACATGTTCAAGCTATATGGCGTGTATGCTCCCGTATTCTTCCACGGAGACCGAGGCTGGATGGAGAAGGTGTACGGCGGCTGGTCGCTGAGCGGAATCTTGAACGCGCACTCCGGCTTCCCATGGACTCCGGTTTATAATCTCAGTGACTATAAGAACAACAAAGGCGTCGATCCGTTTTTTAGCCTTGGACCAGGTGCGGGCGGCTCGTCGAGTAACGACGGCCTTGGATTCGTCTTGCCGGGCGCGTATTTGGGAGGTTTCCAGTCCAACTACCGCAACAACGCGACGGGCACTCAGGGCGGAGCGTTCTTCACACAACCGAACGTTGTACCTGGTACGCTTTTCGCATGCCTTTTCCCGAATCCACCCGTGGCACAATGCCCGACCGGTCAGTTGTCGACAGGTCCGATTCCGCCTGCGGGAATCAGGCGCAACCTCTTCCGCGGGCCTGGGTACTTCGACGTGGATGCCACGCTGAGCAAGTCGTTCGGTTTGCCGACGATGAAAGTGCTCGGCGAGGGAGCCAAAGTCGAGTTTCGCGCGAACTTCTACAATCTGTTCAACAAACTCAACCTAAATGGGCAGACCATTCAGACTGACGTCCTAAGCGCGAATTTCGGAGAAGTAGGGGGCGCATTGGGTTCACGCACGATCGAACTCCAGGCGCGCTTCAGCTTCTGAGATTTTCGCAAACCTGTCTGAATTTGCGCTGGCCGCTCTTACACCTCCATGAGCGGCCAGCCTTCGTTTATCATAGTCGCGGGGGGGTGGGCCACTTTGCGTTCAAGCTTCCGTTACTTCCTTCCCTGGCGTTTTGCTTCGAAGGGAATCCGTCTGTGTGTTTGTTTTGCGCTGGCGTCAGCAATGGAACTTGCCTCCTTTGGTGCTCAGAGCAAACAAGAGAAGGTGACAGATTTCAAGACCCTGGTAGAACAGGCGGACCAAGCAAGCCAGCAGAACCGGTTGGATGATGCGATCGCGCTATACCAGAAGGCGTTGGCGCTGAAGCCCGGCTGGGCGGACGGCTGGTGGTCGCTGGGGACAATTCGCTACGACCGGGACGAATATGACAAGGCAGCCACAGCGTTCCGGAAAGTGATCGTCCTCGAGCCCGACAAGGGAAGCCCTCGCGTGATGCTGGGCTTGTGTGAATTTGAACTCGGCGCGGACGACAGAGCGCTCAAGGACATCGAGGAAGGCAAGGCACGCGGCCTGAATCCGGATGAGCAGTTTCAGCAGGTGATGCTGTTTCATGAGGGCGCGCTGCTTCTGCGGAAAGGAAGATTTAACCGCGCAGCGGAAGCGTTTTCGGATTTGAGCAAGTCCGGTGTGCAGAATGAGGACTTGACGCTCGACATGGGGATGTCGGCGTTGCGGATGCTGCCGAAGAATTTGCCGGCGGAAGGAGCACCGGGGAGAGCCGTAGTTCTTCGCGTAGGAAAGGCGGAGCAACTCGCCGCCACCAAGCAAGTGGATCAAGCGAAAGAAGAATACGGCAACTTGGTCAGTGAGTATCCTGAATACCCGAACATCCATTATGCGCAGGGGCGGTTCTTATTGGGATTGTCGGATGTGGATGGCGGCGTAGCAGCGTTTCAGGAGGAACTTAAGAACTCCCCGCGGAATACAGCGGCGATGCTTGAGATTGCCGCTGCGCGCTACCGGCTGAACTCTGCCGACGGCTTGAAGTATGCGGAGCAGGCCGTAAAGCTCGACCCCGGCGAACCATTCGGACATTACTTGCTGGGTTTGCTCTGCCTGGATACAAGAGACTATTCGCGTGCAATTTCTGAGCTGGAATTTTCAAAGACGTATTACGCGAAGATTCCAGATGTATATTTTGCGCTGGGAAACGCGTACGCGCGCTCTGGTCGAAAGCAGAAGGCGGCGCAGGCGCGTGCCGTATTTGCAAAGTTGAATGCCGAGAGCAAGAAAGAATCGATGGGGACAGCCAACGAAGATCGAACGCCGAAAGTGCCGTCAGAGAGTGGAGGCGGAGCTGGCCCGAAGGATCCGGGAGGGCGCTGAGGCAACCAGCCCCGCTCTTCGTGGACGAGTCGTGGGCGGCTACGCACGGCAGCTGCCGATGCTGCAAAACAGACTTAGCGGCCACAAAGAATGAGCGGAAGAAAACTGCTCGTGATTCTTGCTTACGTCCTTGCCTTCGTAATCTGTGGTGTTCCAACGAGTTCCTCGACGTCTGGAGGCAAAGCACGCGGAGATTTAGCCGCTGCGGGTCGAGCCGCCAATGGGAGGACTGCGGTAGCGCAAAATAATGAGGCTTCTGCCGCCCCTTCCCCGCAAAAGAGGGTTGAAACGCCGATGGCGACGGCCGAGCGGTTGGAAAGTAATAGCTGGTGGCCCACGAAAGGTACTGCGCCGCTGGAGACCTTTGTGGGCACGGCGCAGTGCGCACGATGCCATGCCAAGATCACCAGGGCCCAATTGACGACGCCCATGGCGCAAGCGGCGAGTTCAGCCAAAGACTCGTCAGTACTTCGCCAGCATGCAGGGATTTCGCGGCAGATGGGACGCTACGTTTACACGATTTCCACTTCTGATAGTGGAAACAACTACTCCGCGAGCGACGGCGTC
The DNA here is from genome assembly GCA_963788345.1 of uncultured Acidobacteriota bacterium. Taxonomy (GTDB): domain Bacteria; phylum Acidobacteriota; class Terriglobia; order Acidiferrales; family UBA7541; genus Palsa-295. The sequence continues at coordinate 36,962 of CAWBGW010000078.1, read as the reverse complement.
GCCACGATTTCGCAACCGCTTGCGTGGGCATTCGGCCTGGGGACGAAAGGCCAGACGTACGTCTACAAGCGCGACGGGCTCTACTATGAGAGCCGGATGAGTTTTTACCAGAGTTTGCAGGGCCTGGACCTGACAACTGGGCATTCGAATACGACGCCCCACAACTTGGAAGGCGCATTGGGACGAGCGCTCGATGCGAGCACCGTCACGCACTGCTTCGGCTGCCACACGACAGCGTCGACGACGCTTGCGGGTTTCGATCCGACACGTCTTACTATGGGTGTCTCCTGCGAAGGTTGCCACGGTCCTGGCGCGATGCACGTGGAATTGATGGACGACGGGAAGATTGACGCAGGACGTACGGCAATTTTCAATCCCGCAAGGCTAGATCCAGTTGCGCTCGTGGATTTCTGCGGAGCCTGTCATCGCACGATGAACGACGTTTACGAGATGGGCGCGACCGGCGTCTCGAATGTGCGGTTTCAGCCATACCGGCTTGAGAACAGCAAGTGCTGGGGCGATGGAGATGCGCGGCTTGCCTGCACAGCTTGCCACGATCCGCATCAACCGGTCGTGCGCGACGTGGGAACCTATGATGGGAAGTGCTTGGCGTGTCACGCTGCGTCGGCAGCAATGAAGGTTACGCGCGAGAGACCGGGAAAGGCTTGTCCTGTCGCGAGGAAAGACTGCGCGACCTGCCACATGCCCCGAGTAAAAGTTCCTTCGATGCACGCGCCTTTCGTGGATCATCGGATTCGAATCGTGCGCGCGAACGCGAAGTATCCGGATTGAGGACTACGGCGAGGATGAAGAGTTTCTCTCGACGGGAATTATTGCGAATTTTAGGCGCGGCTCCCCTGGGCCTTGCCGGGAATCCTGGACCTGCTTGGGCGTTTCAAAGATTTTCCCAGGTAGCGCCGGGTGTCCCGGAAGCGTCGAGAGCGCTGTTTGAAGAGGTGCCGGCGTCGGCGAGCGGAATTACGTGGCGGCATGTGAACGGGCGATCGCCGGAATACTATTTGCCAGAAACGACGGGCGCCGGGTGCGCCTTTCTCGATTTCGATAATGACGGCTGGATGGACATTTATCTTGTGAACAGCGGGAAGTGCGACTTTTACGATCCACAGCCGCCGCTGCGAAATGCACTGTATCGCAACAATAGGGACGGAACGTTCACTGATGTGACGGAGAAAGCGGGCGTCGCGGGCGGAGGATACGGGATGGGCGTGGCCGTCGGCGATTACGATGGAGACGGATGGCCAGACTTGTATGTCACGCAATATGGTCGAAGCATTTTGTACCACAACAACGGCAACGGGACTTTTAGCGACGTTACGGATAAGGCGCGCGTGGCGGCGGCGGGTTGGGCGTCAAGCGCTGTGTGGTTTGATTACGACAATGACGGGCGGCTGGATTTGTTCGTCTGTGGGTTCGTGGATTTTGACAAGTCGAAAAACAAGTTTTGCGGAAACAAGAAAACGGGTGAACGGTACTACTGCATTCCGCGAGAATACGATCCGGCGCGGAGCTGGCTCTTTCACAACAACGGTGACGGCACGTTCACGGATGTGAGCAGGGAGTCGGGAATTGCGGCGGTGCTGGGCAAAGCCTGGGGAGTAGTGGCTACGAACATTAAGAATGACGACTGGATGGATTTGGTGGTGGCGAACGACACAACAGCGAATTTCTTGTTCGCGAACAGGGGTAACGGCAAATTTCAAGAGATCGGGTTGGAAGCGGGAATTGGATTAAGCCAGGACGGCCGTGCCCGTTCCGGGATGGGCGTGGACTCGGCGGACTATGATCAAGACGGCTGGCAGGATTTGTTTGTGACGAACGTCGATCAGGAGATGTATTCGATTTATCACAATCGTCATGACGAGACGTTTGATGATTTGGCGGGTCCAATGGGAATTGGCGCCACGACTCGCTTGATGAGTGGGTGGGGAGTGAAATTCTTCGACTACGATAATGACGGGGACGTGGACCTCTTCATTGCGAATGGACATCCGGACGACAAGATTCAATTGCATTCGACCAACGTATTCTACCGTGAACCCTTGCTCGTGTTTCATAACACCAGGCACGGATTCCAAAATGTGAGTGCATCCGCGGGAACGGTGTTCTCGGAGAGTTTTGCGGCGCGGGGCATGGCGATCGGAGATTTTGACAACGATGGAGCGGTGGATGTGCTTGTGAGTGTGAACAATGGCACGCCGCTTCTCCTGAAGAATAAAGCGGCGCAAGGAAACCATTGGCTTGGCGTGAGATTGGTTGGGAAAAAGGCGAACCCGGACGGAATTGGCGCCCGCATTACGTGGTATGCCGGGGATTTGAAACGCAGTCGACTGAAGATCGGTGGAGGAAGCTATTTGTCATCGCACGACCCGCGTGACGTACTTGGGATTGGCGCGCGAACCAAGGTTGACAAGGTTGAGATTCACTGGCCGCATCCCAGTGGACGAGTAGAAACCGTTACGAACCCACCCATCGATCGATATGTGACGATTGAGGAGGGATCTGGAATCAAGTGAAGCTGCTTCGGCAACCCTGAGAATGAACGGCGGCAGAGTGGCGATGATCCGAGCCGCCACTCCCATCGCCCGTCATGGAAACTCGCAAGAGTCGGGCTTGCTATGCCCGATGGTGGACACCCTTTCTGAAATTCTCGAGCATGTAGTCGCACGTCCGCATCGTAAAAGCGACGATCGGCATGGTCGTGGTTTTGTCGGTGCAGTTGCGAAAGATGCTCGCGTCACAAATATAGAGATTCGGGACGTCGTGAGCCTGTGCCCACTTGTTTGTCACGGATGTTTTTGGATCAGACCCAAAACGGCAGACTCCCGTTTCGTGCAAGCTCGTTCCGGGGCGATTCGGCTCGCCGTCGGCTCCCCACATTTCCCCACCCATAGCCTTGAATAAATCGATCATCACTTGCTTGGAGTGTTCCCACATCAGAAGCTCGTTCTCTCCCCACTGAAAATGAAAGCGGAGTTGGGGAATTCCAAAGATATCCTTCTTCTCAGGATCGATATCTACATAGTTTGTTGGGCTGGGGAGAGAAGGAGCCTGAATGAGAGCGCCTATGGGAGTGGGGTAGTAACGTTTGATATTTTTCTTAAACGAAGCTCCGAAGCCTTCGACATTTTTGTAATACCACGGGAATTCCCCGCATCCGCCGCCCATGTACACTGAGTAGCCGCGGATGAATTTTTCTTCACGCGGATTCTTCAGGTTCTGCCAGCGCGGCATCCAAGCAACCGTCGAATCGGCAATGTTGTCTGGAGTGGAGGGCTGGCCTAGAAGCTGCGGTAAATAGCCGTAACCAGGTGTGCCATACAAGTGATCACACAGATTGCGGCCCAGCTGTCCGCTGGAATTCGCGAGACCTGTAGGCCAAAAACGCGACTTCGAATTCAGCATAATGTGCGCCGTTTCTACGCAGGAGGCCGCAAGTACTACCACCTTCGCATAGACTTCAACTTCTTTCCTGGTGGCTCTGTCGATATAGGCGACCCCTTTCGCCATCCCGGCGTCGTCCACGATCACACTTCGCACCAGTGCATTTGTTAGGAGCGTCAGCTTCTTTGTGGCTTCGGCCTCGGGAATCGTGAACCATGTCGGAGAGAAGAACGAGCCGACTTCGCATCCCCGAGTGCAGTTCCCGCAGTAGTGGCAGGCTGGATGTCCGCCGTGTGCTACGGTCAGTTGTGCGCAACGGTCAGGCAGGTACGGCACACCGATTTTTTCGGCCCCCTTCTGGATGATGTAATCGAGGCAGCGCCAGGGAATCGGCGGCAAATATTCGCCATCCGGGTTGCTGGGTCGATTTTGAACCGTGCTGGCCACGCCCATGTAACGTTCGGCCTTCGAAAACCACGGCGAAATCTCGGCGTAGTCGACGGGCCAGTTTTCACCGAACCCATCCAGGTCTGCGGCCTTAAAGTCGATGTCTCCGAACCGAGGGGAGGATCGTCCCCAGAAATTGGCCTTGCCCCCGGTCGCTTTACAACGCTTCCAATACCAGTCTGTGCCCGGACTGTTGGAGTATGCGATGTCGTGCTCGAACAGATTTCTCCCCTCGCTGTACTCGGACTCTTCAACCGAATAAGGCTCCTGGTGGGCTTTCCCTTTCAGCCTCATCGGATTTCCAAGTCCGCGATATTTCAAATCGTAGACCTGTCGGTGCATCCGAAAGTCGTTGATGGGTTCTACTCGCGGTCCTGAATTGACCGCGCAGACACGGAGGCCGGCTTCGCACAGGATCTTCATGGCTGTGCCGCCGCCGGCGCCGGTTCCCACCACAATCACGTCGAACATTTGTGCAGGCATAAGAGTAATTGTCCCGGTCGTGCTATTCGGGGATGGGAGTTCCGTCATCCCCAGTTTTGTCCAGGTGAATGTGCTCGAGGTCCTCCGGATGAGGGCAACCGGGCATTGATGGCCAGTAGACACGAAGACCCGGATAGTCGAGACTTTCCAATCCGATCTTAGTCGTGTAATAGCCAACGACGGTATAGTCGCGAATGAGCTGAAAGAACTCCTGTCCGCTCTCGGTCGTGGGCTTGAACTTCGCTTTGTATGCAATTTCCTCCAGGAGGTCGTTCTGTTGTTCCGAAGCGCAATCCATGAACTCATGGCCGAATTCCGACTTGCTCCGGGCGTTTATCCAGTCCAGACCGGAGAGAAACCGGTTTTGAACCTCATCACCCATCTCAATCGCGTCTTGTGTGCAACGTACATCGCGATTTGGGCTGACCGCCACGCGGTTCGCGACCATGAAGTCGATGAACTCAGCCACACCCGCTTGCTTGGCTCCGGGGTTGTCGTCTGCCGGGATGATCATTTCCGCCAGATGCTCGACCATCTGGTAGTGCTGTGCAGAGAAAAACAGGGATTTGTATGGTTTAGAGCTAACTTGTGCGCTTAGATTAACTTCTCCGGCAACATGACCATCCGCGCAGGCAAAGGTCCATTTGCTGAATCCCGGAAACGTACCCGCTACGGAAGCGATACCGATAAAGCGCAGGATGTCTCGACGCTCTACGCCTTGTCCGCCCACGCTTTGCTCCGGATGAAACCGCTTTGGAAGCGGATTCGCTGAGGTTTTGTAGCATCGCCCGGAATCGCGTGTCAAGCTGCTGCCGACGGAGATGACTTACAGCCCGTTTCGGACGATGGAGCGCCGTCTAGAATCAGAATTTCGAGCCCTTGAGCTCGCAGCGTTTATCGGACAATGAGACTACTTGCCAGAGCTTTGGGCAGGACAGATTCAAGCCCTGGCTGCTTTTGCTTTCTTTCCCATTATTGTTAAATGGATCGATGCGAATCCGATGGTTCTTCCTTTGCGCTGTATCACTGATTCCGTTCTGTCTCTGTTCGCAAGGCACGCCGCCCGTTCGGATCGGCGCTCATGAGGCCCGTTTCGATGCGCAAGGCCGTCTTCTCCCATGGATTGCCTGGAACACGGCGCTTGACCGTGAAATGCACTTCTACCAACAGTGTCCTGCGGACCATGGATATCCGCGCTTCGTCTCGGTCACGTTTCTGGATGGCCGTTGGAATCCGCTGCCCGATCGCTCGGACACGATTCCCGCGATGCAGGACGGCATGGGCATTCTTTCCTATCTCAAGTTCTACGAGCTTCGCAGTAAACGCGATTCTGCCTACCTGAGCACAGCCCGCATCATGGGCGATTATCTGCTTCAGGAAGCGCTTACGCCGGATGAGGGCAAGTATCCGCGGTTTACGCGTTCCACCGGCATTCGAGGAAAATTTCCCCAGCCTCCGGACTCCGGTACCCAAGGCGACCATCCCTATGAGATCGAGCCGGACAAGGGTGGCATCGCGGGCTATGCCCTGGTGGAGCTGTTTCTGGCGACCGGCGAGAAAAAATATTTGGAACAGGCCTTGCACAATGCGCAGGTTCTCGCCGCAAATCAAGTTCCCGGCGACGCCGCGCATTCCCCCTGGCCCTTTCGCGCGGACTATCGCACAGGGGAAGCGCGTGGCGCCGTCTCCGGAAACATGACCTACGTCCTGCGCCTCTATGACACTCTTCTCGTTCACGGTTACAAGGAATTTGCCGCGCCCCGCGAAGCGCTCTGGCAATGGATCAAGACAATCCAAATCCCCAGCGCGTCAGGGCAGGGGGCCTTGTTCGCGCAATTCTTCGAAGATCACGATACTTCTACCAATCGCACAGCCTGGGCGCCCCTCAATCTCGCGCGGTATCTTCTGGAGAAGCACGAAGCCCTGGACCCCGCATGGCAGGCGGATGCGGGCACGTTGATCGCATTTGTGCGCAGAGATTTTACGCACAAGGAATTTGGCGTCACCGTTTGCCATGAGCAGGATGAGGACAAAGACGCCTGGGGCGGCGTGAATTCCACCTACGGCGCGGTTCTGGCTCTATATGCACAGGCCACCGGTTCTAAAAACCTTGCAAGTGAGGCTCACCAGGCACTGAATTTCACGTTGTATTCTATCGACGAGCAAGGCCGCCCCCGCGATCTGTTCAAGAACTCCGATCTGGGCGGTTGGCAAGAGGATGCGCATACCGATGTAATCCACAATTTCGCCGATGCGTTGCGCGCCTTTCCGGGGTGGGGAGACGCGTACTGAGCGAACCTCTATGCAACCAAAGACAAGCCGAGCCGGAATATGAACAATCAGGTCAGGCTGGCATACGCTCCGCCCAATCATCCCCAGCGGGCCAGGATTATGCAGGAACGCTAGCCCCCTTTTCGTAGCACTCGTGTGCCAAGCGTCGTAATATCCTTGACTGTCCCTCTTCATTCAATGGAGTACCGTGTTGTGTCGCATTACGAGACAACAGTAGAGCGGCCCGCGAGTCGTATCGGTTCCTTTCGCTGGGTGATCTGCGCCATTCTTCTGCTCGGTACCACCAAGAATTACATGGATCGGCAGATCCTCGGCGTTCTCAAGACCACGCTACAGCACGACCTCGGCTGGAATGAAACCGACTACGCCAATCTGGTATTTGCGTTCCAGGCAGCCTACGCGCTGGGACTGCTCTTAGTCGGCCGGCTGATTGACAAGATCGGCACGCGCGTTGGCTATGCCGTGGCGATGGTTTTTTGGAGTGTGGCGTCGATGGGTCACGCCTTTGCTCATACCCTTTCGGATTTTATCGTGGCACGAGCCGCACTCGGTCTTGGAGAGTCGGCAGTATTTCCAGCGAGCATCAAGGCCGTGGCGGAGTGGTTTCCCGCGAAAGAGCGGGCATTTGCGACCGGAATCTTCAACGCGGGCACGAATGTGGGCGCGATCGTCACCCCTCTCATCATTCCCTGGATCACGATACATTGGGGCTGGCGCGCAGGATTTATTTTCACGGGCGCGCTCGGTTTCCTGTGGGTTGCGTTGTGGCTCCTGGTCTATCGCAAGCCGCAAGAGCATTCGCGCGTGTCGCCGGCCGAACTTGCCCATATCCAGAGCGACCCGCGCGAATCCGTCACGAGGGTGAAATGGCTGAGCCTGCTCTCTCACCGGCAGACCTGGGCGTTCGTAGCCGGCAAGTTCATGATCGATCCGATCTGGTGGTTCTACCTCTTTTGGATTCCCGATTTCCTTCAGCGGAAACACGGGCTCGCTCTCACGCAGATCGGACTCCCCCTTGTCGTGATTTACGTCATCTCCGACGCCGGCAGCGTGGCGGGCGGCTGGTTCTCATCTGCTTTGATCCAGCATGGTAGGACGGTGAACGCCGCTCGCAAAATCGCAATGCTCGCTTGCGCTTTGGCCGTGGTTCCCATTGTCTATGCGTACCGGGCTTCGGGCCTCTGGACCGCCGTCTTGCTGATCGGTCTCGCCGCCGCCGCGCATCAGGGATTTTCGTGCAACCTGTTCACTCTGACGTCGGACATGTTCCCGAACCGAGCTGTCGCGTCAGTGGTCGGGATTGGAGGAACGGCTGGCGCGATTGGTGGAATGCTCATCGCTAAGATTGTCGGCCACGTGCTGCAATGGACTGGGAGCTACATGATTCCGTTCTTCATCGCGGGCGTGGCGTACCTGGTTGCGCTCGGGCTGATCCAATTGCTCGCTCCAAGCCTGAAACCGGTGACCCTGGCGCAGGAGGCTGAATCGCCTGCTGAAGTGTGAGGGTTCCTTCTAATTCGAAGGAGAAAGTGATTCCACCTTGTTTGATTTTGCGGTTTCCCGCTAAAGTGGTGGTGATAGCGATACAGGAGATAGCGGCCTCGGCGGTAGCTACATGAGCGAATCGACGATCTCTTCTCCATTTGACCTCAGCTCGAAGACGGCTGTCGTGATTGGCGCGACTTCCGGAATCGGACTCAGAATCGCGAAAGGGCTCGCCCGTGCCGGAGCGAACGTGGTTCCCACAGGACGTCGGGCCGAACTTGTGAAGTCAGCGGCAACCGAAATCGAGAAAATCGGCCGGCGAACGCTGGCTCAGCCGTGCGACGTGAGCGATCGCTCCAGTCTCGAAGCGTTGCTTGCAGCCGTTGTCGCGGAATTCGGCGGCGTCCAAATCCTGGTCAACTCCGCGGGCACCACGAAGCGTACGCCGACCCTCGATGTCACCGACGCCGAATGGAACAGCATCATGGAAACGAATCTGAATGGCACCCTTCGCGCGTGCCAGGTGTTTGGGCGGAACATGATCGAACGCAAGTATGGCCGCATCATCAATATTGCGTCGCTGGCCTCATTTGTGGCGCTGATGGAGGTGGCCGCCTATTCCGCGAGCAAAGCGGCCGTGGCTTCGCTGACGAAATCGCTCGCGATCGAGTGGGCGCAGTTCGGCGTTTGCGTCAACGCGATCGCTCCTGGCGTCTTTCGCACCGACCTGAATGCGGCGCTGCTGGAGGGCACTCCGCGCGGGCAGGAATTCCTGATGCGGACGCCGATGCGGCGATTCGGGAATCTCGAGGAATTGACGGGCGCAGCCGTCTTTCTTGCTTCCGATGCTGCGAGCTTCGTTACCGGACACGTCCTGGTGGTCGACGGTGGATTCCTCGCAAGCGGCGTCAATCAGTAAGGCCGAGATCCGGCCGCGAACGGCACATCTCGGCAAAAAAAGATTCTTTCGAACTCGGAGGAGTAGGAAATGAGCACTCAAGCGCAACCAGAGACGGAAAAAATGATCTTTCGAGCGACGAATCGGCAAGTGGGACGTCACGTTTCGGTTACGCCGAAGAACAGCACGAACCGCCATCTTTCCTATGGGCGAATCATTTTGAATCAATCGGTTCCCTCCGTATCGTTCAACACTGGGAACCAGGAAACCGGTCTCATCTGCCTCGCCGGCAAGGGTGTGGTTCGCGCCGGTGGCAAGACCTTCGAACTCGGCCAGTACGATTCGATCTACATCCCTCGCGGAGCGCAAGTCGAAGTCAGCACTTCAACAGACGCGGATTTCGCTGAATTTTCCTCCGATGTCGACAACACCTATCCGGTGCAGTTTGTTCCTTACGCTGAGATTTCAAAGGACGCAAGCCTGCGATTCGCCGCAGGCACTCCGGGAAACTCGCGCCAGGTGAACATTTGTATTGGGAAAAATGTGGAGGCGGGCCGCCTCCTCGTGGGATTCACCGTTTCCGATCCGGGCAATTGGACGAGTTGGCCGCCTCACGAACACGCGGAAATGCTCGAGGAAATGTATGTCTATTTCGACATGCCCCATCCCGCCTACGGAATTCAACTCGTGTACAACAACACGGAGTACCCCGAGCTCCTCACTGTTGTTCGTGACGGCGATGCGGTCCTGATACCCAGCGGCTATCACCCCAACGTCTCGGTGCCGTGGCATCGCATCACGTTTCTGTGGGCCATGGCCGCTCATCGCGAGAGAGAATACCGGAAATTTGGCGTGGTCAACGTTCAGCCTGACTTCAGTCAAAACGGTTCGGCGCTGGAGGCGAGCCGGAAGTAGCGCTGATTGTCTTTCGCGTCGCGTCGCTTCTTTCTAGATTGCGGCGCATAACTCTTAGGGCAAACCGCGAATCTTCCGGATGTGCTCGCCTCACGTTGGCAATAGAATTTATCTCGTCGTGGAAGTAGGCTCTGTCCCCTCTCGATTCACCCTCTTGGGTTATTTTGGTTCAGGCGCCGTGATCATCTTGGAGTAGTCCCCCCTTCCGAAGAAAAGTCCGCACTGGTTCGCGCGGAGCATGATGCCGAGGTGTCACCGAAAGGTGGCCTCATGCCGAAGGCGGCTTGCAATTTGAAAGCTCCCGCCGGGCGCGAACGTCGCGCCGCCGCAGGTCGAGTTAACGTGGACGCTTTGAACAGGGAGTTTGTTAGTGAATCGTGCCATATCGGATTGCGCTCCAGCCAATCCTTATCGGTGCCACCGAGGCCGAGCTTTCGGAAGTCCACCGCTTCCGTATTGCGGCCTCCTGGTTCTGCTCCTGTTTGTAAGTGTTCCCGGGTACGTCCAGGCGCAGGCCGGAATCGGGGAGTATCGCGTGAAGGCGGGCTTTCTCTTTCACTTCGCACAATTGGCGGATTGGCCTGCCGGGGCCGGAGGCGGTTCCGAGTTCGTTCTGTGCGTGTTGGGAGACGATCCGTTCCATGGAGAACTCGAGAACACATTGGGTGGAAAAGCGATCGGATCCCGGCCCATTCACATTCTCCACGTCAAGCAGTCGCAGGAGGCGCGGAGCTTGCCAGGTCCTCTTTATCGGCAACAGCGAGGATCAGCATCTTCGCCAAGATTTTCAAAGACCTTGGGAACTCCGCCGTGATGACCGTGGGAGAAGCGAACGACTTTATCGATCGAGGTGGAATGATTCGATTCACTTTTGAACAAGACAAGGTTCGGTTTGAAATCAATCTGAAAGCGGCCGACGCAGCGGGACTAAAGTTCAGTTCACGGCTCCTGCTGCTCGCGACAAACGTTTTTGGAAAACAAGGATAAGGGCGGGCGCGATGACGTTCCGGGATTTATCCATACGGCGCAAGATGACGGTTTTGATTCTCTCGTCGAGCGTCTTGGGGCTAGTCATGGCATGCGTGGGCCTTGCGGCGTACGAACGCACAAGTTTTCGCGCCAGCACTACCAATGAGATTTCCGCGCTTGCCGACACGCTGGGAGCCAATGCGGCAGCTTCATTGGTCTTCAATGATCCAAAGACTGCTGCCGACATGCTGGGTGCGCTGGCAACCGAGCAGCACATCCTCGGCGCGCGTTTGTACGACGCAAACGGCAAAGTGTTCGCGGAATATCGCCGGGAAGGCGCCCCCAAAACCTTCATGATGCCTTCCTGGCGCGGAGACGGAGCGACATTCACGCCGGACTCCCTTGTACTTTTTCGAAGTGTGTCCCTGAACGGCGAAAAGGCTGGTTCGATTGCAATCGTTTCCGACCTGATTGGATTTCGGGCCAAGCTCGTTGAATACACCAAGATCGCGGCTTGTCGTACTTCTGATTTCCCTGCTGGCCACTTACGCTGTCTCATCTCGCCTGTTGCGGATTGCCACCGCACCGATTCTGCAGCTTGCGGGCCTCGCCAAAAGTGTTTCCGCGGGCGAAGACTACTCGCTCAGAGGGATCGTGCAGAGCCGCGATGAGGTCGGGATGTTGGTTTCGTCCTTTAACGACATGCTCGAGCGCATTCAGCAGCGCGATGCCGCCCTGCACAAACTCAACGGTGAGCTGGAGGAAAGAGTCGAAAAAAGAACCGCGGAGTTATCTCGCGCCAAAGACGTGGCGGAGGAGGCAAGTCGCGCCAAAAGTGAATTCCTTGCCAACATGAGCCACGAGATCCGTACCCCTCTCAACGGCGTGATTGGAATGACGGAACTCGCGCTGGAAACTCAGCTCACCGCCGAGCAGCAGGAATACTTGGACACCGTCAAGCTTTCCGCGGATTCTCTCCTCACCGTCATCAACGACATACTCGATTTCTCCAAAATCGAATCCGGGAAAGTCGTCTTGGAGGCCGTCGATTTCAATCTCCGCGATATGCTCGAAGCAACGCTTAAGACGCTTGGCGTTCCGGGCGCACGAAAAGGGCCTCGAATTGCTCTGTGAAATCGCCCCGGAAGTTCACGAGGCCGTTAACGGAGATTCCAGCCGCTTGCGGCAGATCATTGTCAACCTCGTCGGCAATGCCATCAAGTTCACTCAACAGGGTGAAGTGGCGTTGAGGGTCTCGGTGGACACGGAGGATGGCGCAGATGGGATCCTGCGTTTTTGCGTGTCCGACACGGGAATCGGAATCCCCATCGAGAAGCAGAATCTGATTTTCGATCCTTTTGCCCAGGCGGACACTTCCACCACCCGGAAGTATGGCGGCACAGGGCTGGGGTTGACCATTTCGGCTCGCCTTGTGGGCATGATGGGCGGAAGGATTTGGGTACAGAGCGAACCTGGAAAGGGCAGCCAGTTCTATTTCACATCGAAGTTGAAGACTTCGGGCAAGACACCCGAAATCGGAACGATTGCGCCACCGGAAATCCTGCGGGGCGTGAAAGTCCTTATCGTGGACGATAACCGGACGAATCAGCGGATTCTCCAGGGGATGTTGAGCCTCTGGGAAATGTCATCGACCGCCGTCAGCGGCGGAGAACAAGCCCTCGCGGAACTCTTCAGCCAGCGCGAATTCGGCAAAGCCCTATGGGCTTGTCCTGACGGACCTGCACATGCCAGACATGGACGGTTTCGAACTTGTAGAGCGAATCCGCCAGAAGCCCGGAGCTTTCCACGGCCACGATTTTGATGCTCACTTCCGCCGGCCACCGGGGCGATGTGGAGCGATGCAAACAACTTGGCGTCGCAGGCTACTTGCTCAAGCCAATTCGGCAGTCCGAGATGCGAGAAGCGATTGCTCGCGTGCTGGGGGCCCAGCAACAATCCGGCGCGATTCCATTCATCACTCGATATTCGCTTCACGATGCCCGCGACCCTTCGGAAGTGTTGAACGTCTTAGTCGCCGAAGACAATGTGGTGAACCGTCGGCTTGCGACCCTGCTGCTCGAAAAAAGAGGGCACCGCGTCACCGTTGCCTCCAACGGGCGAGAGGCTCTTGAAGCGCTCGAAGCGGCAGCGTACGACTTGGTGTTTCATGGACGTCCAAATGCCGGAAATGGATGGGCTGGAAGCAACCGCAGCCATCCGCAAGAAAGAAAATTCCACCGGAAAGCATCAGCCCATCATCGCGCTGACAGCCCATGCCATGAAGGGCGACCAGGAACGTTGCCTCGCCGCCGGCATGGACGGTTACCTCACAAAGCCCATTCGACCCCAGGAACTGGATGTGATTCTTCAAAGATATCTCAAACTGCGAGTGACAAATCCAAACCTTCCTGCTTTCGCTGAGAAAAAATAACCAGTGCCATGGGGCTGGTGCGCGCAAAGGCACAGTAGAAGGTCAAACACAACAAATGATGGTCGTCGGAGCCGGGAATCTTTTAGAATCAACTGGGCGCCCGTAGCTCAGTTGGATAGAGTCCGCCTAGGCGGACCTTCTCAGCGCTGATCTCCACAATCACGCGGCAACATTCGGGTGAAAATTGTGGCATACCGAACGTGACTGCGAGTGACAAATCCAAACCTTCCCGTTTCGCCGAATAAGAAGAAACAGTGCCGCAGCGCCTGGTGCGTCGAAAGGCGCGGTAGAAGTCAAAACACAACAAATGATGGCAGCGAGTGCCGGGAATCTTTTAGAATCAACTGGGCGCCCGGCTCAGTTGGATAGAGTCCGCCTAGGCGGACCTTCTCAGCGCTGATCTCCACAATCACCCGGCAACATTCGGGTGAAAATTGCGGCATACCGAACGTGACTGCGAGTGACAAATCCAAACCTTCCCGTTTCGCCGAATAAGAAGAAACAGTGCCGCAGTGCCGCAGCGCCTGGTGCGTCGAAAGGCGCGGTAGAAGTCAAAACACAACAAATGATGGCTGCGAGTGCCGGGAATCTTTTAGAATCAACTGGGCGCCCGTAGCTCAGTTGGATAGAGTCCGCCTGGGCGGACCTTCTCAGCGCTGATCTCCACAATCACGCGGCAACATTCGAGTGAAAATTGTGGCATACCGAACGTGACTCCTTCCCGTTTCGCCGAATAAGAAGAAACAGTGCCGCAGCGCCTGGTGCGTCGAAAGGCGCGGTCAAAGTCAAAACACAACAAATGATGGCAGCGAGTGCCGGGAATCTTTTAGAATTAGCTGGGCGCCCGTAGCTCAGTGGATAGAGCGTCTGCCTTCTAAGCAGAGGGTCGGGGGTTCGATTCCCTCCGGGCGCGCCACTTCTCATGTTCGTTGTTTACGTACTTCGCAGCAGGACGACGCACCGCTATTACACGGGCTTGACGTCTGACTTGCCGAAGCGCCTCTTCGAACACAACTCCGACCAGAGCACATCCACGAAGCACCGCGGCCCCTGGGATCTCGTTGCATCGAGCGGATCTCCTACGGCCTGGTGGACCACAACAGAAGCCCGATGAACAGCAACTGCATCGGGGCGCGCAGCCAAAGCGGGGTGGCGGCGCGTCCTCCCACTTCCATGTGATTGAACGCCGCTCTCATGTTAGCGGGAAACATCGCGACGAGCAGCGCGATCAAACACAGTCCCGCCACCGCCCGAAATTTCGGCAGCAGCAAACCGGCCGCGCCAAGAAGCTCCAGCACTCCTGTGATGTAGACCATCGCCATCGGCCACGGAAACATGCGCGGCACCATCCGCGCGAAATCGTGCCTCAACTTCGTGAAGTGCGCGACGCCCGTGAACGCGAACATCGTCGCGAGCGCGTAGCGCGCCGAATCTTGCCACGTGGCCAGCGCGGGAACGCCCAGCGCTCCGATTCCGCGAAAAATCAGCCAGCTGCCGAACAACACAATCAGTACCGCCACTTGCGTCTCCCAAAGTAGCGTGCGCTTCAGCCGCCTCTCGCTTCGCTACGGTGCGGCCAGCCGTCCGAGGTAAAACCGAAAAAATGCCTCAGGGTCCGAGTGCAGGCAAACTTCCGCGTTCGGCGCTCCCGGCTCGGGCCGCGTCAGGCCTTTTTCGTCCACGCGAATGTGCATCGGCTGCACCGGACACAGTTCCGGCTTCACGATGTACGCGATCGTCATCGGATCGAACAGCGTCGGCGTTTCCTGTCCCCACTCGTGATAGAGCAGCGTCAACGCGTCCGTCAGCGGCGTGCCTTGCCTGAAAAGAAACGCCCGCTTCACCTCGTCCATTTTGAGCTGCGTCGAATCCAAAGGCATCACGTAAATCGGAACGCCCGCCGCGAACAGCTTCTGCGCGGACGAAATGTCGTTCAGGATATTCCATTCCGGCTGCGGCGGCGGTGGGCGCTCCATAGGGATCGCCGTATCCGCGTTCGATCGAGCCGCCCATCATCACCACGCGCCGCAGCTTGCGAAATGTTTCCGGATCCTTTTGTATCAATGCCCCCACGTTCATCAACGGACCAATTGCCACCAGCGTGACCTCGCCGGGATAGCGCCGAATCTGTTCGCGAACGAAGTCCACGGCGGCGGGATGCGACGCCCGCGCGAAATGGCCACCTTCCGCATACGCGCGCTGCGTGAACGTGCTCTTCACGGGCGTCGGCGCTCCCGCCGCGACGGGAATATTCTGTCGGCCGGCTTCTCCCAACAATCGATCGGCGAGTTTGGCGCGCGTCTCGGTATCGCCGAACGTGGTAGTCACGCCGAGAATCTGCAGCTCCGGGCTGCGCAGCGCCAGGGCCAGTGCAAACGCGTCGTCGATGTCGTCGCCGATGTCCGTGTCGATGATGATTTTTTCGGGCGCGACCGCGGAGCCCACAGAAGGCGCGACCGCGGAATTGGTCTGAGCGCCGCGTCGCCGCCCGTCGCTCGATCTGCAGCCCCCGCGCCCGCCGCGTCCGCAGGAAGCGCGAACGCAACGTACACTCCGCCCGAAGAAGATTTCAGGTCCTTGCCGCCGCCCGCCGCAATCACCACGTACTGCCGTCCATCCACAGCGTAGGTCGCCGGCGTCGCGTTGCCCGCAAACGGCAGCGTCGTCTCCCACAGAAGCTCGCCGGTAGTTTTGTCGAAGGCGTGAAATTTCCGGTCGAAGTCGGTCGCGCCGATAAAAAGCAATCCGCCCGCCGTCACAATAGGTCCGCCGTAGTTTTCCGAGCCCGTATTTTTCACGCCGTTGGCGGCAAGCTCGGGATACTCGCCAAAATTTACCTTCCACACCGGCTCGCCGGTGTTCAAGTCGATCGCGCTCAGCGTTCCCCACGGCGGAGCGATCGCGGGATAGCCCTCAGGGTCGACGAATTTGCGGTAGCCGGTGAATCGATAGTTCATCCCGGGCGGCTCAGGCGCCGAGCCGCTCATCGCCTTGCTCTCGCCGCTCGTAAGAAAATCCACCAGCGCCGCTACTTGCCGCTCCGACAAATTCGGGAAGCCCGTCATGCGGCCCTTGCCATTTTTGATCGTGCTCTCAATCTTCGCCGAGCTGAGGCGCGTGGCAACGTTCACCAGTGACGGAATCCCCGGCGAGCCGGCCAGCTTTTCGCCGTGGCAGACGCTGCACTGGTCGAGGTAAATCGCGCGCGGCGAGTTCTTGCCCGTGTTTGGCGCGAGCGCGCCGGTCCACGCCATTTCGTTCGCGTTCACGTACAGGACGCCAGTCTCCGGGTCCACCGCCGGGCCGCCCCATTCCGCGCCGCCGTCGAACCCGGGGAAAATCACCGTATCGACGCCGACGCCGAACGGAACGAATTGCCCCTCGCTCCGGAATTTGCGGAACTGCTCCACAGCCCATTGATGCGCGGCGGGCGTGCGCTGGGTCAGCATGTCTTCGGTCAGAAGCTGGCGCGCGAACGGCGCGGGCTTCGCGGGAAGCGGCTGCTCGGATGCCGCGACTTCTCCCGGGACCTTGCTTGCGGGCACCTTGTGATATTCGATCGGAAACAGCGGCTCGCCGGTCGCGCGGTCGAAAACGTAGACGAACCCTTGCTTCGTGGTCTGCGCGACGGCGTCCACCGTTTTCCCGTCGCGTTTTACGCTCACCAGCGCCGGCGGCGCGGGAAAATCGCGGTCCCACAAATCGTGGCGCACTCCCTGAAAGTGCCAGATTCGCTTGCCCGTGGCCGCGTCGAGCGCGATCAGGCAGTTCGCAAACAGATCGTCTCCCAGGCGATTCGCGCCGTAGAAATCGAACGCCGCCGAACCCGTGGGCACGTAGACGATTCCGCGCCCGGGATCGAGCGCCATTCCGGCCCAGTTGTTCGCTGCGCCTGAATATTTCCACGCGTTCTTCGGCCACGTGTCGTAACCGAACTCGCCGGGATGCGGAATGGTGTGAAACGACCATCGCAATTTTCCCGTCCGCACGTCATAGGCGCGAATATCGCCGGGCGGCGCCGGCAGAGTCTCCGGATTTCGCGCGCCGACGATCAGCAAATCCTGGTAAACGATTCCCGGGGTAGTGAGCGGCGTCCACTGCGACTTTGGATCGCGGCCCAAATTCTCGCGCAGGTCGATTCGCCCCTTTTCGCCGAATCCCGCGATCGGCTTGCCCGTCGCCGGGTCGAGCGCATAGACGAAGTTCATGACCGCGACCAGGATCCGCTTGTCCCCGCCACTCGACCAGTACGCCAGGCCTCGATTGGCCTGCGTGCCGCGCACGCCCGAATCGAACTCCCAGCGCCGCTTGCCGGTGGCCGCATCCAGCGCGAATATCTTTTGCGTCGGCGTAATCCCAAAGAGCACGCCGTCGACGACGAGCGGGCTCGATTCCAGGCCCCCAGCTTCGCCCGTGTCGTACGTCCAGGCAAGCTGAAGCTGTTTCACGTTCCCGCGGTTGATCTGCGCGAGCGCCGAATAGTGCGTATTTTCCGGGTTGCCGCCGTAGACGGCCCAGTCCTGGCTCGCAGCTTCGCTTTTCGCCTGCGAACGCCCGAAAGACGGGAAGAGCAGGAACCACCCCGCGAGGAATGCGCCCAGAGTTCTCATGTTCTCTTTTCCGGCGCGCATCATATCGCAACTTCGCCAGACCAGGGGCGAGAGCGATGGGCGCTGCCCGTTATTGTCGCTTGCCCATAGGCTTCGGGATGTTGAAAATCCGCCGCAGGAGGGGAGCGCCCCTCTTTGCCGCTGGCCCGGGCCTGCCGTCAGGCCTCCAAATATACCTTGACACGTATATGCGCTGTGGAGTATACGAAGGGTATGGAATCTGTTTTCGAAATCATTGCGGAGCCGAACCGACGCGCGATCTTGAGCCTCCTCGTCTCCTCACAGCAGTCGGTCGGAGAGATCGAGCGTCAACTTCGTATGCCGCAGACGACCGTGTCCAAGCACCTGCGAGTGCTCCGAGAGGCCGGTTTCGTGGAATCCACCGTGGACGCTCAGCGCCGTCTCTACCGCCTGAAACCTGAACCACTTCAGGAGGCGGATGCCTGGCTGGCTCCGTTCCGTCGGTTCTGGTCCGCTCACCTGGATGCTCTCGAACGCCACCTCGACCGCATGGACTCATCTACAGAAGAGAAGGCAGCGCCAACGAAAAAGAAGACATCGAAAAGACGTCGCGGCCCGAACCGCGATCGTGACAAAGGAGAAACGAAATGAAAATCAAAGTGATGAGCATTCATGTGGACGACCAGACCAAGGCCCTGCGCTTCTACACGGACGTACTCGGCTTTGCCAAGAAGACCGATTTCAGTCAGGGCCCATATCGCTGGGTGACCGTGGCTTCGCCCGAGGACCCCAACGGCGTTGAGCTGCAGCTGGCGTTGAACAATAACCCCGCAGCCAAAGCCTATCAGGAGGCGATGTTTCAACAGCGCCAGCCCGCGGCCATGTTTTTCACCGACGACGTCAAGGGCGACTACGAGCGGATCAAGGCCCGTGGTGCCGAGTTCACGATGCCTCCCACCGCCGTGACCGGCTCGACCATTGCGATGCTGAACGACACCTGCGGCAACCTCATTCAGCTCACCCAGCTCGCACGTTGGTAGGCTGGGCGTTCGCCAAGGAGAAGACAAGAAGATGACCGATCTTCAGTCGTACTCACCGGGCCCGGCCAGTGGGGCGCACATACAAAAAGACGGCGACAAGTGGACGCTCGTCCTCGTCAGAGAACTGCGCCACTCGCGGGAAAAAGTCTGGCAGGCGCTTACCGACCCGGCGCATCTGCGAGAGTGGGCGCCCTTCGACGCCGACGGGAACCTGGGCGCGGCTGGAACCACGGTGAAGCTCACCACGGTGGGAGCGCCCACGCCGCATGTTTCCGAAACAATAGTCACGCGAGCCGACGCCCCCGAGGCGCTGGAGTACAAGTGGGGTGGCTTCGATATGCGATGGGAACTCGAAGCCTTCAGCGGCGGCACGCGCCTCACGCTGTGGACCAACATCGGCCACCGCTTCATCGCGATGGGCGCAGCCGGGTGGCACATCTGTTTCGATGTTCTGGATCACCTTCTCGCCGGTCAGCCCCTCGGCCGCATGGTTGGCCCCGACGCCATGAAGTACGGCGGCTGGCAGCGTCTGAACGCGGAGTACGCAAAGCAGTTCGGTATCGAATCGCCCAACTGGCCGCCTCAGGCGGCTCAAGAATGACGTGGTATCGCCAATAAATGAAAGGAGAACTCAATCATGAAAGAAGCTACCAAACGTTCGATTTTCCGCTGGATTCACATTATCTTTGGCATTCCGATAATCGGTTACATATATGATTCGCCTTCGGACACTCCATATTACGCTACGAGTATTCGCTATTTTTTTCTTCCTGTACTGCTCCTTGCGGGATTGTGGATGTGGAAGGGCCACGTCGTTCGACGCCTTATTTCGAAAAGAATGAAAACGGGACAACAATTGGAGGCATAAGATCCAATGAATCCATCGGACCGCATTGACCAGCTTATAGAAGGACTCACAGACTGGCGTGGCAAAACGCTCGCCGCCATCCGCAAGGCCATCCTAGAGGCCGACCCGGAGATCATCGAGGAATGGAAGTGGATGGGAAGCCCGGTCTGGTCTCACCACGGAATCATCGTGGTCGGCAACGCCCACAAGGATAAAGTGAAGCTTACCTTTGCCCACGGCGCGGCCCTCCCGGATCCTGGCAAGCTCTTCAACGCGGGCCTCAAAGGCAACGTGTGGCGAGCGATCGATTTTTTCGAGGGCGACAAAATCAATGACGCCGCTCTGAAAGATCTCATCCTTGCCGCCGTTGATTACAATCAGATCAAATTGAAGCGGAAAACCCCCGCCCGCACCGGGGGGAAAGTACGTAGAACAAAAAAGTGACGGTTGAAGGAGCTTCGCTTTTCCTGGGATCGCCAATCTCCCGATTGGCGGTTTTGTGTCAGCCATATTCCTTGTCGTAGGGGCGGGTTTCAAACCCGCCCTCGCCCCTCACCCCTCACCCTCGCCCCTCGTTTGCTCTCCAGCTGTTTCCACTGGAGCGATGAAGCAGTAACCGACGCGGGGAATCGTCTCGATGTATCGAGGGGTTTGTCCCGAGTCGCCGAGCGCCGTGCGGAGTTTCTTGATTGCGCTGTTCAGGTTGTGCTCAAAATCCACGAATGTCCCCGGAGCCCAAAGCCTCTGCCGTATCTCCTCTCGAGTGACAATTTCTCCTGGCTTGTCGAGCAGCATCGACAAGATGCGAAAAAGCTGGGGCCTCAAGTGTATGAGCGCACCATCCTTCCTCAATTCGCGCGCTGCAGAATTCACGTGGAAGACGCCGAAACGAAGGGCGCGAGTGGGCCGCGGTTCTTTCTCTTTCCGCACTGTTCCATGTTCCATGAGTGGGACCATTCGTTCGGATTACCGTCTCGCACCCTCATAGGTGTAGTAGGCGGTGTCGTCAGGAAGCAGGCCGGCGGCGTTAGCTGCGGCCGTTCCGTCCGACCAATTGTGTACTGGAATCATGAACTCGGTTATTGGCTCCGGGGCGCCCTGAAATTGTGGATTCAACATAACCGGGGAGCCAGGCAGATCTGCACCCCAAACCTTGGGATCTGTTAGGGGGATGTAAAACATCAAATGGGGAAGCCAATGCCCGACGGAGTCGTTTAGATGTCCCTGTCTCGACATCATGAAGCACATTGCACCCGGTTCTAAGGCCGGCAGTTCTTTCGCGTCGAATGCCTTGATACCCTCGATAATCTGAGCTTTCGAGAGTCCAGCCAACACCAACTCTGTCCTCTTGAAAGTGAGTGGCAGGATGGACCGCGCCGCCGGCGGATTGAAACAGATCGGACCTCGCATCTTGGGATTCCAGAACCCCGAAAAGTCAAACGGAGACATCCACGACCGCTCTACGAGGCATACGAAACCGTTCTTGCCTTTGAGTGCCGTTTCGTAGCCATGTCGCCCGAGGACCAAGACTTCGGCATCGCCGGATATTGCCGTCGGGGCTGCACTATGTGCCATTGCGATCTCTGCATCTCGATCGGCCATGAGGTACTGATCGATTGGCGCCATCTGTAGGTACGATGCCGTGAGGTCTTGTGCCCGCGCCAGCCACGAGGTACTCAGCAGAGCAGCCACAAGCGATGCTCCTAATAGAATCGCCTTCATCATCCTTCCCCTCGTCGTCATAATCAGTTCTCCCTTTTGCTGTTCCTTACCGCCTTGTCATCCCGAATCCCCGCGGTTTGTGCGGGGTGAGGGATCTGCTTTTCGCTTTTGGAGGCCGCTCGACCTAGGATCTCAACAGAGCCAAGTGGCCTGTCCATCATGATCGTGCGTCCCATTTGTACCGACCGGTTGGTATATTAAAAGCCCGTAAAAACAAATTGCCTCAGCTCGAACGCGCTCCTCTCATTCGGCTCCGAGGCGCGCGCAGCGACTCCAGGTAGCGAATCATTGTTTGTTCGCCAGCCTGCAGACGCGCGACGTCCTGGAAGCTCTTCGCCAGAGAGATATAGCCTTCGTACGTTGCGAGCAGAAACGCAGCCGCTTCGTCGGGGTCTACGTCGCTGCGCACCATCTTGCGTTGCCTTCCGTTCCGTAATGCCGTGGCGATTGCGCTCTGCCAGTCCCCAAATATCGTTGCTGTCCTCCTTCGGAAACCCTCGTCGAGGCCGAGACATCTCCTGAGCCAGGTTATTCAGGGGGCAGCCACAGCGAAGGTCTGCGGGTCTCAACGATGTGGACTGAATAATACCGATCAGCGCATCGATGGGATTCTTGGCGTTTTGCAACGGCCACAACCACTTTTCGCGGGTAATACTGGCGATGATCTCGTCCACCACCGCATACCCCAGAGCTTCCTTGCTGGCGAAGTGGTGGTACATCGCACCCTTCGTTACGCCCGCCGCGCGCAGAATAGTCTCCAAGTCCGTGCCTCGGAAACCCGACTTGTAAATCTCCTGGAAGGCAGCCTGCAACAATCGCTCCCTCGTTCGCTGTGGATTGCGCCGCGTGATGACGCCCGCTCTCCGATTCATTGGATCCCCGAACAGACCAACCAGTATGTACGTCTGAATCGTGAAGTCAAGAAGAATGCTGGGCGCGACGCCGCCTTTTCCCGGGATCGACTCCGATCCCGAGACTTCGGGATTCGGGATCCCATTGGGGGAAATCCGGCCTCGCCCTCACCCCTCGCCCCAAACCCCTCGCCCCTCGCTCACGTCCGCCACTGCCACAACGTCCGCCACAACGCAACTAGCTGCTCCATCATCCTCGGCGTCGGCAACACCCCCGGCCGTATCTCGCATTTCTGCCACTGTTCCCGATATCCGACGTTTCCGAAGAAGCGCTCGTTGCATTGGCCAATCGAATAGAACCTAGGGCGGTTCCAGCATTGATTGCCGGGTTGAATCAAGGCGACATGTCCGACCGACTGAGGGAAGCTGCGGAGACATTTCTCGGTGTGAACGAGAAGCGAACGGGATGGAGCCCGAACGATTTCGCAGAGGCGCTTCGGAGGCAATTTGCCCTATGAACCGGCCTTAACTCCTGTGTATTCGGATAACCGGACACTGGGCGGTTCAGTACGGCAAAACCTTTATCGGCAGTTCGATCCTGCCCCGAGCCTCCAGTTATTTCGGCGGCGAACCAGCCGCTGGCGCAAGGGCCTTCACCGCCTCAACGCTAAGCATCAACTGCAATCCACTCTTCAACTCTAGTTTGCGATTCGTCGACACGAACGTCGCCGCACCGGACGTTTCGTCCAATCGAAGCGCAACTCCCGGCATGCCAATCAAGGTTCCGTGCGCTGCGGCTCGCGTATCGCTGCGACTGTCGTCATTTTGTGCTGTGCCAGGTGGTTGCTGCGCGCCCGATGTTGACGGTTGAGCCAGTTTTGACTGTGCCTCTGTCGAGTTGGTGATTCCCCCCAACGTCATACTCGCGGGCTTCTGCGGGTCGGGGGCAGTTGTCGTCGACGGCCGTGGTTCAGGTTCGAATTCGTCACCCGGCGCTGCTGGTTGAGCAGCTCGCTGGAACATCGCTCCGGAACGAATCGAAAAGTCTGCCCGCAAGGTTTGCTGTTTTTTTAGCTCGAATTTGTCGAACTGGATCGCAATCGCAGCATCCCGACTCGCCACCCCGCTGCTCGCTTGTGTTACGTACCCAATCACTTTCGATCCTTGGGGAATCACCACTTGGTTGGGCAGAATCAGCGGGGTGACCGTGCGCGCCGTCACCACGTCTCCTACCTTCGCGTTCTTTGCCCGAATAGTGTTGGTCAATTCGACTTGCAACGCCTGACTTTGACTTGTTGACGATGACGATCGGCCTGAGGTTTGACCCGCCGCGGAACCCCCTGGGATCAAGAACGCCAGCAAAAATGCGGCAGCGCAGAGAAGACGCGCCATTGGCACCTCTCAGGTAAGACTGTTGCACCCAGTATACTCGCGGCCCAGTAGAAGTCATGTGATCTGAGTGAACGTGCAGTCGGATAATCGGAAACTTGCTCCCCCGGGCGGGAAGGCAATTTTCCGGTTACGGCTGCCAGTTCAACCGGTCGACGCAACACCATCCAATGCGTTGATTCGACAATGCTTTCCTGAGAGAAGCGGTCTGTTTGGCTGTACTCGGTCAAAACCTAGCCAGGGCAGTGTTCCGGCTGATCTAACCCTAGCCAGCGATTTGGCCTTTGTTTTCAATGCAAGCGGGTTTCGACATGAGTGTTGCATCGACCTATTGAATGCACCGCGTTTATCAGGACCTGACGAAAGTGCGGTGCATAGCCGTGCCGAATAAAAACAAACGCCTCGCAACGTCTTGCGGAAGCGTAATTACTCCAACCGTGGCGAAAAATCCGTCAGCGTCAAAAACGTCGAGTCAATCTTCTCCACCAATTTCCCATTCTCTTCCGATTTCGCCTTCACGCTCTTCCACTCCGGATCGTCCTGGAAGGCCTTCCAGTTCGCTGCCGCCGCTTCGCGGCTCGGATGCTCCAGAATGTAAAAGAAAGTCGTGCTTTTCACCGGTTCGTCCAGCGCAGTCCAATACGCAACACTCTTAATTCCATGGTCCGCAAAGAGCTTCATCGTGTGGTCCCGGAAGCGGGCTACCAGGTTTTCTATCTTTCCGGGGACCACGTGATAAATCCGCAGTTCATACACCACAGTTGATTCTTCCATCGCGCCACCTTGCTCTCTCTCTCCCCTTGCCAAACTCTCAGGCGCACCCGAAGCGAATGTCGATTTCATCGCTTCTGCTATTTCGCAGGGCGCCAGCACCGCCAACGACGCTGCCATCAGCAATGTTCGTCTCTTCATTCCGCGAATTCTACCAGATCGCCGGGGTGTTCTGAGCGCATGTGGAGTCGGTCGGCAAGCGCAATCGCAAAAGGCAATGCGAGCAAGAATCGCCAACACAGAACCAGACATCGAAACTGATAATTCTGATTAGTCGGGTGCATTCAATAGGTCGATGCAACACTCATGTCGAAACCCGCTTGCATTGAAAACAAAGGCTAAATCGCTCGCGAGGGTTAGATCAGCCGGAACACTGCCCTGGCTAGGTTTTGACCGAGTACAGCCAAACAGACCGCTTCCCTCAGGAAAGCATTGTCGAATCAACGCATTGGATGGTGTTGCGTCGACCGGTTGAACTGGCACGCGTTACCGGAAACTTGGGGTGCTGAGGACCGACTTTTTGGTTTCGGCGTTAATCGCCCACTTGCCTACCCTTTTTTGTCTATAATCCCGGGATCGGTGACTTTGAAGCGACTGCTTAGGAGTATGGTATGCAAACCCTTTGGCAGGACATTCGTTACGGCGTCCGCATTTTGCGTAAGTCTCCCGGCTTCACGACGGTCGCCGTCCTAACCCTCGCCCTGGGCATCGGCGCCAACACGGCGATCTTCAGCTTGATCGACGGCATCCTCATGCGTGGATTGCCGGTGCAAGATCCGCAGAGCGTGGTAGTGCTGAAGTGGAGCGCACGCAAAGTCCCCGAGCGGCACAGCAGCAGCAGTTACGGCGACTGCACGCAGACGTACTCGCCAAACCGCGGGCCAGCGTCCAGTTGCTCGTTCTCGGAGCCGTTCTTCCAAGACGTGGTTGCGCATGGCAATGTCTTCTCGAACGTCGCAGCATTTGCAAACGCCGGGCAGCTCGACTTGAGCGGCAATGGCAGCGCGAGCGTATTGGACGCGCAGGGAGTCTCCGGAGAGTATTTCTCGCTTCTCGGTGTGGGCGCGGCGGCGGGGCGGCTGATCGGGCCGAGCGACGATTCTGTTTCCGCGCCGCCGGTGGCGGTATTGAACTATGGCTACTGGAAGAGCCAGTTCGGAGGTGACGCCTCGGCGATCGGTAAGACCGTTCGCCTGAACAACGTGCCGTTCACGATTATCGGCGTGGCCGATGCACGATTCAACAGCCTGAGTCCCGGAAGAATCTATGACGTTTGGGTACCGCTCTCAGTCTTGCCGCAGGTGAGTCCACAGCCGTGGGTGAAAACGCGCGCGACCGATGTTTACAGTTGGTGGCTGGTGATACTGGGCCGGTTGAAGCCTGGCGTTGGCCGGATGCAGGCGCAGGCTGCCGTAACGACACTTTTTCAGAATGCCATGCTGCATGGCCCAAAGGCCTTCTCCAAGCCCGAGGATGATCCGCGGGTTGACGCTCTGCCTGCACAGTCGGGATTGACCGGTGCGACCCAGCATATTTCTACGGAACTGTACGTCTTGATGAGCGCGGTAGGAATTGTGCTGTTGATCGCCTGCGCCAACGTCGCCGGATTGCTGCTGTCGCGTGCAAGGGCGAGGCAAAAAGAAATGGCAGTGCGGCTTGCGCTCGGCGCGGGCCGCGTGAGAATCGTAGGCCAATTGCTCACTGAGAGTGTGATTCTTTCCCTGCTTGGCGGGGCGTTGGGAATTTTATTTGCCGAGTGGGGTACGCGGGCCATTGTTTCACTCATGGAGAGCAATTCGGACAGACCGTTTGGGTTTAGTCCGGGCATTGATTGGCGCGTCCTGGGATTTACTTTGGCCGCCTCCGTGGTTACGGGAATTATTTTCGGACTCGCGCCCGCGTTTCGCAGCACACGGCTGGATTTGACGCCGGCGCTGAAGGAACGCGCGGGCAGCTCCGCCGGAGAGAGCCGCGCGGGCGGCCGCTGGCTCAGCGTGGGAAATGGGCTTGTGGTAGCGCAAGTGACGCTCGCCGTGGTGGTGCTCTTCGGCGCGGGCCTTTTGGTGCGCACGCTGCAAAACCTGAGAAACGTCGATCCGGGGTTCGATACGCGCAATCTGCTGACCTTCCAGTTGGACCCCACGCTCATGGGATACAAGGCGCCTCAAATCGATAACTTTTACCGCAATTTGCAGGAGAGACTGAGCGCTCTGCCGGGCGTTGAATCGGTGAGCTATTCGAACAGTACTTTGCTGAGCGGCAGCCTGTGGTCAACGGGCTTTCATCTTGCTGGCACGCCGAAGGATCAGGAGTCTGACGCGGATTATCTTCCGGTGGGGGCAGATTTCTTTTCGATGATGCACATGAAGCTGCTTGCGGGACGAAATTTTACTTCGGCCGATTTTGCCGGAGCGGAAATCGCGCAGGAAATTAGGGCGGCGCGGGAAGCGGCGCAGGACGCGAAAGACGCGGGCACGCCCCTACCGCCAAATGCAAGAGCTCCCGCCACGAGCGCAGCCGATGAGGCGGCCGTTCCGGTGATTGTGAACAAGACCTTCGTTCAAAAATACTTTGCCAAAGTGAATCCGCTTGGGCAGCGGTTCGGCCAAGAGGAGGCCGATCCCGAAAAAGGAGAGACGGGAAGCCCCGGTTGGGCCATCGTTGGCGTGGTCAACGATGCGAAATATGAGGACCTGCGAAGCACGATTGAGCCGACGATGTACGTGCCGTCGAGCGGTGGCAACACGAGTTTCGAGCTGCGCACCACGGCGAACCCAGCGGCGATGACTTCGGCGGTCCGCAGCGTGGTCAGCCAGATGGACAGCAACTTGCCGGTCTTTAACGTGCACACGCAAACGCAGCTGATCGATCAGTTGCTGTTTCAGGAGCGCATGATTGCGAAACTCTCGGGATTTTTCGGCGTGCTGGCCCTGCTGCTTGCGTCCATCGGATTGTACGGCTTGCTGTCGTACGAAGTGTCGCGACGCACCCGCGAAATCGGCATTCGCGTAGCGCTGGGCGCGCGGCAAAGTGATGTACTGCGCCTGGTTGTGGGTCATGGCATTATTTTGGTGATTGCCGGCTTGGCGGCTGGCGTCGGCGTCGCGCTAGGCGTGACCCGCTATTTGAAGTCCATGCTCTACGATGTGCACACGAACGATCCAGCGACGATGATTGCAGTTGGGGTGCTGCTGGGGCTCGTCGCGCTAGTCGCCTGTTATATCCCCGCTCGGCGTGCGTTGAGCGTCGACCCGATGGTCGCGCTGAGATACGAGTAATTCTTCACGGTTTGGACGCGTTGCACTCCATTCAGCGCCACCGACTGGACGTGTAGTCGGATAACCGGAAATCTCTAACAACGTCGGCTCTGTCAAACCATTTATGAGCGCACTTCTCCGTTCACTTCAAAGAGTGTCTTTGTTCGTCGTGTTCTTCGGCCCTGTCGACGACCACGGCTCGCCTGTAATCTTTCGGTCGGTTTCAGTCCGACCCACACATCTCTTCGATCCCAGCTTCAGACCATAATTACTCGTTCAAACTCCCTCTCGCGAGGGAGCGGGATGCCCATTCACGTGGACGGCGTTCTACTGCACGCCATCTCCGGTTCCGAGCTGTCCCGCGTGCGAACCGAATTTGACCCAGTCTGAATATTCCCAGCCCTTCCGCCACATCCAGTACAACCGCACTCCGAGTCTTCGGGCCATGGCCACCTTGGCAATGTTCCGTTGCCGGCGCAGCGCCAGATGCATGTACCGTCGTCTCCAGTCCGCATCGCATCGTGCTGCGGCTTGCGCTGCTTCTCCCAGCAAGAAACGCAGCAGAGAACTGCCTTGCTTGGTGATGTGGCCTAGTCGTTGATGGCCCGCACTGGAGTCCTCGCACGGGATCAGTCCGACATAGCTCCCGATCTGCTTGCCGCACTGAAATCGTTCCACAGTCCCGATGATCAGCACGAAGGCCAGCGCCGTCAGCGGGCCCACACCAGGATGCGTCATCAGCCGCAGCGCCTCGGGCCGTTTCCTGGCTTCCTGCTCGATCGCTGCGGTTAGCCCTTCGATGCTGGGGTTCATCCGGTCCAGCAGCTCCAGCAGATCTTTCCGGCGCCGCGATGCCCACGGTGCCAGCGGAAGCTTTTCCAGCTGTGCGCGCCCTGCTTCGCTCCACAGCTTTTTCTTCCGTCGCTGGCCTTCGTTCATCGCCAGAGCCTGCAGTTGATTCATGATCCGCGTGCGCATCTGCACCAGCCGATGCCGATGCCACAGCAGTTGTCGCAGATCCCGATTCTCCGGACTGGGTACCCAGATGCGAGGAAAATTATTTTCCCGCAGCAGTCGCAGCAGCAGTCGGGCGTCCTCCCGGTCCGTCTTCTGTTTGCGGACTCGCTTGGTTTTGATCTTCGCCGCATCGCCGATCCACAGCTCCATACCGAGTTCCGCCAGCAACCGCTCGAACCAGCGGGAGTAGCCCGTGGCCTCGATCCCTACTCGCACGCTGACTCCCCGGGTCGCCAGTTCCCGGTAAAACTTCTCGGCTTCTCCCGCACTGTGGTTCAGTTGCCGTTCCTCATACTCTCCCGTCTCTGTGTCTACAAACGCGATGTACTGGTCGCTCGGATGATAATCTGTGCCTATAATCACCATGTTCGGCTCCTTTCTCCCGAGCCTTTGGTCATCGACAAACCATAGTCTACTCGGGTCTAAGGAGCCGACGTGTTATGCAATCACTTGGGGTGCCTAGGACCGACTTTCCGGTTTCGGCGTTTAAAGCAGTCCTAACTCCCCGCAAGCATCCTGAAAGGAATCCCAGCGGCGTCCAGAACGATTACACCTGTCAGTGGCCCACTGCAATGTGACCCACCGGATTGCGCCACGCGTTGAGGCCCGCCCGCTGAAGCACGGATACAGCCCGACCGGCGAACTCCGCTTCCATCTCGCGCGAAATCGCCTCGTATGCCAGAAGTGCCCGCGCCGGCCCGATCGGGTCGGACGGCTCGTTGAGGTATCCGTTCGAATCGCGAACTGCCAATCTGTTTTTTGCCAGTAGAGCGTCCAGCCGAGTGTCGTAATCGCGGAGAAACGGTCGGTCAGACCGAAGGATGCCCAACAGTTCCGCAAGTCGCCACGTCTCCCGCTGGCCATCATGCAGTGCAAACCAGGCAGATTGACGCACTGCTTCCACGCCGAACGCGAATTCCTTTTCAACTAGCTGTTGGCCCTCGCTGCGATACACAGTGTAGTGCGCATTGAGCGATGCGGCATCGTCCCTGCCGCAAATGAACAGTCCTCCGGGACGGAGAACCTGTGCCGCCCACTCTTCCGCCTTATGGCGAAAATCTGCGTCAAAGTAGAGCAGGACATTGAAACCGCGTACGACTCCTGCTTCCGGCAGGTCGGTGGATCCGAATCCACCCTGAATGAATTTGAGGTTGCCTCGCTCGTACGCCTTCAACGGTTGGCGAATCAGACGCATGCCGCTTTGCTCCGCGGTGGACATTTCTCCCTCGTCGGCGGGAATACTGGGGAGCAGTCGTGCGAACGCATCTGAAAAACGCTGAATCGTAGCATTCCGATCGGAGAACAAACTGAGAAAGTTCTCTGGCCGGGTGGCCTGAAAATAACGTACGCTTCCACTCCAGTCGAGTGATGCATAGTTTCCTTGTTCGTCGTACAGGAGGTATGGTTCAAAAGCGGGATCGATCCCGACGATTTGCCATTCCGGGAATGCCTCCGCCGCATCAATTGAAGTCTGCGGAGGAAACCCGCAACCCACGTCCAACATAACCGTCCTTGGCTCAAACTTCGTCCACGGATTCGAGCTCAAATAGGCGTCAATTTTCTGGTGCCGGCCCGGCATCGTAAGAGGCGGCACCATTCCTCCCCAGGCGCCTGGCAAAATGGCTGGCGCCAGTACTGCGAAGAAGCGCGCCACGAAGGGAGAAATGTCGCGTGGGTCGGATCTCGAGATCGCCATGAGCCGAAACGCGCGCTCGACGAAATCGCGCACCTCTGGCCGCTGCTGTTCCGCCTTCTTAAGCACTTGAAGAACGGCTTCGGATGGGCGTCCGCCCAGATAACGGTCGCACAGTTCTTCTACCGTGTTCCATCGAGGTTGCTCTGCGGTTCCAGTTTCGCCTGTGGCCTGCATCAAAGCCTCCGCGTGTTCTGGTCGCCTTCTATTGCCTGATCAGCACGAGCGCTGCGCAAGGTGCACCCGTTCTGTTACGTGCGGCCCTGCGCGAGGGTGCAGCCACGAAGCTAACGACAAACGAAGGTTCACGGAGATACGAAGGAGGCGAGAACAAGCAAAACACACTATATATTTTCACAAGGCGATGTCAAGGAACCGGTCAACTCCTGATAAGTCGGATAATCTGAAATTTGCCCCGCAATCGTCCGGTTTCGGCGTTGCTCAGGACTTTGCTCCGTTCTGGTGCCGTTGGGCGATCTTGCTGTTAACATTCCCTTACGGAGGGCAGAATGTCAAAAAGAGAAGCTGTGTTGATCGTGAGCCGCGCAATGGCTTTCTACCTGTTCTTCTGGGCATTGGACAACCTGACGTACCTCCCGGGCCGCTTGATGCTAAGCTAACGCACCTTACAGGGACGAATGGCACGGAGAAGCTTGAAAGCCGGCACCGGCTCTCTTACACTTGCACGATTGAGGGCACATGCACTTAATTCGCGCGATGATTCTCACCGGAATTATTCTTTCTGCGGCTGCTTACACGGCAGCACAGGATGCTGCTCCCTTCAAGCCCGACACAAACGTCACCGATGCGGTCTACGCCAACGAGTGCCTTGCGCTCACGTATCGCCTGCCCGACGGATGGAAGTTCCAAAAAATTGGTACACCGTCGCCGGGTCAATCCAAGATGGTCCTTCTCAAAGCAAAACCAGCCTCGACCGATGCCTCCAACGAATGGCTTGAAATGGATCTACTCCAGACGCCGCTCAAACATCCAATCTTGGTGCGATTCAACACCTTGATGGAGCTGACATTCGTTAAGGGAGATCCCGAACACAACAAAGTCACGCGGGGGGCGTACCCGGTCACCGTTGCAGGTCGAGACTTTGCCCGAAGCGATTTCCGCAGCCGCTACGGTGTGCTCGCGCTGTTTTCGACCTGGTATCACGGTTACGTCCTGATTGCCTGGACCTCAGCAGATTCGCCGCAAAACCTCGAAGACGTCGCCAAAGCCCTCAATACTCTTTCTTTTGGAGAAGACCGGCGTATCGCGGAGTGTTTCGATTCACCGAATCAGGGTTCATCGGTCCGATAGTGTGCGCGTTGCATTCGGTTCAACCACCAATTGGACGTGTAGTCGGATTACCGGACATTCGCCGCAAGTGATTGCATAACACGTCGGCTCCTTAGACCCGAGTAGACTATGGTTTGTCGATGACCAAAGGCTCGGGAGAAAGGAGCCGAACATGGTGATTATAGGCACAGATTATCATCCGAGCGACCAGTACATCGCGTTTGTAGACACAGAGACGGGAGAGTATGAGGAACGGCAACTGAACCACAGTGCGGGAGAAGCCGAGAAGTTTTACCGGGAACTGGCGACCCGGGGAGTCAGCGTGCGAGTAGGGATCGAGGCCACGGGCTACTCCCGCTGGTTCGAGCGGTTGCTGGCGGAACTCGGTATGGAGCTGTGGATCGGCGATGCGGCGAAGATCAAAACCAAGCGAGTCCGCAAACAGAAGACGGACCGGGAGGACGCCCGACTGCTGCTGCGACTGCTGCGGGAAAATAATTTTCCTCGCATCTGGGTACCCAGTCCGGAGAATCGGGATCTGCGGCAACTGCTGTGGCATCGGCATCGTCTGGTGCAGATGCGCACGCGGATCATGAATCAGCTGCAGGCCCTGGCGATGAACGAAGGCCAGCGACGGAAGAAAAAGCTGTGGAGCGAAGCAGGGCGCGCACAGCTGGAAAAGCTTCCGCTGGCACCGTGGGCATCGCGGCGCCGGAAAGATCTGCTGGAGCTGCTGGACGGGATGAACCCCACCATCGAAGGGCTAACTGCAGCGATCGAGCAGGAAGCCAGGAAACGGCCCGAAGTGCTGCGGCTGATGACGCATCCCGGCGTGGGACCCATCACGGCGCTGGCCTTCGTGCTGATCATCGGGACTCCGGAGCGGTTCCAGTGCGGCAAGCAGATCGGCAGCTATGTCGGACTGATCCCCTGCGAGGACTCCAGTGCTGGCCATCAACGGCTGGGACACATCACCAAGCAAGGCAGCTCTCTGTTGCGTTTCTTGCTGGGAGAAGCAGCGCAAGCGGCAGCGCGTTGCGATGCGGACTGGAGACGACGGTACAAGCATCTGGCGCTGCGCCGGCAGCGGAACATTGCCAAGGTGGCCATGGCCCGAAGGCTCGGAGTGCGGTTGTACTGGATGTGGCGGAAGGGCTGGGAATATTCAGACTGGGTCAAATTCGGTTCGCACGCGGGACAGCTCGAAACCGGAAATGGCGTGCAGTAGAACGCCGTCCAAGTGAATGGGCATCCCGCTCCCTCGCGAGAGGGAGTTCGAACGAGTAATCATGGTCTGAAGCTGGGATCGAAGAGATGTGTGGGTCGGACTGAAACCGACCGAAAGATTACAGGCGAGCCGTGGTCGTCGACAGGGCCGAAGAACACGACGAACAAAGACACTCTTTGAAGTGAACGGAGAAGTGCGCTCATAAATGGTTTGACAGAGCCGACGTTGTTAGAGATTTCCGGTTACCGTTGCCAGCTCAACCGGTCGATGCAACACCATCCAAAGCGTTGATTCGACAATGCTTTCCCGAGAGAAGCGGTCTGTTGGCTGTACTCGGTCAAAACCTAGCCAGGGCAGTTTTCCGGCCGATCTAACCCTAGCCAGCGATTTAGCCTTTGTTTTCAATGCAAGCCGCGTTCGACCTGAGTGTTGCATCGACCTATTGAATGCACCACGTTAACCAGGCACTTGCCGATTAGCTGGTGATAACGCCTGTTCTCGCTGGGTATGTTCAGCGTTGTGCGGAGTAGAGCATAATGCTGGTGAAAATGAAGCATCCCACTGCACTTTTCTTTTCAGTCTGCGCCGTGGTCGATTTCGCGTTCGGCTGCATCAAGTGGCATTCGGTTGTCGCAGGCGTTGTTGCCATAGTCTGTGGCTTGCCTTTGACTGCTTTGCTTTTTCTCGTTTTCAGGGAACGGTAGAACGGTACCGACGACTCCTGAGCTTTCCACAGTTGGTTGTTGATAAATCGCTTTACCACCAGCAATCGGCCCACAGCAGTCAGATTGCCGTCCATTTGAAGTAGTACTTCAATTTTCCGGTTACCGCGTTTATCAGGACTTGAGAGGCCTCAACGTGATTTATACTTCGCGCACCATGCGACACTTGTCGAAGTGTTTCGTTCTCCTGCTTGGATTGGCCGTCGTTTCGGGCTTGCCGGCTTATGCGCAAAATAAAACAGCATGCGAGCTGCTCTCGAAAGCCGACGCGGAAGCCGTTGTGGGAACGACGCTCCAGCCGCCCAAACCCACCGCGCCCTTTCGCTCGCTTCTCGACCCGGACTTCACCAGCGGCACGCCTGAGCAGGGCTGCGACTTTCACAAACTTTGCGCCCAATCAGCCCAAGCCGGCGAAGGTGGTTGACGTTCAGCCTCGAAGTCCGGTACTCGCCGACGCCCGACGCTCACGCCGTGGACGAGACTCACAAGCAGGTAGACACGCGCACCTACGACCATCCGACCGATCTGCCCGGCCTGGGCGATGCGGCTTTTTGGATCGGACCGCCCAATAACGTGACGCTGTTTGTTTTCCTCGGCGGCACCACGCGATTGATGATCGGCCCCAGCGATATCGGCCTGGAACAGGAGAAGGCGCTGGCAGTCGAAGGCGCTCGCGGCGCTGCGCAAAACCGGCTTCGCTTATGGAACCCAGTCAACTGGATTTACCAAGCCGATGCTCGCTAACCCGGGTCCGAATCAAACCGCGCTCGACCGGCTGAAACGCGCGCTCACCGCGAAAGCCGATGCGGGAGACGCCAAGGCCCAACTCGCGCTCGGTCGGCTCTATCAATCCGGCGCCCTGGCCCCCGACGGAACCGCGCAACACGACTACGCCGGCGCCGCCTACTGGTATCACCAGGCATCGGATCGTGGTGACGCTCAGGCGTCCTATGAACTCGCAATCCTTTATCACGACGGACTGGGCGTGCCTGCCGACGCGTCGCAGTCGTTCCAGCTTCTGCAGAAAGCCGCCGAAGCCAACTATGTGCCGGCGATGTCGCCACTGTCCGATGCCTATGCCGAACAGAAAACTCCCGTGAGCGGCGAGCGCGCAACGTATTGGGCGATGAAAGCCGCCAACGCGGGCGACCCTCACGGATGGCTGGTTCTGGGCTTTGAATACGACACCGGAAAGCTGGGCGGTGATCCGCCCTATTGGCACCAAAAGGCGATGGAGTCTTATACCAAGGCCGCCGACGGCGGCAATTGCCTGGCCATGATGGCCATCGGAGATTTGTACGCCACCGGGAGCGGCGTTCGCGCCGATCAGGCCCAGGCGCAGAGTTGGCACGCCAAGGCCCAATCGTGCGAGGGCGGAAATATTGCGATCCTTCAACAGCAGGTAGCGCAATACAAGGCCAGAGCTGCCGCACCGCGCGATCCCGCGCTCTATCCCGTACTCGCCGCGCTCCCGGAGATTCCAAACCCGCCGGCCCAAGCCCCCCGTAATAATCCGAGAGCGCAGGCTCAGGCTGCTGATCACTCCGGCGGATTCGACCAGAGTATACGCGACGGTCTTGCCGCCGCTGTGGCGATTGTCGTCGCGGCCAACGCGTTGGCCCCGTACCTTCCACAGCGAAAAGCCAGCGACAGTGTTGATCCAATGGCCGTTGTGAAGAAAGAAATGGACGACGATTATTGGCGGTCTATTTGTCTGGAAGGCGGCGGCGTTTGTTGATTGGTGATCTGGACGGCTCTCCCGCTACGAACGATGCCGTGGACTGCGGGCCGGAACCCCCGCGCGAACTTTCGGTTCGCATAGGTCGCGACGGCGCTCATTCTCGGAGGAGAGTTGGGGGGGTGAGGGAATAGGGGCTCCGCATTCCCCTTGAAGCCCGAAAACTATTTCACCGCGACCTTTTATTCGCCTGCAACGTCTGTGGTCGCGCTTCCGTCGGCGGCATCCGGCTTCCGGGTTTTCACCAAGTCAAAGTATCGTCGAATGTATGGTGTTCAAGTCCTGAGAAGTCGGCTTGTAGGAGTGACCGTGATTGCTCCCGGTTGACGAGCCATCCGGAAGTAATCCCGTGCAGTGACCCCGAACAACTGGACGTATAGTCGGATAATCGGAAACTTGCCCAATTTTCCGGTTTCGGCGTTTATCAGGACTTTGGTAGTGTGTAAACGAATTTTGACGGCGCAAGACCTCAAGTGACGGTGTCTAATCTTTACTAGGAGGTAGCACGGGAAAGATTGCGATTCGCCATCGATTCACGTCTAAGATAAGCAACGGAGGTACTATCCATGGGAAGTGATGCCACCTACTACGAAGATGAAACTGGAGCCAGGGTCACGGACACCTGCGTCACTATTGGAGACAGCGCTTATTCAACTGCAAGCATCACCTCGGTGACCACTGCTGTCCAGAATCCTCGAAGAGGCAAACTGATAGCTGTGGCCGTCATGGCACTTGCGTTCATGTCTTTCGGTGCGGCCAGTGGTAGTCACAGTTGGTCCCTTTCCGGGATGATCGTGTTGATTCTCTGCGGGTCTGGATATTACGCAATGAAACCGACATGGCATCTGCGCATCACAACAGGGTCGGGTGAAACGTCGCCTCTCCAGTCACACAATGCCGGCAGAATTTCAGCGATCGCTCACGCCATTGGTGATGCTATTGCCCGCCGAGCCGAAAAGTGCCGTATAACTCGGCCCTAGATGCCACCGATCAAATGGACGTGTAGTCGGATACGGGACATTCGCCGTACTAGAAACCCAATTTTCCGGTTACCGCGTTTACCAGGACCTTGCCATAACCTCCGGATTGCCGACCATCCAACCAGAAAGGCCGGTAGTGTCCTAATTTGAATGGCGCGCGGACCTGAGCCCTATTTTCCATGCGACACGAATATCGACAGCCCCAAGAGGAATGCGCCGACCACAATGATGAGCGCCCCGGCCTGAGTGGTCTTTTCACTCCCCTCGGCACGGGACCATGTGGAAACGCCCACTAGGACGAGGCCGGCAACAATCAGAACTGTTCCCATAATCGCCGGTAAATCGTTGATGCTCATTGCTTCGCCTCCCCGAGGCTTGGATACTGAGCTATACGGGGAGACCAACGAAAAAGATGCATGGGGACCGCGCTCCCTCTGGCCGACCCATCGATTTCGGGTCAACTCCCGGGAAGTCGCGTTACCGGACAATTCAAGTAGTACTTCACTTGTCCGAGAACGACTGCC